>JAWWAC010000004.1:0-109155 GCA_033721915.1 Oleiphilaceae bacterium
AGAGCCCTGGTTCGAACCTCCGTTCGACACATTGCGAACGCAATGTGGGCGTCGTCGCCACGCGACGACGGGGCGAAGCCCCGAAGATCGCCTTAAGGCGATCTGAGCCAATCCTCACCCAAAGCCCACTCCAAATTCCCTCGCACCACCAACCGCGGGTCCTGATTGTATGTGAATATGGCCCGCCCGAGAGCCCTGGTTCGAACCTCCGTTCGACACATTGCGAACGCAATGTGGGCGTCGTCGCCACGCGACGACGGGGCGAAGCCCCGAAGATCGCCTTAAGGCAATCTGAGCCAATCCTCACCCAACGCCAACTCCAAACCCCTCGCGCCACCAACCGCGGCACCTGTTTTATGGGAATATGGCCCGCCCGAGAGCCCCAGCCATCACCCAGAGCGAGGCAGGTTCCCCGGATCCAAAGGCCGATAACCCCGCCTTTCCCGGATCCAGTTAATGGACCTGAACACGGGCCCCCGGGAAATCACCCAGCGTTCCAGGCGGTATTTGCCCGGAAAATTCAGAAAGGTCAGTGCCACAAAAATCGTGATCAGCCCCTGCCCCGGAAGCACCAGCATGGCAATGCCCGCCAGCAAGAGCAGCAGGCCGAGCCCATTCTTGAGTAGCAACAGCGCCAATCCCATCAAGGGGTGGTACTCGGAAATCAGCCTTTTCTCCCGCACGGGCCTGACAAAGTAGTCAGAGGGAATGCGGACCACCAGCACGGGAAGCGCAATCAGGGTGCCCAGAAACATCACCAGCGAAAGCCCGCCAAGCCACCAGAGGAGGGTGTCATTCGTCTGGAACCATTCGATCAGGGACATCATTATCGGGTGGGCCTTTTTGATACATCATGGGCCAGCCAGCCTGGCGTCATTGTGGCTTAAGTCTCCAGAGCCACTCTACCATGGGCAGACAGGAAGCCGATCAACACGATGCCTTTCAGGACGGGTCGCTTTCATCCGGGAAGTCGCTGCCGTAGCAAACGGAGGAGGCGTTCCCTTTCGGGTTTTCCTCTACTGCCCTCTCTTCCAGCAACACTTCCCGGAGCACCACGGCCTGGTTGTGCTCCCGGTCCCGGGCGCCGAAGACCAGTGTGACAGGGCCCTGGCGACAATAGTCGAGCAGATTCGAGAGCGTTTCCGGCACCTGGGCCAGTTCGTCGCGGTAGTGGCGGCGGAATGCCTCCCAACGCTCCGGATCATGACCAAACCATTTGCGTAGCCCGGTGGACGGCGCCACCGCCTTTGCCCACCCGTCCAGGCGCGCATCCGCCTTGCGCACGCCCCTGGGCCAGACCCGATCCACCAGGATCCGAGTACCGTCCTTCTCTTCCGCCGGGTCATGGATGCGTTTGAGGTGGATAGGATAAGTCACGATCAGCCCCCTTAACTTACGTTGTTGCACCGCCCTGGTTTCTGCGTTGGCCATAACCAGGATCGGATTACATTTATGGACGTCGATAAAAGGGTGTCTGCCTCAAACGGCCAATCAGTGGGCAGAGCAGAAAGAGTATGGCCAGAAGGCCCACCACCAGCCCCGGCTCCCAGCCAAGGGTCCACCAGGTAGCGGCACTGAACACCAGAGCCAGCACCGGAACCGGCACCAGCAGCCAGGGCAAGCGGGGAGTCATCACCAGCAGGGCCAGTGTCGCCATAAGGGTGGGGTCCGGGGCCGTGCCAGGTACCTCCAGCCCGGCCCAGGTGCGGACAGTGAGCGGGCCCAGCAGCGGATAAAGAAAGAGCGCAAACACCAGCAAAGCCAGCCCGACCCGGGCGCGGGGCCCCCGCTGCCCCACCAGTTGCCCGCGCCAGCCGGCAACCAGCAACAGCAGGGCCTGCAGCACAAAGGCCCAGCCCAGCCAGGCGCCGGCCGGGCTGAGTTCCCCGTGCAGGCTGAACTGAAAAGCCAGTGCCACCCAGAGCCAGCACAGGGCGACCAGGACACCGGCCATGACACTGCGCCCCCTACGCAAAGCCTCCGCCCCCGCCAGAAAAAGCGCAAAGACCAGCAGTTGCCAGGGCCATAGCTGACTGTTGAGCCGCTCAAACAGCCGGAAATAGACCTCCGGCGTCATGGGCATGAAGTGGCTGAGCGAATAGGTCTCCAGATCCCCCAGCATCACAGTGACTCCAGGTAATCCACCATGCGCTGGCGCTGACGCGCATCGGGCAGCACGCCACGGGAGGCGCCCATGTTCTCCCGCATATGCGCCACTTTCGTGGTGGCGGGGATGGCGCAGGTGACGGCCGGATGGGACACAGTGAACTTGAGCAGAAACTCCGCCCAGTTGCTGCAACCCACCTCAGGGGCCCAGTCCGGCAGTGGCTGCCCACGGCTCTGCAAAGACTTGATCAGATCCCCGCCGTGGTAGGGCCGGTTGACCAGCACCGCAATGTCTTTTTCCCGGGCCAGTGGCAGCAACCGCTCTTCCGCCTCCCGGTCTGCCATGTTGTAGGTCAATTGCACAAAGTCGATGTCGTGGTTGGCCATGACCCGCTCGAACTCCTCGTGTCGCCGCCCATGGGAGGTGGTGATGCCGATGTAGCGCACCTCCCCCTCCGCCTTCATGGCCTGCAGGGTCTCAAGGTGCGCCTCCCATTCAAGCAGGTTGTGCACCTGCATCAGATCGAACCGCTCCAGACCCCACTTTGAGGCGGATTCGCTGGCCTGCTGCCTGGTGGCATTACCGTCGCTGGTCCAGACCTTGTCCGCCGCGAAGACCCGGTCGCCGGCATCGAGCTGCTCAATGGCATGGCCCAGCACCTCCTGGGCCGAGCCGTACATGGGGGAGGAGTCCACCACCTCGCCACCCTGCTCCAGAAAGGCCCGCAGCACTTCCGTGCGCTGATCCCGCAACTGTGGGTCGCCCCCCACATTGAAGGTGCGCCAGGTGCCCATGCCGATCACATTGACGGACTCATCCGTCCCCGGAATGGTCTTGCGCAGCCGCTGCTCCTCTCCGGCGATGGCATTCCCCAGTGGCCCCAGTGCCGAAATCGCCGCTCCCGCCGCCAGGGCCCTTAGCAGGGTGCGCCGTCTGATGGTTGCCATAGACTCTCCTCGAACACTGTGTCCGCCATGACCCGGCCTCTTTATGGGGGGCCAGCCCCCTATCCATTCTTTCCCTCACTTTCTCCCCCGTCAACGCCCACAAGGAGAGCACTGGCATGGCACCTGCAACAGCCAGCGGGAATCCGGTGAGTAAGCGCTATAAAAAGGCTTTTTTACTTTTTGTACGCCTCACAAGAGTGCGCAAGCACCACGATGCAGCACAACACAGAGGAGAGCTTCCCATGAACCATGAAATGATGACCGCCGCCATTCTCAAGGCGAAAAACGAGAAAGGGCTGACCTGGGAGCAGCTGGCCGAGGCCATCGCCATGTCCCCGGTATGGACCACCTCCTGCTGCTTTGGCATGAACACCATGCTGGAAGAACAGGCGGACGCCCTGTGCAAGACACTGGGGCTGGACAAGGAGGTCTCACAGACACTGCAGACCTGCCCCTCCAAACACTGGGGCGACAGTGTCCCACAGGACCCGCTCCTGTACCGCCTCTACGAGGCCACCATGATCTACGGCCCCAGCGTGAAAGCGCTGATCCACGAAAAATTCGGCGACGGCATCATGAGCGCCATTGATTACAAGATGACCGTGGAGAAGGTGGAAGACCCCAAGGGAGACCGGGTCCTGATCACCATGGATGGCAAGTTCCTTCCCTACAGGCGCTGGTAACACAGACACGGGGGCCGCAGCACCGAGCCTCCGCCCATTGACCTGCCCTGACCCGGACACCGTTGTCTGCGGGTCGGCAAACACCTCTGACCGGCCGCTTTCAGCCCCCATTTAACCACCTGAAGGATCATCGATATGTCTTATCTTCAACCCAACGAATTTGTCACCAAGCTGGTGGACGCCGGCGAAGCCAAGATTTACATGGGCACCCGGGACACCCTGATCCGGGCCTTCATGGCCGGGGCCACACTGGCGCTGGCGGTGATTTTCGCCATTACCATTGCGGTACAGACCGGCTCTTTCCTGCTGGGTTCGCTGCTGTTCCCGGTGGGCTTCTGCATGCTCTACCTGATGGGCTACGACCTGCTCACCGGGGTCTTTACCCTGGTGCCCCTGGCACTGCTCGACAAACGACCGGGCGTGACCTTTCCCAGAATGCTCAAGTGCTGGGGACTGGTGGGGCTTGGCAACCTCTGCGGCGCGCTCTTTATTGCCGTTTTCGCGTACCTGAACTTTTCCATGGGTGGTACCGAGGTCATCAATGAAGTCGGCCAGAAAATCATGGAAGTGGGTGAAGGCCGCACCGTGGGTTAC
This sequence comes from Oleiphilaceae bacterium, assembly GCA_033721915.1. Lineage (GTDB taxonomy): Bacteria > Pseudomonadota > Gammaproteobacteria > Pseudomonadales > Oleiphilaceae > REBR01. The sequence goes on from JAWWAC010000004.1 coordinate 4,332, forward strand.
CAGGAGGCAGGGGCCGCCGGCTGGCTGGTGCTGTTCCTGCGCGGCATGTTCTGTAACTGGATGGTCTCCATGGGTGTGGTGGGCGCCACCATCTCTACCCACGTGTCCGGCAAGGTCATCGCCATGTGGATGCCGATCATCGTGTTCTTCTACCTCGGTTTCGAGCACTCCGTGGTGAACATGTTCCTGTTCCCCCTGGGGCTGATGATGGGCGCCGAATTCACCCTGTACCAGTACATCATGTGGAATGAGATCCCCACGGTGCTGGGTAACCTGGTGGGCGGTCTGACCCTGGTGGGGCTGGTGCTTTACACCACCCACGTGCGCACCCAGGCGAAGAAGACCTTTTCCTGATCGGGATAGGGCCGACGTTCAACCCTCGCCATTGTGCGACACAGTCGTAATGGACAAAACGGTGCCGGGCTCTAAATCCGGTACCGTTTTTTTTGCCTGTAAGAAAAGAGTGACCGGACTCTCAGCCTGATTCCGTAACACGGGGATGCCATGACGCATCCACACAAAACGTGCCATCCTCATCAGAGACGATTCATCACGCTTCCACTCACAAGCACAGCGACAGGAACACCCCATGACCTGTAACCCTAGCCCGGAGAGAAACACCGCCATCATCGCCGCCCTGGCCGGCGGCTGGGTCGCGGACGCGGCCAGCCTTGGACTGCACTGGCTCTATGACAGCCCACGCATACTGGAGGTGGGCGGCCAGTCGCCGGAGTTCCTGCCGCCACGGGCGGAGTACTTCAAGGGGGGGCTCGGCTATTTTGCCCATGAGGGCAAGCAGTCCGGGGATGTCAGCCATTACGGCGCCGCCACGGGGGTGCTGGGCGAGAGCCTGCTGGCCTGCCAGGGCACACTGGACGTCCGTGACTACCAGCGCCGGTTCCGGGCCTTCTTCGGCCCCGGCGGTGTATGGCAGGGCTACATCGACAACCCCACCCGGGTCACACTGAACAACCTGGACAGCATCGAGCAGAACGCCATCGAACAGGCCCGCGCCACCACCCACATCGGACTGACGGACAAGCTCACACGGGTGCTGGTGCAGAAGGTGCTGCCCTACACCCGCCGACTCAGCGGCAGCCAGCTGGCAGAGCCGGTGCGCCGTGCCATCAGCCTCACCTACCCGGAAGCGGAGATACAGGACGCCGGCATCCACCTGGCCGAGACCCTCGACCGCCAGCTGCTGCCGGAAAGCGGTGCCGACGACATGCAACTGCCGGCCATTTCGAAACTGCCGCCACTGGTGGCCTGTTACTACGGCCATGACAACCTCAGTGAAAAAGTCGAGGCCGCCGTCCGGGTCACCAACCACAACGACGAGGCCGTGGCCTGGGCCCAGTGCGCGGCAAAGGTTCTGGAGGCCCTGTTTCAGGGCCAGCCCCTGCCAGAGGCCCTGGAGAAGGCCATGCAGGAAGCCCCCGACCCGGAGAGCCTCGGAAAAGCCCTGCAGGGCAGCCATCTGGACGGGCCCGGGGCCGGCGACACCTTCGGACGGACCTGTTACCTCCATGAGGCCATGCCGGTGATCTTCCATATCCTCCGCCACGCCGACAGTTTTACCGACGCGGTTCGCGCCAACATCCAGTGCGGGGGGGATTCCTGTGGCCGTGCCTGGATCATCGGTCCGGCCATGGCGTCACTGTACGGAGTGGGCGGTGAGCGCGGCATCCCACTGAGCTGGCTGGCCCGGGTGAGCAACGCACCGGCTGTCTTCGCGGATATCGAGACGCTGGTCAACAGGACATGGGCGCCTGCAGAGACAGCCAGTGAACCCTCCGGCTGCCCTGTTTAATGACCCGCCAACGATAAAGCGCCGTCCAAAGCGCCTGTGGCAGAACAGTCTGCCACGGCCATAGCTGCTTTCTACGGACTGTAGCCGGGCCTGCCCCCTCCCCTCCCTGACGGTAGAATCGGTTTTTACGAATCTTCCATATCTCAAAATCTGTTTTTCCCGACATTTCATTTGGCTAGATTAGAGGCACTATCCACGGCCACTGAACAGGGGGCATCCCATGGCGACTCAACACACCGACATTCTGCTGATTGGCGGCGGCATCATGAGCCTGACCCTGGCCACACTGATTGCGCGGCTGGACGGCTCCCGGTCCATGACCCTGGTGGAGCAGTCCGGGCAGCTGGGCGAGGAAAGCTCCGATGCCTGGAACAACGCCGGCACCGGCCATGCCGGTTACTGCGAGCTGAACTACACCCCCCAGCGGGCAGACGGCTCCGTGGACATCGACCGGGCACTGGCCATTAACGAGCAGTTCGAGCAGTCCCTGCAGTTCTGGAGTTCCCTGGTGAATGACGGGGCACTGCCCAAGGCGGAGAGCTTTATCCGCAATGTTCCCCATCTGAGCTGGGTGCAGGGCAATGAGGCCTCTCGCTTCCTGCAGAAACGGCAGGCGGCGCTTCAGTCCCATCCGCTGTTCGCGGGAATGGAGTTTTCCAGCCGCCCGGGCACCCTGTCGGACTGGCTGCCACTGGTGATGGGCGCCCGGGACTCCATTACGCCCATGGCGGCGACCCGTGTCGGCCATGGCAGCGATGTGAATTTCGGGAGCCTGACCCGGCAACTGGGGCAATCACTGGCGCGCAAGGACAACACAGCGATTCACCTGAAGACCCGTATCACCGCACTCCGGCGCAAGGGCCAGGGCTGGCAGGCCACTCTGCTGGACCTGGAGTCCGGTGAATCCCGTGAGCTCTCCGCGGGCTTTGTCTTTGTGGGCGCCGGGGGTGCGGCACTGCACCTGCTGCAGCAGGCCCGTGTGCCGGAAGCCCGTGGCTATGGCGGCTTCCCGGTCTCCGGACTTTGGCTGGCCTGTGAGGACGAGGCCCTGGCCGCGGCCCATCACGCCAAGGTCTACAGCCAGGCCCCGGTGGGAGCCCCGCCCATGTCGGTGCCGCACCTGGATACCCGTTTTATCGACGGCAAGCCGGCCCTGCTGTTCGGCCCCTTTGCCGGCTTTACCACCCGATTCCTGAAGGCGGGCAGCCCGTTTGACCTGGTCAAATCACTGCGCGGCCACAACCTGCGCAACTTCATGGACGTGGCCATGGGCAACTGGCCACTGACCCGCTACCTGATCAAGGAGGCCTTCAGCTCCAGGGACGCCCGTCTTGAACAGCTGCGCGGTTTTCTGCCGGAGATGAACCCGGAGCAGTGGACACTGCGACAGGCGGGCCAGCGGGTCCAGATTATCAAGACCGGTGCCGGCAAGCGCGGCGCCCTGGAGTTTGGCACCGAAGTGCTGACCACGGGCGACCACTCCATGGCCGCTCTGCTGGGAGCCTCTCCGGGAGCCTCCACCAGTGTCCCCGCCATGCTCAGCGTAATCGAGCGCTGCCTGCCCGAGCTGGTCAGCGGCCACAGCCGCCAGACTCTGGAAGCGCTGATCCCCAGCTATGGCCAGTCCCTGCGTGATGACACCGCACTGCTGGAGCAGGTGCGCCAGTACACATCGACCACGCTGGGGCTGATGTCCGGGACCTCCCGAATCCAGGCTGAACGGAGCATTTCCGCCTGATACTCGGTATCCCCCGCGAGGGAGTTAATCCCCCTATTTCTGGAGAGCTTCAGGAGTAGATCACAGGCCACTGCCACGGCAGGACCCACGGGGGCAGTGGCCTGGCTATGAGGGGGGCCGCCTGCGACTCGTGAACAGTGCGGAGCAGCGGCTGGACCTGAACGACTTCCCCGGGGACCGCCTGGTGCTGGTGACCTGCTCCCCCTTTGACAGCCCGGACGCCGGTGGGCCCCTGCAGTAACGGGTGGAGGCCCGCCTCAGTGCCCAGCGGTAGCCCCGTATCGGTCGGTTCCATCACTGGTGGTTGTCCCCGCTTCTGCAATCCCCCTGACTGACGTATCCTTGGCCTTTCCGGAAAACCTGAGGAATCGCCATGCCACGTCCACTGGCCAAAGGTGCTGGCCTGATACTGCTGTTGCTGCTGCTGAGCCTGACGTGGCGGGTTCTGCATCATTATGAGGTGCTGACAGCGGCGAACATGATGGCCGCCATGGCCCAGGTGAGCCAGTGGCGTGACGCCCCCTGGATGTTTGCGGCGGTGATGCTGATCTACGCCGGCACACTGGTGGTGATGTTTCCCCTGAGTATCCTGGTGGTGGTCACGGCCATGCTGTTCGGGCCCTGGTGGGGGCTGGGTTATGCCACATTGGGCACACTCACCTCCTCGGTGGTGTCCTACTGGGTGGGCCACTGGCTGGGGCGGGACGCATTGCTTAACTACGGTGGCAAGCGCCTCAGGGGCATGACCAAGTACCTCACCGGACGGGGCATCCGCACCATGACACTGGTCAACCTGCTGCCACTGGCCCCCTTTACACTGACCAATATGCTGGCCGGGGCCTTTCATATCCGCTTCCGGGATTACATGATCGGCTCCACACTGGGCATCATGCCGGGGCTGGCCTCCGTGACGCTGCTGGGCAGCCAGTTGCGGGCCCTGTACACCGCCGCCAGTGGCTGGGATGTGCTGATGGCGGTCTCCGGGCTGACACTCGGGGTGGCCATACTTTTGTGGCTCAAGCGCAAAGGCCAGCGGAAAATCCAGCCCCCTCCTCAGGGTCCGAAGCCTTAACCCGGGGCCATTGCCACCCCGTCACCCGGGTCAGGACGACAGACGCCTCCCAAAGGCCACCTCTGCCTTGACTCGGTCCGGCCCTCTCCACATAATTGCCCTGATAATGCTTATCATTTCTATCCATTTCAAAGGTAAACACCATGACCAGAACCGCCCGCTTCGCCCTGCCACTGCTGCTCTCCATGCTCCCGTTTTCACTGATGGCCGAAGAACGTTATGACCATTTTGAGGCCAAGGAATCCAACACCCTGGAAGAAGCCGTTGACCACTTCAGCGAGTACAACGCCAGACTGGCCCAGATCGTCAGCCAGGACGAACTCAGCGCCGAAGACCTGAACAAGGTCCATGAGCTTACTTACACCATCGAAAACGCTCTGGCAAAAATCCAGGAAGAGAGTGACGCCATGGCGGTGGCACTGGAAGAAGTGCACCAGGCTTCCGAGCGGTCCGATGCCGAGACGGTGAAAAGCCAGGGCAAACAGTTCCTGGACAGCGCCCAGACACTGGTTCAGTAACACCTCAAGGAGGTCGGGGCAGACAGTGCGACTGTCCCCCCGCACAGAAACACAAAGGCCGACGGATCCCGTCGGCCTTTGTGTTTTTCCCCGCCTGAATCACGGGGCTCCTGATGCGGACACGCCCGTCAGAAAGGGATTTTCTGGAACATCACGTCCGTGAACTGGACGCTGCCGGCGGGCAGCTGGTCGAAGCGCAGCTCCGCCCGGGTGAGCCGGCTCAGGTCCAGCTCGCTGTCAAAGATGGGCAGGGCATCCAGCCGGAACGGCACCATGTTGTTGATGGTCTTGCCGCCCGTATCACGGGCCGAGACAGGCAGCCCGGGGGGCGCGTACAGGGCGTCGCTGTAGTCGCTCGCGGCCAGGCTCACGGACACGCCGTTGGCATCGCTCAGCACCAGGGTGAAATCCTGCCCCATGGCATTGTCCGGTGTGGTGCTCACGCCCATGCGCAGTGTGAAGAAGTCCATGTCGCTGACATCCAGCCCGGTCTCGGAGAGCTCAAAAGTAACACTCGCCGCCGCACCCACATAACCCAGTGAGATCTGTGGCGCACCGGAGATGGTGGCCGGTGAGAGACAGCGGTCCAGGTTGCCGTCGGCCAGGTCATCACGGCTGTCCAGCCCCCCGCCAAATTCCGGGCTACACCAGAACAGGGCACTGGTGAGACCCGACTCGTTGGACTGGCCCAGGTTGTTCTCGGACAGTGAGCGATCATCCAGTGTGTCGTCCACCAACAGGATACTGTCCCGGGGCTGCTGGAAGGACAGGTGGATCAGGTCATCGCAGCGCTCGCTTCCCACGGGACAGGCACTGGCGGGGATATGCTCGCGGCCGCTCCAGTAACCGGCGAAGGCGCTCTCACCCCCCACAAAAAGACGCAGGAAAGAGGCAATCAGAAACTCACCATGGCGCTCCTGGTCGCCGCGGGCAAAGCGCCCTTCCACGGGCGAGGCTTCTGAGCAGTAGGGGTCGAAACCGTTCAGCTCGGCGTCGTCATTGAACCAGAAGCTGTTGTAGTAGTTATGATTGGCACCGATGGCAGTGATCATGTACTGGGAGCCGCTGGTGTTGTCCGGGTTGTAGCGCAGGTTGTCGTACATGTAGATGCCGTGGGGGTTGGCCACGTCACCATCGCAGTAGGGAGAGAGCGTCACCCAGGGCGTATTGACAGGGGACTCCTGGTCAAAATCCGTTGGCGCCAGTGAGAACACAGCGCTGATGTCGTGGACACGGGTAAAGGAACCGCTGCCGTTGTCGCGGTTATTGATGGTGAAGTCCTGGTTGAACGTCACGGCCTTGGCCACGGCGTTGCCGCCGCGGGAGTGCCCCATCAGACCCACCCGGTCGATGTCCGTCACCCCGGACAAGGCGCTGAAATCCGTGCCCTGGCTGTCGATGCGCCAGACGGAGTCCGGGTTGCCGGCAATATCCCGGACAATGTCCAGATGATGAAGCAGCAACTCGGCCCGCGCGGTGATGCCGGCATCGTTGGAGCCGCCACCGTCCTGGGCATTGATGTCATTGGCGTCCACGGACAGCACCACGTAGCCGTGGCTGGCCATGTTGGCGGCGATGTAGTCGTAGCCCTTGTCCGAACGCACCGGCACCAGACCCCGCGCCTCGCAGTCCGTGCCGGAAGACTCGCTGCCATCCGCCTCCCCGGTGGTGGAGCAGCTGGAGTGGCGCCCGTGCTGGAACACAATCACCGGGAAACCTTCCTCCGGCGCCGCCTGCCCTGCGGAGAGCTGCGGGTAATGAGCCACGCCGGCCACGTCCACCGTGAAGGTGTCCGTGCGCCGGCCATCGCCGTCAATGCGCGACGTCACCTCAATGGGCTCATAGGCGTAATCCACCGGGCCGGCAACCGCAAAGGCGCCCGGTTCGTTCACGTCAGGGGCCGGGCCATCAAATCGCTCGGCCCCCGTGACCACCACCTCCGGCGGCCTTTCCGGTTCCGCCGGCTGTGTGGGCGTGGGTGGTTCCGTAACGGGCGCCTCGCTGGTGGTGTCGGCGCGGTTGGAGCTGCCACCACAGGCGCTGAGCAGAGCGGCGGCTATCGTCAGGCTTAACAGGGACATTTTCATGACTGAGTCCATTGGTAACTGAATGTAACCCAGTGTTAGCAATTGTGAGGCCAATTCCGGGAAAAACTTGTCATTCTGTGCCAATGGCCTGATTGGCTGACGGCTGAGCAGCGGAACTGAGATCCGTCGTGAGCCGGTTTGGTGCGCCAACAGCGTCCGAGCCCATTTCTGGCACAACACGGTGCCCCGGAAAAGTTTTCCCGCTGGCCAACCCGTTTTCAACAAAGCCTGTTCGGGAACCTCAATCCGGACAATAGACACCCGGTAAGTCACTGCTTACCGCTCTCCTGCCGCTGAACAAAAATGCCGATCAGACACTGGATTTGCTGGATTTCTGCTGGAGCTGGGTTAAATTTATTATCGGCCTTTAGATGCACTCACTAAACGTATCGACAATCATCCAGCGCAAGAGTACCGCCAATGCCGTTTTTGAACCGTCTTTTCCAGGGTGGCAAGGGACGCCATCTGCAGGAAGTCCTGGAACAGGCATTGGATGCCGTGGTCAGTATCGACACCCACAACAACGTCACCTTTTTCAACCGCGCCGCTGAGCAGCTGTGGGGCTTTGAGCGCAGCGAGGTGCTGGGCAAGAACGTCAAGATGCTGGTGCCCCACGACATTCAGCCCCGCCATGACAGCCTGATCGATGCCAACCGCAAGACCGGTCAGGACAAGATCGTCGGCACCAGTCGGGATGTGGTGATCGAGCGCAAGGATGGCAGCAAGATCTGGGCGAACCTGTCACTGAGCAAGGTGGTGCGAGGCCGCAAAATCACCTATACCGCCTTTGTCAAAGACATCACCCGTGAGCGCAACAGCCAGGAAATCATCCGCCAGACACTGGAGCAGGCGCTGGATGCGGTGGTCACCATTGATGAGAACAACCACGTCACCTTTGCCAACGAGGCGGCGGTGACCCTGTGGGGCTACAGTCGGGATGAGATGCTGGGCCAGAACGTCAAGATGCTGGTGCCACCGGACATCCAGCCCAACCACGACAACCTGGTCAACGCCAACCGCAAGACCGGACAGGACAAGATTGTCGGCACCACCCGTGAGGTACCGGTGCACCGCAAGGACGGTTCCCGGCGCTGGGCCAGCCTGTCCCTGTCCAAGATCCGTCTTGAGGGCAAGGTGATGTACACCGCCTTCCTGAAAGACGTCACCCAGGAAGTGGCCCAGCGCGAAGAGGTCCGGATGTTGTCCATGGTGGCCAATGAAACCGACAACGCGGTGATCATCACCAACCCGGAAGGGCGTATCCGCTACGTTAACCAGGGCTTCGAGCGACTCACAGGCTATTCCAACGAGGAGGTCAAGGACCGCAAGCCGGGGGACTTTCTCCAGGGCAAGCACACCGACCAGAACACCGTGGCCAAGATCCGCCGCAGCCTGGACGCCCGTGAACCCTTTTACGACGAGATCCTTAACTACCACCAGAACGGCGACCCCTACTGGGTCTCACTGGCCATCAACCCGGTATTCAATGAGCGGGGCGAGCTGACCCACTTTATTTCCATACAGGCCAATGTCACCAGCACCAAGGAGCGGGCACTGGAGTACAGCCGCCGCTTTGACGCCATCAGCACCAGCAACGGCGTGGCGGAATGGGATCTGGACGGGCAGATCTACAGCGCCAATCAGTACCTGATCAAACGCCTGGGAGAGCCGGATGAGGCCGCCGTGCTCAAGCGCAACCCGCAGCTGCAGTCCCTGTTGAGTGGGGAGGAATTCAAGACCCTGATGGCCGGCCAGCAGCTGCGCAAGAATCTGGCCCTGCAAGACAACCACGGCGAGCCCCACTGGTTTGACACCACTCTGTGCCCCATTGCCGATGTCTCCGGCAACACCCGCTACGTGGTCACCTACAGCATCGACGTGCACGACAAGCTGGAAGCGGTGCAGGTAACGGACCGGGAGATGAAACGGGTGATCAGCTCCAGCGAGCAGATCACCAACATCATTGACGTGATCACCGGCATCTCCCAGCAGACCAATCTGCTGGCACTGAACGCCTCCATCGAGGCAGCCAGGGCCGGTGAGGCCGGCCGGGGCTTTGCGGTGGTGGCGGACGAGGTGCGCCAGCTGGCCCAGAAGTCCTCCGAGTCCGCCGACAGCATCAGCGCACTGGTGGGGGAGACCAACAACGCCATCAACGACCTGGCCGGTTCACTGCAGAAGCTCAACAGCAGCGGCGTGGAGTGAGTCGACACTCCCCTTGTGGCCCACAGGACACAGTCATCCAAACCCGTTCCAGCTCGTATCTGCCGGAACCCACAGGATGATTGCCCATGTATCGTAAAAAGCTCTATCTGTTTGGTGCCATGGTGTCCGCCGTGATGCTGCTGGCGCTGGCACTGGCCGCCACCTCCGCCCTGATCACCCGGGCCAACCTGGAGCAGAGCGCCGTGGCCCAGAACCTGCTGATGGAGCATCAGCAGCTGTCGAGCATCTCCTACCGGCTGTTCAAACAGCTGACGGATGAGCTGATCTTCGGCGAGAGTGCCAACCAGGCGGCCGTGCGCAACAAGCAGACCCAGATCGAGGCCTCACTGCAGCGCATCCGCCGGCTGGAGCAGGCGCAGAGGGAGTCACTGGGCAAGTCCGCGACCGAGGGCAGCATTGAGGACACCGACGACCTGGCAATGGTGATCGACACCATCATCCGCGAGTTCCGGCAGATTGCCGGCAATGGCGGCAACACGCCACTGGCCAGCCAGGAGCGCGTCAGGACCCTTCTGGAGGACACCATCGACAACCAGTTCCGCGAGGCCATCAACACCGCCACTGCCCGTCAGACCCGGGTGGTCACGGCACTGAATGCCCGCATCAGCACACTGAACTCGGCCATGGTCTGGTTCAGCGGGCTCTTTGCCCTGGTGTCCCTGCCACTGGTGATCTGGGGCTGCTCGTGGCTCTTTGCCCAGCTTTACCGGCCACTGGAGAGCATCCGGCGGGCGGCCGATGCCATCGCCCGCGGCCACTATCAGGTGCGCTTCGACACGCCGCTGGACAAGGAGTTTGCCACCGTCGCCGACGCCTTCAACATACTGGGAGAACGACTCGCCGGGCACGAACAACAGGCCAACCGGTTGCAGCAGCAACTGGCCACCGAAGTGGACCAGCGTACCCGGGAACTGGTGGCCGCCAACCAGAGGCTCACCACACTGGACCAGCAGCGCCGGCAGTTTCTGGCGGATGTCAGCCACGAGCTGCGCACACCACTGACCATCATCCGGGGTGAGACACAGGTCCTGCTGCGACAGCAGGATGTCTCCACCGCCAACTACCGGGAGACACTGGACACCGTGCTGCAGCAATCACTGCAGCTGAGCCAGCTGGTGGACGACCTGCTGCTGCTGGCGCGCACCGACAGCGACTCACTCCGGCTCGACATACAGAAGCACACCATGGCCGACTGGCTTGCCATTCAGTTCCGGCGCTGGAAGAAACTGGACCCACAACGTGAGTGGCGACTCGAACAGGACCTGGACGGCGTGACCCTGGCGTTTGACGACCAGCGACTGGCCCAGGTGCTGGGCATTGTCATCGACAACGCCCGGCAGTACTCGACCCCCGGCAGCCCCATCGTCATCAGCGCCGGCCAGGACGGCCGTCACGGCTGGATCCGCGTCACCAACCAGGGGGCCGGCATACTGCCACAGGACATACCCCGGATTTTCGAGCGCTTTGTGCGACTGCGCCGCAGCGGCCGTGGCGCCGGGCTGGGACTGGCCATCGCCAAAACCATTATCGAGGCCCACGGAGGCACCATCGAAGTGGACTCCCAAGTGGACCGGGACACCCGCTTCACCCTCACACTGCCTATCGGGACAAGGACATGACCGTGCGGGTACTACTGGCCGACGACGAACGTCCGGTGCTGAACTTCCTGGAAAAGGGCCTGCGCGCGGAAGGCTACAGCTGCCACTGCGTGGAGGCACTGCACGAGGTGCTGCCACTGGCACGGCAGACCCAGCCCGCCGTGATTGTGCTGGACCGGCTGTTCGGAGACGAGGACAGCCTGGCCCTGCTGCCCACACTGAAGCAGCAGCTGCCCCAGATTCCGGTACTGCTGCTGTCCGCACTGAGTGAGGTGGAAGAGCGGGTGAAGGGGCTGCGGCTGGGGGCCGATGATTACCTGTCCAAGCCGTTTGATTTTGACGAGCTGCTGGCACGGGTGGCGGCACTGGCGCGTCGCTACCCCACTGCCGAGGCCCCCCGCCAACCACAGCTGACACTGGGGGACCTGACCATCGACCGGGACCAGCAGATCGCTCTGGTGAACGGGCAGGAACTGACGCTGACCCGTCTGGAGCTGGAACTGCTGACACACCTGGTGGAGCAACACGACAAAGTACTGTCCCGGGAGCGGATACTCTCCCGGGTATGGCAGAACAGCGCCGACCCTCTCACCAACATCGTGGATGTCTACATCAGCCGACTGCGCGCCAGACTGGCCGGCGCCCACAGCCATCTGTACATCGAGACACTGCGTGGCACCGGCTACCGGCTCAGGGCGAAGATCCCTTAATCCATGGGGGACAACAGATCCGGTGACACCACCAGGTTGCGCACGCCGTGGGCGGCTTTCTCGTCAAAGGCATTGTCCTGGCACCACTGGCCCACGGTTTCAATGTCCACGATGGCCACCTTGGGGCGCATGCTCCAGCTCACCTGCAGCGGCGAACCTTTCTCGTTGTAACCCGGGCCGGTGGTGGAGCCGAGGTATTCAATGGGCTTGCCGGTGTTCTGTGGCAGGTTCAGAGGCTGATGGTAACCATTAACCTCAGCAAAGGCGGACAGCTCACGGAAATCCATTGCCGAGTCGTCATTGGCCAGCACAAACACCTGACCCTCCACCCGCAACTGGGGGTTCATGGTGGACTCGCTCAGGCAGGCACCCAGTGTCGGGCCCGGTGTGACCAGTGCGGAAGTAAACACGTAATGGGACTCAATGGTATCCCCAGGCTGCAGGCTGCCGTACTCGGAGGGGCAGATCTCGCCGCTGACCGGCTGCAGCTGGGCCTTGCTCAGCTTGCCGCTGTAGCGGTAGCCGGTGTTGTAGCCCTTGCCATTGCCAGGACCGGCAAACGTCGTGTACTCACCACCGCGATGCTCGGCATTCTTGTGAAAGTGAATGTTGCAGAGATTCATCTCCGTATGAGGCGGTGCCTTGGCGAACTTGCGCAGGTTCACCCCCTCGCGCTGCTCCAGATCACGGGGAGACTGGGGCCCGAAGCCCTGGTTGGCCGTGTTCTCCGCCAGCTTCGCCCGCTGCGCTTCCAGAACGTCCATTCTGGCCGTATCGGCCATGGCAGAGCCCGCCGCTACCGCCAGAGCCAGTGACGCTGTCATCCCACTGAAGGTGGTTTTTTTCATGGTTTCTCTCCGCTGGAATATCCTGATGATCATATTAGGGCCCTGCCATGAACCGTTCCTGAGAGAAACATGAATACAACATTAAAAACCGCCGGGGTAAAACACCGCCAGCCACACCGTCACCCGCTCCGGATCCGTCCAGATCACCCGGTGGCGGGCATGGGCCGGAATACGGCAGTGCTCCCCCCGCTGCAGTGGCACCTCACGACCATCCTCGAACAACAGCGTGCCGGCCCCCTCCAGCACCAGCACCCATTCGTTCTCCGACTGGTCGTACCAGCCCGTCTCCGGGGAGGCGTGGCCCCGGGAGAGAATCCGCTCGATGCGCACCCCGTCGGCCTCCAGCACCGACTCGAACACTTCCTGATCCAGGCTGGCAGGGAGTGACGACAGCAGATTCTTCATGGGCAAGGCCTCTGAATGGACAGGGGTTACTGCTCAGGGAGCAGTTGCTCGTAGAAACGGATGGAGGCCAGAAGCTCCGCACGGTAAACGTCACCGTACTGGTTACCGCCCGCGTCCGCCTCCCTGATGGCGGCGGCGTACTGATTGAGGCAGCGCTGGGCAAAGGCCCGTGCCGCCGCCTCGCCATCCCGATCCACCATGAAGTCAAAACGCGCCCGCTCGCGTTTTTCCGGGTCTTTCGCCATGGTTTGTCTCCCTGTCAGCGTCTTTCAGAGATAGACCCCCATAATCCCAAAAAGTCCGGCTTTGTCCCAGTGGCAATAAAAATACCGGGCAGGATCACAATCGCGAAATGCGCCGGCTGTTTTTCTGGTGGCGCTGTTAACGGGCGCACTATCCACGACGCAACCACCCTGCCCGCCAGCCATCCCATCTATCACCCGGAGGACTACAGCGCCTCCCGCACACTGGGTGCCCGTCTCCGTGCGGATGGATCCGGGGGGGATTCAATACCGGTCAGTCCGCTACCCCGGCGCCACCTGCTGGGGACTTTTCACGCCCATGCATGTGCAGTCCATGGTGCAGACCGCCCATTATGAATTTGTACTGCGGGATGGGGAGATGGGGGAGCCGGCTGAAATCGTGGTCGTTTGATGAAGCAGGACAGTCATAAACAGCCTGTCATTCAGTCGGCTGTTAGCCTGAAGCAACAAGGCTTCTTTTACGGATGTAAGCAAGGGCCTCTTTCCGGCTGCCCACACCCAGCTTGCGATAGATATTTTGCAGGTGCCAGCTCACTGTACGCTCGGACAGGCACAGTGACAGGGCCATGCGCTGCGTGTCTTTTCCTTCGGCCAGCAGTTTCAGGATCGTCCTTTGCCGTGGTGATAATGACGGGATCCGGTGGATGACCTTTTCCTGATTCTCTCGCAAAAACCGCTGCTCAAAAAGAACGCTCACCATGGGCAGGCTGCATTCAAACAGCAGAACCCGCTCCGGCTCCGCCACCGGACAATCCCGCTCCAAATGAATCACAAGCGCCGAGAAGACGCCGTTCCCTTCCGGCTTATAGCACAAGCCCTGTATGAGCCTGCGGCGCATAACCCCCTTGAATTCAGCCATACCGGATTGCTTGTCCACTTTTTCTTCCAGAAAGTCTTCGTAATCCGCCAGAAGCCGCTCTGTGGCCGGATCCCCAGTAACGGGATCCGGGGTGGAACGGACCCGGAACCCAGCCGTGCCTTCAGGAATCACCACCCGGTAGTAGAGATCGCCGTTAAAGATCAATGGCTCCCGCAAGGCCCTCCAGGCCCAGACCGAACATCGTTTGAATGGAATCAGTGCATGAAGGTGCGCATAGGGGGAAACGGTATCCCGGTGTTGCCGAGGGTGGGTAAATCCCGTTATCAGTTTCTTGGTAGCGATCCAGTGATCCCGGCCTGCCATGTTTTCCATGCTCGCTCCTTTTACCGGTTGGATGAAAGACGGTGCCCTTACCTCTTCTTCACAGCAGGCGGCCTCACAGTACTGGCGTTACCTTCAGAGGCCTTCATTCAGCCGCCCGGCTGCGAGGGTCACCACACGGTCAGCCATTTCCAGGGTCGCCTGACGATGAGCCACCATCACACGGGTCATGTTCATCGTTGCCAGATGGTCATTGATCCGGCGCTCCGTGGCCACATCCAGGTGACTGGTGGCTTCGTCCAGAAACAGTATGCGGGGACGCCGGTAAAGGGCCCTGGCAATCATCAGCCTTTGCTTCTGGCCGCCGGAAAGCGTCGTGCCCATATCCCCCACAAGGCTGTTGTACCCCATGGGCATGGCCTCTACATCCTCGTGCAGACAGGCCGTCGCAGCGCACTGGCGAATCCATGAGTAGTCCGGGTCCGGATCAAAAAACGCGATGTTCTCGGAGATGCTGCCTGAGAGTAGCTGGTCTTCCTGCATCACGGCCGACACCTGCTCCCGGAATGCCCGCAGCCCCAATACCCGGATATCCAGGTAAGCTTCCGGCGTCTGCCCCTTCCTGCCAGCTCCTGGCATCCCAAGCCCGGCCTGTATCTCTCCCGCCGTTGGTTCCAGCAGACCGAGCATGATTTTGAGCAGCGTGGTCTTGCCCGTGCCGGAAGGCCCCCGGATGGCCACCACCTGCCCGGCCGGGATCTCCATGGACAGATCCCTGAAAAGCCAGGGGTCCTCTTCCGTGTACCGGTAACGAATGCCACTGAGCCGGATAGCTCCGGTCAACTCTCGCTCCTCGCCCGCATCCGCCTCCAGATGCTTTTCAGTACGGGACTTGGCGATATCCGCAATCCGCTCCAGATGAAGGCGAAGCATCTTCAGCTCAATGGCCTTGTTGATCAGGACCTCGGCCTTTGAGGTGAACTGTCGCTTATAGGAGACAAAGGCGTACAGCATACCCACGGTAAAGGCCCCCTGGCCCTCCATCACCAGACCGGCACCCAGGTAGATAACGAGTATGTTCTCAAGCCCGAACAGCAGCCCGTTGGCCGTGGTAAAACCGATATCGAACTTGCCAAGGCCAATCTCCTTGTTGATGCGTTCGGCGTAGCGATTCTGCCACAGGCTCTGACGGTCCACTTCCTTGCCGAACAGTTTCACCGACTGAACGCCACGCACCGTCTCCATAAAGTTGGACTGCTCCCTGGCCTGCGCAAGAATGCTCTCTTCCGTCAGGTTCCGGTAGGGCCGGAACAGGGCCAGCCGCAGGAACAGGTATAAACTGATAAACCCCAGAACCATCAAAGCCAGCAATGGACTGTAGACAAACAGAAGAATCACCAGCACCAGTGACATAACGCCATCCACCACCGCCTCCACAAAGCCGGTGGCGAACATCTCCTTAACCTGCTGCAGAGACTGGAACCGGGAAACCACATCGCCAATATGGCGGTTCTCAAAGTATCCAAGAGGCAATCGCACCAGGTGGCGAAAGAGGTTATTGGCCATCTGCATGTTGAGCATGCTGGCGAACATCAGCACCACCCAGGAGCGCAGCATCCGGGTGGCAATCTCAATAAGCACCAGCATCAGAAACCCCAGAGCCAGTACCGACAGAAGATCGGAATCCGCACTGACCAGGGCTTCATCCACCACCAGTTGCATATAGAAGGGGCCACCCAGAGCAAACAGCTGCAGCGCAAAAGAAAGCACCAGAACCTGCACAAGCGCCCCCCGCAAACCGGTAATCCGGCTCCAGAAGTCGGTCAGCTTCATGGAGCGGCGTTCATCGTTCTTTTCAAACCCCGGGGCGGGTGTCAGTTCCAGAGCGATACCCGTGAAGTGCCGTGACACCGCCTCCCTGTCCAGAGCCCGGGCGCCACGGGCCGGGTCGTGAATAATCACCTTGCGGCCACGCAGACCGGCCAGGACCACAAAATGGTTCATGTCCCAGTGCAGAATCGCCGGAGTCGCCAGATCCCGTAGAGAGTCCACTTCCACTTTCAGGGGGCGCACACCAAGATTGAGACGATCGGCCGTCGTCATCAGCTGCTTCAGGGTAGTGCCCTTCAGAGACACGGGGAAACGACGGCGCAGAGCGTTCAGGTCGGTCTGAAAACCATGGAAACTGGCGACCATGGCCAGACAGGCCAGCCCGCACTCGGCCATGGCCGTCTGCTGGATCACCGGCACCTGCCTGCGACCGGAAAACTGAAGCAGTGATAAAGGTGTGTCCATTACAGGGTCCCCTTCAGACTGTAGAGGGGTTTCAGCAGCCACTGATAAAGCGGCCTTTCATCCAGCAGGATGTCCGCCTGGAGAGTCATGCCGGCATTGAGCGGCATATCCCGGCCATAGGCGGTCAGAGTCTGTGCCTCCAGATGGGCACTCACCCGATACACCGGTGTCTTCGGCCGTATGGGCGCATCGACCTGGTCCGGTGCCAGTACCGTCCGGGCTATCTCCACCACCCGGCTTTCGTGGATTCCGAAACGTTCGTAAGGAAAGGCGTCGTAGCGTACCCGTACCGGCAACTCCCGCTCCAGAAAGCCGATCGCCCGGCTGGGCACCAGCAGTTGTACCTGTAATGCACTCCCCTCGGGCAGAATCGCCATCAGTGGCCGCCCCGGGGAGGCCCTTTGTCCGGGCTTGATCTGCAGGCTGGTGATGCGCCCGGAACGGGGTGCCTTGATGGAAAAGGCCTGCTCGCCGCGATGCTGCAGACGCCGCTCGTCCAGGCGGGCGATTTCCGCCTCCAGCCCATCGATGGCTTCCTCCGTTTCGCTGGCCAGGGAGTCCAGCTCGAAGCGGGCATTACGCAGCTCGCCCTCTTCCGCCGACAGAGACTGAAACAGTTGTTTCTGCCGCTGTTGCTCATCCAGCCATGTCTGGTACCGGGCCTGGTATTTCTCCTCGGAGATCAGACCGTCCCGGTGAAGGTTGTCCAGTGACTGATAGCGGCGCTGCGCCAGGGCCGCACGCTCTTTCTGGAGCCGGATCTGTTCCTCCAGTTGCCGTATCTGGCGGAGGTGGCCATCAATACGCCCGTTCAGGTAGAGCTCCCGCGCCTCACGCCGCTGTGTCTGACGCTCAATCCTCTGCTCCAGTTGTTGCGTCTGTTGTTCCAGAAGCTCCAGGACCAGGGTGTTGAGCGTGATGCCGTTCTCCAGCACCCGGTCCGTACTGACCCGGGCCAGAACCGTCCCTCTGGCCACCCGGTCACCGGCCTTCACCTCCAACTGAGTGACGGTCCCGGGCTGGGACACATGCACCGCCACCAGACCTTCGGCAGGACTGAGATACCCCTGTACCGTCTCCTTGCGGGTATAGGTGCCCAGCGTCAGGTACAGCACCAGACCGATCAGGGTTATTGCCACCACCCCGGTCAGCACTCTCAGAGACAGGGGCTGGGTGAGAAGAATGTCGCCCCAGAGTCGCTCCCGTTGATGGGCGAGGGCTTCCCTGCGAAACAGAGACCCTGTCATGCTTCCCCCTGCAGCCAGCCGTTGACCTTTTGCAGAAAGGCCCGGTTCATGGTGCCGGTCTGCTGGTGAAGCCGGCCAAGCACCGCCAGGTAATCAATGCGCGCCTGCTCATACTCACGACGCGCCCCGTACAGAGAACGCTGGGCCCGCAATACATCCACGGTGTCGCGAATACCGGAAGCCAGCGCCTGCTCAGTGGCCAACACCCGTTCCTCTTCCGTCGCTACCGACACTTCTGCCGCAGACACCGCCTGCCGGAGACTGTGCAGATTCCGTACGTTCACCCGGATGGTTTCCCGGGCGTCGGTCAACGCCTCACGGCGCTTCTCATGGGCCTCCTCCTGCTCCGCCCTCGCCTGCCGGTAAGCCGAGACACTGTGCCCGCCACTAAACAACGGCATGGAAAACTGAATCCCGACCACCACCGACTCTGTCTGGTTGTCCCGCAGACCACCACGGGCCGCGTTTCCTTCCAGGGCATTCTGCTCGTGACTGGCCGTCAGGGTCAGATCCAGCGACGGAGCAAAATCCGCCATCACCGCTTTACGCTGCAGACGGGCACGCTCGGTCGCCGCCTCCAGCAGCCGGACCCGCTTGTTCCGCAAGCGGCCTGCCTCGAGCAACCTGTCCAGTGGGGGATGGGTGTGCTGACGGGGATCAAAGCGGTCCGCCAGTGCCGCCACGCCCGGGTGGAAATGACCGGTAAGACCGGCCAGGGCCTGCAGGGCCGCATGCTCCGCTGACCGTGCCCGGACCAGTTCCAGCTCGGCGGTCTTGAGTTCCGCCCGGGCCTCGGACACATCCAGCCGGGACGCCAGACCCGCCTGCAGACGGGCGCTTGCCTGATGCGCCTGAGCCAGGGCCGCCTCCACCCGGGAATCCAGCGTGCGAACGGTGACCTGCGCCCCCATGGCCTCAAGATACGCCTCCAGAAACTCCCCGTTGAAACGCTGCAATCGCTGCTCGAACTCAAGCTGTGCCACCCGTGCCCCGGCACGTCCCTCCCGGTAGCCATACCAGGCATCCAGACGGAACAGGGGCTGCGTGAGAGAAGCCTGGTAACGGGCGTTGGTGAACCCCTGTTGCGCCTGAACCACCTCCCCGGAGGGCCCGGGTCGCCCGGCCCACTCCCGCCCCCGGGCGTACTCCCCGGAAAGACGAAACTCCGGCAATAAACCCGCACGCCCCTGGGCCCTGGCCTCCAGCCCCGCATCCCGACGATGGCGTGCGGCCGCCAGACTGGCGTCATGTTCCAGTGCAAGCCGGTACAGAGACACAAGACCCAGCGTTGTCGGGGAAGCCACAAGCCTCATCGGCAGCCCCAGAAGAGCCGTCAGCACCAGAACAGCCATCAGCCTGAAAAAGGCCGTCAGCAATAATGTTTTGAGCGTGTTTCCATCCAGCACACCGGCAGTCACTCTGCTCCCCTCCCTGAAAAGCACCGCTTCCAAGCACTCCGCGGCCTTCATCACCGACGTAGCCTGCACCAGGGAAAATCCTGCCGGCAACTGAAATTTCAATCACAGTCCGTGTTTTGTGATGCCAGTCACCGGATCAGTCAGGCCCGTATTGCGGACCAGTAATTGGCTGCCATAGCCTGATGACGCTGCCTCTTAAGCGGGGGCAGCACGACAGTGAAAATGAATCGAGTGAATGACTGTAAGGAGGAACACAATGCGTGAACTGGATATGCGTGAAGTGGAGACTGTGAGCGGTGGGTTTACCGACAATCCGTGGATCTCTGGCGCTGCAACTGTGGCAGCCCTTTCGGTCTACAGTCCGGTAACCGCTGCGTTCGGAGCTCCGATTGCTGCATCAATGTATTACATCGGAACTCAGGCCCAGTAAATCATCATGCAGTCTGTGAGCGCCGGGCATCCGGCGCTCTTCTTAAACCGGGTGACCATTAAGAAAACACCAATGGACGACTACAAAGAAACCGCAACAAAGGCTGAGAAGCTGAACCGCCGCATGAAAGCTTTTATCCCGGCTTCCGTGGGGTTGCTGGCCATTTCCGCCATCATTGCCTGGACCATGATGGACGCAGAAAACGGTAACCTGTCCTCTGTGGCGGTTTTTCTGTTAATGATGCTGAACGTGTTAATGATCGTGCACACGCACACCCAGTCCAGAATCAATAAGCTGATTATTAACGAGTGGCTATCGCCTGGCCGGTACCGGCCGGGACACCGATCTTCTTGCGCCCATAGAGGATAATCCCCACTGCCGGCAGGAACATGATCAGCCCGTAGATGGCAGAAGGCATCAGCATGATATTGCCATCCAGACCGCGCACCCCGTTCAGCACGGTACCGGCCACCGCCATGCCCAGCACGGTGTTCTGGATGCCGATCTCGATCCCCAGTGTCAGCACCTGACGCGCCCCGATAAACAGGATGGCGCCGATGGCCAGACCCAGCGCCGTCATGAGCAGGTTCAGCGCCAGCGTCACCGTGCCCACCTTCAGGAAAAACACCATCAGATGCTCACGGGACTCCCAGACAATCGCCAACACAATAAAAACAAAGGCAAAGGCCGCCGTGATATCGAAGGGCCGTCGAATCCGGTGGGTGAAGGCCGGGAAGATGGCATGCACGATCATCCCCAGCGCCACCGGAATGATGGTGTAGTTGAACACCGACCAGACCACGGCGCTGACCGGCATGGCCACCTCCGCCGCCTCGCCGATAAAGAAGTTCATGGCCATGGCGGCATAGAGGGGAATGGTGAGCACCACAATAAAACTGTTCACCGCCGTGAGGGTAATGGACAGGGGCACATCACCGCAGGCCAGGTGGGACACCAGGTTGGAGGTGGTGCCACCGGGACAGGCCGCCAGAATGATCATGCCGATGGCCAGCTCCGGAGACAGGTTCCATGCCACCGCCAGACCCAGCCCCACCAGCGGCAACAGAACCAGCTGCCCACCCAGCCCGGCCACCACCGCACGGGGGTAATCCTTGAGGCGGATAAAGTCGCCCACAGTCAGCAGCAACCCCATGCCGAACATCATGAAACGCAGCGTCCACGGCAACAGCACATCCAGCAGGATGTTGACGTCATTTTCCACGGTATTCTCCCTGAATTGTTTTTATTGTTTCGCCAGAGATGGCTTCCAGCGCGGCCTGAAACATGACAAATGTTATGATTAAAGGCAGATTAGTCCGCTTTCCGGGGGGGCGACACCAAAGACCCGTTACCACCCGACGGTATAAAACTAACGATGGTCGGTTCCGGGCGGTTCCTTTGGCAGCCGGGTCAGAAACAGCCCGGGCCATCAATTTGAGAAGTCGATTACGCTATCCAGTGGCACAGTGAGCTACCCTGCAATCAGCTCAGTTCCTGAAAATACCCTGGGAAATTGGGCAGGGGTTGGGCGGGGACGCCAACAGTTGGGATTCCAGAAGACGCCTGCCATAATGACTTTACAGTCCGCCATAATGGCGAGCGGAGGTTTTATGACTGACATCGACGAACAGCCACCTAAACACGCCCCTTTCCGCCCTGACATGGAGAAAATCGATGCCAGGGTCAGGCGCAGCCACAAGGCGGGCCTGGACATTCCCAGCGTGGTCCGCAGCAAATCCAGCTTTGCGCTGGCAACCCGAATCCAGGACACACTTGGCATTGACCAGGACACCCTCTCCCGCCTGTTGCGCATGAAGCGACGCACACTGGATCGCCGCCGCCAGGAAGACCAGCTGGATGAGTACGAAACCGATCGTCTCTACTCCGTACTCTCCCTGTACCAGGAGGTGCTGGAACTCACCGCGGGGGATGATGAGGCCGCATCGCGCTGGCTCCAGCGGCCTCTACCCGCGCTGGACAACCTCAAGCCTATTGATGTCATGGACACCGAAACGGGCATCGCCACACTCCGCGACATCGTCGGGCGAGTCCAACACGGCGTCTTCATGTGAAAGCCTACCGCATCGTCAGAGAACAATACGCTGACAGGGCGTTTGATGGTGGCGGGGCAAAGCGTTTCGGCGGCCGCTGGAACCCAAAGGGCATGCCGGCAGTCTACCTGTCCAGCTCAGAATCACTGGCCCAGCTTGAGATGCTGGTCCACCTTGGCGAAACCGCCCTGCTGCAGGAGTTTGTGCTCTTTGAACTCGAAGTCCCGGACAACCGGATCCAGACCCTGGAGACCTATCCGCAGGACTGGCGCTCACTGCAGGGTTACGAATACTGCCAGGAGGTAGGACGCGCATTCCTGAACGCCCGGGACGCTCTCGCCCTGGAGGTCTGCTCGAGTGTGGTACCCAGAGAGAGCAACCTGGTGCTGAATGTGGAGCACCCCGAGGCACAGGGGGTGATTGAGAATACCGTGTTACTGCCGTTTTCGTTTGATCCGCGACTGAAGGGCTGAGGGTGAACCGAGGCAGAGTACCCGAACAATGAATTTGAGACGTCGGTTTAGCCCTTCAATTGCTCAGTGGGATGCCCTTCAGTCATCTCAGTTTCTGAAAACGCCCTCAGTGAGAGGTTTGGTATGGGTTGGCGCTGGCCTGGCATATTTTCGAATCATGCTGCTAAAGAAAGCAGCAAACCGATGACTGAAGATAGCAACGTGACCTGGACTGGGCCCTCTGTGCGGGTCAGGGATGTCCGCTCGCTTCTTGATAGTGATGAAATGAAACGTGATATCGAAGCTATAAAAAGGTTAAGAGCTGCAGGTTTTATTAAAAAGTGATTTCACGTCTGCTCAATTTTTTCACAAGCCGACACAGAAATCGTCAGGGTTGAAGCCAACCACCTTAAGCACAAACGGCACATCAAACCCTTCTTTCATGAGATTGGCCACCACCAGGCCTGAAGTGCTGGCAAAAGCGTCTGCAAAAGCCCGGGCATAGGCTCTTGGGTAGCCTGATGACTCCAGGTGCTCTGAGATGGTCATGGTCATATCCTCCCTGGACTGGATGATTAATGTCCCGCCCCTGGGAATAACGGTCAGCTATTCATAGAGTCGATTTCTTCAACTCAGCTTTGATCCGCTTCACCTCCTCCAGCGGCAACTCCGTCACCCTGGCCACCAATGCCAAGTCACATCCCGCCTGAAAAAGATTCGAGACGACCCTCTTATAGGCACTTGCCCGACCGGCTTCTGCGCCTTTCTCCTCAAGCTCTTCTTCGGTGATCATCAGCGTGCCTCCATTGCTGGCAGTGTGCGGTGGCTCTGCCACTGTCATTCCGGTTTCCGGTACCATTCCGGCCATGGAGAAAAGTCTATCAAGAAGCAGTCTGACCCCGACCAGAACAGGTCGTCGTTATTAGGATTTACTGCCCTCAATACCATCAACAGGCAAGGCAGCCTGAAAACCGTCTCCAGCAGCCCGCTTCGGTGGAGGTCGATCCAGATATTCGTGTCAGAGACGAGAATCCTGGTGGGCATCGGCGTCGTCACCTGCTTGTCCATTTGCCATCACATCCTCGATCTCACCAAGACCGACGCCGAGCAATTCAGCGGCCCGGGATGGGGTGACCAGTCCTTCTGCCAGGGCTCTGTAAACAAGCTGGCGCAAGCGGTATGACTTCTCCGGGGCCAGCGGTTGCGGCTCCTGCTTGCGATAGCCCTGTGCAGACCAGAAACGGAAAGTGGTCTGATAGAAACCCTGCTGGACGACCCCCAAATCGTAAAGCCGACGCAACAACGCCTGAATGGAGACACCCCACTCCTCCTTGGCCAGCAGAAACTCCTCAAACAGCACACGCCTGCGACTGATGCCAAAGGTTTCCCGAACCTGACTGGCGGGAAACAGAAAGGCACCGGCAAACCGGTGGCACCAGTATTCCTCGTCGCGAGTGCCATGCACCGCATCCGGGATGTCCATCACCAGGTGCCCCAGCTCATGAGCCAGGTTGAACCGCTGTCGCTCACCCGGCCGTTCGATATTGCTCACGATCACGGCATCGGTGCCATCGTTCACGACGGCGCACAGTCCATCAAATCTCTCATGGGCTTTAAGGCCCACCACCTTGATGTCGTGCTCTTCCAGGGTTTCAGTCAGGTTGGCGATGGGGTTGGTGCCAAGGTGCCAGTTTTCACGAACGTATTCCGCCGCCTTTTCGGTATCCCCGACACAAGACACGGGGAAACACGCCCGCCAACGGGCAAATCCAGCGGTAGCGTCCCCAGTGTCAAACAGGCGTTCCGCCGCGAGATACCGCTCCAGGTGCTCCCGTACCTGCTCCTTTACCGCCGCCTGTTGCTTCTTGCCAAAGGCGGAGTGCTTACGGAAGTCCACCTCCCCAAGCTCCACGGAATCGGAGCGGAAGAAGTACTCAGGGTTCACCCCCAGCGCGTCCGCAAGCTGGATTAAACGGGTGGAACTGGGCGCATCCCTGCCCTGCTCAAATTTCGACAGAGCCTGTTTGGAAATGTCCCCCAGCTGATCGGCCAGTTGTTGCAGGGACTGATTTTTAAGAACACGCGCACGACGCAGACGATCATGCAGCATGGCTGTATTCCTTTTGGGTCAGGCTGAGGGTTGACAGTTTTATTTTTAATGTGCCTTATGTCAACCATAACCCAGCAACTGACTCAGGGTCCGCCCGGGCGCCAGCGCGCCGGCGCCCGCACCCACCAGCCCGAGAAAGGTGCCGACCATGTAATACATATGCTTGCGCACCCGGCCCTTGCGGATATGCACAATGGCCATGGCCAGGGTAAACAGCGTAAACACCGACAGCAGATGAATCACGCTGAAGCCACCGGGCAGCCCGCCCAGGTCGCGTATGCTGAACGAGGAAGCGATCACGATCAGCATCAAACAGGCCCAGACACGGCCGAGCCATCGGTGTTTTTGCGTGCCCTTGGTCATCACGAGCAGCGAAACACCGATTAGCAAAGCGGCTGTGGCCGCGAAAGTGTGCAGCAGAATATCGACTGGCAGTTCCATCATTTTGTTATCCCTCCAAAAACGTCCTTTTAACTTAGACTGGATATCAAAATAGCGCTTATGGTCCAGGCAATGAAGGGTATTTTGGCTGATGGTGCCTACCCCAAACCTTTCAGTCCGTTGTGCTGTATTGGTGGTGGGAAAATCAGCTTTAACGGGAGGATTTCTGCACTTCCGCCTGAAGCCGCTGAATCACATCAGGGGTGAAACCGGTCACCTCGGCCACAAAAGCCACTTTGACGCCCTTTTATGACAAGTTGATGCCATTGGAGGCCATCGGGAGTGTGATGCAGTTTTGGACTGCAACTGGCTTATGCCCTCACCCTCAGCATTCTGCGCTGAATGCGCTGTTATGGAGCCTTCTCACTTAGCTTATTTATGCGTCAATGAAGCCAAAACGTGAGCCACTTAGAACCATTTCGTATATTTCACTTGTTTCGTTTATTTTGTTTATGGCGCACAATAAATATCAAGACCTGCCACAGATTGAGCACCAGGAGGCATTCGATGTCTGCTCAGAAAATTGTCCATTTACCGACTCCGGCGGATGTTGAGCAAGCCAAACTCTCCAGCCGCACCCTGTCCAAATACGCCGATGTAGAGCGGGTAAAGCTCTCCCTGCGCGGCAGCAACGGTGAGTCTGACGAACTGCTGTTGCCGGGGCATGTACTGCAGATCCTGCTGGATGTTCTCTCTGAAATTTCCCAGGGCAATGCCATTAGCCTGATTCCCTATCACCAGGAGGTCAGCACGCAAGATGCAGCCAACCTCCTGAATGTCAGCCGTCCGTTTCTGGTTAGGTTGTTAGAAGAGGGGGAGATCCCCTTCCGCAAGGTCGGTGCTCACAGGCGAGTCCGGCTGCAGGACGTGCTGAATTACAAGGAGAAGACAGACCATCGGCGGCGTAAGGCGTTGGACGAATTGGCCGAACTGTCACAACAAGAGGACATGGGGTACTGACAGCCGATGAGCAAGTTCACCGTTGTCTATGACGCCTGCGTTCTGTATCCGGCCCCCTTGCGGGATACCCTCATGCGCCTGGCTCTGACGGATCTGTTCAAGGCTCATTGGACCGATCAGATCCACGAGGAGTGGATCAATGCGCTCTTGCGTACTGGGAAACATCCTAGAGAGACATTGGAGCGAGCCAGGCACCTCATGGACCTGCATGTTCGTGATGCCAAGGTGTACGGCTACGAACCACTGATTGAAAGTCTCAGCCTGCCTGACCCAAATGACCGTCATGTATTGGCGGCGGCTATTCGGTGCAATGCCAACGCCATCGTCACCTTAAACCTGAAAGATTTTCCTGAAAAATCAGTCCGCCCATACGACATCGACGTGATTCACCCAGATGACTTTATTCTTTACCAGATCGACATGGCCCCGACCCTTTGTTGCCGCGCGATTCATGAGCAACGGGCAGCCCTTAAAAAACCCAGAATGGGTGTCGACACCTTTCTGGTGACCCTGCAGAAGCAACAGCTGCCTCAGACCGTTGCAAGGCTTCGGGAGTACTCTGACTTCCTGTGAAGCAGTTTGTTGTAAACCCTCTTTAGTGAATTCACATAGTGATCAGCCTGCCAAGATAATTGTCGCGCTGGAATGCAATAAAGCATGAACCTGTTGGTGTCTTTTTGACCTGCACCATTCAGAACCCTACCCAAGCACCTGAACAAACTCCCCAATAACGCGGTAGTGCAATGCCTGATCCTCTGTAAGCTCCAGGATTTCGAACGATTCATCGTAAGAGCGAGGACTCAGCCGGATTACCTGGTGGTACCACCCGTCCTCATGCTGGACCTTGGTGCTTTCATAATCCTTGACCGTATAGCGCGAGCCGTCGCCCACATCGGCAACGTCGGAGCATTCCACCAGCACAATCTTGCCATTGCGACTTCCTCCGGGGGCTTCCCTGAAGAGGCAGGTGGCACCATTGGGAATGATCCGGTTCATGGACTCACCGACGACCCGACAGGCAAACAGGTTTTTATTCACCCGAACCTGGTCAGGAACAACAATCCATGTCTTGTCCTCATCAGACAGGGACTGAAGCTCGCTGAAATCTCCTGCCGCTGCCTCCAGGTCGTAAAAGGGGACAGCGTTAACGTAGGGCTCCAGCTTCACATCCTGTACGGCGTTCACCGGAGCTTCCACCTGTTGAGCATGAACCGGAATGTGCTGCTTCAGATATTCCCGGAGTGCCTCGTCACAGGCGTAGACGAAAGTGCCGCGAATCCCTCGGAGCATGATTGTTTTGTAGATGTTCAGGATGTATTGCTCCAGTTCTCCTGAGTCCTTAACACCCTGTTTTCCGTTTCTGTCGAAGTAGTTTTCCTTATCGATAAGAATCCGGCCGCTCGCCCTGTCGTACCGAATTTCATTCCCAAAGATGATGCCCGCATAATTCAGGTCATACCCCTGGGTGGTATGAATGCAACCCACCTCTTCCTCGGCCCCGGGGGTATTAATCCAGTCGGAACTGGTCCGGTTCCACCGCAAACGAACGCCATCAATTTCGATGTCATACAGACCGGGATCCGCTTTGGAAATCCACGGCCAAGAGTAGCCGGCGATCAGCCTGGACAGCCCGGACTGTTGATCTTTCTCCTTCACCGTTCGGATCATCTCTTCAATCGAATCGCACACCTCAAACTCGTAATTGCCTGGCCGGAATTTTTTGCCAGCCTGCAGACGCCCATTCAGAAGGTCGTCTACAAATCGCACGTAAGGCTGGCCAGCCCGAACACGGAATTGCGAGGACAGGGTCTGTACCTGAGTGGAACTCGCCCCTTTCAGGCGAGCGAAGTCAGAATCATTGGCGTCAGATGGCTTTACCGACTGGTTTACGTCATAAAAGAAAACCGCCTTGTCAGACTGCTTGCAAACCCAGTCAAGCTCACTGCAGTTGTGCTTATCAAAACCGAGGGCCGCACACACCTTGTCAAAAACACCGAAGTACGACCCAAGATTGACCCGCTTTCTCAGACGGTGAGATTCATCCACCAGAACGAAGTCATACTCACGCTTCGCCAGTTCCGACGGCCCGATCACCATGCTCGACTTCAGGCCTGAGACAGTACGGAATGCCTTTTTCAGCGTGTTCCTGAAGGACTTCATGGGGACGACAAGCGCCATTCTGGGATTCGGATAGCGTTCCCGGAGCTGACCGAGCAACCCGCGAAGCTCCTCTTCCTCCTCAGAAAAAGACTTAAGGTTCAGTTCACTCTCATCCGAATTCAGCAGCTTGAAGAGAAAGATGGCCAGAACGGACTTGCCGGTTCCAGCTCCACCTTCAACCACCAGGTTCTCGACGCTGTCATCAAGCAATGCGTAAAGGATGCCAAGCAATCCCTGACGCTGATCGCGGGAGAGCGACTTATAGGGCGAGTATTTGAAAACATCCGAGTTGTCGATGGATTCCAGCGAATGCCTGGCAACACCTTCCGCCCTCAGGCCATCCCACGCCTCTCGGAAAACGCGGGTATACAGCTCGTCCCTCTGGTAATAGTTGTGGTCCACCAGTCCCAGGTTGCCATTCAGCAGACGGAACTTCCCGTCGGCCGCCATGTACTTGATGAGTCCGGATTCGATATCCAGGGTGGCCGACTTGTTGAAGCGTTCGCTGATGATGAGGTGCACAGTCTTCAACAAACGCTTTTCAGCGTGCTGAAGATGCGTATTCAGGCGGGTAACCGCATCCGTCGTTTCACCCACATAGGCCTGGTTCTGGCGACCGTCACTCAGAATATACACAAGCGGCCAGTTGTTGCCAGCGTAAGCATTGTTCTGAATATCGGCCAACGCATCTCTTGAAAAGGGATGCCGGCTGACCTCAACAAGCTTGGGGTCCGTCATAATTCCGTGTACTTTTTGGCAGTTCCTTTGGCCTTATCGACCGGGTACTTTTCCTCGTTCTTGCTGATTTTTTCCATAATGACCCGTTCAACATCCAGGCCATAGGAATCGGCCAGCAGCAGTGCGTAGATGAGCACATCAGCCAGCTCTTCTTTCACGCTCTCGCTGTCCGCCTCCTCCGGCGATTTCCACAGGAAGGCTTCCAGCAACTCGCCAGACTCGATGCTCAATGCCAGAGCCAGGTCCTTCGGGTTGTGGAATTTTTTCCACTCTCTGTCATCGCGAAACTGGCGTAAGCGGTTGATGGCTTTATCCATAGAGCATCCAAAAAATTATTGCTTGGCTTTTGCAAGGTGAGTCAAGTCTTTGATACTCATCCACCTCTAAAACTCGCCTGATACTGTTGAGCCATTAACTGCACATGCTGCTCAACGGCCCCTGGCAAAATGAAGAGCCTGGGGTGGCTCATCAGTTCGTAAACGCGATACAGTCGATAGTCTTCGGCAAAATCATTGGAAAATGCCCGTTCGTTTTCGCTCAGGAAGAAGGGCTGATATTTTCCGGAGTTAGTCGTTTTGACCTCCAAAAAGAGTTCCGTATCCTGGCTGGGGTCAAAAGAGCGAATATCGTAACCCAGCCCATCTCCCTGGGTTTTGCTGCGCCACTCAACTTCGTTGGCCAGATCCTTCCGTCCAGAATTAGCAAGTCGGTAGCGCTCAAATTCGATCACGAAGGACTCACCGGACTCGCCCAGCTGGCGGTTACGGCGCTCTCGCTCACTAAAGTTGAGAATTCGGCCAAGGTATTGGCGCGGGGGCTTAGGGATAGAGGGTATGCGCTCAGGCAGTTCAGTGTCCAAGACATCAGCCCAATTGATGTTGCCCTTTTCGGCCGGCTCTACCTCCTTCTCCCCACTCTCTGCGAGATAATCCCAGTCTGTTGGGTGAGCCGCAATATGAGACAACACCACTTGCTTCAATTGCTGCTGGTAATTGAAAGCCGGCTTATAGCCTGGGATGTATGCCATTCCCAGCTCCAGCAAAACAGCGCTGATGTTTTGGTGTTTATACTCAATGGAGCCTTCACTACGATTGTTCAGGCGAGGCTGCAGCGCTCTGCGATGTTCGGCTTTGCTATATCGTTCACCCCGCAATTGCTTGTTTAGCATATCCAGGTAGTCGTGAACGATGAACTCACACTCCAACCAGTCCCAGCCTTGGCCAGATTGCAGGATGTCTTGAATGTGTTGTTCCGTGAGGTTGTTCATCAGAGCTGAACGCAATAGCTCTCGGACTATCTGATTGCTAAGAAGCTCGAATAACTCGTCGTCCAGGTAAGCGTAGGCAATGTGCTGGTCGATTACACCGGCACTGGTGGCTCTATCCAGCGCATTATAAGCCGCCTGTTTTCCTGGTTTTATTTTGTGGTGCCAAAATCCTTCGCTGCGAAGGTGGAAAAAAGGAAGGTGTGGGTTATTTCGATCCCCGGACACGGCCAATGAGTTAAAACGCTGGGTGAACTGCGCCCTTAAGGCTTCATTAAAATAGAGTCGATTGTCGGGAATATGGCCGGACTCTATCAAATCTATAACCGCTAACAGCATGGCTACTTTGTGGGGACTTTTCTGGCCTGCAGCGTTGTTCACTCTGAGACGGGAGAATCGTTTCTCGTAATTCAGTAAGCTCATCCGATACACCAGAAAATGAGTTGAGTAGCAAGCTTAGCAGTTAGTAGAAGGACTGCTGGCTGAGGGAACCAAGATTGGAATTAATCTCATGGTTTAACTTTATGGGCACAGGTTTCACTTAACGACAAAAAACTTCCTAAGCCCTTTTTTCTTTCAACTGAAACACCACCGTTTCCCACCACACATCACTACGCCCTAGCTTGTCCTCATCCCTCCCTGCTTCCAGGCCGACTAAAGCGTGGCTTCGCGCCCAGGCTTCCAACTCCTGCCGATCCACCTCATAAAAGATGCGTTCACCGTCATCAGGGCCATGGCGCAAAGTCACCACCAGGATTCCGCCGGGCGTCAGTAGTTCAGTCAAAGTGCGGAAGGCTTTTTCACGGTCGCTGGGAGGAAGGTGCATCCAAACGGCGGAAACCAAAATCAGGTTAAACCGGGTTGCCTGGCTGCGGACTTTGTCCAGTTCCGGCAGTTGGTCATCCAGCCACTGAACACGTGTGCCCTGGGTTGCCTGCTCCCCTAATTCCCGCAACCCCTTGGCAGGTTCCACGGCGAGCACGTCCCAGCCTCTGGATGCCATGGCCGCAGCATCACGCCCACTACCCGCCCCCACATCCAGTATAAAACCGGGATGATCGGGAAGGTGCTGCAGCCATTCTGCGTGAACATCCTCAAATCCCAGCGTCTGATACTGATCAAAGAAGCGCCTGGCGTGCTGAGTGTAAACGTCAACCATGACGAAGAACGGCTCCGGTGGTGACGCTCCGTGTCGG
Organism: Oleiphilaceae bacterium; assembly: GCA_033721915.1. GTDB lineage: Bacteria > Pseudomonadota > Gammaproteobacteria > Pseudomonadales > Oleiphilaceae > REBR01. The sequence continues at coordinate 35,510 of JAWWAC010000004.1, forward strand.
CTGTGTGGGTCCGGATTCTTCCTGTTCCGGCCTGTGGGGCTGTAAGGCGCTCCTTAAGAAACTAGCAAAATCTCACTGACATGCCACCTTTTAATTCGCAGGCTAATAGATACAATGCTTGCTTACCCTGTAAGGCACGCAATGGCTGGTTTTCGCTGTCGATCTCAGGTGCCTCTGAGGGGTGGTTTTTCGTTGATTACCGGGCCTCTGCGTGCCCATATCGCTAGTACTGAGGCGCCTTTTCCACTATCATCTGAACACTTAACACTCTGTAATTACAGAAGGTTAGCACTCCAAACTAAATCCGGTTTCGCGCCCTGTCCCGTGCTGAAACCGGCTGATCCACCGCCTGAAATGAGTAGCCCCCATGCCCAAACGTTTCCTTGCACTGCTAATGGCCCCTCTGCTGCTGACGGGCTGTGGTGATGACGGCGGTCCGTCCTCTGAAGTGGCGGCTGCCGAGTCGGCGCCTTTTGTGCGCATGACGGCGGTGCAGGCGGATGGGGCTTCGGTGTTGACGTTGTCCGGTGAGGTACGGGCGCGGCGTGAGTCGCCCCTGGCGTTTCAGGTGGGCGGGCAGATTGTGGAGCGGTTGGTGGATGCGGGTGAGACGGTGCGCGAGGGGCAGCCGCTGCTGTCTCTGAACAACCGGGATCTGCAGGAAAACCTGAATGCGGCCCTGGCGGATGAGGCGGCGGCCCAGGCGGCGCTGTCTCTGGCGGAGTCCAACCTGGAGCGGGACCGGCGCCTGTTTGAGGACCAGCATCTGAGCCGTCAGGCGCTGGACCGCTCGATTCTCCAGGAGCAGGAGGCCCGCTCCCGGCTGGAGGCGGCGCAGGCGCGGTTGACTCTGGCGGAGAACTCCCTGGGTTACGGTCAGCTGTCGGCGCCGTCGGATGGGGTGTTGCTGAGTGTCACCGGTGAGCCCGGGCAGGTGGTGAGTGCCGGTGAGCCGGTGGCCCGACTGGCCCACGAGGCCCGTCAGGAGGTGGAGGTGTTTTTCCCGGGGGCTGTGACGCCACCGGAGACGGGGCGCCTCTACGCCGGCGGGGATGAGCCACTGGCCCTGAGCCTGCGTGAGGCCAGTGCGGCGGTGGATGCCCAGAGCCGGACCCGCCGTGTCCGTTACCGCATTGAGGGGGCTGAGGAGTCACTGGTGTTGGGCGGCATTGTGCGCACGGCGTTTTCACTGGCCCAGGCCGGTGACGGGCCTCTGCTGAAGGTGCCCCTGGGGGCGCTGGATGAGCGGGGGGACGGGCCACTGGTGTGGCAGGTGGTGGAGGGGCGGACACAGCCCCTGCCGGTGACGGTGGTCTCTGTGGACAACGCCTTTGCCCGTATCCGGGGGGATCTGGCGCCGGGGGATGCGGTGGTGGCCATTGGCACCCACCTGCTGCGCCCGGAAATGGCGGTGAGGGTGCGTGACTGATGGCCTTTCCCAACTTTTCCGCACTGGCGGTGCGGGAACGCTCCGTGACCCTGTTTTTCCTGATTCTTTGCCTGGTGGGGGGCATCTACTCCTTTGCCAGCATGGGCCGTGCCGAGGACCCGGCCTTTACGGTGCGGGTGATGGTGGTGTCGGTGCAGTGGCCCGGGGCCACGCCTACCGAGCTGCAGGACCAGGTGGTGAACCGGCTGGAAAAGCAGATCCAGCAGGTGGCCAACCTGGACAATATCGACACCACCATCCGCCCGGGCGAGGCGAACATGGTGGTGGTGTTCCAGGATTTTACCCCCAGCGAACGGCTGCCGGCGCTGTTTGATGATGTGCGCAAGCGCATGGACGACGAGCGGCCCCGGCTGCCCGCCGGGGTGATCGGCCCCATTGTGAATGACGATTTCTCGGACGTGTATTTCAGCCTGATTGCCCTCACGGCACCGGACCTGCCCATGCGGGATCTCACCCGTGAGGCGGAGTCGGTGCGGGACCGGTTGCAGCGGGTGAAGGGGGTGCAGAAGGCCCTGATCCTGGGGGAGCGGCCTGAGCGGGTGTTCCTGGAGTTTGACAGCGGCAAGCTGGCCAACCTGGGCATCAGCGGGCCGGAGATTTTCCAGGCCCTGCAGCAGCACAACCGCCTGGGGCCGGCGGGGCAGCTGGAGACCGCCGGGCCGCGCATCAACCTGCGGGTGGATACGGATCTCTCGGAGCTGGATGAGCTGCGCGCCCTGCCGCTGCGTGTGGGTGAGCGGGTGTTCCGGCTGGGGGAAATCGCTGAAGTGCGTGCCGGTTATCAGGACCCGCCCGCCTATCTGGTGCGGGCCCAGCAGGAGGATGCCCTGCTGCTGGGTGTGGTGATGAGCCGTGGCGAGAACGGGCTGGACCTGGGGGCGCGGCTGGCGGCGTTTGTGGACCTGGAGAAGTCGCGACTGCCACTGGGTATTGACCTGACGGTGCTTACGGACCAGTCCGAGGCCATTGCCTCGGCGGTGAACCTCTTCCAGGTGAAGTTCCTGGTGGCGCTGCTGGTGGTGGTGGGTGTGAGCATACTGGCACTGGGGCTGCAGGCGGGGCTGATTGTGGGGATCGCCATTCCCATCACTCTGGCCATCACCTTTATGGTGATGACGGCCATGGGCATCAGCCTGGACCGGATCACACTGGGGGCCCTGATCATTGCCCTGGGGTTGCTGGTAGACGATGCCATTATCGCCATCGAGATGATGATCGTGAAAATGGAGGAAGGCTGGGAGCGCATCCAGGCCGCCTCCCACGCCTGGCGGGTGACCGCCGCCCCCATGCTGTTCGGCACTCTGGTGACCATCGCGGGCTTTGTGCCCATTGGTTTTGCCCAGTCCGGTGTGGGGGAATACGCGGGCAATATCTTCTGGGTGCTGGGCATCGCTCTGCTGGCCTCCTGGCTGGTGGCGGTGGTGTTCACGCCGCTGATGGGGGTCTACCTGCTGCCCAAGGGCCATGCCTCACCGGAGCACCCCACGGACCCTTACCAGTCCCGCCATTACCAGCGCCTGAGGGCGGTGGTCAGCCGCTGTGTGGTGTACCGCAAGAGCATTGTGGCGGTGACCTTTGTGCTGCTGCTGGTGGCCATTGCCGGGCTGGCAGGGCCGGTGCAGAAGCAGTTCTTCCCCGCCTCGGACCGTCCGGAGGTGCTGGTGAGTATCTATCACCCACAGGGCACGGACATCGCCGTGACCAGCCAGACCAGCCGCGAGATCGAGGCCTTTCTGGCGGAGCAGGACGGTGTGCGCAATGTCTCCGCCTATGTGGGCGCCGGTGCGCCGCGCTTTTTTATCTCCGCCAACCCGGAGCAGCCGGACCCGGCCTTTGCCAAGATCGTGGCGGTGACGGAAGGCAAGAACGTGCGCGACCGGGTGATGGCCGCACTGCAGCAGCGGGTGGACCGGGGAGACTTCCCACAGGCGCGGGTGCGTGTGTGGCGCCTTCTGTACGGCCCGCCGGTGGTCTGGCCCATCTCGTTCCGGGTGCTGGGTGAGGACGAGGACCAGCTGCGAGGGATCGCCAACCAGGTGCGGGATGTCATGGACGAACACCCCAATACCCGTGAGTCCCACCTGGAGCACCGGGAGCGGGTGCCGGTGATGCGGCTGAACATGGATCCGGAGCGACTGGCCCGCATGGGACTGACCCCGGCGGAGGTGGCGGACCAGCTGCAGTTCCAGCTGGATGGTGTGACCATCGACCGTCTGCGGCAGGGCATCCGCACCGTGGACCTGGTGGCCCGGGCACAGCCACAGGCGGATCTGGACACCTCGGTGATGGAGGTGCGCAACCAGCAGGGCCGCAAGATCCCCGTGGCCAACCTGGGGGAGATGGAAATCCACTATGAGGAGCCGGTGCTGCGCCGTTACAACCGCCAGGCCATGATCGCCGTGAATGCCAGCATCGAAGGGGCCCAGGCCAACACCGTCACCGATGAGCTGTGGCAGTCACTGGCCACTCTGCGCAGCCAGCTGCCCGAGGGCACCCGCATTGATATCGGCGGTGCCATGGAGCAGTCCGGCAAGGCGGATGCCTCCATACAGAAGCTGCAGCCGTTGATGGTGGCGCTGATGCTGATCTTCATCATGCTGCAGATGCGCACCTTCAGTGGCACCTTCATGGTGGTGGCCACGGCCCCGCTGGGGGTGATCGGTGCGGTGGCGGCGCTGCTGCTGTTCAACCAGCCCTTCGGGTTTGTGGCGCTTCTGGGGCTGATCGGCCTGGCGGGGATACTGATGCGCAACACACTGATACTGACCCAGCAGGTGAGCGACAACTTCAGGGACGGCATGGCCCCCCGTGAAGCGGTGGTGGAAGCGGCCGTGCAGCGTGCCCGTCCGGTGATGCTGACGGCACTGGCGGCCATCATGGCCTTTATCCCCCTGACACTGGACAGCTTCTGGGGGCCACTGGCCTATGTGCTGATCGGCGGTGTGGCGCTGGGGACGGTGATTACGCTGCTGTTTGTGCCGGCGCTGTATGCCCTGTGGTTCCGGATCAAGGCCACATGATACCGGGTGGCAACCCGGGGTAGTCCTGCAGGGGCGATTGACGCCATGGGTCAAAAACGTGGCGTGTCTGGTCAATACGATCCGGCGGGCCATGGGGGATATTGGTGTTGTCACCGTGGCCTGGTGCCCGTCCGCGTCTCTCCCAGGCCCTTCCGGGTCCGGGAGACTGAAGACCCGGTCGGGACCCACAACAACAACAGGAGCCCTCGCCATGATCGGATTTCCCATTGCCCTCGTCTTTGCCAACGGCTTTGAGTGGGCCGCCCACAAGTACATCCTCCACGGCACACCCCGCCCCGGCCAGCCCCGCTACAGCCCGGTGCCCCGCTCCATGAAGAGCCACTGGGCCCACCACAAGCTGGTGCGCACATCCGGCTATCAGGACGAGGCCTACGTGGAGGGGCTGGGGCACTGGCGCACCCGCAACGAGGTCACCTCGCTGCTGGTGCTGACCGCCGCCACCAGCCTGGTCTTCCCGGTGGCGCCCTTCTTTACGCTGGGCACCTATTACGCCGCCGGGCGCTACTACTATGTGCACCGCCGCTCCCACCTGGACCCGGAGTGGGGCAAACAGCACATCCCCTGGCACTACGACCACCACATGAACAGCAACCAGGACGCCAACTGGTGCGTCACCCGCCCCTGGTTTGACTACCTGATGGGCACCCGTGTGGTGTCCAGCCCGGAACTGGCCGAGTCCAACCCACTGGGCCTGCCACTGCCAAAGCGTCTCGAACGCCCCCTCAACCGCCTGGCCCGCCGCTGGCTGCCGGCCAGTTTTGCCCGGCTGGACGAGGCCCGCAGCGCCGGGACAGTCCGGGCCACGAAGACAGAGGCCTTGAATGGAGCGTCTCGCGCCCAGGCGCTGTGCCCACCCGGGTGAAAAACGGCTCCATGTGCTGTTCCACCGGGACGAGGCCGTCCCGCCAGACACGGGCGGCCATGGAAGTGCAGCGGGACCCGCGGCTGGATAACGGCGAGCGCCAGCGGCGCCGGCAGGCGATCCACTCGGAGATGAGTGCGCTGATGAAGCCGGATATGGCTGGCAACCCAGGGGAGTGATGAACGCAAAAAGGGGAGCCAGTGCTCCCCTTTCCAGTCAGAACCGGGGGTGCTCACCCCGACCTTCCCTCAATGATCTGTGGCTTAAATAACGCCGCCGCCTTTCCTGGATTCCTGCTTGGCCGCTTTCTTCTCTTTCGGAGTCAGCAACGGCTTCTTCTTGGTTTCCTTGTTGCTCTTCTGTTCTCTGCCCATGGTGAAACTCCTGGTGACCTGCACCTGATAACGCGGAAAGTCCCGCAACGATGATTATTGCACGTTCCCGGAAGAAAGGATGCTCAATTTCTGTTCATGCAGAAAAGCGTGAGAGGACGGGGGGTTGCGATGCGTTATGGTCTGTGTTTTTGCTCTTTAAAAGTGGAACCCGGACACAGTATGATGACACATGGCGGTTTATTATCGCCATATGCCGAAATCCTCCATCCATCTCTGGAGTAAAGCCATGGCTTCCATTCGTGAGCGACATGAAGTGTACTCCCCCCCTGCCGGTACACCGGATAAAACCAGGGACTCTCTGGCTGCAGAGCCGGATCTGGAAATGGTGGCCATGGTCCGGAAAGGCGCCAGCCGTTCCGCACTGAAGCGGCTGCAATCCTGCCTGGACATCGGCCCAGTTGAAGCAGCCCGGCTACTGCGTATTTCTCCACGCACACTGGAGCGGCGTCGTGGCCAGCCCCATCTGGAGCCGGGGGAAACTGACCGGATCGTGTCGGTACTGGGCGTGTTCCGGGAGGCGGAAGAGCTGTTTGGCGGCCATGAGGACAAGGCCCGTCAGTGGCTTAAATCACCATTGCCGGCCCTGGGCGAATCACGGCCGCTGGATCTTCTGGATACGGAAACCGGTACCCGGCTGGTGCGGGACCTGATCGGTCAGCTCAGCCATGGGGTTTTTGTGTGATTCTGTACCGGCTTTCACAGAGAACGGATCCTGAAGAGGTCTTTTCCGGCATGGGTGCCTATCTTCATGGCGGGCGCTGGAATGACAGGGGGCAATATGCGGTCTATCTGGCTGAACATATTTCACTCGCTCAGCTGGAGATTCTGGTCAACCTCAAGGACTCTGACACACTGGCACAGTATCACTTGTTTTCCCTGGAGGTACCGGACAGGTCCGTCGTGTTTCTGGATGACAGAGCCTACCCCCGTAACTGGCAGGCCAGGCCAGCGGCGTCGAGCACCCGCAAAGTGGGAGGCGATTTTCTGAAGGATCAGTCGCGGCTTTGCCTGGGGGTACGCTCCTGTGTGGTCCCTCAGGAATACCTGGTGCTCCTCAATCCCTCGCACCCGGATGCGTCCTCCGTTATCTCCACAGCCCGGAAAATACCCATGCCGTTTGATCCACGTTTGTTTTCCTGAATGAAAGGACCTGACTGTTAGCGTTAAACAGGGACAGTGCTTTTATAACCCATCATGCTCCGCCCGCTCCTCCCGGCACTCGTAGGAGCCCATCTCAAACTCCCGGCAGATCCAGGGGCGTTTTTCGTAAATGCTGCACATCAGGGTGTTGCGGTCCAGTGCGGCGCACCAGCCGTCGTCCAGGCGGTGCATGACCTGGGTGCCGTCTTCGTATTCGTGGATGAATCGGTCCGGAACGCCGGTGTCGGTGATGAGCATCACTTCCAGCCGGCAGCAGCAGGCGGCGCAGTTGCTGCAGAGGATCGCCCCCGGGGGCGACGGGGTGTCCTCGGGGTTGCCGGCGGGGATCCGGGTGACGGGGATGGTCATTGTGGGTGCTCCCCGATGCCGGCCATGAGGGCGCCGGTGACCCGCTCTTCCAGTCCGGAGTGGCGTTCCACGGGGTTGCTGACGCCGCTTTTCCAGACGGGCTCCTCGCCGCAGACGGTGACGGCGCTGCGGGCGCGGGTGAGGCCGGTGTAGAGCAGCTCGCGGCTGACCCGATTGTGGCTTTGCTCCGGCAGCACCAGCGCCACCCGCTCGAACTCCGAGCCCTGGGTCTTGTGGATGGTCATGGCGTAGACGGTCTCGTGGGCGGGCAGACGGCCCAGTGCCAGCGGGCGGTGGCCTTCGCTGTTGGGGAACCAGGCGAAGAGGGTCTCGCCGCTGCCGTCGGGTTCCGGCCACACCAGCCCGATATCCCCATTGAACAGGCCCACTCCGTAGTGGTTCTCGGTGATCATCAGTGGCTGCCCCCGGAAGAAGGGCTGGCGGCCGGGGTTGAGTCGCTGGAGTATCTGCTCGTTCAGGCTCACGGCCCCCTGGCGGCCGACCCTTGTGGGGCAAAGCAGTCGGAACCGGGCCAGTCGCTGGAAGGCCTCTTCCAGATTGTCCGCGTCAATCACCGGCTGGTACCACTGGCGGACCCAGTCCATCAGGCGTTCATCCAGCTGCGACTGTGGCAGCCAGTGCAGGTCCTGGTCCCCGGACTGGAGTGTGGCCAGGCTTTCTTCCGGCTGGCCGTTGAGGACCTGTTCCGCCAGCTTGCCGATGCCGCCGTCGCTGGTGAAGCGGCGGCTCTCGTGGAGGTAGCTGAGGTAGTCCAGCGGGGTGTTGGACCGGGTCTGCTCCGGCAGCTGGCAGCCGATTCCGGCCAGTTGTTGTCGCCGCTTTTCCGTGTAGCCGTAGCCCGAGCGTGGGGCCAGGTCCGCCAGTACCGAGCCGGCGGCCACTGAGGGCAGCTGGTTGGGATCCCCCAGGAAGACGATGCGGGCCTGTGGCGGCAGTGCCCGGAACAGTCGGGTCATCATGGGCAGGTCGATCATGGAGACCTCGTCCACCAGCAGGATGTCCAGCCTCAGGGGGCGCTCCCGGTTATGTCGGAAGTGGATCTGCCCGGGGATGACCCCCAGCAGGCGGTGCAGTGTGGTGGCCTCCTGGGGGAGCAGCGCCAGGGTGTCCTCAGAGACCAGTCCGGCGAGTGAGGCCCGCGCCTGTGCCAGTGACTCCCCCAGCCGCTGTGCGGCCTTGCCCGTGGGGGCGGCCATGCGGATGCGCAGTGGTTGCGACGGCGCCGTGGGGTCTTCCGACTGCCCGGAGAGGCTCTCCGCCAGCAGGGCCAGAAGGCGTGTGACGGTGAAGGTCTTGCCGGTGCCGGGGCCGCCGGCAATGATGCTGAAGCGCTGGAACAGGGCATTGGCGGCGGCCACGCCCTGCCAGTCGGTGCCGTTAGTGCCTGTCCCGGACGCATTGGGGAAGAGCCTGGCAAAGGTGTCGGCGGCTTTGGGTGGCACTTCCGATGGCGTCTGTTGCAGCCGCTGGTGGATCTCCCCGGCCAGCTCCGTCTCAAAGCGCCAGTAGCGGCGCAGGTAGAGCCGCTCCCGGTCCAGTACCAGTGGGGCGTTGTCCTCCGGGGCGATCTTGAGGGTGGCCAGCCGCTGGAGCCAGTCTTCCAGTGGCGGGAACGGCCAGGTTTCTTCACGGCTGTCCTCGCTGAACCGGTTCCGGGCCCGCACCTGCCCGGCCCAGAAGGCCAGGTTCAGGCAGCTGTGGCCTTCCCGCAGGGCTTCGCTGACGGCCATGATGCTCTGCTGCAGCCACTCATCCTGGCAGTCCAGCCATTGGCACAGGGCCCGTGCCAGTTGCTGGTCCAGTGCCTCGGGGAGGTCGCCCCCCTGACGGGGGTCGCTCAGTAAGGGACTCATACCGCGCCCTCCTTTCCGGAAACGGGCTGTCCCGAGAAGAGCCGGTCCAGTGCGTTCAGTGCGTCAAGATCCGCCGGGCGGTGGAACACGCCCCCCTGTGTCTGAGGGGACAGGCCCCGCAGGTACAGGTATTCCACGCCACCCAGGTGCCGTGCCGGGTCGTAGTCCGGGATGCGGGTGCGCAGGTAGCGGTGCAGTGCCAGGCTGTAGAGCAGGTACTGCAGGTCGTAGTAGCTTTTCTCCATGCTCTCCGTGAGCCGTGGCTCCTGGTAGTCCCGCAGGCGGTCCCCCAGGAAGGTGGACTTGTAGTCCACCACGTAATAGCGCCCCTGCCACTGGTAGATCAGGTCCACAAAGCCGTGGAGCATGCCCTTGAGGCTGGGGGGTTCCGGCAGGTTGACCCGGTCCGTGCCCCGGTGGCGGGCCAGTATGTGGCCCAGCCGGCCCCGCTGGCGGCTGGCCATGGGGAAGTAGAAAGCGCTCTCCCGCAGGGTGTCTTCCATGGGCAGGTCCGACAGTCGGGCGCCGCTGTGCAGGGGGGTGTCCAGTATCTGTTGCAGCCAGTGTTGCAGGGCTGTCTTGCGTGCCCCGGCGTCGCTGTCCGGGGGGGTCATCAGTGCCGGGTAGCGGTCCGCCGCCCTGGACAGGGCGCCCCGGTAGTCCGGCCGGGTGAAGTCCAGCCATTCCAGCAGGTCGTGGAGCAGGTTGCCGGCCTCGGCCCCCCTGGGGAGGCTGAAGCGCAGGGATTCCGGGCCCTCACCGGACTCGGCGGTGGCGTCGGTGGCGGTTTCCGGCTCGTCCTGGTCCCGGTCCGGTGTGGACAGCCCCCCCTGGCGGGCGTTGCGGGTCAGTGCGGAGAAGGAGCTGAGCCACCAGTCCCGCTCGATGCGCCCTTTGAAATGGGCCGGTTCCGGCGCGCTCGGCTCCGGCGCTTGCGGGCCTTCCGGCAGTGCCGGGCGGCTGTCGTTCACATCCAGGAGACCACAGTGGCCTTCCTCTTGCTGGGCACCCAATTGTTCGATCATGCCCTGGAAGTCCGTCACACCCAGGCAGCGGGCCAGTGGCGAGCGGTCGAACTGCTTGAACTCCGCCGCCAGCAGGTAGATGCGCCGCTCCGCCCTGGTGGCCCCCACGTAGAGCAGGCGTTTCTCTTCCGCGATCTGCTCCTGTTCGAACCATTCCATCTGGTCGTCGTCCGGGTTCAGTGCCTGCACCGGGGCCAGGTCCTCACGGCGGTGGTAGCGCACCAGCAGCGGCGGTGACTTGGGTTTCTGGCGGCCGTAGCTGATGAAGGGCATGAAGACCACCGGGTACTCCAGGCCCTTGGCCCCGTGGAGCGTGACGATCTGGATCAGGTTGGCGTCGTTTTCCAGTCGCATCTGGCTGGCTTCGCTGCCGGCCTCCTCCATGGCCTGCTGGAACCAGTGCAGCAATGCCCTTGGCTGGCGGTGTTTCTGGCTGGCCTCCTGCAGCAGCTCCAGCAGGTGCAGGCTGTTGGTGAGCAGCCGCTCGTGGCGCTCCGGGTCCGGGTGGGTGTGTTGCTGCAGCAGGCGCAGCCCCATACTCATGAAACCCTGGTTGAGCCAGCGCTGTCGCAGCGCGCTGATCTCCGAGAGGGTCTGGGCCCAGGCGTGCTCGTCGTTCTGCAGATCAAACAGGGCTTTGGTGTCATAACCCAGCCAGGGGGTAGCCAGTGCGGCGATCAGGGCCCGGTCGTCTTCCAGGTCCAGTATGCCGTTCAGTGCCTGCCACAGGCTTTGTGCCTCCGGGCTGTCCATGACGTTGTCACGGGCGCTGAGGTAGACGGCATTCAGGTCCAGCTCCGCAAGAGCGGACTGCAGGGTCTGGGCTTCCTGTTTCTGGCGCACCAGTATGGCGATATCACCGGGGCTGATGGGGCGCTCATTGCCGGCTTCATCAGCGATATGGGACTGCACCAGCAGTCGGCGGATCTCACGGGCACACCAGTCCGCCAGCTCCTTCTGGGCGTCCTTGTTGTAGTTGGCGGGCTTGCCCTTCTCGTCCACGGGGGCAGGCATCAGGCACCACTGGAAGTCGCTGCGGTCCCGGGCCTGGTCCGTCAGTCCGGGCAGCCCGGTCTTTCCGGTGTGCACCGGGGTGTAATCGATGCCGAAACCGAACACCTTTTCTGCGGGCCGATCCAGTGGGGCGCCGTGGAAGAGGCGGTTGTAGCCGCTGATGACTCCGCCGCTGGAGCGGTAGTTGGTGTCCATGACCCAGTGGTACCGGGCGTCTTCACGGGCCTTGAGGTAGGCGAAGACATCCCCGCCACGGAAGCCGTAGATGGCCTGCTTGGGGTCGCCGATCATGCACAGGAAGGGCTCCCCGCTGGTGCCCTCGGGGCGACTGTCGGACTGGTACAGTGCCTGTAGTATGGCGTACTGGTCCGGGTCCGTGTCCTGGAACTCGTCCACCAGTGCGGCGGGGAACTGTTCCACCAGGCGACGGGCCAGTCCGGGGCCCGCCTCCGGGTCCTGCAGTCGCTCACGGAGCAGACGGATCAGGTCGTTGAAGTCCAGCTGGTCCAGTCGGTCCTTGCTGCGGTGCAGGTGCTCCCGGGCGTAGAGAATGCCCTCCCGGGCCCAGGCGGCCTTGCGGGCTTTCTGCAGTGCCCGCAGTGTGTCCGTGAGGCGGTGCAGTGACGGCAGTGCCTCGGCCTTCTTGGCGCCCTTGAAGCCGTCCTTCCTCAGCTCCGAGTCGGTGAAGACCGGCGGAATTTCCCCGGGCCAGTCCTGACCGGCCAGCTCGTCCAGCTCCCCGAAAACGGACTGCCAGGCGGCCCTGGTATGGCTGGCGCGGCGGTTGTTGACGTTGAGCTTTAAAAACGCCTCCCGTTCCTGTGGCCAGTCCTGCCGGAACGCCTGCCAGTCCGGGCGCGGGTCCGGTTCGCTGGTGGGGGGCACCGGGTCGCTGGTGTGGATGGTCATGCGCCAGTGGGCGGCGAAGTCCTCCGGCGTGGGGTAGAAGCCGTAGAGCTCCGGGAAGTCCGGCCGGCGGGCCCGGGTGCGGTACCAGTCTTCCAGTGCCTCCATCATCAGTGTGCTGCTGTCCGCCTCCAGGTTGGCGCTGAAGCTGATACCACTGGAGAAGGCCTGTTGTGTCAGTGCCCGTTTGCAGAAGGAGTGGATGGTGTACACCGCCGCCTCGTCCAGGCACAGCAGGGCCTGGTGCAGCAGGGCACGGGCTTTCTGCGGGGCCAGGCTTTGCTGGAGTGACTCAAAGAAGGGGCCGGTGAGCTGCCCCCACTGGTCGTGGGCCTGCTGGATTTCCCGGGAAAGGCGGGTCCTGAGCTCGGCGGTGGCGGCCCTGGTGAAGGTCATCACCAGGATCTTCTCCACCGGCAGTTGCTGCTCCAGCAGAAGCCGCAGGTAGAGGCGTGTGATATTGAAGGTCTTGCCGGTGCCGGCGCTGGCTTCGATCAGGTGCCGGCCCGCCAGTGGCAGTGTGGTGGCATCCAGTGGCTGTGCCTGCTGTTGCGGTGCCTGTAGAGTCGGCTCAGTCATGATCGGCCTCCTCAGGCGTGGCGGGCGAGAGGGGCGTGCTTTCGCTCTGCATCATTGCCTGCAGTGGTCCATAGAGGGCCAGCAGCGGGTCCATCAGATCCTGCGGGTCCGGCGGCTGTGGCCAGAACCAGGCCAGATAGGGGTCGTCCGAGAGGCCGGATTTGAAGTCGTCCCCCTGCCAGAGGCCGTAAAACTGATGGAGCTTGAATTTCTCGCTGCTCATTTTGAATCCCAGCTCACCGTGATAGGGCAGCGGCTCCATCAGGCTTTGCCGCCACAGGGCCAGCCACTGGCCCAGCTGTTCACGGGCCTCTTCGGCGGGCATAGCCTCCATGGTCAGGCTCTCCACTTCCCCCTCTTTGCCACGGAACAGGCCCAGTGACCCGGTGGCTTGCTGGCAATTGGCCAGCAGGTGGCTGAGCCCCAGGCGCAGTCGGTCGCGGCTCTTGGCGTTGGCCAGTCGCCACAGCACCAGTGTGCCCTGCTCCGTGAGGGGCAGCTCCCCTTCCAGTGTCAGTCCCTCCAGTGTCACGGCAACGGTCACAGGCCCGGTACGGTCCGCCCCCTGCTGGCTGAGGTGGCCGGCGAACTGCTCCGCCTGCTGCTGCCAGTCCGTGACCTGCTCTTCCATGAGGGCATGGTCCGGTGACTCGCCGGAAAGTTCGTAACGCCGGCGGGCCTTCTCGGCCCGTTCCGGCTCCCCCTTCAGGCGGCCTTCGATCACGGACTGCTGCAGCTTGTAGCGGTCCAGGTGGTTGGCGGCGAAGGGTTCGGAGTCCGCCAGTGCGGTCTGCCCGGTCTGGTCCAGGAATAGCCGCAGCCGTTCACGGGCAAAGTGCCGTGCCGGGTGGTCCAGTGCCGTGACCAGCTGCTCCAGTGTGAGGCTCTCGGGCCATTCCGGCTCCGGCAGCCGGGTGACCTTCTCCCGGGGGGCATGGGGCCGTGAGAGTCGCAGCCACTGGCCGTCGAACCCGGGCCAGTCCCCCTGGTAGTTGTGCCAGGAGAAAGGCTGCAGTGGCAGCTGGCGTATGGCCCCGGTGTCCCAGCCGGAACTGCCATCCAGATAGTGCATCAGCTCAGAGAGCACCAGCGAGGGGGGCTGCTCAGTGTTGCTGCGCACGTCACGCCCCTGGTAGCTCAAGTAGAGCCGGTCCCTGGCGGAGAGCAGTGCCTCCAGGAACAGGTAGCGGTCGTCGCCACGGCGGGAGCGGTCACCGGGGCGTGGCGGGTCACTGGCCATGAGGTCAAAGCCCAGTGGCGGTCGCTGGCGGGGGAAGTCCCCGTCGTTGAGTCCCAGCACCGCGATCACCCGGAAGGGGATGGAGCGCATGGGGATCATGGAGCAGACGGTGATCTGTCCGGTGAGGAACTGACGACCTGTGCGCTGTGGGCTGGACAGGCTCTGCTCCAGCACATGGCGCACCACGGTCAGTGGCAGTGTCTCCTTCAGCCCGGCCCGGTGGGCCTGGTCGCTGAGGTCCCGGATGCACTGGCGCAGGTCGTCGTGGGCCGGCTCGTACTCGTTGTCGGCGCTGAACAGGGCCTGCCTAAGCCGCTGGTGCAGGAAACCCTGCCAGTCCGCCACGGTGCGTGGCTGTCGCAGGTCCCGGGAGAGGCTGCGCAGCTCCTGCACAAAGGCCAGCAGCTTGCCCAGTATCAGTGCCTGGCTGCCTTCCACCTGGGGCAGCAGCAGGCGCTCCTCCACGATGGCCTCCTCGTCCCCCCAGGCAAAGCCCAGCAGCAGACGCTCCAGCCCCTGGGCCCAGGTGTAGCGGTCGTTGCTGCCCTCACCGGTCCATTCCCCCTTGTGGGGCTGGTCCAGCCCCCAGTGCACACAGGCCACCTGCAGCCACTGGGCGATCTGCTCGATGTCGTCGCCGCTCAGTGCCAGACGGGCGCGGATGGCGGGCACCTGCAGCCAGCCCATGACCTGGTTCACCTGGAATCGGGCATCCGGCAGTGAGAGCAGCTCCAGAAAGGCCGCCACCGTGGGATCCGAGTCCCCCAGTGCCCGGTCGGCGATGGAACAGGGCAGCGGCGGCACGTCCTCACCCAGCTCGTCGAAGCGCCGCGCGAAAACCGCCTCCACGAAGGGGGCGTAGTCCTCCACATTGGGGCACATCACCAGCACGTCTTTCGGTGTGAGTGTGGGGTCGTTGTTGAACTGGTGCAGCAGCCAGTCGTGCAGGCCCTGCACTTCCCGCAGGGGGCTGTGGGCGCTGACCAGGTGGATGGCATCGTCCCACTCCGGGGTGGGCTGCTCCCGGCCGTCGGTGAGTGAGAGGATCTCTTTCTGCAGGCGATGGAGCCGGGTTTCTTCATCGTGGGTGCCCCTGGGCCGTGAGAACAGGGGCGTCTCCAGGTCGGAGCGTTCCATCAGCTGGTGCACAAAGGTCTGACCCTGCTGGCCCAGGCTGGCGATCAGTGGATTGCCCAGGTCCTGAATGAGTCCGTCTTCGCTGTCGTGTTGTGTCAGCCAAAGGGCACGCTGGCGGGCGGCGCGTTTCTCGCTGACCAGGTCCCCCCAGTACTCGTCGCTGGGGTTGAGGCAGAGGATATGGAAGTCCACGCCGCCGCGCTGTGACAGGGCCCGGATAAAGTCCAGCCACAGGGGGGCCAGTGCGTTGATGCCGAACAGGAAGAGCCGCTCCGGCAGGGCTCTGGAGGGGCGGTCCATGCGGGACAGGGCCTGCTCCATCAGCCGCACCGGGTGGCCCGGCTCGCCGGCGGTGAGGTGGCGCCAGAGGCGGGCCTGCCAGTGGTCCTGCTCCCCGTTTTTCTGGCTCTGGTTCCGGCCCTGGTCCCAGCTCTGGATCCAGTCCGGGCGGTAGATCAGGTACTGCTCGAACAGGTCCGCCACCTGCTCCGCCAGCTCGAAGCGGCGCAGCACCTGCTGGCGTGAGGACTGGTTCTGCCAGTAGCGGTTGGGCTCGGCAAAGGCCGGGTCACCGGTCACCTCCGGCTCCGCCAGCAGCTCGAACAGCCGCCATACCATCACCTCCCGCTGGTAGAGTGACTGCTCCGGCACCTGGTCCGGCCCCAGTATGCGACGGATCAGGTCCCAGATGGCCAGTGCCGGCAGTGGGTAGTCCAGGTTCATGGCCACCTGCCGCTCCGGGTGCTGTGCCAGCGCCATGCTCAGCCAGTGCTGCATGCCCTGGTGCTGCACCAGGATCACATCCGCCGTCAGTGGGTTGCTCACGGGCATGGCCAGCAGGCGCGCCAGGGGGTCCACCAGGTCTTCCATGCGGTTACTGAGCAGGGTGTGGATCATGGCGGGGTTCCCGTCCGGGTCGTTGATCAGTTGTCCTCCCCCGCCCACAGAGCACGGGGCGGCGCGGGCTAGTCCTTGTCCTGGCGCAGTGAGGCCTGGGAGATCTGGCTTTCCGCCGGCACGCTGCGGGTGAGCCAGACGTTGCCGCCGATCACCGAGGCGCGGCCGATGGTGATGCGCCCGAGGATGGTGGCGCCGGCGTAGATCACCACGTCGTCCTCCACCACCGGGTGGCGTGGCTCGCCTTTGGCCAGCGAGCCTTCCGGCGTTTCATTGAAGCGCACCGCGCCCAGTGTCACGGCCTGGTAGAGCCGCACCCGGTCTCCCAGTATGGCGGTTTCGCCGATCACCACGCCGGTGCCGTGGTCGATGAAGAAGGAGCGGCCGATGGTGGCCCCCGGGTGGATATCGATGCCGGTGGCGGAGTGGGCCTTCTCGGAGATGATGCGGGCGATGATCTTCAGCCCGGCGTGGTAGAACACGTGGGCAATGCGGTGGTGCATCACCGCGTGCACGCCGGGGTAGGTGATCAGCACCTCGTCCACGCAGGTGGCGGCCGGGTCGCCGTGGTAGGCGGCCACCACGTCCTGGTCCAGCAGCACCCGCAGGTCCGGCAGCTGGCTGAGTATGCCATCCACCAGGGTGTTGGCCCGCTCCTGCCGTTCCTGCTCGCTGGTGTTGCTGGGGTCGATATAGGCCAGCTCCAGTGCCACCTGCTCCTGCAGCTGGCACTGGGCCTTGCCCAGGTGATAGGCCACGAAGTGGTCTTCCCGCTCCTTGGTCAGGTCCGGCGGCCCCAGGCGCATGGGGAAGAGCACGCCACTGAGGCGGTCCATGATCTGGTAGACCGCCTGGCGGGAGGGCAGCTCACGGCTGCCCAGGTGAATGTCACGGCCCTGGCTCTGGCGCCATTCGTAACGGGCTTTACGCAACTGGTCGACAACGGTGGGGATCAGCATGGCGCCTCCTACTTATATTAAGCTCCGGGCCTTCTCGGACATTGGCGCCGGGCCGGCTTTGTTCGTGTTCGGTGCGGCTTTTACGGCACCGGGGCCCCGCCCTGACTATCTTCTCATAACCGGGGCTCAAAAAGCGCGGTTGCCCTGGCCGGGGAAGGAAAGCCTATAACATCCGGCCGGGGTAATACCATGCCAGAGAGGCACCCGGGTGCCCGGCTGTTACAGGGCGCCTTTTCCGGCCAACTGGCCAACTGGCAGGGGATGCGCCCGTTGCGTCGCGGGCGCTGTTTCCGGTGCGTCACGGACGCCGTTCAGGACGGGTCGCTGACCTGTGCCTGGTGAAAGGCGCCCGGGGAGCGGTCCTCGTCCACGATGCCGCTGCGCAGCAGGAAATCGCCTAAGGGCTCCTCCCCTTCCCGCTCATCCGCAAAGCGCTGCAGCATCGGCGCCAGCACCGCCAGCAGGGTCTCCTCGTCGATGTTTTCCCGGTACAGGCGGTTCATGCGCTGGCCGATGCGGTCGCCCCCCAGGTAGAGGTTGTAGCGCCCCGGCGCCTTGCCGGTGAGGCCGATTTCCGCCAGATAGGGTCGGGCACAGCCGTTGGGGCAGCCGGTGACGCGCAGGTTGATGGGCACTTCGGACACCCCGGCTTTGGCCATCAGGTCTTCCAGCTTTTCCACCAGCTCCGGCAGGTAACGCTCGGACTCGGCCATGGCCAGTCCGCAGGTGGGGAAGGCCACACAGGACAGGGCGTTGCGTCTGAGCGGGGAGCTCTGGCTGCCATCGTCCAGCCCGTAGCGCTCCACCAGGGCCTGTATGCTGTCTTTGTCCTTCTGGGCGACATGGGCGATGATCAGGTTCTGGTTGCCGGTGACGCGAAACTCCCCCTTGTGCACCCGGGCGATTTCCCGCAGCGCGCTGCGCAGTTTCAGGTCCGGGAAGTCCGCCACGCGCCCGCTGGCGATGCGCAGTGTAAGGTGGCTCTTGCCGTTGTCTCCCTTCACCCAGCCGAAGCGGTCGCCGTTGTGGGTGAAGCGGTAGGGCCGTGCCTGTCCCATGGGCTGGCCGTGATACTCCCGGAACAGCTCCAGGAAACGCGCCAGCCCCAGGTCGTCCAGTGTGTACTTGAGCCGGGCATGGTCGCGGTTGTCACGGGCGCCGTAGTCGCGCTGCACGGCGGCGATGGCCTCGCAGGCGTCCGCCGCCTGCTCCGTGGGGACAAAACCGGCCACGGTGGCCAGGCGGGGGTAGGTTTCCGGTGCTCCGTAACGGGTGCCCATGCCGCCACCAATGGCCACGTTGAACCCCTGCAGGCGGCCCTTTTCCACAATGGCGATCAGGCCGATGTCGTTGGCGAACAGGTCGCAGTCGTTGTCCGGCGGCACCGCCAGTGCAATCTTGAATTTACGGGGCAGGTAGCTGGCGCCATAGAAAGGCTCCTCGTCCTCCTCAAGGCGGTGCACGCACTCCTCGTCCAGCCAGATCTCGGCATAGGCGGAGGAGCGCCAGCGCAGGCGGTCGCTGATCCGGGAGGCCAGCTGGTACACCGTCTGGTGCAGTGGTGACTCGTGGGGGTTCACGCTGGTTACCACGTTGCGGTTGACATCGCCGCAGGCCCCCACGGAGTCAATGCCCAGTGCGTTGACCTTCTGCATCAGCGGCTTGAGCCGGCCCTTGAACACCCCGTGGAACTGGAAGGTCTGACGGGTGGTCAGGCGCAGTGTGTGGTTGGCGCACTGCTCCGCCACCTCGTCCAGACCCAGCCACTGGCGGGGTGTGAGCACGCCGCCGGGCAGGCGCAGGCGCACCATGAACTGGTACAGGGGCTCCAGCTTCTGTCGGCGGCGCTGGTCGCGATGGTCCCGGTCGTCCTGCTGGTAGATGCCGTGGAACTTGCTCAGGGCCGTGTCCGGATCCGCCAGGGCACCGGTGGCCTCGTCCTCCAGCCCACGGGCCAGTGTGCCGCGCAGATAGTGGCTTTCCCGCTTGATGATTTCCGCTTTTGGCAGTGTTGTCTCGGCCATCAGTAGATATCCCTCTGGTAGCGTTTCTCACGGGCCAGCTGGCGCAGGAAGTCCTGTGCCTGTTCACGGCTGCGCCGGCCCTGCTGGGCGATGATGTCGATCAGCGCCTCGTTCACATCCGGCGCCATGGCGTCCGCATCGCCACAGACGTAGATCCAGGCCCCCTCTTCGATCCAGCGCCACAGCGCTTCGGCGCATTCACGCAGGCGGTGCTGCACATAGCGCTTCTCCGGCTGGTCCCTTGAGAAGGCCACGGAGATGCGCTCCAGCAGACCGCTGCGCCGCCAGGCCAGCCACTCGCTCTGGTAGAGAAAGTCGCTGCGAAAGTGCTGCTCGCCGAAGAACAGCCAGTTACGTCCACTGGCACCGCGCTCCTCCCGCTCCTGCATAAAGGCCCTGAAGGGGGCCACGCCGGTGCCGGGGCCGATCATGATCAGTGGGGTGTCGTCGTTCTCCGGCAACTTGAAGTTCTTGTTGGGGTCGATGTACACCGGCACCCGGGTGTCTTCCTCCAGGCGCTGTGCCAGCCAGGTGGAGGCCACCCCTTCCCGCGCCCGGTCATGGGCCTGGTAGCGCACCGGTGCCACGGTGATATGCACCTCGTCCTCCACCGCCGCCTGGCTGGAGGCAATGGAGTAAAGCCGTGGCGCCAGTGAGCGCAGCATGCCCGTGAGTGTCTGCGGTGACAGGTCTTTGATGGGCCACTGGCGCACCAGGTCCAGCAGGTCACGGCCACGCATCCAGTCGTTCAGTGCCTTGTGGTCCGCCACCAGCTGGTTGAGTGATTCATCCTTCAGCTGCCTGGCCCAGGCCTCCATCAATGGCCGTGTCAGCTGGGTGATTTCACGGTAATGCTGCAGTGCCTCCCTGAGGCTTGTCTCTTTTTTGCCCACGGAGACCGGTGTGTCACCGTCCATTTCCAGCGCCTCCAGCAGCGCCGCCACCAGTGCCGGGTCGTTGCTGGGGTAAACACCCAGTGCATCACCGGGCTGGTAACTCAGACCGGAATCTTCCAGTGAAAATTCCAGGTGCCGTGTGTCCTTGCCGGAGCCCTCACCGGTGAGCACCAGATGCTCCAGCACCGGCGCCATGAAGGGGTTTTTGCGGTTGTAGCGGGGCTTGTCGCTGGCGGCGGGGGCCTGGCCGGGGCTGCTGGCCGGGGCACTGGCCCCGGAACGGGCCACACAGGCCTCCAGCAGGGATTCCATCCAGGCTTCCGCGGGCTCGTCGTAATCGATGTCGCAGTCCACCCGGTCAACCAGTGGGCTGGCACCGAGGGCACTCATGCGGGCATCCAGGTCCTTGCCGGTCTGGCAGAAGTGCTCGTAGCTGCTGTCACCCAGTGACAGCACCGCGTAATGCACCCCCTTGAGATCCGGCGCCTTGCGGCCATGGAGAAACTCGTGGAAGTCCAGCGCGTTGTCCGGCGGGTCCCCTTCCCCGTGGGTGGAGGCGAGCAGCGCCACAAAAGCTTCTTTTTTCAGCTGGCGTGGCTTGTAGTCGGCCATGTCCTGCACCGTCACCGGCAGGCCCCTGGCCTTTGCCTGCTCACCCAGCTGCTCCGCCAGGCTCTCGGCGTTGCCGGTCTGTGAACCGTACAACACCGTCAGCACAGGACCCTGCCGCGTCTGAGCCCCGGCATCGGCTGACCCGGGGCTGCGGCCAGCGGACTGAAGGCCATGGAGGTAACCGGCCAGCCAGTCCCTCTGGCGCTCATCCAGCCCCTGCAGCAGCTCTTCCAGCTGGCGGGCCTGTTCCTGTGTTAGCGGCGTCTGATCCGAACTGACAGCCATTGGCAACAACCTCTTGTTGGCCCTCCGGGACTCTTTCAGAAATACTGAGAGTCATGTTAACAAGTGCTGCAACCGGTCTTAACCCGAGGCTTCATATGACCGGCCACTGACCACTATACTTGGGCCCCTGCCACTGTTCCCAAGGGGCCTGTTGCTCCCCGGGATCCACCCGCTGACTGAGGAAAACACTGTGGACTTACTGATAGACAGTTACGCCTGGATAATTGTCTCGGGCTGGGGTTACTGGCTGGCGCTGCTGGGCGTGGGCATCTGCCTGGCCTGCTGGTTCGGCCGCCGGCTGGACGGCCTGCTGCGCTTTGCCATCGGGGTGTTTTTCGCCATCTCCACCGTAGCCACCGCCGTGGTGACCTGGCACACGGACCAGTACGGTGACACCGCCAGGGCACTGCAGCGCGAGGCGCCGGAGCATCCGGTGCTGGAGGAAGTGGCCCGCTTCGAGCAGGCCCGGGACTGGCATGCGGCCGTGGCCTTTACCCGTGAGTGGCAGGATTTCCGCCGTGGCGAGGACCTCGCCCGGCTGCGGGAGCAGGCCGTGCGGCAGAACAGTGCCGAGCTTGAAGCCATCACAGCCGCCACGGAAAAAGGGGCTCTCAGCGAAACCCGCTACCAGCAATGGGTTCAGACCTTGCAGGAACAGCCGGTCAGGGATTAATCGGCATCCGGGGCGGGCCGTTTGACGGCGCCCTTCGTATCAATCCGTGATATTGGCAGGCACTGATGGAGCCACTCCATGATCGAGCCACTGCAGGACAATGACAGCACCTCACTGGTGCTGACCCCCAACCGTTCACTGAGCTGGCAGGGCAATCTGTGGATCTGCCTGGCCTTTGCCTTCTATTTCCTGACGGTGGGCGTGGGCACGGCGCTGCTGGGGGCCTGGGTGGTGTTTCCCTTTGCGGTGCTGGAGCTGGCGGTGCTGTTTGCGGGGCTTTGGGTGACCACCCGACTGTGCTACCGCCAGCAGGTGCTGACACTGACACCGGAGACACTGCGTCTTGAGAAGGGCCTGAACGTCAAACAGGAGGAGTGGGAGCTGCCACGGCGCTGGACGCGGGTTTACATCAAGTACCCGGTGCATTACTGGAAGCCACCGCGCCTGACACTGGTGCACCGGGACAGGGAGGTGGCCCTGGGGGAGTTTCTCAACCCGGAGGACACCGCCGAGCTGATCGACTTCCTGGAGAAAAAGGGTTTTACCATTGATGAGATCCGGGAGACGGAAATCATCCGCTTCTGAGCCCTGCCCTGTCCGCCCGGACCGTGACTCAGGCCGGGCTGGCATTGGCCAGTGCCAGACGCCGCAGCCCCACCAGCCCCGCCAGAGCCGTGATGCTGGTGACCGCCATGCCCGGCACCGAGCCCAGCTGAATGGCGTAAAGCAGGAAGATGCACTGCCCCAGGATCATGCCCTTGCGCCTCGGCACTCCCCGCAGTGTGTGCTCCGAAAAGGTCAGCACAATACAGCCCACCGCGGAGAAGACATCCGCCAGCCCGGTGCCGAACCAGGCCGAGCCGCTCACCCCCAGGGTGGCAAACACCGTGGCCAGAACGGCGCGCCGCCCCAGTGGCGCATTCTGGGTCCAGTGCGCACAGAAAATGCCCACCGCCGCAATGGCGTGCACAATGGCCCCGGACTTCGAGCCCATCAGCCCGTAATGCAGCGCCCAGAAGGCCACGCCGGTGGCGATAATGGCCAGCAGGCCCCGGTCGCTCTTGCGGGCCATGGCGGTGACGGTGATGGTCAGTGCCAGCACCCCGACCCCGTTGGCCACCAGAGGGGAAAACAGAAAATCCGGCAAAAAACACTCCCGGCCCGGACAAAGGCCTGTCGCTCATAAAAGACCCGGGCGGAGCAGGAACCGCCTCTCTGGCGCCTGCTCTGGCCCAGACCAGTCTACTACGCCCCGGACGATTAATCAGGCTTTACGGAGGGTCCCGAAAGACATTGTGAAATTTTGCAAACTACTTGCAGTAATCAACTATCCCGGTATCCTTTTCAAGGGGCTCGCGATTTGGCCTGCCCGGACTGGCAACCAAGGGCCAACATGGGCACGCCCTCCCCAGACACTCCACGGCCAGGACTGCCAGTGTGTAAAGTGCTATCAAGAAGTGGTATCAGCGCTCCTCTTCTCTTTCCCCCGGGACTGAGCCTGTTGCTTGTACTCAGCCTGACCAGTCTGCCGGTCGCTTCTACCCTGCTGCTTGGATTCCCCGTGACGCCTTACTGGCCCTGGCTGCTGCTGACGGGGTTGGCACTGGGTGGCTGGAGCCTCTGGCTGCTGCATCAGAGACAGGCTTTCCGCCGCCTTGCCGACCGGCACAGGACTGAGCTTGAAACGACCCGAAAAGAGCTTGAGGGCGCACTGCACAGGCTGGAGCAGGTCGCCACCAATGTGCCGGGCGTGGTGTTCAGTTTCACCGGTGACCCCCACAGCCAGCAATACCGCTTCCCGTTTATCAGCGAACGGGTCCAGAGCCTGTTCGAGGTTCCCCCCGACATTCTGCTGGAGAGTGCCAACCCGCTGATCGAGCGCTTTCACCCGGAAGACCTGGCCGACTACCTGGCCGGTGTGGCCGATGCCATGCTTCATCAGAGAGAGTGGCAACACCAGGCCCGACTGCGCACCAGCACAGGGGAGTACCGCTGGTTTGAGGCCCAGTCACAACCCTTGCAGCAGGAAGACGGCCAGATCCTCTGGTACGGTTATTTCACGGATATCCAGCGACACAAGGAGACCGAGGCGGCACTGAGGGCCAGCGAGAACCGGTTCCGCTCACTGGTGGAGAATGCCAACGACATTATTTACACTCTGGACGAGGAGCTCCGCATCCAGTATGCCTCCAGCAATTTCGAGCGACTGCTGGGCATGGCCCCCGAGAAGGCCAGGGGGCGTTCCATTCAGGAGTTTTTGCACCCCAACGACCTGCCCGATTGCCAGGCCTTCATCCTGCAGGTGTTTCGTACCGGAGAGCGGCAGAGCGGTGTCGAGTACCGGGTCCGGCACCGTAACGGCCAATGGCACTGGCACACCTCCAATGCCTCACTGGTGGACAACCCGCTGACCGGGAGGCCGGAATACCTGGGCATCTCAAGGGACATTACCCAGCAGCACCAGAGCCGCCAGGAGGCCCTCTACCAGGCGGGCTTCCAGAAGCTGGTGGCCCGGCTCTATTCGGGTTTTTCCCGGTCGGATGCCCGGGATATGCAGGCCAGTGTTGAAAGGGCCCTGACTCAGGTGGGGCTTTTCTTCAAGGTGGGTCGAACCTATATCCACCAGTTCTCCCGGGACCGCAGCGAAGTGGTTTGCCAGTACTTGTGGTGCCGGCAGGGCTTACCGCCCATCAGTAAGGAATACCAGTCCATTCAGCTGCAGACCCTTCCCTGGGCCCGGGAGAAAATGGAACAGCTGGCACTGGAGGAAGCCCCCCTCTTTGTCGAGGATGTCCGGCAGCTGCCGGAAGAGGCGTCGGCAGAGAGGGCCCTGCTGGAAGAGGAAGGAGTGCGGTCGTTCTTTTGCGTACCACTCAAGCCCGGCGGCCAGGTCACGGGTTTTCTGGGTATGGATGCCATGGAAAAACGCCAGTGGCGCGACGACCAGGTGGAGTTGCTGCAGGTGGTGGCCAATATTTTCTCCGATGCCCTGGAGAAACAACGTCTGGCCCGTGACCTGTTCCGCCTGTCCGTCACGGACCCACTGACCGGGCTGTACAACCGGCGCCACCTGATGGAGCGCATGCAGGCCATGGCCGCCGAGTACGACCGTTTCGGACAACCCTGCTCACTGCTCCTGCTGGATCTGGACCACTTCAAGGCCCTCAACGACAGCCATGGCCATGCCATGGGGGATTATACCCTGCAGTGCTTTGCCGGTATTCTCCAGAGCAACATCCGCCCCTCGGACGTGGCCGCCCGTTACGGAGGCGAGGAGTTTATCGTGCTGCTGTCCAATACCGACAAGGAACAGGCCACCCAGATGGCCGCACGGTTGCTGCAGAGTACCCGCGACAGTGCCATTGCCTTTAATGGCCAGGAGCATCGCATCACGAGCAGTGTGGGCGTGGCCTGTATCACCGAGATACCGGACTGGGGCAACCCGGACCAGTTGCTGAATCTGGCGGACCAGCGCCTGTACAAGGCCAAAAAGACAGGCCGTGACCAGGTGGGCGCCTGAGTGTCAGGGCTTGAGCTTGTAGCCGGTGCGGAAGATCCATCGCAACACCAGAAGACACAGCCCCAGAAACACCCCTGACATCACCAGGCTGATGCCCACGGACACATCCGAGGTGCCGTAGAAGCTCCAGCGGAAACCGCTGATCAGGTACACCACCGGGTTGAACAGGGTGATGGTCTGCCACAGCGGTGGCAGCATGTTGATGGAGTAGAAGGTGCCGCCGAGAAAGGTCAGTGGCATCACGATCATCATGGGGATGATCTGCAGCTTCTCGAAACCGTCCGCCCAGATGCCGATCATGAAGCCGAACAGGCTGAAGTTGACCGCCGTCAGCACCAGGAAGCCGAACATGAACAGCGGGTGCTGTATTTCGTAGTCCACAAAGAGCCGGGCCGTCACCAGCACCAGCAGCCCCAGTATCACCGACTTGGTGGCCGCCGCCCCCACATAGCCGATGACCATCTCCGCCGGCGACACCGGTGCGGAGAGTACCTCGTAGAGGGTGCCGGTGAACTTGGGCATGTAGATGCCAAACGAGGCATTGGAGATGCTCTCGTTCAGCAGCAACAGCATGATCAGCCCCGGAATGATAAAGGCCCCGTAGGGGATGCCGTCCACTTCCGTCATGCGCGAGCCGATGGCGGCACCGAACACCACAAAGTACAGGGACGTGGCCAGCACCGGCGAGGCGATGCTCTGCATCAGTGTGCGGAAGGTGCGGGCCATCTCGTAGCTGTAAATGGCCCGTATGGCATAGAGGTTCATCGGCTGCCTCCCGCCGCGCGGGTCGGCTGCGACGAGTGGGCCGGATCTCGTCCATCGTCCCCCTGCACCAGATCCACGAAGATCTCCTCCAGTGAACTCTGGCTGGAGTGCAGGTCACGGAACTCAATCCCCTCCCACACCAGGGCTTTCAGCAGCTCGGCAATGCCCGTTTTCTCCTGCTGGTGGTCGAAGCTGTACACCAGTGTCTGGCCGCTGTCTTTCAGGCTCAGGTCAAACCCCTTCAGCCCCTCGGGCAATTGCGCCAGTGGCCGCTGCAGTGTGAGTGTCAGCTGCTTTCTGCCCAGACGGTCCATCAGCGCCTGCTTGTCGTCCACCAGTATGATTTCCCCCTGGTTGATCACCCCGATGCGGTCCGCCATTTCCTCCGCCTCCTCGATGTAATGGGTGGTGAGGATAATGGTCACTCCCCGCTCCCGCAGACGGCGCACCATGGCCCACATGTTCTGTCGCAGTGACACATCCACCCCGGCGGTGGGCTCGTCCAGGAACAGGATGTCCGGCTCGTGGGACAGGGCCTTGGCAATCATCAGCCGGCGCTTCATGCCCCCGGAAAGGTTGTTGCTGATCTCGTGGCGCTTGTCCCACAGTGACAGGTCCCGCAGCACCTGCTCCACCAGGGCCTTGTCCCGGGGCTTGCCGAACAGCCCCCGGCTGAGGTTGACCGTGGCCAGCACGGTTTCAAACAGGTCCGTGGCCAGCTCCTGTGGCACCAGCCCGATGCGCCCCCGTGCGGCCCGGTATTCCCGCACATTGTCATGACCGTCCACCAGCACCACGCCGGAGCTGGCCTGAGCCAGGCCGCAGACAATGCTGATCAGCGTGGTCTTGCCCGCCCCGTTCGGCCCCAGCAGGGCAAAAATCTCCCCCCGCTGAATGGTCAGGTTGACCCCCTTGAGGGCCCGGAAGCCGGAGTCGTAGGTCTTGCTGAGATCCGTCAGCTGTATGGCGGGTGTGGATGACATGGTGCGTCCTGTCTCGGCGGTAAAAAATGGCCTGTCAATGCCGTATAGGATACGAAGCCCGGAGCGACCGATGCCACTGCTGGCCGAAGGAATTCTTCTGAACCGGGGTTTTCCGGCGATCCGTTCACGGTTTCCGGTTGCGCTATCGCCCCTGCAACATGAAGGTTTCGTACTCGAGGCGGTCGAATTTGCGCGAGAGCATCCACAGGCCGGCCAGGACCGAGATCAGGGCGGCGGTGGCGAAGCCGTAGCCGTAGAAGGAAGCGCCCAGCTGGATGCTCAGCAGCGTCAGCAGTATGTTGCTGGCGAAGAACAGGGCACAGAGTATGACGTTGATGCCACGGGCATCCAGGTAGAAGAGCACGTTCTGGATGGAGAGCAGCAGCAGCTGAGTGCCCACCGCCACCAGGTGGATATGGAACAGTGGCAGGTACAGTGGGGAGATGCCGATGGCCGACAGGATCTCCTCGCTCCAGAGAAACACCACGATGATGGTCAGGCCCTGGACCTTGAACACCTCGTAGATGCCGTTGCGGGCCACCAGCACCATCTGGTCCCGGAAGTCGTTGATCCGCTGCAGCGTGTCACCCTCCCGCACGGCGTTGTAGAAACGGTCGTAGGCTTCCGCGAAGTCCGTTTCCATGCGCACCAGGAACACCGCCATGCCCGGGATAATGGACAGGTAGGCCAGGAAAATGGGCAGGTCGTAGATCACCGAGGCACGCAGTGCGCCGATAATGGCCTGTGAGGTGTCCGGGTGAAACCAGAAGATGACCTTGTCCGCCCAGACGGCGGCGTTAAACAGAAGCCCGGTGAAAATCAGTGCCGGGAAAATCTGCCGGCGCCGGGTAAAGTCGAAGCGGATAAACCCCTGCCCCGGGTATTGCCGGATGATGGTGTAGAAGAAGGTGAAAAACAGCAGGCTGTGGCCCAGCAGCAGCCCTGTCAGCAACCCTTCCAGGCCGTGTCCGGCCAGCAGCAACGAAGCCACCACGGCAGTGGTGTAGCCCAGGAAAAACACCACCACGATGCGCTGGTAGGATTTCATGCTGGAGAGAAAGAGGGTCACCGGCCAGAGATTGCACAGCACCACGAAGTTGGCCAGCATCAGCAACCGGTACAGCACGGAGGTGTCGGTAAAGAACAGGGCCAGCACGGTGAGCCCGATCAGCAGGGCCAGTACCGTGGTCAGCCAGATCAGCCCCATCAGGTTGGCCAGTATCAGATCCTGGCGTTTGTCGTAGAGCCGGTCCGCCACCCAGCGGGTGAAGACATGCTGGAACAGCCCGGAGAGGGTCAGTGAAGCGGCCATCAGGTAGGTGACGGACACCAGGAACTGCACCACCTCCCGCACGGCGGGGGTCAGGCTGAGTGTGATAATGCCGATCAGCATCACACCCAGAACGGACAGCACCCAGGGGCCGGAGCTGATAATGCCCGCCAGCCCGTAGGCGCCGAACAGGTTGGCGTAGCTGTCGCGCCGGAGTATGCGCCGCAGTTCAAATCCGATACCGGCCATTAGCGCTCCAGCCCCTGCTGATAGATGTCCCGGTAATCGGCAAACATGCTCTCCAGGGTGTAATAGCGTCTGACCCGCTCCAGCCCTGCCTGCTGGGCCTGTTTCCACTGTTGCGGGTTGCTCAGCAGCCGGATCGACTCACGGGCGGTGGCTTCCGGGTCGGCAATGGGCACCACCGCACCGCTCGGTCCCAGTGCCCGGTCTTCCTCCAGGCCCCCTTCCAGCAGCTCACGGCAGGCCCCCACATCCGTGGCCAGGCAGGGCAGTCCGGCAGCGTGGGCCTCCAGTATCACCAGCGGCAGTGCCTCCGAGATGGAGGTGAGTACCATCAGGCCCAGCTTGGGCAGTATGTCGTTAACGTTCTGAAAGCCCAGGAACTTCACCTGCCGCTCAAGCCCCAGGCTGCTGACCAGCTCCCGGCACTCACGGACGTAATCCAGATCCTCGTCCTCGGGCCCGACGATCCAGCCTTCCACGTCGGGCAGCTCGTCGCACACGGTGCGCATGGCCCGGATAAAGGTCTTGATGTCCTTGATGGGCACCACCCGCCCCACCAGCCCCAGCACCTGGGGTATGGCCTCGGGGCGGGCCCGGCGGGCCCCGTCGAAGCGGGCCGGATCGATGCCGTTGGGGATGATGCGGGTGCGGGCCTTGTCGGCGCCGTCCTGCAGCTGACGTTCATGGTTGCCCAGGTACAGGGACACGATGGTGTCCGCCTGATGATAGGCCAGTCGCCCCAATGCCTCGAAGAAACGGATCCACAGGCGGCGGATATAGCCCAGCTGCTCGTTGAGGTTGCCACTGACCAGGTCCGAGGGGTCGGTGATCCACTGGGCCTGTGACAGGTCGATCTTGCGCTCCTTGGTGTAGATACCGTGCTCGCTGATGGCGTAGGGCAGGCCCCGCTGCTGGCTGGCGATGGCGCCGAGCAGGCCGGCGTAGCCGGTGGAAATGGAATGCAGCATGCGCACCCGCGGCAGATTGCGGGCCACTTCCGCCAGCTGGAACAGGGGGGCGTGCATGATGCGCACAGACCAGAAGTAGTCCAGGAAGGAGGGCTCGGTGCAGTAGCGCCGGTAGCTGTCGTCGATCATGGACCAGCTTTCTTCGCTGTAGAGAAAGTCCTCGCGGCTGATGCCCCCCTTGCGGCCCAGTTCCGCAAACACCTGCTGCAGCACCGGGGCCGGCACCGGCTCGCCGGATTTGAACG
This sequence comes from Oleiphilaceae bacterium, assembly GCA_033721915.1. Taxonomy (GTDB): domain Bacteria; phylum Pseudomonadota; class Gammaproteobacteria; order Pseudomonadales; family Oleiphilaceae; genus REBR01. The sequence continues at coordinate 64,885 of JAWWAC010000004.1, forward strand.
TCTCGTGAAGACTGCGCTGTGCGGCAAAGGCACAGGCGTTGCCCCGCCGGGGACTGGGCTTGCTGTCCCGGCGGGTGTCCATCAGGTAGTGGCATTCCAGATGGGTGACATTCTCCGGCAGTGTGTATTGCTGTTCGCCATAATGGCTGCGGTCGCCCCCCAGGAAGATCAGGGCAAAGGTGGTCTCGGGCATGCCGGTAATGATCTGGTGCACCCAGGCGGAAACACCGCCGCGGATGAACGGATAGGTGCCTTCCAGCAGCAGGGCGATATCGGCTTTGGCGGCCTTTCGTCGGTTCGGTCTCATAGCCAGGCTTCCATCAGTGGGCGTGTGGCCGGGTGCAGTCTGTCCGGCTGGCAGGCGGCCAGGTGGCTCTGCACCGCCCGGAAATCCCGGCGCATAAAGGCCAGCTCCGCCAGGTAGGGCCTGATTTGCTCCGCCACAGCGCCGTTTTCCAGTGCGGCGGTAAAGGCGTCTTCCGCCGCCAGGTTGTTGTCCAGCGCCATCTCCACCCGGCCCAGCAGGCGCCAGTCACTGTGGCGGCTGCCGGTGACCAGGATCTCCCGCAGCAGCTCCGCCGCCTGGTTCAGGTAGTACAGCCGAAGCCCCCCCTGTGCCAGTCCCAGGTACGCCATTTCCCAGCGTATCTGGGCCAGACGGCGTTGCGTCTGCACCCGCTGGGGGCCGGTTTCCCGTGTCAGTGCCTGTTGCAGCAGCCCGCCCTGGCGGGCCAGCTGTTTCTCTTTCTGCTCGAGCATGGAGTAGGCCAGAAGACGCACATCGTCGGTGGGGTCTTTCAGGGCCTCACGGAGGATATCAATGGCCTCCCTCGGGTGCATCTGCCGGGTGGCGATCAGGGCCTGCAGGCGCTTGTCGGGGTTGCCCGCCTCACGCAGCACCTGGCGCAGGCCGCCCTGGCTGTAAACGGTCTGCAGCTGCATGTCCATGGGCTGGAAAGGCAGCTCCGGGATGGGCACTTGCTGCCAGGGGATGTCACTGGCTTTGCGGGGCAGGTTCAGGGCCAGCAGGATGCCCAGCATGGCCCCCAGGCTGCCCAGCAGCGGTATGGCCAGCTGCAGCGTCAGCAGAAAGGCAAAGGTCTGGCGGGCCTGCCCCCGGTAGCGGGGCGGCAGTGCCTTGACCAGCACCAGCGAGATCAGCAGGCACATCAACCCATGAAGCAGGGCCAGTGCCAGCCAGCGCCAGTGGCTGGCCAGCGGCAACAACAGCACCACCCCCGCCAGTGCCAGCAGAAGCAGCGCCAGTACCGACCCCAGCACCACCCATTGACGGGGACTCATGGACGACGCTCCACGGATCCGGTTCCGTTCTGGGGGTCCCCGGCTTCCGCCAGACGCTGCTGCAGCCATTCACGGGCCTGGGTGCGGTCGCGGATCGCCAGTGTCCCGGGTGCCGGCAGCGGGGTTTCCTGGCGGCCAAGCTGCTCACGCAACCCGTCGTCCATGCGCTGCAGGTAACCGGCCAGTCCCAGCTCGTCCGTCAGTGGCATCAGCACCACCAGCAACCGGCCATGGCGGCCGCTGTAGTCGGCGATCACGTCCAGGCCACGGGCGTTGCGCTGGATATAGTCCGCCACCGCCCGGGGTCGGTGCTCGTCCCGAAGCAGCAGTGAGACCAGGTGGCCGGGCAGGTTGAACTGCTCCGCATCCATGGCCACCCGGTCGGTATGGCGCCGCAACTGCCGCCATGGCTGTGACTCTTCCCCCGGCTGGAAGGCTTTTTCACTGATCATGTCCGCCATATGGCCGGCCATGATGGCCAGCAGGCGCAGTGTCTTGGGCTCAAAGTTGAAAAAGGGCATGGCCTCCACCACGCAGATGGCGACAAAACGGTCCTGTGAGTCGATCAGCGGGATGGCGGCCAGCAGGTCCGTTTCCAGCTCCGCCAGCTGCTGCTGGTACTCGCCCTGGATGGAGACCATGGTGCGCTCGGCCATGGCGTGTTTCAGCAGCGGATCCTGTGCCGACACCGGCCGGTAGCGGCCCAGTACGGCATCCGCCACGGTCCCCACCACATTGTCCCTGACCGGGTAAATGGCAGCGGTCTGCAGCTGGCCGTAGCGGGCCAGCAGCTGCAGTATCAGCTGCGCACTGTGACGGTCCAGCCCACCGGGGCCCGGGTCGCCCATGTCGTGATACAGCCGTCGCAGGGCCTCACGCAGGCTGCTGGAGCTGCCCGCCAGTTGCTGCTCCAGCCGGTCATGGGAGACTTTCAGCAGGTAGTAGTTGCGGGTGAACTCCTCCAGGCGCGTCTCCCTGTAACGGTTGATGGCCTGCAGCTTCTGGCGCTGGCGGCCCCAGTAGTCCCGGAACTCCCCCGCCAGCAGGCTCACGCCCAGCACCCCCGTGGCCCAGACGTAGGGAAACTCCCCCATCAGCCCCTGTACGCGCAGGCTGACCCCGAGACTGCCAATGACCAGCAGTGACGACACCAGTGCCATGAAAAACCCGTAGCGCAGACCGATCAGCAGGGGCGCCAGTACCGGCCAGGGAAAACTGTCCGACAGGTAAAAAGGGTCTTCCGGACGGTTCCAGGCACCCAGCAACAGAAACAGGGCCGTGATGCCCAGTGTCTCCAGCCAGCGCACGGGCTTTGAGACACGGCTTCCGGAGCCGGTGTCGTTGTCGGTCTCGGGGCTGTACAGCATCAGTCAGCACTCAGGGGCATGGCGTTGGCCAGTTTGTCCAGCACCTTGTGGGCCGCCACACTCAGGCTCTCACGGCCCCAGCCCGTGCGCGCGGCGGTGCCGGACCACACAATACGGTTGTCCGAGGCGCGGCGGATTTCCAGTGTCACCCCCACGGCGGGCTCGCCATCCAGGCCGCTCTTGTAGCGCCATTCCTCTACGGTGCCCATGAGCAGGTACTCGGCGTCGTCACGGCGGGCCGCGTCCAGGGCCTTCTGCTGGCGCTGGCTGCTTTCATACACCAGCGGGTTGCGGTCCTCGGGCAGGTAGAGGGTGACGTTGTCGCTGCCTCTGGCCCGCAGTATGGCCGCCAGCACACTGGCTGCCTGATCCCCGGCCTGGGGTGTCTGTGACAGGTTGATCAGTGGCACCACGGCAAAGGCGGCGCCCCCGGGGATGGATTCACCCTCCTCGCTTTGCATCACGGAACAGCCGGCCAGCAGCAGGGACCAGGACAACAGTAACAGGGTCAGTGAGGTTCGGAACATTTTCATGGCATTTTCCTTATTGGCAGACAGTCTCGATTAGCGTCCGAAGTACAGGGTATAGGTCAGGTTGAAATCGGTCCGGCCCTCACCGTCCAGCCCCTCCGTGGTGAGGCGTCCTGACAGGGCCAGCTCGTCGTCACCCAGAATCCGCCAGCCAAGGCCGGCTTCCAGGCCCAGGTCCGGCCTGCGGGTAGTCAGTACGTAACCCGCCCCCAGCCCCAGGAAATACCGGGGCGAGGGGGTGGTGCGATACAGGGCATGGGGCTCGCCATGGAACCAGCGGGTGCTGAGTCCGATGCGCTCATAGGTTTCCGTGATCAGCCCGGCCGTGGCCAGTGGCTGCCTCAGCCGTGCACGGGTGGCCTCCGGCAGTGCCTCGGCCAGTGACAGCCGGCGGCTCTGGAGGTTGGCAGACAGAGTCCAGGCCGGGTCATTGCGCAGCAGGGTGTAGGTGGCGGTGGCGTCCACTCCCACACCCTCACCCAGTGTTTCCCCCTCCAGGCTGGTCACAGTCAGGTGGTCCAGTCGGCCGCTCAGGCTGAGCCGGGTAAAGGGGTTGTAGACTGCGCTCAGTGACAGCCTGTCACGACGTGTGATCCACCAGGCCTCGGCACTGTCCAGAGTCCGCTCCCGGTAATGGTAGCCGGCCCCCAGGCTGACCCGGTCAAGGCCCTGCCAGTTCAGCTCGCCGCTGGCACTGGTGTCCCGGGTCTGTTCACGGGGGCGCTGTCCCAGTGCCAGTGACCAGTCAAAGGCGGCGCCGCTGCGGTCGAGACGCACAAGGAACTCGGTGGCGGTCTGCGGCGCCCGCAGCAACTGGCCGCGGCCGTCGCTGCTCAGGTTGTCGGCGTTGAGCGTCCAGCGGTAAGGGTCACGGCTGAACTGGCCGGTGATGCCACTGCGGCGCACGGTAAAGCCCCCCAGGTTCTGCCACTGGGTGCCCAGCTGCAGGCTTCGGTTGAAGCGCTGGTGCAGCAGCACGGTGTTGCGGGTCAGTGGCTGGCGCTCTTCACCGGTCAGATCCCCGTCCAGGCGGCTCAGCTGCCGCTGCAGACGGACTATGGACTGTTCCCGGGACTCGGGCTTCGGGTGGAGGGATTCCTTCAGGCGCTGCCTGGCGGATTTTGCCTCTCCGTCCACGCCGTCACCGCCCTGCCCCTGTCTCTGGGGCAAACGGGCCAGCAGGGCTTCCGCCACGGCCGCCTGACCCTGTGCCAGGGCAAAGAAGGCCATGGTCTCCAGGGTGTCGCTGCCATTGTCGCGCGTCCCACGGGGCGCCTGCAGGAAACGGCCCAGCGCCTCCCAGGCCTGACGCTGCCGGTGCTCTTCCCGGTACAGTGTCAGGCGCTCCCGGGCCCCTTCCGGCACCTCACCTGGCATGGCCAGAACCCGCTGTCGCAGGTCCGAGGCGTCCCCCGGTGCGCCGGACTGGTCCAGCACCCGGGCCATGTCCATCAGCCAGGCCGGGTCGTCACCGCGTCCGGGCAGCCCCTGACGGAACCAGTGCAGCGATTCACGGGTATTGCCCAGTGCACTGTGGCCATAGGCCAGCACCGGGTAGGCCGCCTCGCTGGGGTCCTGCCCCAGTTGCGCCAGCAGTACCGGCAGTGTGTCGCGGTAATCCTCGGGGGCGGACAGCTGATTCCAGGCCCGGTTGATCAGCAGGTCTTCATCCTCCGGGGCCAGTTCATAACCCTTGCGGTAGGCCTCCTCGGCCCCACGGGTCTCTCCACGGCTCTGGTCAAGCCCACCCCGCAGTGCCCAGAAGCGGGGCCGCTGCCCGGCGCTGGCGAAGTCCTGTTGCCAGAGCGCCAGTGTCTGTTCAAGGCCCTCCCAGTCCGCCATGGCCAGCTGGTATTCCGCCATGGCCGCCAGGGACTCTTCATTGCCTAGGGTCTCGTACTGATAGCGGCTGATGCGGAGTGCCGTGGGGTAATCCCCGAAGGTCACGGCCAGATAACGCAGGCGCTCCAGCATGGTCACGCTGTGCCGGCTCTCGTCCATGGCCACCAGCCGCCGGTAGTCTTCCCTCAGCGGGTCGTCGCGACCCAGCAGTATGGCCAGGTCCAGGCGCATGGAGGCCACCTGATCCGCCAGCACCGGATCACCGGGCTCAAAGTTCAGTGTCTCCAGCGCCTGTTCCGGCTGGCGGGTCTGCCAGTAGAGACGGCCCAGAAGGAGGCGGTCTTCGTCCGTCTTCCGGGGCAGCGACTCCAGCAGCGCAATGGCGGCAGGCAGATCCCGCAGGCCGAGCAGCAGATCCAGCAGGCTGTCTTTCAGTGGCTGGGACCGGGGATAGCGTGCCAGCCCCTGCTCCAGATGCCGCCGGGCGGCGGCATAATCGCCCTGGCCAATCCGTGCCCGGGCCAGCCACTCATACCCTGCCTCGTCCAGTTGACGGCGCTGGCGCCGGGTCTCCAGCAGATCCGCCAGCCTGTCCCACTGGAACAGCCCCCGGGTCAGATCCAGGGCCCGGTCATAGGCCCGCTGCGAGTCGCTGTCACGGTACAGCTCCCGCCAGGCAGCGGCGGCTTCCGCGGGCCGGTCATTCCACTCCAGCACCTGTGCCACGCGCTCCCGGTCCGCCACGGTCATGGCACCGGGCCGGGCCTGCAGGCGGCGCACCGTCGCCAGTGCCCGGACCAGCTGACCGGCCCCCAGCTGTTGGGCCAGCAGCTCCCTCTGCAAGGGGAGGTTGTCCGGTTCCCTGGCGGCCAGCTGCTCCAGCCAGCGCTGCTCATCCGCCGTGGCCCCTGCCAGCCTGGCCAGTCGCACGCCCTGGCGGAGTGTTTCAGAGCTGTCCGGACCGGCACCGTGATGCTGCCGGAACAGGGCCAGAGCCCCGGCCGGGTTGTTACTGGCCAGCTCCAGGCGGATCAGGTTGTCCACAAAGGCCCTGCGATGGCCGGATTCCACCTTGTCCAGGTGGGGCCTGAGCGTCTCCAGGGCGGCCCCGGGCTGGCCGCTGGCCTCCTGCAGCCGTGCCAGATCCCGTGCCACCTGCAGCTGATGGCGGGGCTCCTGCACCCGTTGCTGCAATGCCAGCAGGATCTGCCGTCGTTGTTCCTGTGTCAGCCAGCGCTGTGCGGGCTGATGCAGCCGCATGATCCGGTCCATGTTGTAAGGCTGCTCCAGCAATTGCTGCAGTGTCTCGAACAGTTCCCGTCGCACGGCCTCCCGGGCCGGCCCCTCCGGCTGGGCGTTCATGCGCAGAGGCAACAGCTCAAGGTAGCTTTCCATGACCCGGTAGGGGAGTCGCTCACTGTCCATGGCCGGTGCCAGCACCTGCGCGGAGCGCTCCAGCTGGCCGGAGTTTTTCAGCATCCGCGCCAGGTTGATCCGCAGCGGTATATTGCCCTCGTCGGAGCGCAGCAGGATTTCCAGATAGCTGATGGAAAGGCCATCGGGATTCTGCAAATAATCCGGATCCTCGAAAATGGCCTGGCGGGGGAACAGCAGATAGAGCACCAGCCCCACCAGCCCCCCCACCAGCAGCAGCGTCGGCAGGCTGAAGAAAGCCGCTCTGCGGGGCGCCATCAGCGACACTCCAGGGTCAGTTGGCTGACCCGCTGTTGCGGCAGGGTGACATCCACCCGGTCATTGACCACGGACAATGTGGCCCCGGGGGCATTGATGGCCTTGCAGCGGCGGGTGCCGGCGATGGACAGTTGCAGCGGCTGATGCCCCTCAAGCCCCACTGTGATGCGCCACTGTCCCGCCTGTGGCTGTCGCTGCCAGTGACTGACCACGGCATTGGCCTGGTCCAGCCAGGGACCCTGAGGCGGCTGTGCCTGCATCACCAGCCGGGGCTGATCACCCAGCAGGTGCACATAGCGGTTGCCGGCGGCGTCGTGGAAACCCGCCACGCCGGTGCTGTTCTCCAGGTCCGGGTAACGGTCCCTGGGGATGCGTACTGTGCGCGGGCTGAACTCACCGCGCCAGGTGAAGGCGCCGGACTCGTCCCGCAGCAGTGCCGAGCGGTACTGGCTCTGTACCCTGCGGGCGTAGTCGCTGAGGTGCAGCGGCGTCACCGGCTGGGCCAGTGCGTACTGATACACCTGTTCCAGTGCCGCCAGTGATTCCGGCTTGGTGGCGGAATAGAAGTGGTAATAGATACCCAGCGGCTTCAGGCGGCCCATTGCTTCCAGGAGACGGAAGGTATCAATGGCATTGCGGTAGCCGTAGAAGGGCCCGGTCCAGTTCCCGGTGTAGACGTTCTCGTTCATCACCGGGGCGTAGACCTGCAGTTCGTCACCCACGGGTCGGGCATCCGGCCACACATCGGTCAGCCCGGAGCCATAGGGCAACGGCGCCGTAACACCGCCGTTGACATTCACCAGGCCGGCCTCCCGCACCCGCCGCAGAGCCTCTTTGCCGGGGCGGGCATCACCGCTCCAGAGGAAGACGGCAACGGGCTTGTCAGCGGGCGCCAGGCGCTCATTGATGTAATCCACAGAACCCTGGATTTCCCGTTCCAGGGATCCCTGGTAACCGGGGATGGGCAGAAAGTAACCGTACAGGGTGCTCTCCAGGTCCGGCCCATCGCCACTGGCCAGGGCACGCCAGTAAAAGGGATGGCTGTAGGTATGGGAGGCCACCTCCACACCGGGGTGGCGAAACAGGGTTCTGGCCAGGGCTTCCGCTTCCTCACTGACTTCCGGGAACAGACCCTGTGGGGAGGTTTCTCCCTCGATCACGGAGATGGTCCGGGGCAGCGGGTAGCGGTTGAGAATCCGCTCGATAAACACCCTGGCACTGAGGGGGCTGCCGGGAAATTCCCCCCGGGAAACAATGGCGTCACCGTCGATATGAGCGGTGAGAATGCGTCGCCCGCTCTCGGTGGTGCTGTCGATCATGGGAAAATCGTCCAGGACAAAGGCCTGACGGAGAAAGGCAAAGGGGTCAAACAGCCAGTGGCTGGTGTCACCAGGGCCCGGCTCGAACAGGTAAGGCGCCAGTGCCACACCACCACCCCCGTGGCTGTAAACCGGGGAGTAGTCCGTGCCGTCGGAGCCGCTCAGTGTCAGCCAGGGTCTGTGTTGGCCGTCCGCCTCGGCCAGGGGTGCGGTGGCGACAGAGGGGAGGCGGCCCCCTTCAAAACGGGTCACGCTGGGGTGCTTCGGGTCCGCCGCCAGGGGGGGAGCGGGCACGGAGGCGGCGCTGGTGGCAAGCAGTGCCAGGCAGGCAGGAACCCGGGGCATCCGCCCCATGAACGCCACCGGCACGCCGGCCTGTTGCTGTTCCCTGAGCCAGCGGCACTGCGACCCCTCCAGGGTGTCCCGTTCCGGCCATACCAGAATACCGGCGTAGCGGTCCGCCGTGGGCTCCCGGGGCAGTGCGCCAGCGGTGCTGTGGTACTCGGGCACCAGACCGAGACGCTCCAGCACCATGCCACCCTGGCGGTGGGCCAGGCTCAGGTCCAGTGTCTGCTGTGGCACATCCGTCAGTACCAGCACATGGCGTTTCACCACCGCTGGCACCGTGGGGCCCAGTCGCTGCAGCGCCGGGTCCGAGACGTAGGGGACAAAGCCATCCCGGCGCAGCTGCTCCGCCAGTGCCGGGGCACTGGACGGGTCCGCCACATAATCGATGGCAATGATGGGCATGTCCGGGCGGGACTCACGCCAGCGGGCCAGTTGCCCGTCCAGCCAGCGCCGGTCCTGATCCGGCAGGGTCCGGTAGCGGTCACGGCCGGCGTCATAGCCCATGCGGTAGGATTCAAAGGCCAGCCCGTCCACCAGTTCTTCACTCTCCCGGGGCAGGTGAAAGCCCCGGTTGATGAGGATTTTGCCCCGGGGGTAACGCGCCCGGATGGACTCCAGCAGCTGGTGCTGGCTGCGGGCAAAGGCCTCCGGGTTCTCCCTGCCGGCTTCAGAGAGCTGATAGCTGTCCAGTGTGTCCAGGAAAATGCCGCGAAAGCCCCGTTCCATGGCCGGTGCAATAAGCCGCTCCAGCAGGAATGCCCGCACTGCGGGCAGGCGCAGATCCAGCACCACACTGCCCCAGTCCGGGTTGCTGGCAATCACCCAGTGGGGCTGGATCTCATCGTAGTAGCGATGGCTGAGTGCCATCTCCCCCATGCTGATGTAGCTCAGTGGCAGGGTGCCGGAGGCCTCCAGCAGGCTCACCCGGGCGTCGCTGGCCTGATCCTGTTGCAGCACCAGCCAGTCATAGGCCATGAGGCGGCCAATGGGCGCTTCATGGCCGTAGTAAAACCCGATATTGCGGGGTGTGGCGCCCAGGGCCGCCTGACCCAGCAACAGGATTATGAACAACACACCCGTCAAAAATCGTTTCATGAGGAACCCGTAGCAGGCCAGAACAGCTGATACATCGATAAAGCCTTAAGCGCCATCCCATGGCCGATCCACCGGCCTCACGACAACGGCCTGCAGGCACGGTTGCTGAGTGGCGTGGCGCTCTGTGACGGTTCTCCAGCGGACGATACCTGAATTAAAACCCCGTAGAAATCGGTACTGAGCGGTTTTCCATAAGTAAAAACGCCTAAGCCCGTCACGGAGTAATGGCTCACTTTTTCGGCAGGTCTCCGTAACAGGGTTCATCACCCCTGTTCCACGACACTGTATCTCATTTTCCGTGACTGCACTGGTGAGGCGGGCGCAAAAGGGCCATGCTGCGGGTATCAATGAATCGCTGGAGAAATGAATGAGCGCGGGAAAAACGATCGGTCTGGTATTGCTGGCGGTGGGTGTGGTGCTGCTGTTCTTTGGCTGGCAGTCGACCCAGAGCCTGGGTGACCAGATTGCGGAGGCATTCACCGGGCGCTTCACCGAGGAGACCATGCTGTACCTGATTGCCGGGGTGGCAGGCACCGTTGCCGGGGTTTTCCTGCTGATCAGGAAGGGGCGCTAAGGCCCCGTCACAGTGACTCCAGGCCCGTGAAAAAGGCCCGCACATTGTCCGTCAGGGCGTCCAGAAAGTAGCCCCCCTCCTGCACTACCAGTGTGGGCAGCCCCATCCTGTTGATCACCTGCCCCATGCGGCGGAAGCCGTCATTGGTGACCGCCACCTTGGCCTGTGGGTCGTCCTTGTAGATATCGAAGCCCAGGGCCAGCACCAGCACATCCGGCTGATAGAGGCGGATGGCGTCCGCCGCCTGGTCCAGACGCTCAAAGAAGGTGGACTCCGGTGAGCCGTGGGGCATGGGCATATTGATGTTAAAGCCCCGTCCGGCGCCCTCGCCCCGCTCGTCCTCATGGCCGCTGACCACCGGGTAGAAGTTGGTGGGGTCACCGTGGATGGAGATGTAGAGCACATCGTCCCTGTCGTAGAAAATCTCCTGGATGCCCTGGCCGTGGTGCATGTCCGGGTCCAGTATGGCCACGCGGCCAAAACGGCTGCGCAGGGACTCGGCAGCGATGGCGGCATTGTTGAGGTAACAGAAGCCACCGGCGGCGTCGCGGCGTGCGTGGTGGCCGGGCGGGCGGCAGATGGCGTAGGCACGCGGCTCGCCGGCCAGGAGCTCATCCGCCCCGGACAGGGCGCACTGGGCGGACCAGTAGGCAGCCTCCCAGGTGCCGGCGCCGATAGGGCAGCTGCCGTCCGCCTGGTAGCGGGCGGACTCCGCCAGGATGCCCTTGAGGGGATTGGGTGAGCGCACGAAGATATTGGACATCACCTCGTCGCCCCAGTCATCGGGCTGATCCTTCCAGCGGCGATGGGCGGACTCCAGAAAGCGCAGATAGCCCAGGTCGTGCACCCGGCTGATCATCGTCATGCCGTGATCCACCGGCTGCAAGACCGGCACGGAAAGCGTCTCCATCCCCTTGAGCATATGGGGAGTCCGCTCGGGCAGTTCCTGTGGCGCCCGCATCTGGCCGCGGGTCAGGTAAGACTGGGGCACGTGCTTGTTCTGGCTGGGGTGGAAAAATGCTTTCACAATCGGCCTCTCGGAGTCGGTTTTTTATGGCGCCGGGTAAACTTTCCCGGCCGGGCAAGCGTAGCCTGTGCAACTCAGGTTTATTTGGATACCTGGGTTATCCTAGCTGCTGAGGGAATCTGCACCAAATTCTTTTCCTGTCAGTGGCATTCCGGGAGCGGACCTGAAAACCCATCCGATGCCCGTCAATGACAACACAAGGAGTTTCACTATGTCCGAGATCGCCAACAAGGTCGTGATTATCACCGGTGCCAGCAGCGGCCTGGGTGAGGCCACCGCCCGGCTGCTGGCCAGCAAGGGCGCCAAAGTCATGCTGGCGGCCCGGCGTGAAGAGCGTCTGAAAGCGCTGGTCGAGTCCATCAAAGGGGCCGGCGGTGAAGCCGCCTACCAGGTGGTGGATGTCACCGACCAGGCCGCCGTACAGGCACTGGCCGACCACACCAACGCCACTTACGGCCGCATTGATGTGCTGCTGAACAATGCCGGCCTGATGCAGCTGGCGCCACTGGATGCGGGCAAGATCAGTGAGTGGGACAACATGATCGACATCAACATCAAGGGCGTGATGTACGGCATCAATGCGGTGTTGCCCACCATGCGCAAGCAGCACTCCGGCCATGTGATCAACCTGTCCTCCGTGGCGGGCCATGTGGTGTTCCCCGGTGCCGGCGTCTACTGCGCCACCAAGTACGCGGTCAAGGCCATCTCCGAAGGTCTGCGCCAGGAATCCGGTGGCGAGATCCGCTCCACCAATATCTCCCCCGGCGCCGTGGCCACGGAGCTGACCGACCACATCAGCCACCCGGATGCCCAGAAAGCGGCCGAGGACCTGTACTCCGATGCCATTGATGCGGACGCCATCGCCCGGGCCGTGGCCTACGCCATCGAGCAGCCGGCGGACGTGGATGTGAACGAACTGATCATCCGGCCCACCAAACAGGCCCTGTAACCGGGTCACAGGACTGTCTTTGCGGGCTGCCTTTGCGGCCAGGCATGGCAGCCCTGAGGCAATAGGCCGGAAAAATATTCCGGGCTCAGGTTGCTTGCATAGACTAATCGGATAACATGTTCTCGTTATAAATGACGGTTGCGTGTATTGCCTTTTGGGCACTATTTTCGTTGGACTGCCTTTGTCGTGAGCACCAGGCCCATGTTGTCGAAGTCCCAGCCTTTTCTGATTGTGCTGCTGTGCCTGTTTGCGGGACTTCTGGCATTGCAACTAACCGGCGGCTTGCGCCTGCCGGACATCGTGTTGCAGGATCTGCAAAGCCGCCTGCAACCCTATAGCCTCAAAGAGTCCAAAGTCGTCCTGATTGAGGCCCGTGTCTCACACAACGTTGACCCGGCAAAATTTGGCCAGCAATTGCAGCGCCTGTCTGCCCTTGGTGCCAGCAATATCGTGGTCCTGACCCGCAACCGTAGCTACTGGGACCGGTTCCGGGCACTATCCACTTCACCCAACATGCCTCCCTTTGTCCTGCCGACACCCTTTGACCCCGTGAACACCACCGAGCCTGCGGCTCAGGGAGTGATCTGCCCACCGTCACTGACAGCAGGTTTTCACCTGCAGTTGCCGCGCCGGCCAGCCGGGGGAGATGCCCTCTGTTTTCAGCACGCCCTGGTGCCGGAAGGCACAGAGGGTGCGGCGGGCGGCCTGTGGCTGAACTTCCCACAGGGCGACAGCTACTTACCCACGCTGTCAATCAGCCAGCTGGAACAGGGTCTGATTCCCCGCACCGAGGTGACTGGCAAGACGGTGGTATTGGCTCCCGACGCTACGGCCTTCGGCTCCGTCGCCCTGCCCGGCCACTTTCCCTCCGAGGGCATTCGAGAGGCCCGCTGGCAGGCACTGGCCCTGGACAATCTGTTGCAGCAGGACGGACTGTCCCAGTGGCCTGCATGGCTGACCGTCGTCATTCTGGGGCTGCTTCTGGTGGCACTGCTGATGGGGCTGCAGTGGCTGTCGCTGATACCCAGCCTGTTTCTGTTGCTGTTGCTGGGGAGCCTGACACTGCTGGCAGGCTGGTTCAGCCTGCATTACCTGCAGTCACTGATGCCCCAGAGCCTGCTTCTGCTGGCTTCCCTGCTGGGGTTTCTGGCCGCAGTGCAATTACGTCGCCAGAGGGAAGAAGACAGTCTGGTCTCCGTCACCGATGCCTTGCACCAGACCCTCAACACCCGCCTCAACCCGCCGGATTTTTACGGCACGGATCAGCCCTGGCAGCAGATTATTGTCTTTGTGAACCAACAGTTCCGCCTGGCACGCTCCATTTTTCTGGAGCGGATTCCCGGGGACCACCGGCTGAAAGCCATCGCTTCGTTGAACTGCCAGATCACGGACATTCACGAGATGCGCCGTGACTACGAAAGAACGCCCTACAGTTCCGCTATCGCCGCAGACGGCCCCCTGTTGCTGGAACAACACTACCTGCAGCAGGGGGACGAAGACGAGCAACAGTACCTGGTGCCGTTGATGCTGGGTGGGGAGGTACTCGGCTTCTGGGCTTTCTCCGTGAGCCGGGAGTCGGCCCTGAGCGCCAGCTCACTGGATACCTTGCGTCAGTTTGCCAGCGAAATCAGCGAATTGCTCTACCACCGCCGGGAATGGCAGCGCTCCGTGCAGCGGGACTCTGGGGTGCTTTCGCGCATGCTGCGGTTTGAAGCCGGGTTAACGCCCCATCGTCAGCTCAGCCAGCTGGTGGCGCTGATCATCAAGCGTCATCGTTCATCGCTGGAGGTCTTTAACGAGCTCAGTGCTGCCGCGCTGGTCTACGACCTGTTTGGCCAGGTGGTCCAGACCAACCTGCGGCTGGAGGCGCTGGCAAAAGACTGGGACATGCCCTTCTACCAGATGACTGCCCTGGATGTGCTGACGCGGGTCTGTGGCATGGATCAGTCCCAGGCACGGGACACCATGCAGCGGGTGACGCTGCGCAAAGAGCGCCTGACCCTTCTGGCCCGTTATCCGGAGCGGGCCGAGGGCAGCCTGGTGGAGATCAAGCCTCTGCTTTTCTCACAGAACACGGACCCTTCGGAGGAGGCACAGATCCCGTTCTCGATCCAGGGCATCCTGTTCGAGTTCCAGGTCAACAGCCGTTATGGCCAACTGCAGGACCTGACCCGAGACCTGTTTGACGCCTCCCATTACCAGATCCGCAATCACCTGGAGAGCGCCTCACTGGCCCAGGCACTGGCCGCAGAGCAGCTGCCCGATGAGCCAAAGGCGCTGTTGGCGCAGTCAGAGGAGCAATTGCAATCCGCCCTGTCCAAGCTGAACCAGGTTGGTGACAACCTGGTCAAAATGCTCTCCCACGACAACAGCCAGCTGTTCCCCCTGAACATCCTGACGGCCCTGAAGCAGGCCCAGGCCCGCCTCAGCAGCCAGGTCCAGGCCAGAGGCATTACCTTGGACAACCGTTTTCCGCCGCTGGCCCCACTGGCCTGGGGTTCCCCCGGACTGCTGGCGGTGATTCTGGATGACATCCTGGCAGTACTGCTACAGGATGCCGGCAGCCGGACCCGCCTGGTGTTCCAGGTGCAGCAGCTGGAGGAAAACGGCGAACGCCTGGTGCGCCTGACGTGCACCAATCAGGGCTACGGGGTACCGCAAGAGAACCTGCTCGATCCGGCCCCGTCACGATCACTGATGTCTGACCCACTGGACCGCTTGCGGCAGCATCAGGCGGTACTGGAAGACTGGCAGGGAAAACTGTGGATCGAGAGCGAGCTGGGCCGTGGTTTTTGCATCACCCTGCAGATGCGCAGCGATGTCTGAACGCCCGACAACCGTCCACTGTGCAGCAGTGAATCAACCGAGGTAGCACCATGGCAACTGTCCTGGTCATTGACGACGAACCCACGCTGGTGCAGCTACTTACCCTGTGGCTGGAGATGCATGGACACCAGGTCCTGACGGCGGCCCATGGCGAAGCCGGGTTACAGACTCTCGAGCAGGCCGGCGTGGACATCATCCTGGTGGACATGATGATGCCGCACATGGATGGCATCACCTTTATCCGCCACCTTCGCGAGAAAGGCTATGACCAGCGCGTGATCGTGCTCAGCGCCCTGCCAGGCAACCCGGACCTGGAAGAGGCAGGCGTCATTGCCCAGATCCGCAAACCCCTGTCCGCCCGGGATCGCAATGAACTGCTGCGCCTGATCAGCGCATGGGCCGTGCCCCATGCTTGAGATTTTCCCCGCCAACTCACTGGACAGCTCCATCATCACCACCGTCTGGGTGGGGCTGACCGTGGTGGCGCTGCTGAACCTGCGCTTTGGCATGACCCTTTCCGGACTGGTCATCCCCGGCTATCTGGTGCCTTTGCTGATTCTGCGCCCGGCCAGCGCGCTCATCACCGTGGCCGAAGGGCTGATCACCTATCTGCTGGCGCTGCTACTGGCCCGTGGGGTGTTTACCCGCTTCGGCATGGGGGAAATGTTCGGTCGTGACCGCTTTTTTGCCATTGTGCTGATCAGCGTGGTGGTGCGGGTGGTTTCTGATGGCCTGGCCCTGCCGGTGCTGGGGGAATGGCTGACCGGCATCGGCTGGAACTTTGATTACCGCAACAACTTCCACAGCTTTGGCCTGGTGATCATATCCCTGATTGCCAACCAGATGTGGAACGGCGGCGCCCGTCGCGGCCTGATGGCCCTGATGCTGTATACCGGGCTGACCTATCTGATCGTGCGTTTCGTGCTGATGGCCTTCACGAACTTCAGCATCAGTAACCTGGGCTTTATGTACGAGCATATGGCCACCTCCATTCTGGCCAGCCCCCAGTCCTACATCATTCTGCTGACAGCCGCCTTTATTGCCTCGCGCATGAACCTGCGTTATGGCTGGGAGTTCAATGGCATTCTGCTGCCGGCCCTGCTGGCACTGCAGTGGTATCAGCCATTCAAGCTGGTGGCCACTCTGGCAGAGGCCTTCCTGATCCTGTTTATCTGCCGTGGCCTGCTGCGCCTGCCCTGGTTCAACCAGCGCAACATGGAAGGGGCCCGGTTGCTTCTGCTGTTTTTCAACGTCGGTTTTATCTACAAGCTTCTGTTCAGTTATTTCATGAACTGGCAGATGCCCATGGTCAAGGTGTCGGATTACTATGCCTTCGGTTACCTGCTGTCGACACTGCTGGCCATCAAGATGTTCCAGAAAGACATTTCCACGCGTCTGACCCGAGCCACACTGCAGGCCTCACTGACGGCGGTGGTGGCCGCCAGCGTGATCGGCTTCGCCCTGAGCTATGTGGTACTGAGCCCGGGACCCTCCGACGTCCCCCTGGCCCTGGCCACCACTGCCCGGGCTCCGGCGGAACCCGTGACCACCGCAAAAGCCAGGCCCGGCAGCCTGGCGCAGCAGATACTGGACTACAAAACCCGGCTTTACCGCTATGAGCAGGGGGGCAACGAGCCCCTGGACTTCACCCATCTGCGCCACTTCGAACAGGGGCTGCAGGCACTGCGCAGTTACAGCGACAGCGGACAAGAACGTGATCTGGGCCAGGCAGAAAGTCAGCTCGCTCTCAGCCGATTCAGCCTGGTACGGCTGAACACCGGGGTGTTCCTGTTGCGCGACCAGTTGCCCCAGCGGGCCGGCGGCCTGTATCTGGTGAACGTCAAAGCCAACAGCCCGCTGGTGATTGAGGTGCCGGCGCCACTGGATGAGCGCGGCACCATGGAAGCCGCCGCCTGGTACTTTGAATCGCAAAAGGCTACCGGCCTGGCCATTGCCGGCTCTCGCAGGGCCGGGCGAGTCGGCGGCATTGGCGATGTGCTGGAAAACCGGCATACGTTTTTCCACGTCTTTCACGAAGTGTTGGGCCAGGGGCAGGCACTGCAGCTGCGTGGCACCCGCCCGGCACGGGGCCGGGAGGCCAACACCCTCTGGATCAAGCGGGACTTCCCACAGGGCCTCTCACCCGGGGATCTCACCGCCCTGATCGCCCCACTGGAGATCACCTGGGGCGCTCCACCGTTCCCCAATCAGCAGCGGGACAGCCAGTACCAGGGTTTTGCCGAACTCTTTCTTCCACTGCCCGCACTGCGCGCCCTGGTGAACAGCTCCGCTTTCACTCGCCCGGGGGCGACCCCCAGTGCCCTGCCGGAACTGCCCGGCCCTTTACTAACCTTCCTGGAGGAAATCCGCCAGACAAGCGCCCAGTTGGGCAGCGAGGGCTATGTGCCGGCACCGGGCAACGAACTGCTGTTTATCAATGATGAAGTGCTGGTGCCTCTGCTGGAGCTGCTGGAGCAGGAAAAGCGCTGGCCTCCCTCCCCGTTTGCGCTACAGGAGCTCCGTGAGATCAATGCGCTGGCCGCCGTGGTGGGGTATCAGTTAATGCATCATTATGCCACCCGCAGCAACGCCCACTTTCTGGTGCTGCGGGAAAACCCCGATAACCCGGAACGCCGTCACTGGGGAACCTATGTGTTCCGGATCGGTCCGACACAGGGCTTTTCACTGCAGTTACCACGGGCGGTCACAGAAACTCAGACACTGCCCCTGGCCGTGAACCTATTGGAACAGCATCAGGCACGGGCCCTGTTGATGGCAGGCAGCCACCACCTGGCCAATGCAGACGGCAGTGCCGATGTTCTCAGCCGTTTCAACCGGGACAGCCTGTTCAGCCTGGTGCACCAGGCACTGATTCGCTGGCCCCAGGGTCCGGTACTGGCACTGCAGCTACGTTCCGCCGGCTCCCCGGTGGACATGCCTGACGACAGCGATGTCCTGCTGGCCTTCCGTGAAGCCAGCCCCAGGCCGGTGGTGGCGCCGGCGATACAGCACCTGAAAGGCGCGCTGGCCGAGAAAGGGCTCCGCCTGGCCGCAGCGGGACGGGCTCTGGCGATTGATGAGTACGACGTGCCGGACAACGCCCAGAGCCGGTTTCTGGAAACCACCACCGACAAAGACCTGGCGGTGCTGTGGATGACCCCCGGCACCCGGGCCGTCTTTGACAGCCAGCCCCAGGCCCCCGGGGAGCTGGCCAAATACGCCGCCCTGGAGATCCCCTCCAGCCAGACGGACATCCTGCAGTGGGCCGCGCAACAGCAACTGTCTTCACGACCCGGTGCCCGGCAACAGGGCCAGGCCCTGGCGCAGGCTCTGGCCACCTTCATCCGCAGCCGGGACATCATGTTGCTGGCCGAGCTGCAGGCCCGCCACCCGGACTGGCGCTGGCAACACCTGATCGACCACGGCAGCGGGCAGGCGTTTATGGCCATCAGCGACGATAAAGGGCTGCTGATACTGGCGGATCTGTTCCCGCTGACGGACAGAGTCACCCACATTGCCCCCGGCAATGGACTCACGGCAGTACAGATGGCCACCTTTGTGAACCGCCGCCATGCCGTGCTGATTCCGGGAGAGGCGCCATGAGGAAACTGGGTCACCTGCTGATGGCACTGCTCTGTCTGGCCTTGCTGGCACCGCTGGTCTACTGGGGCGCCCACACGGGCCTGCAGCTGTTCAACCGCGTCACGCCGCCCGCTGACGCCACACCGGTGCGCAGCTTTCAACTGGAGCAAGCCCAGTGGACGCGCTACAACCTGCCCCGCCGCGCCATTCGCCTGAGAGTGCTGGCCACCGCCGGTCTGGCGCCACAACCCACGCCCGTCCTCAGGGAGGCGGCGTTTGAGTACCGCCTGCTGGACAAGCGCGGTGAAGTGCTGGCTCAGAGGACTCTGGCGTTTGTGGCCAGACCTGTCGGCGCCTCGTTAAGTGAAGGCCTGATACGCACCACCCCTTACCTGCCACTGGAGAACATCAGACCCCACGGCGACCAGGACTACTTCATCGACCTGGCCGATATGCCACAGGCGCGTGAGCTGCAACTGCGGCTGAACCACAAGGACCAGGACATCGCCTGGGTGGCGGCCCGGGTGGCGTTTCGCATCCAGCGCAGTGAAAAGGACAGCCGCCTGCAATGGCGGCGGCTGCGCAAAGAGCAGCAGAACGAACTGGCGGACCCCAGCATCATCCCGGTGGACCTGCTGTACCCGGACGAAAAATACGCACTGCTGCAACAGGCCTGGGAGCCACTGGGCCCACAGGGGGTGGCCAATCAGGACTACCGGGAACTGCGCCTGTACCGGTTAAATACCACCACAACGTCCGGCTCCGGTACGGCACTGCCCCCTGGGCGTTACCTGGACGACTGGCACTGGAGCACGGTGGCACTGAGCGGCACTGCAGCCGACGGCACTCTGCTGCTGCGCCACGGGGCGCCGGAGAGCCTGTTACCGGCCCGGGTGGAAACGGAGTTTTTCCCGGACACCCCGTCGCCACAGCAAGCCCCCGTGACAGGCCAGCTGACGGTGCCCGTCACCGGCGAGCCCATACCCGTTCCCCACCCCGATGAGCCGGGCCTGCTCCTGCTGAAGTCCACAACGGCCGTGCAGCTCAGCCAGAAATTGGCGTCAGAACCGGCCCAGGCCCCGGACAGCGACTTTCTCACCCTGTGGCAGCTGACGCCCGGGGAAAGCCTGAGCTATCGTGTCCATCACCAGCGGGACACCGCGACACCACTGCGCCTGGACCTGCGCACGGTGCTGCCGGCAAGCCAGGCCCGTGTCCGTTACCGGGGCACCGACCGGGATGGCACGACCCTGCTGGAGGGGCGGCTGGATCACAACGGTGAGCCCAGCCATTTTGAGCGGCTGATGCCCTTCTTACCCTCACAGCGCGTCACCGACGCCAGCCGGCATTACCTGGAAGTACCGGCCAGGGTCACACAGATGACACTGAGCACGGACCAGCCTGTCTTTATCAACGGCTTCTCACGGCCACGGGATCTGCCCCATGCCCGTCAGGTCCCCGCCATCACCGGGGAAGAAGACACACTGCCGGCCTGGTTTACCGTGGCCCCCCAGCAGAGCGAGGCACTCCACGCCAGTCGTCACACCCTGCTTTGGCATAAGCGCCCGCCACTGGAATCCCCGGAGCAGGCCACCGAGCCCCAGTACTGGGAAGACTTCCAGCCTCTGGCGGACACGGCCGTGGCAAAACGCCTCTATATTCCCCGCATGACCAGCCCACAGGACAGCCCGGCCCTGAAAGCCGCCCTGTTCCACCCACTGCGACAGGGCGCAAACCGCCTGACACTGGCAGGGCGAGATGGCAGCGCGCCCCTCAGGCCGGAGCTGCTGTTACTGCGGGACTCAGCAGCCCCCGGAGAGATCGACATCCGGCTGGATGGCCAGCCCCTGCGGCGCCAGCCCGTGGCCGGGCGTGTCCTGCGACTGACTTTACCCGCCATGGCCGCCGGTCGGCATACCCTGGAGGTACGCGGCCTGCGCGGCAGTGCTTTCATGAATTCACTGGCACAGGCGCCCGGGACCGTACCGGACTCAGCCACTGCCACCGCGAAGACGCCACTGCTACCCCGACTGGCCTGGCAGATTCCCGAAGAGGGGTTACGCTTTACCCTGGACAAACAGGCCGGCGAGGAGCTGGTGAACCTGCAGCTGTTCAGCCGCGACCCTGACGCAGAGGCACGGACCCTGACGGTGACACTGGAGTCCGCGAACCGGGACTACCCCAGCCCCGGCTACAGTTTCCGCCAGCGCCGCTTCCGGGTTACGGCCCTGCCCGGCAACGCCGTGGCGCCGGTGGAGCTGACACAGGGCGCCGGTGCCGGACTTTACCACCGGGTGGTGTTCCCTCTCGCTGCCGACCTGCCCCCGGGGCCGGTCACGGTGCGCCTGACCAGTTCCGGCGACGACACACTGGTGCTGGTCTCCCGGGTAACCCGGGGCGCGAGTGATCGTTTCCGCCTGTTTTCGGAGGAGGTGCTGACACCATGAGAAACCGCTCACGCCATTGGATCGCCCTCACAGGACTCGCCATGTGTCTGATGCAACCGCTCCATAGCCAGGGCCAGAGTCTGCTGGGCCAGCTCCAGGAGCCCGCCCTGGACTACCACCAGCTGCCTGAGCCCGGCGAACTGACCCGGGCCAGGCAACTGTTCAAGCGCATGACCGCCACGGATTGGCAGCCCTCCGGGGAGGACCGTGAGGTGGCCGAGTCTCTGGGCTTTGTCTGGCAGGACTGGGAGGGTCTGGTGATTCTCAAGGAAGCCCCGGAGCAGCGCCGTGGCAATGGCGCCTACGTGTTCAACCCGGACGGGGACAGCCGCCTGATGCTGCAGGCCCCCCACCGCTATCACGACCGCCATACCGGCGTGATCGCCATCAGGCTGTTTACCCTGACCGGCGCCCGCAGCCTGGCACTGAACACGGTGCACCGTTACCGGCCAGCCTCGGATCACGGCCATTCCGACATTGCCCACCGCCACAACAGCCTGATGATGCCCCTGACACTGGCCTTTGCCGAACAACAGCCCGGCGGCGTGATCCACCAGCTGCACGGTTTTGCCAAAAGCAATCTGCCGCCCCGCCACCGTCAGGCCCGGGTGATCCTCAGCCAGGGTCATGATCAGCCCGGCCACGCCCTGATGGCACTGCAACACTGCCTGCAACGGACTCAGACCGGCATAAAGCGCTACCCCCATGAAATCCGCAAGCTGGGTGCCACCACCAACGCCATGGTCCGGGCACTGCAGGAAACCGGTTTCAAGGGGTTTGTGCATATCGAACTGGAAGCCGACGTCCGCGATGCCCTGCGCCAGACACCGTCACTGCGCGAGACCTACGGTGAGTGCCTGCGCGCCAGCGTGGCTGAGGAATGAGTATGTTGCGCTGCCGCTTTATCCCCCTGCTGATCTGCCTGCAAATCGGCCTTCTGGCAGCACCGGCCATGGCCACCAGCTGGCGCTGGATGACCCCGGACCGGGACCACGAGGGAGTGCGGGAAAACGGGGACCGCCTGCCCACCTGGCGCATCGGCCGGGAGCCGGTCGTGCTGGCATGGGACGCCAACAGTGCCCTGTTATTGCTGGGTGACCCGGACCTGCAGCTCTGGCAGAGCCGGGGTGATGGCTTGTGGGCCCCGGCCACGCCCCGTCCATTGCGGGAGCGTGTGGGCTTTCTGGGGGCAGACAGCAGCGCCCGCCAGCTGCGGCTGGCCTCATCCGATGAGCAGCCACGACGCCTGCAAGTGCTGCAGATGCAAGCCCGTGAACCCGCCCTGCTCGCCCCCTTTGACCAGACACTGGCCTGGCCCGGGGAAAGCGTCCGCCTGCGGGACGACCGTGGAAACCTGCGGCGCTGGGGGCGCTCCCGGGCGGATGATAACACCATGACCGTGCGCGGCCCCGCCCGACTGCAGATGGAATACCGGCTGCTGCTCACGGCACCGCAGCAGACCCTGCCCGCCATTACCCGCGTGGCCTGGCAACTGGACCGGGAGGCCGCCGGTGAACAGTTGCTTGACCGCAACCGTTTGCGGGTCCGCCAGCTGGAGGTGGAGGGCTGCAGCCGCCTGGTCAGCGAGCCCCTCACCGCCGAGCTGGTGATCCCCGGGGGGGAACACCGGCTGCGTCTGGACTTTCCCGTTGAGGCACTGGTGCGACTGAAGACACTGGCGCCGGATCTGCTGATGCCCGGTATCAACCACAGGGTCGACGATGCCCTGTCGCGGTACGCTGAACAGCAAAGCGTGCCCCAGGCCGGCGAATGGCGCCAGCGCCTGCTGGATGCCCTGCCGGAACCGGACACCCAGGCCTTCTGGCAGTCGTCTGAGGGGTTCTGGCGTCCACTGGCGGCCCGTCGCCCGGCACCCGCGCCCACACGGCAGCGGCGCACCGGCGTGCGCCTGGCCGCCATGGCCGATGGCCAGGTACCCAGCCTGGCCGGCAGCGACGCGCTGGCCCACCCCAGGCCCTTTCCCCAGTACGACCTGAGTGAGCTCCCCCCCGGTGGCAGCCTGATACTGGACCTGCCACCGCGCCGGCAGGGCAGTGAACTCCAGCTGGTCCTGGCCGGACTCCCGGAGAGTGAGCAAAACCTGGAAGTGCGCTACGACAACGACCAGCGCTGGCCACTGCAATGGCGGCCGCAGCAACGCCAGGTCCAGCCACTGCACCGCGACCGCCGTGCCCGTGCCCTGGCGGGACTGCCACTGGCACAGGGCGCCGGCACCTACATGGAAGGGGCTGCCGCCGTGCTGCCGCTGCCAGCGGGGGTGCGTCGCGTGCACATTACTTCCCCGAACGGCAGTGAGCCTGTGTGGCTGGCCGCCGATTACCGGGCCCAGCGCCCACCGCTGCTGAACGAAACCCTGATCAACCCCGCACTGGCCGCAATGGGCCCTGACAGGGCGCTGCAATGGCTGCGCAAAGGGGATACCCCAGAGGTCTCTCTGACGGACGCCCACCCGCCACTGGATGAAGCCCTGCTGCAACTGCGGCAGTTGTTACAACAACGGGCAGAACCCCTGAGGGCCACACTGGCACCCCCCTCAGGCCCGCTGCCGGGGAACCTGTGGCAACGCCTCGCCCGGCTGGAGGCGGCGGACGAGCAGCGCCAGGCAGAGCAGTTACTGACCGGTATCGCCATCCATGGCGATACCCCCGCCCAGCGCGCCCGGGCCCTGGCCGGGCTGCAGGAGCGGCAGTTACCCCAGGATAACCCTCTGCGCTGGCAATCGTTGCTGGCCGCTGTCTGGCAGGTGCAGGGGGATGCACGGGTACTGCCACTGCTGAGCACCAGCCTGATCCGTTCCGGGGATTACCCGCTGGCCTGGCTGCTGTTGCAGATGCAGCTGCCACAAACGACCGGTCTGCAGACGCCCATCCCGGAGCCCCTGGCCGAATCACTGGCACTGGCCAGCCTCATGACAGAAAACCCGGACAGCCTGTCACAGGCCCTGAACGCCCTGCCACCGCAACGCCAGGCCTATTGGCGTGGCCACCAGGCACTGCATCAGCAGGATCCGGAACAGGCCGCCGGGGAATGGGCTCTGGCCGGCCCTGAAGGGCAGTCGATGCTGGCCCATCTGGCCCAGGGCCAGGCCATCAGTGACGAGCTGCAGAGTGGCGGTTTCAGCCGCAGCACCCTGGACGACTGGGCCCGTTGGCTGCAGGCACAGACCGGTGAAGACGCCCTGTGGCACTCTCTCGAAGACAGCCCCGGGGTCAGTGCCGGCCCGGTGCTGGCGATGGGTTACCAGGGCAGCCCCAGCGTACGCCTGCAGCAGGCCACCCCCGAGCAACCGGTCACACTGCACCTGAGCGGTCCTGCCCGGGTTCAGGTCACCCTGCGCCCGCTGCACGCCCCCGGGGAAGAAGACAGGCCACTGGATGACTGGGTCACTGTTACGGTCAACGGGGAATCCTGGCAGATACCGGTGCTGGGCAACACGGCCCCGGGCACCCTCACCCGACTGGACGGCCAGGGCCGTTACGGCACGGCAGAGACCGTGGAACTGACCCTGGGGACCGGTATCAGCGAGCTGTCACTCAGCCCCCAACAGCAGACCCACGGAATCAGCGTGGCCGTGGCCCGCTCGCCGCTGACACTGCCTCTGCTGCCGGAGCTGAATGCCAGCCAGCGCCTGGCATTCAGCCAGATCGCACCGGTCACACTGGACTGGCAGCGCCCCCGGGACTGTGGCGCCGTGAACACAAGGGGTGCGTTCTTTCCCCTGCCCGTCACCGCTCTCTCCCCGCAAACCCGCGACCAGGGCCTGGCCGGAGCCCCCGCCACGGCCATCCAGGCCAGTCACAGGCAACCACAGCAACCGCCGTCCGTCCCTCCATCGGACCCTCTGTCGCCGCTGACGGCCCTGCTCTGGCAGATGGCGCACGCGGACAATGCCTTACGGCGGGAAGGTTACCGGGCACGCCTGCTGGCGGCAGTAGCGGACTTTGAGGCGAGCACGGAACAGCAGGAACGCTACCTCCAGGCTCTGCGCTCCAGGGCCCAGCGTGACCGGATCTGGCAGGAAGTGGACGCGGTGGCCGGCGGTGCCGGGGTACAGGTCCGCACGCTCCCCGGTGGCCGCTCCACCAGCACGCAGGTGCGTACCACCCTGAGTGAAGACACCCTGACAGAGAGTGCCATTCTGCTGGACACAGACAGCACAGGCATTGCCTTTGAGCTCCAGAAAACCACCCCGGTGCGGGCCCTGGTGCGGGTCACCCCGCAGTTGTTTGCCCCTGAGGCGACGGTGCCATTCATACTGACCCTGGACCAGCAGCCACCGCAGAACCACCGCATCGCCCCTGGCAGCCGGCGCCACATTGTGCAGTGGCGGCTGCAGGCCGGCGAGCACAACCTGCGTGCCCGCCTGCCAAAGGCCTGGTCGGACCGGCTGGTCAGCGTGGAGTGGCAGTGGCAGCGGAACGGCCTCTGGGAGCCACTGGCCCCGGAGCGCCGTGCAACCGTACTGGTAAGCGAGCGGGTCAACCCGGTCACACTCTACCTGGAACAGGACACCTGGCTGCGGGTGGATGACTGGCTGGAGGACCGCATCGAGTCCCACACCCTGCTCGCCTCCGGGCCGGGCTGGTGGCGCCTGCCCCATGCCAACAGCAAACGCCGGCAGGTGCGCATTTACCAGCTGGTTGAAGATCCGAAGCCGACGGACAAGGCCGAGGCCCGGCTGCCGCCCACCCCCCTGCCGGACCCGGAAGACGTGGCCCCCCCCGATTCCGCATTGCCCGGGCTGATGGCGCAACCGGTGTCCGCCCTGCCGGACCACCAGCCGGGCGGCACCTGGAGTGCCGGCGCCGGCTACCGCTTTGAACGGGCCGGGCCGGGGGATGACCGGGGCAACGACCAGGGCCCGGAGTTGCTGCTGCAGTACCGACTGCACCCG
The DNA here is from genome assembly GCA_033721915.1 of Oleiphilaceae bacterium. Classification (GTDB taxonomy): domain Bacteria; phylum Pseudomonadota; class Gammaproteobacteria; order Pseudomonadales; family Oleiphilaceae; genus REBR01. The sequence continues at coordinate 90,700 of JAWWAC010000004.1, forward strand.
GCTCCTCTGCCACTGTATCTGCGCACGGACGCCCACCTGCGGGCCCACAATGGCGCCAGGGCCTCTTATGGCGTGCGCCAGTGGCTGGACCTGGATTGGCCCGGCTCCGCCTGGGCCCTGTCCTTCAAGGGAGCCCTGTTTCAGCAGCAGCGGGTTGAAACCGACTCGCCCCTCACCAGCTGGCAGCTGTCGGCCCGGATTGACCACCAGATCCGGGTATCCAACCGGGGGTACTGGCGCGCCTTTGGCCGGCTTTATGCCTGGGACCTGGATGATGAGCCCGCGGGCATCCGCCGCTTCAGAGGTCTGGACGGTGATATCTGGACCCCCTGGAAAGCCAGCCACCGCAATGGCCTGCAGCTGGGCAGCAGCTACCTGTACCGCCCTTACCGGGACAGCGAGGGGATTGCCGGCATCAGCCTGTGGAGCCGTGAGGACATCGCAGGGCTGGACAGTGTGGAGCCCGCCCTGGAGTGGCGCCAGTTCCTGCACGGCACCACCGCCAGTGCCCGCTTCAGTGTGCGCCATTACCTGAGCGGCAACCCCCGCCAGCCCAGCGTCACACTGCCGCGGCTGGGCCTGGGCCTGGACGGACGCACCAGCTTCGGACGCCCCGGCAGCCTGGCCTGGCATGCCGGGGCGGATTTGGGCCTCAAGCGTGGCAACGCCGGCCTGCATCTGCAGCTGATCTGGCACTGGGACGGCCGCCGTGGCTTGCAGGATGTCCGCCCCAGGGAATGGGCCTTCCGCCGCCTCCATGACATTGAACTGCTTGAAGAGACCAGGAAAAACGATGTTGTCCTTCCGTAACCTCCGTCCCGGCACGCGCCGCCGTACAAAGGCCATTGTCGACCTGCTGGAAGCGGGGCGGGACCCCCTGCGAAGCCAGCTGGACCGGCGTTTCAGCCGTTACCACGCAGAGCGCTTTCTGCAGTGGCCCCTGGCCGAGCTGCAGCCGGAAAGCGAAAGCCGCGAACGCTGGCAGCAGACTCAGCTTCTGCGCTATATGGCCGAGGCCATCGAAGGTTGTATGGCCGATCTTCAGAAGCTGACGGAGCATTACCGGCACTTTCTGCAACGCATTCAGGGGGCACTCTCCGCCCAGGAGCGGGAACGGGTCATGCTGCGCTTTCTGCGGGAGCTGGGCACCAGCCCACGGCAATTGCGGGGTGACCGCAAGGCATTCGGCCGCTGGTTTGGCCAGGACGGCGTGGTGGAGCGTTACCAACACCGGGTTACGGAAAAAGAGCGCCACCTGATCTACCTGCTGGACCGTCTGGGACCCATCGGTTACACCCTGCTGACAGGGGCCCGTGACAAGGCCGAAGGCTGGCAACAGGTCCAGCTGGAGAGCACCCTGCTGCCGGCGCTGACCTTCAACGGCCATGTGCGGGTGCGTGAGGCGGCCATGGACGCCCTGAGCCAGGCCATGGAGGCTCTGCCACCGGGGTCCAGCGCCCTGCTGAGCACCGCCACTGTCAGCTACCTGTACCGCTGCGCACTGGACCCGACCCAGCCCGTGACATTGCAATCCCGTACGCTGCCCCTGTTATGGCGCTGTGCGCCACAGCAACTGGAAAAAGTCCTGCAACGGCGCCTGCAGGCCGCTGCCTTTGACCCGGACGATTTCTTCTTCCGCCGCCGTGCCCTGTTGTTGATGGTGAACGCCGTTGCCAGCCAGCCTTCACTGGAGCCGCTGCTGTTGCAGTGCCAGCACGACCCCAGCCCTTATGTCAGACAGACCTTTGCCGGACAGCTGCCACAGTTGCCGGAGGCCTGGATCGCGCCGCTGCTGGCCCGTTTTCTGGCGGACCCGGAAGACTCGGTTCAGGCCACGGCCCTGTTGCAACTGCCCGCACTGGTGACCCGTCCGGCATTGCAGGAGGCCTCAATCGCCGGTCTGCTGGCCGTGCTGGACAGCCAGGGGAAGGAGTTTGTGCTGCGGACAGCACTGCATGTGGCGCCGGCGGTGATTGCCGCGTTGCAGCTGCCTTGCCCCGGTGCCGCGGCGCAGCAGGCTCTGCGGCTGGAGCAGACCATTACCGGGGTGCATCAGCAGCACCCGGCCACCCGGGTACGCCGATGGGCGGCACTGTCACGGGAACATCTCTGGACCTTGCTCAATACCCCGGCACCGTTGCAACAGACGCTACGCCAGTGGCGGGACACCCTCTCACTGGGTCAAAGCCGGCGTTTGTCACTGGCGCCTGTTCCGGACCCGGAACGGCTGCACCGGGCCCTGGTTACCCACACCGATGCCCATTTCGGTTTTAACCTCTCTGATCCCCGACCGGGATCAGAGAGGCTGCGCGTCACCCGGGATGCCAGGCGCGGTTTCCGGTTGTGGCGAATACTGCACGAGTGGCGTCACCCGGCTACGGACAAACGGCAGAATTACGGCCACAGCAGCGGCCGCATTTATCCGGGCCTGGTGCAGGTACCCTCACAGCATGTGTCGGAGCTCTCACAGACCAAGGTCCCCGGGGAGCCGGTTTTCATAGCCGATGAAGGGGGCTGGCGTCCTTACCTGCCACTGGTAGACCAGCTGATTTCCGCACTGGATCAGGACTGGCCCACCCGGCCACTGCGCATCTACACCGCTGAGGGCATCACCTGGGTCACACCACCCGGCGGCTTTATGGCCCGCGTGAAAGCCCGCTGGCGGCTGACCCGGGACTTTGCCCAGTTCGCCCAGCTGCGCAACTGGACCCCCAACAGCCCCTTTGAGCCCGACGCTTACCTGAAGGCCGTGGCGAAACTGGGCTTTCGGTTCAGCCAGAGCGCCTACACAGACCAGCAGGGCCAGCCCTACCCCCGGGAACCCCGCGTTGCCCGGTTTTTCCCGGCACTGGCATTGCCACTGGCTTTGCCGGAGGTATGGAGCAATTTCCAGAATTATTTCTACTCCTCCTACCAGAATACGCTGGAGCAGTTGCTGATTTTTGTGGGCGCCATGGCCAGCTTTTTCTTCGGCCGCCACCTGTTCCTGAACCTGTCCATGCGAAGAGCCCGTCACCGGTTGCCCTTGGTGGTGGGGGGCTGGGGGACCCGTGGCAAGTCCGGCACCGAACGCCTCAAGGCCGCCGTGTTCAATGCCATGGGCTACCAGGTGCTGTCGAAAACCACCGGCTGTGAAGCCATGTTCCTCCATGGCCATGCCCTGCAACCGTTGCGGGAAATGTTCCTGTTCCGCCCTTACGACAAGGCCACCATCTGGGAGCAGGTCAACCTGACCCGGCTGGCCGGCCGCATGCAGGCGGATGTGATGCTGTGGGAGTGCATGGGGCTGACCCCTCGCTATGTTGAAATACTGCAACGCCAGTGGATGCGGGATGACCTCTCCACCATCACCAACTGCTACCCGGACCACGAAGACCTGCAGGGCCCGGCCGGTGTCGACCTGCCACAGGTGATTGCCCGCTTCATTCCCCGCCGGGGCCGCCTGACCACCTCGGAAGAAAACATGCTGCCTTATCTTCTGGAAGAGGCCCGACGCCAGCAAACGCCGGTCAGCGTCGTCAATTGGCTGCAGGCCGGTCTGATCGCACCGGATGTGCTGGAGCGCTTTCCTTATGAAGAGCACCCCTACAACATCGCCCTGGTGGTGCGCATGTGCGAAAGTCTGGGGGTGGCGGAAGACTTCGCCCTGAAGGAAATGGCAGACCGTGTGATCCCGGACCTGGGGGTGCTCAAGGCCTACCCACTGGCCCACCTGTACCGCCGCCGACTGGAATTCATCAATGGCATGAGCGCCAATGAACGCCACGGCACCCTCAGCAACTGGACCCGCATGGGAATGGACCGCCACGGCCTGGCCACTGACCCACAGGTCTGGGTCAGCACCGTGGTGAATAACCGCGCCGACCGGGTGGCCCGATCACAGGTCTTTGCCAGCATTCTGGTGAACGATCTCAGCGCCGACCGGCATTACCTGATCGGTGGCAACGTCGATGGCCTCATGACCTATATCCGCCAGGCCTTTGACACCATGGCCGCCGAGCTGGACTGGCAGTGGCAGACCCCGGAACAGCGCGACTCCCGCCTGGCGCTGCTGGAGCGCCTGGCCAGCCGCTACCGGGTGCCCATAAGCGAGAGCCAGGTCCGTGCCCGGCTGCGGGCGCTGCTCAACAGCTGCGGTGTGCTCACCGATGAATCCGCACCGTTACCCGGCAATGAGCAGGATCTTGCTGACGTGCTGGCCCGGAGCCCCCTGGAAGAGGAACCCCGAGGGCGGATACTCGCCCAATGGCAGCAGGACCAGAGGGAATGGCAGCAATACCAGCACTGCCACCAGTCCCTCAGCACCCAAAGCAGCGAGGACCATCAGCAGAGCCTGCAGACGCAACTGTGGGACTGGCTGCAAACCCGCCTGCATGTGGTGGAGGACTACCACGCCAGTGGCCAGCAGCTGATCGAGCGCTTTGCCCTGGACTCGCCTCCCGGACTACTCACCCGCATGATGGGCATCCAGAACATCAAGGGCACCGGGCTGGACTTCATCTATCGCTGGCAGGCCTGGAACGCCCACGCTCAGGCCCTGTCTCAGCTGGAGTCTGCGGACACACAAACCGCACTGCAGGCTGCCAAGACACTGGCCGGGAGCACAGAATTCGGCCTTCTGGAAGAGCAGCCCGTGACAGAGGCCGTGACGCGCATGCGCCTTGCACCCCAGGCCCAGAGCGAGCTCTTCCAGGCGGAACTGGACCTGATCACCAGCGGACTGCAGCAGCAACTGGCACAGATCCGCCAGTCACTGGGCCATCACCGCCAGACCGGTGGCTGGCGCAAGGCCCTGACGGACTGGACCGAAAACTTCCTGGACGCCGGGGAAGCGGTTCGCCGACGCAAGACCGCCGACCGCATCTATCGGGACCTGGCGGACCTGCGCATCAGCCATGCCCGGGCCACCACGGAACTGAAAAAGCTCACCCAGGCCCAGAAAGGCGGCTGGCTGGAGGCTCGCCGCGCCAAGCGTTGAGACGCCGTAATCATTAGGGTAACGGCGGCCACACCTGCTCTTCACCGGGGAAATCTTGCCATCCGGTCAGACACCGCCTACCTTCAAAAGGATGTGCCGCTCATTGCATGGCGATTACTCAAGGACTTGGTTGGTCAACAGGATGAAACACCGGGCACTCTTTCCATTCCCAGGCAAGGCAGGCCTGACAGTGCTGGCACTGGCAGGGCTCACTGCCAGCCCGCTGGTGCTGGCAAACCCCCAGGGTGGCTCTGTCACACTGGGCAGCGGCAGCATCACAATCAACGGATCACAGACCACCATCGACCAGAGCAGTGACCGGCTGGCCATTGACTGGGACGCGTTCAATATTCCCGAAAACAGCACCGTCACCTTCAACCAGCCAGGCAGCACGTCGGTGGCCCTCAACCGGGATTTCTCGGGCAGCCCCAGCCAGATCTTCGGCGACCTGACGGCCAATGGACAGGTGTTTCTGCTCAACACCGCCGGCGTGCTGATTGGCAGCTCCGGCACCATCAACACCGGGGGACTGCTGATTTCGGACATGCAGGCCTCGCTGTCGGATTTCGCCGACGGGGACCTGACACTGTCCGCCTCACAGAGGGGCGGCATCATCAATGAGGGCGCGCTGAGCGCCGGTGAAGGAGGGCTTCACCTGGTGGCGGGCTTTATTGACAACAACGGGCGCATTGAAACCAGCGGTGGCCCGCTGGGGCTGACCGTGGCGGACTCCGTAACGGTCCGTCTGGGGGATTCCGGGCTGATGGGGGTGAGTCTTTCGGCGCCACTGGACAGCGCGCCCTCGGGGCGCAGCCATCTGATCAATAACCGCAGTGAGGGTGAGATTGTCGCCATGGGTGGGGATATTTTCGTGCAGGCCCGCTACTACGACGACCTGGCGGTGGCAGCGGTCAACAACGACGGCCTGATCAATGCCCTGGCCATCAACCAGGAAGGGGGGCGGATCTTTCTCACCAATGAGGCCGTTTCACGCCCCGCCAGTGCCTCACCGGAGGACCCGGTGCTGTCGGAATCCGGCGAGGAGTCCGTCAGGAGCCTGGAAGACCCCGGGGAAGGCGGGCGCGAGGAGGTGGTGCGGCTGGATGATGTGGTGGCGGACTGTGTGCCCGAAGTGGATCAGGCCAAAGACTGCGTCCGCGAGAACGCCATCAAGCGTTATCTGGGCCGGCTTCTGGTCAACGGGCGTCTCTGAGACAGACCCCTCCACCTTTGCCGGCGTCTATGGGGTTTCGGTGGGAGGGAGGGGGGCTAGCGGAAAATCTGGTAGTTGTTACGCCCCGCATCCTTGGCCTGGTACAGGGCCAGGTCGGCTTTCTTCAGCAGGCTGGTCTGGCTGTCCCCGGGCTCGGAAAGGGCGATGCCCAGGCTGACGGACATAGGCAGCGTGCCACCGGGCCAGACAAAAGGCTCGGCAAACCCGTCGAAAATGGCCCTGGCCGTGTCTTCCGCCTGACTGACCCGCCCCACCCCTTCCAGCATCACGGTGAACTCATCCCCCGCCAGACGGTAGGCCGTGCCTCCGTCGGGCATGGCGCCACGCAGGCGCTTGGCGCAGGCGATCAGGAACAGGTCCCCCACATCGTGCCCCAGTGTGTCGTTCACATCCTTGAACTTGTCCAGGTCCACAAAGATCAGCGCCACCCGGGTGCTCCTGTCCCGGACCCGCAGCAGAGCCGCTTCCAGCTGTTCGGTAAAGCTGCGCCGGTTGGGCAGCTCCGTCAGGGTGTCGAAATAGGCCATGCCGGTGAGTTTGGCCTGGTCCTGCTGGATCCGCCCCAGCATGGTGTTGAAGGCGGCCACCGCCTCGCCCAGTTCATCCTCGTTGTCGGTGCTGGCCCGCACACTGTAATTGCCCTCGTGGGTCACCAGGTGAGCGGTCTGCCCCAGCTCCACAATGGGCCGGTAAAAGGCCCTTTGCAGCCGCGATGTCATCAGCAGTGCCGCCACCAGGGAGAGGATCAGTATGCCCACATTGGCCATGACCTGGCCCCGCAGCCGGGCCCCAAGGTCCGACAGGTCCGTGCGCACCGTCAGGTGGCCGATATTCTGGTTGTTCAGCCATATGGGCTCCACCACATCCAGGTAGCGCTCTGAGAACGCCGCCCCCGCCTCCCCCGGGGTGTCAGGGCAATAAGCCCGTTCCCCATGGCGCCCCGCATCCACCTTGGCAAAGACCTCGCCATTGCGATCGTGGATGCAGGCGGAGGTGATGGAGTCCCGCAGCAGCAGGGCGGAGAGATTTTCCCGGGCACTGGTCTGGTCCATGAAGCTCAGTGCGGCGGCACTGCGGCTGCCGATCACCTGGGCCAGGATGGTCATCTCCTCCGCCAGGATCTCCCGCTGCTTGACCCGGTCGTAGGCGATCATACCCGCCACCGAGATCACCAGGCCCAGTGTGGTGGTCAGGATCACCACCAGCATCAGCTTGTACTTGATACTCAGTTTGCGGAACTGAAACATCGACTGCCTTTTCCTTAATTCATCGGGCACTCATTATTACCAAACAAAACAATGCCCGTCAGTTATTTCCTACCGGCGATGGCTTTTTTTGACTACGCTGGTTCAAGGGTAAGTGAGCATCAGCTATTCGGCCAGCCAGGAGGCCGCTTTTTTTAAAAGGAACCAGCCCCGTTGCCAGTCACTATCAGGATGCGCCGACTCATTCCGCTGTTACCACAGGGACGCCCAACGGGGTTTTTCTGGCTGCTTCTGGGCGCGTTGGTGCTGTTGCTGCCAGCCATCACTGTGGCCGGCGAGCGCAGCAGCCTGCACATCAACCTGCTGGCAGCGGAAATTGCCCGTGAGATGACGCCCGGGGCGGTGGAGCCGGATGGCATCCGGGACGGGCATATCCTGATTCGCAGCATCGAACTGCGTGCTGAACAGGTGCAGTTCCCCAAGCTGGGCATCACCCGGGGAAAGCTTCGCGAGCGGCTGGTGAAACAGTACCTGCAGATGGGCCCGACTCTCTCGGTCGGGTCCATGCACCGCATCGCGGACGATCTGACCGAACTCTACCGCAGCCGGGGGCTGCATTTTGCCACCGTGGTGGTGACCCCCCAGGAGATCGTGGACGGGCACCTGGTGCTGAGATTGCGGGTGGGCCGGCTTTCGGAAATCCATGTGTACGACAACCGGCTCTACACCAGCGAGCAGCTGCTGGCCCCCTTCCGGGACCAGATGGCGGGGCCGGTGTACGGGCCGGCTGTGGAGAAAGGGCTGGACCGCCTCAACCGCCAGGCCGGACTGAGGGTCTTTGGTCTCTTTTCGGTGGGGCGCAGCGACGGCGAAACCCGCCTGAATCTGCGGGTGCGCCATGAACAGCGCCAGCGCACCGAGGTGCGCGTGGACAACCACGGTCTGGCGGAGACCGGTGAGAACCGGCTGCTGCTTCGCCACAGCGTCAACAACCTGTTTCGCCAGGGGGGCACCCTCAGCGCCACGGCCCTGTTCACCAACGAGTCGGGCAACCTGTTTGGCGGCCTGTCCTGGCAGAAGCCCTTCGGGGATCACCAGCGGCTGTCCCTGTCACTGCTGCGCAGTGAGTTTGCCATCGGTGGCGACTTCGCGGTTCTGGGGCTGAGCGGCACACTGGATATGGCCAGTGTGGGCTGGGGGCTGGAGTCACTGGGCCCGAAGCTGCCCGGTGGCCGGGTGCGGGTCACCCTGGCGGCCAAGCAGGCAACGTTGAAAAGCGCGCTCTTCCCCGAGGATCTTGAGGAGCGGTTCCGCTATGTCACATTGTCGCCCTCACTGGGCTACCAGTGGCGACAGCTTTCCGGGCAATGGCACCACCAGGCGCTGGCCAACCCCCTGCTGGGCGTGGTCAGCCAGAATGAGAATGCCGATCTGGCGTCACCGTTCAGCGCACTGCGTGGCCAGTACCGCCTGCGCCATGATCTGGCCCTGGCGGGCGGGCAGTTTGCCACGGAATTCCGGCTGCAGGGGATTTACAGCCCCGAGGGACTGCCCTCCTCCGAGCGCCGCAACCTGACCGGTCCCGACGGGGTCAGGGGCTTTGCGCCGGGACTGTTCAGCGCCGACAGGGCCTACCTGGCCAGGCTGGAACAGACCCTGTATGCCTGGCAGTGGGCCCATGACTGGCAGAGCCGGCCCTACCTGTTTATCGACCAGGGCCGGGGCTGGCTGGCCGACGACAGTGGCCAGCGGGCACACTTTCTGGGAGGCGGCCTGGGGCTGGACCTGGCCTTCCGACAACGCATCCTTGCCGGCGTCCACTGGGGGCGGGCACTGGATCAGGGCAACAGTAACAACCTGGCCATCCGCAAAGGCAATGACGCCGTCTATGGCCACCTGAGTGTGAGATTCTGATGACAGCCATACCCACCAGACACCATCACCCTGTCGCCATCCGGACACTGGCCCTGTTCCTGGGCGGCCTGCTGCTGCTATGGCTGCCCGGTGCCGGGGCCCAGACCGTTCAGGGCTCGGACCAGGTCCGTGAGTTCCAGGTCAAGGCGCTGTTCCTGTACAACTTCGCCAACTTTGTGGAGTGGCCACCGGAGGCCTTCCCCAGCCAGGACGCGCCATTGCGCATGTGCCTCTTCGGCGCCGTGCCCTTTGGTGAGTTCCTGGATGTGGTGGACGGTGTCAGCGTCCGGGACCGCACCCTGGATGTCATCCGTACCACCCGGGACAAGGACATCCGCCAGGGCTGTCATATCCTGTTTGTGGGCATCAACCGGCTGGACCGGCTGGAGGAGTTCTTCGCCGACATGAACCACCTCTTTGTACTGAGCGTGGGCAGTACCGAGGGCTTTGCGGAACAGGGCGGCGTTATCAACATACTGCGCACCCGGGACCAGCAGCAGTTCGAGATCAACCTGACCAAGGCCATCGAGAACGGCCTCTTTATCAGCTCCGATCTGCTCAGCCTGGCGCGCATCATCAACACCAATTAATCAGAGGCTCCTTACCCCTGTGGCCCTCAGGTGCCACAGAAGGTGCGCATGACCTCTTCACCGGGGGCCGGTGGCTGCTGATAGGGCACCGTCTCGGCACTCTCGCTGAAGGGGTGGGCCAGCAGCCGGGCCAGTGTGTCGAATTCCCTGAAATCTCCCTCGTCCTCCGCCGCGCGGATGGCCTGCTCGATGCGGTGGTTGCGGGGAATCAGCACCGGGTTGACCGCTGCCATACGCTTCGCGGCGGCCTCGCCACCCCCGGGCTGGTCCTCCAGCCGCTGCTGCCAGCGGGCCTGCCACTGCCACCAGTCGTCCGGGCTGTGGAACAGGTCCGCCACCGCTTCCGCGCCCTGACCGCCCCGGGCGGCGTCACAGAGGCGGCGGAAGCAGAGGGTAAAGTCCACCTCGTTGTTTTCCATGGCCGAGAGCAGATCCGCGATCAGCTCCCGGTCCGCCTCACCGGGGGATTCCAGCCCCAGCTTGGCGGCGAAGGTGGCCAGCCAGTGCTGCTCATAGCGGGGGATGAAGCCCTCCAGCACCTCACGGGCCTGCCGGATGGCCTCCTCCTGATCCTCATGGATCAGTTCCAGCAGCGACTCCGCCAGACGGGCCAGGTTCCAGCGGGCCACATAGGGCTGGTTGTCATAGGCGTAACGCCCGCCACTGTCGATGGAGCTGAACACCTGACCCGAGCGGTAGCGGTCCATGAAGGCGCAGGGGCCGTAATCCAGTGTCTCGCCGGAGAGGGCCGTGTTGTCGGTGTTCATGACACCGTGGATAAAGCCCAGTCCCATCCACCGTGCCACCAGGCGGGCCTGTGCCTCGCTGACCGCCTCCAGCAGTGCCCGGTAGGGGGATTCGCTGTCGGCGACCTCGGGGTAATGGCGTTCGATCACGTGGTCCGCCAGCTGCCGCACAGCGGCCTGGTCCTGGCGCACGGCAAAGTACTGGAAGGTGCCCACCCGGATATGGCTGGCGGCCACACGGGTCAGGATGCCTCCTGGCGTGGGCTGCTCGCGCATCACCGTCTCGCCGCTGGCCACCGCCGCCAGTGCCCGGGTGCTGGGCACGCCCAGTGCGTGCATGGCCTCGCTCACCAGATACTCCCGGATCACCGGCCCCAGTGCGGAGCGACCGTCCCCCTGGCGGGAAAAGGCGGTGCGCCCGGAGCCCTTGAGCTGGATATCACGACGGCGCTCCTGCTCGTCCAGCACCTCCCCAAGCAGCAGGGCACGGCCATCCCCCAGCTGCGGCACAAAGTGGCCGAACTGGTGCCCGGCATAGGCCATGGCCAGTGGCTGGGCGTCTTCCGGCAGGGTGTTGCCGGAGAACAGCGCCGCCAGTGTCGGCGTGTCACACCCATCCAGATCCAGCCCCAGCTCCCGGGCCAGTTCCCGGTTGAACCGCAGCAGCTGCGGCGCCGCCACCGGCTCTGGCTGGCAGCGCTGATAGAAGTGCTCGGGCAGCCGGACGTAGCGGTTGTCAAAACCGAAGCGGGGCCGCCTGTGGGCGGTGGGTGTCATGGCAATGGACTCCTGAAGCCGATCTTTCTGAAAAGGTTGCCCGCAGGATAACACCCTTGTCCACCCGGCTTCCTGACCGGTCGCCCCGTTCCCCGAGCCTGTCGCCCCTTGCCTCCCGGCCAGGACATGGATAAACTGTTTTTATGTACAGTTATTATGACGGCGGTCACCCTTCCGCCACCGTTTGCGAGGTTGTCCCATGAGCAGTGCTGTCTGGCTGGGTCGCAGTGTGGCACACCGTCTGCTGCCCATTCCGTTCTTTTGCGAGCGGGTGGCGGCGGGCTTCCCCTCCCCCGCACAGGGCTATGTGGAGAAAACACTGGATCTCAATGAACTCTGTGTGCGCCACCCGGCGGCCACCTTCTTTGTGCGGGCCCAGGGGGATTCCATGACCGGCGTGGGGATTTACCCCAATGATGTGCTGGTGGTGGACAGGGCGCTGGCACCCCGCCACGGGGACATTGTGATCGCCGGCATCGACGGGGAGTTCACCGTGAAGGAGCTGCAGCTGCATCCCAGCCCCCGTCTGCTGCCCCGCAACCCGGCCTACGCCCCCATCGCCATTCCCGAGGGCTCGGAGATGGAGGTCTTCGGCGTGGTCACCAATGTCATCCGACAGCTGTCACGGCCAAGGTGAGCACCGTGTTTGCCCTGGTGGACTGCAACAACTTCTACGCGTCCTGCGAGAAGCTGTTCCGGCCGGATCTGCGACAGCGCCCGGTGGTGGTGCTGTCCAACAACGACGGTTGCGTGGTGGCCCGATCCGCCGAGGCCAAGGCACTGGGCATCAAAATGGGTGTGCCTGTGTTCCAGATCCGGGACACTATACGCCGCCATGACATTGTGGTGTTCTCCTCCAACTACGCCCTCTATGCGGACATGTCCTCCCGGGTGATGCGGGTTCTGGAAGACCTGGCCCCGGCGGTGGAGCTTTACTCCATTGACGAGTCCTTCCTGGACCTCACCGGTGTGGCCAGCGCCATGGCACTGAGTGACTTTGGCACCCAGGTGCGCCGCACCGTGAGGGACTGGACCGGGCTGCCGGTGTGCGTGGGCATGGCGCCGAGCAAGACACTGGCCAAGCTGGCCAACTACGGGGCCAAGAAATACCCTGCCACCGGCGGTGTGGTGGACCTGAGCGACCCGTGCCGGCAGCGTCGCCTGCTGGCGCTGGCGCCGGTGGAGGAGGTGTGGGGGGTGGGACAGCGCCTGACACGGCGGCTGAACGCACTGGGCATCCACAGCGCACTGGACCTGGCCCGGGCCGACCCGGCGGTGATGCGCCGGCACTTCTCCGTGGTGCTGGAGCGCACGGTGCGGGAGCTGAATGGCGAGTCCTGCCTCCCACTGGAACCGGTGGCGGCCACCAAGCAGCAGATCCTCTGCTCACGCTCCTTCGGCGAGCGGGTGCTGGACTACGACGTCATGGCACAGGCCATCAGCGGCTACACGGTGCGGGCGGCGGAGAAGCTCCGTGGCGAGAAACAGGCCGCCGCTGTGCTGACGGTCTTTATCCGCACCAGCCCCTTCAACCGTGACGAACCCCAGTACGCCAACAGCGCCACCACCACACTGCCCTTCCCCACGGACGACACCCGGTTGCTGCTGCAGGCCGCCCGCAGGCTGCTGAAAACCCTGTGGCGCAACGGCTACCGCTACAGCAAGGGGGGCGTCACACTGAGCGGATTCCACAGCCCCGGCGTTTACCAGCCCGGCCTGTTCGACAGGGTCCACGAGCGTCCCCGCAGCCGACAGCTGATGGCCACACTGGACTGCATCAACCGGCGCAGCAGTGGCGCTGTCTGGTTTGCCGGCGAAGGGGTCCGTGGCCAGGCCTGGTCCATGAAGCGCGGCCACCTCTCCCCCGCCTACACCACCCGCTGGAGCGACTTGCTGCCGGTGCACTGAGCCTGCACCGGAAGTCATGGATAAAAGATCGCTACAAAAAAGGGCGCCTGCTGGCGCCCCATTTATCGCGGTACAAACTCAGTTGCCGAGCAGATTATCCAGGAAGTTGCCTGAACGCTGCTGCAGGTTGCCTGAAGAGCGCATGGCATCGGCACGCTCCACGGAGACGCTGCCGTTGTCCACGATGCGGTAAACGCGACCGTACACTTTCACATCACGCTTCTGGTAAATGAAGGCCATACCGATGTTGTCCTCCTCCATGCGGGTCACCAGGAAGGCATCACCACCAGCCTGACGGGCGGCCCTGTAGGCGGCCAGGCGAACCATGGGGTCGGAGCGACCCACACCAAAGACCGGGATGGTGACGTTATCCCCTTCCACGCGGAAACCCAGCACGCGGGTGGCGGTGGTACTGCCGGAAGCTTCACCGATGGCCTCAAGTGACACCTCGAAAGGACGGGTCACCAGGTTCAGTGAGTCGGCATTCAGGGAGGCCTGGTCATTGGCGTAATTGTTACGGGACATGGAGGTACAGCCGCTGGCAATCAGAACCACCAGCAACAGGGGAATCAACAGATACTGCTTCATTTTTATTGTTTCCTTGCGTTGAGGTTTTGGGGCAGCGGCCATTAAATATTAAAGATGATTCATCGTCAAAATAAATTTTCAGCCTCTCTGCCCTCCCCCCGGAAAGCGGTTGAACAGGGCCTGTGGGCCGAGCCGGACAGCGCCGGAATAAAAACCCACAATAAATATGTAACAGTATGTTTCCCGGGAAAGCTGGCAAAAACGCCGTTAACACCCTGCCCTTACCGGCTTACCCTCTGGAATCGGTTCACTCCGCCCCCTGGCAACTCCACCGTGTCGGGGCAAGCTGTTGATCGACTCAGGGCTTGTCATTTCAGGCCATATTCCAGCGCAGGAACTCATTGACTTGCCCGGTCCAGACTGGTCCGATCAAAGTCCGGGCATCGTATTGCTGGCCGGTCAGGAATGGTCGCTATAGTAACTACAGGGACATCAGGAGCTCGCAGTATGACTGACAGGCGTCAGCGAAAAGGCCAGGGAAGCCGGCCGCGGTTACGGATCATGGCCCTTACCGCAGGGCTTTTTCTGGTGGCGATCATCACCGCCCTGTTCAGCATCACCATTGTCCAGATCCAGTCCGCCGCCACCGCCTACGCCGCCGGGGAAAGCGCCTGGTCCCGGGGCCAGGTCTCGGCGGTGCATTACCTCAACCAGTATGCCGATACCGGCGACCCCGACGCACTGGCAATGGCGCGGGACTGGCTGGCCGTGCCACAGGGAGACCGCCGTGCCCGTGAGGCCATCGAGAGTGACCCCGTGGACTACGACCAGGCCCATGAGGGCTTTCTGGCGGGACAGAACCACCCGGACGACATCCCCCGCATGATCTGGCTGTACCGGTATTTCTCGGATGCTCCCTATTTCCGTGAGGCCATCCGCATCTGGAAAGCCACCGACCCCTACCTGGAGGAGCTGGAGGCCATCGCCGCACGGCTGGAGTCCCACTGGAACGACAATGCCTCCACAGCGGAACTCGGGACGCTGCGGGCCAGGCTGAACCAGGCGGACCAGGAACTGGCCGTCATGGCCCTGGCCTTCCGCCAGTCACTGGGTGAGGCGACCCGCTGGCTGAGCCATCTGCTGTCGATTTTCAGCGTGGTGTTCCTGTTTATGCTGGGCCTGTTCACGGCACTGATGGTATGGCGACTGACACGGGTGATTACCGAGTCGGAGGAGAACTTCCGCACCGTTTTCCAGCAGACCGCCATGGGCATGGCCCAGCTGGACCAGCAGAACCGGCTTCTGGACGTGAACCAGGCCCTGTGCGACCTGCTGAGACGCCCCCGTCAGGAGCTGCTGTCCATGAGCTACCGGGACCTGGTGCTGTCCGAGGACTGGGACATTGGCGAGCATGAGCGGGAGCGCATGCTGAGTGGGGAGCAGGACAGCTACAGCGTGGAGCAACGCCTGCGCTGCGGTGACGACAAAAGCGTCTGGGCCCGCATCACCCTGTCCCGCATTGTCCGCAGCAACGACCGCCGCCTGCGTTATGTGCTGGCGCTGGAGGATGTCTCGGAATCGCGCCGGCTTTCCGTCAAGCTCAATTACCAGGCCACCCACGACGAACTCACCGGGCTGCTCAACCGCCGTGCCTTTGGCCGCCACCTGGCGGAGTACCTGCGGCGGGCCCGCAACGACGAGTCCGAGCATGGCCTGTGCTTTATCGACCTGGACCAGTTCAAGATCGTCAACGACACCGCCGGCCACCAGGCCGGTGACCAGCTACTGCGCCAGGTGGCCTCACTGCTGCAGCGCCATATCCGCGAGCGTGACCTGCTGGCGCGCCTGGGTGGCGATGAGTTCGCCATTCTCCTGGAGAACTGCAAGCTGGACACCGCCCGGGAGCTGGCGGAAAAACTCCGCAGTGAGCTGGAGGCGTTCTCTTTCACCTGGAACGAACTGCGCTTCCAGGTGGGTTGCAGCATCGGCCTCTCCCCCATCACCGCCAACAGCTCCGACACCTCCACGCTGCTGCGATCGGCGGACATGGCCTGCTACATGGCCAAGGAAAACGGCCGCAACCGGGTGCATGTATTGCAGGAGGACGACCAGGCCATGGCCCAGAAGCGCGGAGAAATGCAGTGGCTGGGGCGCATCCACTCGGCCCTGGAGGACAAGCGTCTGTTTCTGGACGCACAGCGCTTTGAGTGTTTCCACGACCGCCACAAGCTGCGCTACGAGGTGCTGGTGCGGCTGATCAACGAGGAAGGGGTGATTGTCGCCCCCGGGGCCTTTCTGCCCGCCTCGGAGCGCTTTGGCGTCATCCACCAGATCGACCGCTGGGTGATCCGGACAGTCTGCAGCCAGCTGGCGGAGCACCCCGGACACCTGGCGGCACTGGATGCCTGCCATATCAACCTCTCAGCACGGACATTCGAGCAGGCGGATTTTGCGGATTTTGTGCTGGAAACCCTGAATCGATACCACATCCCCCCCTCAAAACTGTGCTTTGAGATCACCGAAACCGCCGCCATCCGCAACCTGGTGGATATCACGGGTTTTATAGAACGGCTCAGCGAGGAGGGCTGCTCCTTTGCCCTGGACGATTTCGGCGCCGGTTTCTCCTCCTTCGGCTATCTGCGCAGCCTTCAGGTGGACTGCCTGAAAATCGACGGCCTCTTTGTGCGGGACATTGTCACCGACGCCACGGACCTGGCCATGGTGCGGGCCATCAACGAGATCGGACAGACCCTGGGCAAGACCATTGTCGCCGAGCACGTGGAGTCCTCTGAGGCGGCGGAGCAGCTGAGGGCCATGGGGGTCCACTTCGGGCAGGGCAACTACATTCACTACCCCTGCCGCTTCGGTGACTTGCTGACCGACCCGGAGATCAACCAGAACCGGTTCTACTAGGTTCAGCTAGCCCTGTCCGGCGGCCCTGGCCTGCAGTGAACGGCGCATCCAGCCGGTAACCAGGCCCCGCTGGGGCGCAAACAGAAAGGCCAGTATGAAGAAGCTGGTGACCACCAGCACCATGGTGCCGCCGGAAGCCACGTTCAGGTGGAACGACAGGTACAGGCCCAGTACCGCGGACACCACGCCGATCAGGCTGGCCAGTGCCATCATGGCCGGCAGGCTGTTGACCAGCAGGTAGGCGGTGGCTCCGGGGGTGATGAGCATGGCCACCACCAGGATAATCCCCACCGTCTCAAGGCTGGCCACAATGGTAATGGTGAGCAGCAGCATCAGGCCGTAGTGGATCAGCCCGGTATTGAGTCCCAGTGAGCGGGCCTGCACCGGGTCAAACACGTAAATCAGGAATTCCTTGAAAAACAGTGTCACCAGCAACACCGCCACCACGGCCACCGCCAGTGTCAGCATCAGTGCCGGGTAGCGCACACCCAGCACATTGCCAAAGAGGATATGCATGAGGTGAGTGGAGGTGGCGATCTGGCTGATAATCACAATCCCCAGTGCAAAGGCGGCGGTAAACATCAGCCCCATGGCCGCATCCGGCTTGATGCGGCTGTGGCGCTCGATGGCGCCGATACCCAGTGAGGTGAGCGCGCCGGTCATGAAGGCGCCGATAAAAAACGGCCAGCCCAGCAGGTAGGCGATGGCCACACCCGGCAGCACCGCATGGGAGATGGCGTCCCCCAGCAGCGACCAGCGCTTGAGAATCACATAGCTGGACAGAAGACCGCACAGCCCACCCACCACGATGGCCGTGAGCAGTGCCCGCTGCATGAAGGCGTACTGGAAGGGCGACGCCACGGATTCCGGCAGCAGGTTCACCAGCATCATCATCAGGGCAATCACGGCGTCCACCACCGCCAGGCCCTGCTCGTAAAGCCATTCCATCATGCCGTACCCGTCTTGACTGTTGAATTGGTCGGATCCTTGCGGTCGAGACTGTCGCCGATCCAGTTGACGGTGGCCACACGGGAGAGCATCTCTTCCGTCAGCATCTGATCCGGCGGCCCCTCACCCACCACCTTGCGGTTGATCAGCACCACATGGTCCGCATCACGGCGGGCACCGACGATGTCGTGGGTGACCATCACCACGGTGCGGCCCTGGTCACGGGCCTTGCGCAACACGGTCATGATCAGGTTCTCGCTCACCTGGTCCACCCCCACCAGTGGCTCGTCCAGCAGCAACAGGCGGGCATCCTGGGACAGTGCCCTGGCCAGAAGCACCCGCTTGCGCTGGCCACCGGAGAGGGTGTCGATGGCATTGTGGCGCAGGTCCATCAGGCCGGTATCCTGCAGCGCCCTGAGGGTGGCTTCACGGTGGCTGGTGCGCACCAGTGACAGTGGCAGAAAGCGCTGCCAGCCTCCCTCCTGGCGGATGCGTCCATAGCGCCCGGAGAGCACCACATCCCAGACCGAAAGCGGGAAGTCCCAGTCAATCTGCTCCTGTTGGGGCATATAGGCGATCTGGCTTTCCTTGCGCTGTGACTCGGCACTGTACCCCAGCACCCGTACGTCCCCCGAGGAAGGGGTCAGGCTGCCCGCCAGCACCCGCAGAAGAGTAGACTTGCCGGCGCCGTTGGGGCCCACCAGCGTGATCAGCT
>JAWWAC010000005.1:0-103736 GCA_033721915.1 Oleiphilaceae bacterium
ACTGTTCCCCCGCTGCTTTCAGCAGTGTCCGCGGGCGTGGATGGTTGGCGGCGGTAACATTGTTATAGGCGGTGTAGACCTGATCCAGGAACTGGTCGAGACCGCCACCCGGAGACCGGTCGGTGAGGTCCTGCATGACAATATCCGCCGGGGATGCCGATTCGCTGCTTTTCATCAGGGCACCACGACTGTTGTCCAGTCGCACGGCGCTTTCGCCGATGGTGGCCCTCAGTGAGTGATGACGGCGGCGGTGATAGGTGTACCAGTTGGCAAAGTTCTGCAGCTCCTGGGCAAAGGTGCGGCCATAACGGGCATACACAGCCGCATTGACATCCACAAAGCCGCTTTTGCCCGTGGGCCAGCTTTGCGCCAGGTTCACCTCACGCAGACAGGTGCCATCCGGCGCCAGTGCGCCGGAGAATTCGTTGCCATTGCTGTCGGTGAATTTCAGGGAGTTTTCATTGAAGCCTTCCAGGAACTGCTCGTAGTCCGCCTGGCTCTCACGGTTGGTGCTGGTCTCGCAGGTACCACTCTGCACCGTCAGAGAGAACGCCTCACGCCATACATAGCTGGCGTTGTCCACTGGGACGTAATAAGTGGCCGGAAAATGCGCCATACAGACGGCACGACTGCCAAGGGTTGACGCCTCTTCATCAAGAAGACTGCCAAACCCCTGGAAATACTCCTTGGCCTTGTCCAGCTCGCAGGCCGTGGACTCGGTCAGGTCACCCACCTGAAGCCCGGTCACTGTCTCAACCAGGACATTTTGCAGCGTATTGAACTGTTGAATCAGTGCGGTTTCCAGGGAGCCGGAGATGGCAAATGGCTGGTACTGCACCTCAAGCAGCGGAGGTGGGCACTTAGACCAGTTGAACAGGCTTTCACAGTCACCCAGGAAAAAACCGAGAAGATCCCCCAAACCCGAAACCAGTGAGCCCAGCAGTGAGGTGTTTTTCATGGCGTCGGAATGCTTCAGGCTGAACACCGGATCCAGCAGGGGATCATCGGCGCTGGCCTGGGGCATGGCGTGAATCCCCCCCTCCACTGAAGGCCAGGGGCGGTAGGTCACAGACGGATCGTAATACTGGGCGTTGAATTCGGCGCTGCGCAGGAAGGCATACAGCTTCAGCGGGGGTACCACATGGTACCCCTTATTGATGCGGCGGCTGTTGTAATTGGCATTGAAGCCCGGCTCCAGCAGATAGCCGTACTCCACATCCCCCAGCAGAATCTCCTTGAGGGTGCTGCCGGTCTCCGTCCAGCCCGGAATAATCTCCCCCAGCCAGCGGCGCAGACTGTCCTGATCCATGGCACCCAGCTCGGTTTCCGGCAGCACCATTTCAAAATCCAGTGAGCGGGAATCGTCAAAGGCAAAGAGGATATTTTCAGGGGCGCTGTCCGTCAGAAACAGCGGTGTCTGTGAAAACGCATCCTCACTGGCTTCCTGCGCGGACGTGGCCGCTGACAGGCACAACACGATCAGTGTCATGGCACCGTAAAGTGCACCACTAAAACTGATGGCCCACAACCCATGGGCCCTGCTCATGATTCCGTTCATAATACTTCCCCTACTGGTCCGAGACCGTCCTGAATATCCTTGTTGTTACCGGGAAATTCCCTCCCTAAGGGCTGACTGCAACTCCTCTAAACTATCGCATATCCTCACCGTAGTACTGCTCCAGTACACGGGTGGCGCCGCCAGAAGCCCCCCGGGCCCTGGCGACAATCCGAAATCCGTCATTGCGGTCCCTGTCCGAGACCAGGTCCTCGCGGCCGGCGACCATCACGTCCCCCGCCTCTTCTTTGCGTCCGAGCTTGCCGATGGATTCGATAAAGAACTCCGGATCCGCCACGTTGCTGTACTGCGCTTCCTGCCGCCAGTGACTGCCGGTTTCGGTGGCGGCACGCCAGCTGACCTGTCCGCCAAAGGGGTTGCCCGCATCGCCGGCACTGTACAGGGGCCCGTCACTGTTGAAGTCCTCCAGAGTGATCTGGCCGCTGCTGAGCAGCCGCTCCGCTTCTCGCAACGCCTCTTCCGCCATTTCAAAGGCAATGTCCGCATCCCTCTGGGCCACCACCATGCGATCCTGCAGGGTGGTGCGCTCTGCGCTGCTGATGGCCAGCAGAGACACAATCAGCAGGATCAGCAGTGTCATAATCAGCGTGGCACCGTCCTGACGTCTCATACTCATGCTCATGCCCTCCTGATCTAGTCCGGCAACCGGTTACGGATGCCCATGGACGTGCTGTAAACCCGGTACAACCGGCGGTCACTGGCGGTTTCGCGGTCACTGCCGCTCTCTCCGCAATCCCCCCAGGCCGGGAAGCAATAGCTAACCGGCGTTTCGGTCACCTGGTCGGTGCGGGAACTGACCAGCAGGCTGACCCGCAGGCCCAGTGCCTCATCCGCATGGGACTCGGCAGTGGCATCGCCGCTGTCCCTGAGATCGTCCCAACGGTCGATTTCGCCATTGCCGTTGCTGTCGATACCCAGCTGAATGGCCATGCGCTCCACACCGGCCACCAGCTCATTGGCGTCCAGGTAATCACCGCCACCGCTGTTGCGGGTATTGAGCCGCTGGTACATCAGCGCCGGACGACCATCATCCAGCACACGCACGAAATACCGCTCCCCCGTCACAGGCTGCACCCGGCCATTGCGGTAGTTGCCTTCCGCATTATTGAGGTTGCCCCGGACATTGCCCGGGATCATGGTGGAGCTGGCGGAATAGGTGAGCTCGCTTGCCTGCACCGAACTGACCTGGAAGATATCCGCAAATTCGCAGTTGGTGGCTACCAGAATCTCCCCACCCTGAAAAAGAGTCGTGAAATCCACACCGGTGGCACCGTTCAGGTGGCCCGACTCCTGGCTGTCACTCAGTGGTGCGGTGATGGAGCTGTTGATGCCCACCAGACTCAGCACCGCGGAATCCGCCCGCATGTCGGTGCCGACGGTATTGTTCTGCACGGCGGTTACCCCCCGGTCAAACTGGTAGGGACTGTCCGGATCACTCACGTCCAGGATACTGTCCACCGCATCCGGGCCTTCCAGGCAGCCCCAATAATCGGCATTGCGAACGGCCCTGGAGAGCAGTTGCAGTGCGATGCGACCGGACTCCTGCACTTCGCTGGAGGCCTCAGTGAGGGCAAAGGTCTGGCGGTTACCCACAAAGATCTGACTCACCGCCAGCAGCACAATCAGGCCCAGCAGCATGGCGATCATCAATTCCACCAGGGAGAGACCTCTCTGGCGCTGCCACCTAGCTTCAGTCATTGACCACCCTCGCATTCAGGCTGTACCGCACACGGCGCTCAGTGGCGTCCGCGTCATCCGGGTCCGGGTCATCCCGGTCCCGCCGTTCCAGCCAGGTGACCTCCACATCCACCGAGCCGTTGGTGACGGCCACCTGACCCTGCCCCCCCGGCAGCGTCCTGGCCACAGACTCGCACCACTGCACCAGCTGGCTATGGGCAAATCCCTCACCGGAGGGTGTGCTGCCCTCGCGGCAACTGGTACTGGTGACCTCAAACTGGGCCCTGTCATCCGGGTTCAGCCGGACGCGCTCGATCAGGTCCTTCACCTGCAGGCTGGCTTGGCTTTGCAGGTTGGCCTCGGAGTTCACCTTGAGGGCATACATCTGCAGGCTGGCCACCCCCAGAATCCCCACTGACAGCAGCAGCACGGACACCAGAACCTCGATCAGGGAAATGCCACCCTGGCGACGAGGGTCCTTAACCGCCTGGGCGCCAGTCATGCACCACCACAGTCAGTCAGTTCCGGTTCGGGCGTTTTCATGCGAATCTGGCCACCAGCATTGATATGGATTTCACGGCTGTTCTGGGGCTGTACCGAATTGCAGAAAACAAAGACCGGCCCGGCCAGGTTTTCCAGCAGATAGCCCCCCGGGCTGAAGCCAAAGGCCCGGGGTGTTGCGTTGGCGTTCCGCACCGTTACCACCAGACGCTCATCAATAGTGCCGGTGCGTCGCAGGATGTCGTCGCTGGCCTGGTTGTCCACCTCGGCACTCATGGCCACACCCTTCTGCCAGGAGTAGCCCTCTTCGTCACTGCCCCCTGGAGAGATCCAAACCCGCTGATTCTGGCGTATGGCTTCAGCACGGGCATTATGCAGGACCCCGAGAGTGGCATTGGTGGCGGCCACGGTGCGGTTATTGGCCAACAATACCTGGGTGGCCGGAACGGCCAGCCCCAGCAGAATGCCGGCCACGGTGATCGTGATCAGCAATTCCAGCAATGTAAAACCCCGTACCTGACTGCCCATAAGTTCTTTCTGAACCTTTTAATAGCTGTACTGCTCAGATTAGCAGACTAAAAGTTGTTCAAGCTTGGCCAAAACGGCCAAGTGTGTAAAACATTGTGCAGGGTATGTAGCGAAAAGTGCTGAAAATGCTACCATTTTTCCGGGTAGGCATGTTCAGGCTCCGTTTCGGATACCGCCTTAACGACCATAACCGGTTTGGATGGCCCGATCTGCCGATGCCTTTGCATCAAAAACATTAACGGAGTCTCAATGCCATCTGTTACATACGAAGAGCCGGCACGGCTGGAGGCACTGAAAAAACTGCGCCTTGAAAAGGCCCCTCCGGAAAGCTTTGACCGGCTGACAGAACTGGCCGCCAACCTGTTCGACGTCTCTCTGGCGCTGGTGTCCCTGGTGGGTAAGGATGAGCTGTGGTTCAAATCCATGTCCGGCTCCATGAACCTGCTGCCGCCCTCTCGCAAGGATTCACTCTGCGTTCAGGCTCTTGAATCCATGGAGCCACTGGTCTCCGAGAACCTGGCGGAAGACATCCGCTACCGTGACAACCCACTGGTGCACAAGGACACGGCGCTGCGTTTTTATGCCGCCTGGCCACTGCGCCCTGACGGTGTCCACTGTGTTGGCACCTTCTGCCTCGTTGACACAGAACCGCGCCAATTCTGCAAAAAGGACAGACAGATACTGGAAACACTGGGCCGCCAGGTGGAAGAGCTGATGCGGCTGCATACGGCCCGGCAGGAGCAGGAGGAAAACCACGAGCAGGCACTGATCTCCACGGCCCGTTATGGCGCCCTGATCGGCGGTGCCGCCGTGGGCATACTGCGGGTTAACGGAGAGGGAGAGATACAGGACGTCAACCCCTTTGCCCTGGAGCTGCTGGGCTACGACCTGATGGCCCTCAAGGGCGAACCACTGACGAGTCTGATCCCGGAAAACTGCCTCAGCGACGGCCCGGACAAAATCCCCGAAGGTCTGGAAACCCTGGCCTACCACCGTGACGGCCATGGCATACCGGTACAGCTGGCACTGAGCGAAAGCTCACTGGCTGGGGACCATGGGCGGGAATTCATTGCCATAATCACCGACCTGAGTGCCGTGCGGGCGGCGCAGATGGCCTCCCAGGAAGAGCGGGCCCTGCTGGAATCCATCATCAGCGCCAGCCGCAACCCCATTTACGCCAGGGATCGCAGCGGTGTCTATCTGCTGGCCAACGAAGCCACACGCAGACTGATTCCGGAGATGAATCACCGCTCCATTGAGGGGGCCAGAGCCTCGGACCTCTTTCCAAAGAGCTTCTCCGAGCAGGTGGATGCCGTCGGGCAGCGGGTGATGCAAAGCGGCAACCCGGAGACACTGGAGTTTGTCAGCAGCGACAACCGTCACTTCAATATTACCAAGTCCCCCCTCTATGACGCCCGGGGCACCATCCAGGGGACTGTCAGTGTGGCTCACGACATCACCGAGCTGACCCAGGCCAAGGAGGCACTGGAAGAGCGTCACCAGATGCTGGCCACCGCCAGGGATCAGGCCGAGAGAGCCAACCGGGCCAAGACCGACTTCCTTTCGGCCATGAGTCATGAGCTGCGCACCCCCCTGAATTCCATACTCGGCTTTTCCCAGTTGCTGGAGAACAACCCGGGCAACCCGCTGAATGACAAACAGCGGCGTCAGGTGGGACAGATCCGCCGCAGCGGTGAGCATCTGCTGGAACTGATCAACGAGATACTCGACCTGGCGCGCATCGAATCCGGCCGCATCAGCCTGAGCCTGGAGTCCATTGACAGCGGCCAGGTCGTGCAGCAGGCACTGGAGACGGTCAGTACCCTGGCCAGCCAGCAGTCGATCACCCTCAGCCTGGCCCAGCCGCCACAGGAATGGCCGGTGCTGATGGCCGACCAGACCCGGCTGAAGCAGGTGTTACTGAACCTGCTCTCCAATGCCATCAAGTACAATCAGGTACAGGGCCAGGTCACCCTGTCCTGTGTGGTGGGAAAGGATCATGGCGTGATCCACTGCCAGGACACCGGCATTGGCATCAATGATGAGCAAATGTCCCATCTGTTTGAACCCTTCAACCGTCTGGGTGCCGACGACGGCATCGAGGGCACCGGCATTGGACTGGCACTGACACGGCGGCTGGTGCAGGCCATGCACGGCGAACTCAGCGTATTCAGCCGGGAAGGCGTCGGCAGCGACTTCCAGGTCCACCTGCCACTGGCGCCGGAACAGCCCCAGGCGGTGGCCGCCCGGCAACCCGCCACCGAGACCGGTCACCCTAAAGGAATCAGCCCGAAGAATCGCACCATCCTCTACGTGGAGGACAACCCCGCCAACCAGGATCTTCTGTCGGAGGCCTTCGAGGGGCGACCGGGGGAACAGCTGCTGT
The DNA here is from genome assembly GCA_033721915.1 of Oleiphilaceae bacterium. Taxonomy (GTDB): domain Bacteria; phylum Pseudomonadota; class Gammaproteobacteria; order Pseudomonadales; family Oleiphilaceae; genus REBR01. The sequence continues at coordinate 6,669 of JAWWAC010000005.1, forward strand.
GCATCCACAGCGCCGAGATGGGCATTGATCTGGCCCGCAGCAGCGACCCGGCACTGATACTGATGGACATCAACCTGCCCGGCATGGATGGCTACAAGGCCCTGAAACTGCTGCGCCAGGACAACATGACACGGAATATCCCGGTAATTGCCATCTCCGCCAACGCCATGCCGGAGGATATCCGCCGGGGCAAAAGCGCCGGTTTTAACGACTATCTGACAAAACCGGTCGACATTCCCCGTCTTTTTGAGATCATTGATCAACACATCCACCTGAGTACGAAGGCATAGCCCCTGCATGAACAGCATGACCCAGCTGCTCCAGTCCCACATCCTGATCGTGGACGACAACCCCATCAATGTGGAAATCCTGCAGGATCTGCTGGAGTCCGAAGGCTATACCCAACTGCAGGGCCTGTGTGACCCCCGGGAGGTCATGACCGCCTGTGAAGAACGACTGCCGGATCTGATACTGCTGGATATCCGCATGCCCCACATCAGTGGCCAGGAGCTGCTTCAGCAACTGCGAGAACGCTGGCAGAAACGTTGCCCGCCCATCATCGTCCTGACCGCCCAGACCGATGAACAGACCCGACAGGAGGCGCTGGGTGCCGGCGCCAGGGATTTTCTCAGCAAGCCCTTCAACCACCAGGAGGCGCTTCAGCGCATCCGCAACAACCTGGACAGCCACCACAACCTCAAGGACCAGTTCAACGAGGCCTCCGCACTGGAAGTTCTGGTGGCCGAGCGCACCGCCGAGATCCAGCGGCAAGCTCTGCGCGAGCCGGTCACGGGGCTGCCCAACCGCCGCGCCATTCTCTCGGAGCTGGATAAGGCCCTGTCCGAGGGTGGCCACATCCAGGTGGGCTTTATCGCCGTGGATGCCATTGACCATATCGCCCGCCTGCACGGCTATCCGGTGACGGAGCAGCTGGTGGCCCTGCTGGGGCGGGTCATGGGTCAGCGCCTGCAGGGCGCCACACTGGGCTGCTGGGGCAATGCGGAATTTGTCTGTTTCCAGCCTGAGACTCCCGGGAAGCCTTCAATGATGGAGATACTGCAACCATTACAGGAATCTCTGAGCCGCACCTTCCAGGTGGGGGACCTGCGCCTGGACGTAACGCTGCGCATCGGCCTCAGCTGCAGCCGTCAGGATGCGGATCACGCCGAACAGCTGATCCGCTACGCGGCACTGGCCCTGCCGGAGCGCACCGGCGAGCCGCCCCGGGTGTTTGATGAAAGCCTTGAGCGGGCCCTGCAAAAACGCGACCGGATGCACAGCGCCCTGCGTACCGCCGTCAGCCATCAGGAACTGCACCTGCTCTACCAGCCCAAGATCTGCCTCAGGGAGGGCCGCATTGTCGGCGCCGAGGCACTGCTGCGCTGGAATCATCCGGAACTGGGCGCCGTCTCCCCCGGGGAATTCATTCCCCTGGCGGAAAACAGTGGCGAAATCCTCACACTGGGGCGCTGGGTGCTGGAGGAAACCATCGCCCAGACAGCCGCCTGGCAGAAGGAGAGCTTCTGCCGGCCAGGCTTCAGCATCGCCCTGAACGTCGCCACAAGGCAGCTGGCCTTGCCGGACCTGGCCCGGGAAATCGACTCACTGGTCAAACAGGCTGGACTGGACAGCCGCCTGCTGGAGCTGGAAGTCACCGAGTCCGGCCTGATGGAAGACGTGCATCAGGCCCGCATCCAGCTCTCGGACCTGGCCGCACAGGGGGTGAGTATTGCCATCGACGATTTCGGCACCGGTTACTCCTCACTGGCTTACCTCAAAAACCTGCCGGTGCACACCCTCAAGATCGACCGCGCCTTTGTGGCGGATATTACCAACAACTCGCAGGGCCGCAGCCTGGCCAAAACCGTCATCGCCATGGCCCGCAACTTCAACTGTGGTATTGTTGGGGAGGGCGTGGAAACACCGGAACAGGCCAGGCTGCTACGGGATATGGGCGCCGATCTGGCCCAGGGCTACTGGTTTGCCCGACCCATGCCGGCCGCCGATTTCACCGAGCTGTGCCGGGAAGACCCACGCTGGGATTTTTAGTGTCCCGGCGGGTCCTTTCACCGGCCTTCACCACCACTGATCCGGAGCAAAGAGCATGGCGCAATTCACGGCAAGACGGTCCATCGCAGTGACCCTCACTGCCTTGCTGCTGCCCCCCCTGGTGCTGATGGCCGCAGAAAACAACGGCCTGCAGGTGGAAGACGCCTGGGCCCGCGCCACCGCACCGGGCAGCCCCAACGGCGCCGGCTATCTGACACTGCACAACCTCAGCGACCGGACCCAGACCCTCACCGGAGCACAGCTCGACGGCGTTGAGCGGGTGGAAATCCACCGCTCCAGCATGGAGGACGGCATGGGGCGCATGGAAAAAATCCGCGATGGCATTCCCATTGCCTCCCATGAGACCCTGACACTGGCTCCGAAAGGCTATCACCTGATGCTGCTGGATCTGGCAGAGCCCCTGAAAGCCGGTGATGAGCACGAGCTGACTCTGCACATCGAGCCCGCCGGGGAGATCCGCACCACACTGACCGTCAGGGCCCACGACTCGGATGGCGGACAAAAGAGCCACCATCACCACTAGAACAGCCAGACAACGCACCAGAACACCGAGGCGCTCTCCATGGACAACGGCACCCATTACCGAACCTGCAACCTCTGCGAGGCCATGTGCGGCGTCGCCATTGACGTGCAGAACGGGCAGATCGAAAGCATCAAGGGAGACGACCAGGACCCCTTCAGCCACGGCCATATCTGCCCCAAGGCCATTGGCCTGAAAGACCTGCACGAGGATCCGGAGCGCCTGCGCACCCCCATCCGCAAGAACGCCGACGGCGAGTGGGAGGACATCTCCTGGGACCAGGCCCTGGACGAGACCGCACGCCGCCTTTACGAGGTGCAGCAGGAACATGGCAACAACGCCGTAGGGGCTTACCTGGGCAACCCCAATGTGCACAACCACGGCGCCATGCTGGCCATCCCCCCCTTCTCGGGAGCACTGGGCAGCAAGAACCGCTTCTCCGCCACGTCCAACGACCAGCTGCCCCACATGCTGGCCAACCTGGAGATGTTCGGCAATTCACTGATGTTCCCCATACCGGACATCGACCGCTGCGACCTGTTTCTCTGCATCGGCGCCAACCCCATGGCCTCCAACGGCAGCCTGATGAGCGTGCCGGACTTTCGCGGCCGTCTGAAAGCCCTGCAGAAACGCGACGGGCGCTTTGTGGTGATCGACCCGCGACGCACGGAAACCGCGGAAAAAGCCGACCAGCACCACTTTATACGCCCCGGCACCGACGCCTTCCTGTTGCTGGCCATGATGCACACGATCTTCCAGGAAGAGCGCATCGACCCCCAGACCGCTGAGCAGTACAGCGCCGACTTGTCACTGCTGCGACTGGCCGCACTGCCCTACAGTCCGGAAGAGGCGGCCACCGTCACCGGCATTGAGGCGGACCAGATCCGCCAGCTGGCAAGGGACCTGGCGGACACCCCCAGGGCGCTGATCTACGGGCGCATCGGCACCAGCACACAGGCCCATGGCGGCGTCACCACCTGGCTGCTGTACGCACTGAACATCCTCACCGGCAAGCTGGACCGCCCCGGCGGCATGATGTTCACCCAGCCGGCGGTGGACACCGTGGCCCTGTCCGGACTCACGGGCCAGGCCGGGCACTTCGGCCGCCGCCACAGCCGGGTAAAGAACCTGCCGGAGTTCGGCGGCGAGTTCCCCGCCAGCACCATGGCCGACGAGATGCTCACCCCCGGTGAGGGCCAGATCCGGGCCTTTGTCACCGTCGCCGGCAACCCGGTGCTGTCCAGCCCCAACGGACGGCGCCTGGACGAGGCCTTCGAGGGGCTGGATTTCATGGTCAGCGTGGATTACTACCTCAACGAAACCACCCGCCACGCGGACATTATCCTGCCCCCCACTGCCTCACTGGAGCGCAGCCACTACGACCTGGTGTTCAACGCCATGGCGGTGCGCAATGTGGCCAAATTCACCGATGCCCTGTTCCCGCCACAGGGGGACTGCCGCAGCGACTTCCAGATTCTCATGGGTCTGGGCCAGCGACTGGAGCGGCTCAAGGGCGGCGGTGTCGCCAGCGACCTGCGCTGGCGCAGCCTGATTGCACTGGGACCGGACCGGATGCTGGACGGACTGCTTCGGGGCGGCCCCTATGGCGCCACACTGGGGCGCCTGCGTGGCCCCCTGCAGAACGCCGCCGGGCGCATGGACGCGCTGCTGCCGGGTAAAAACCCACTGGGGCCGCTGCTGAAGATCACCACACTGGACCCCCAGTGGGACCACCTGCCCAAGGGCCTGAGCCTGGCAACACTGCGCGCCGCCCCTCACGGGCTGGACTTGGGTCCGCTGCAACCGTCACTGCCCGAACGCCTGCAGACCCGTGACAAGCGGGTACAGATCGCCCCCAGGCGCTACCTGCAGGACCTGCCAAGGCTGCACGAGGCCTTTCAGGAAGCACTGGCCGGTGACGCCACCGGGGACAAAACACTCAGCCTGATCGGGCGGCGCCATGTACGCAGCAACAACTCCTGGATGCACAACAGCCAGCGGCTGGTGAAGGGCCGCGACCGCTGCACCGCCATGGTCCACCCCCGTGACGCCTCCCGCCTGGGGCTGCGCGACGGCCACCCGGCCCATATCACCAGCCCCGTGGGGCGCATCACACTGGCGGTGGAGACGACCGAGAACGTCATGCCCGGCGTTATCTGCATCCCCCACGGCTGGGGCCACAACCGCAGCGGCACCGGCCAGAGCGTGGCCGAGGCCCATGCCGGTGAAAGCATCAACGACATCATCGACGACAGCCAGACCGACCCCTTAAGCGGTGTGTCTGTCCTCAACGGCCAGCGTGTCAGCGCCAGCCCCGTCCCCAGCCGCCGCAGCCGCAAGGCCGCCACCGCCTGAGCTCCCGGGGCTCAGGCGACCCCGCCCACTCTGCAGTGCAGGAGCGGCCATGGCCGCTCCTGCGGGGACACACTGTCCGGTCCCCAGCGTGTGTACAGGAAGTCCCTTTTTACTTCCCGGAGCCATCCCAGGCGCTCTTACAGCCCATGCCCGCACCCTTGACTCACCCTTTATAAAACACTTGTGACCTTTAATTCACAAATCTCAAACCCCGTATCAATCCTTTTAATATCAGCATATTAATAGTTTTAATAGGGTTCATTGATGTGTTTTCAGACAACCACCTGTTGACTCCTGCGGGACTGAAGTGTACGTTTGTGCACATAGAGTAAACAACCGTACACAAACGGGTTTCAGGAGTCGCAACGATGACGACGCAAAACACCAGAATCAGCAACGCCTTCAACTGGCTTGGACGTCAGCTGTCCAACCACAGCAACCCCATGGCCTATCTGGACCCGTTGCTGGGGGCCATTGACCCCATGCTGGTCCGCGCCACCATCCCGGCCAAGGTGCTGGCGGTACACGAGGCGGCCCGTGATACCAAGACCTTTGTGCTCAAACCCGCCAGTCACTGGACCGGTTTCAAGCCCGGCCAGCATCTGCCACTGACCGTGGAAGTTAACGGCGTGCGCCAGACCCGTACCTTCAGCCTTTCCAGCGACCCGCGCAGCTGGAAGCAGGACGGCACCATCAGCCTGACCATCAAGCGTCTGCCCGGCGGTCTGGTCACCAACTGGATGCACGACCATCTCAAGCCCGGTGCCGTGCTGTCCGTGGGTGAGGCGTTCGGCGACTTCCTGCTGCCGGCCAACGCCAAGCCGCTGGTCTACATCGCCGGTGGCAGTGGCATCACGCCGGTGCTCTCGCAGCTGGCCACACTGGAGCAGGCGGATTACCCCGCCCCGGTGACACTGCACTATTACGTGCGCACCAAGGCGGACATCATCGGCGCCGACCTGCTCTACAGTCTGCGTCAGCGCTGGAGCCGGTTTGACCTGCAGATCCACACCACCGATGACGGTGATCTGCTCAAGGCCGGACATCTGGCGGACCTGAAAAAGCGGGACGTGACCCACTTTTACCTGTGCGGCCCCGCAGGCCTGATGGACCTGGCCCAGGATCTTCTGGCCGATGCGGGCGTGGAGGAAAAACAGATCAGCACCACCTTCTTCTCCGCCCCACAGGCCACACTGGACACGGACGAGCTGGGCGGCGAAGTGGCTTTTGCCCGCAGCGGCAAGAGCGCCAGCAGCGACGGCGAAAGTTCACTGCTGGAAGTGGCGGAAGGAGCTGGCCTCAAGCCCAAGCACGGCTGCCGCATGGGTATCTGCCATCAGTGCAGCTGCACCAAGCGCGAAGGCACCGTGGTCAACCGCCTGACCGGCAAGGCCTCCGGCCCCGGCGAGGAAACCATACAACTTTGCGTCTCCGTGGCCCGTGGCCCGGTGAACGTGGACATATAAGACAGAGAATTCCCCGCGGCGCTGTCCCGAAGTAGCAACGACAGGCCGCAGAATCTGAAGCAACGAATTTCTCACTGAAAAGGTGAACATGATGCAAAAGCTTACCGAACAGCAGCTGAACAATCTGGCACAGGACCTGGACGCCATCCGCGAAGCCGAAATGGCCGATGTGGGCGAGAAAGACGCCAACTACATCCGCGGCATCGTGCGCCTGCACCGCACACTGGAGATCGGTGGCCGCGCCATGATGCCACTGGGCTTTATTCCGCCCTTCTTCCTGGCCGGCGCCACCTCACTGGGCGTGGCCAAGATCCTGGAGAACATGGAGATCGGCCACAACGTCATGCACGGTCAGTACGACTGGATGAACGACCCGACACTGAACTCGCAGACCTATGAGTGGGACACCACCTGTGATTCCGACTCCTGGAGGCTGACCCACAACTACGAGCACCACACCTACACCAACATCCTGGGCAAGGACCGGGATTACGGTTACGACGTGCTCCGCCTTGACGCCAGCCAGCGCTGGACCCCGGAGAACCTGTTCCAGCTGGCCAACTTCGGCCTGCTGAGCTTCTTCTTCCAGTGGGGCGTGGCCCTGCACGAGCTGGAAGCCAAGAACCTGCGCCAGGGCAAGCTGAGCCTGGCGGACAAGAAGGAGTTCGGCAAGGCCTTTCTCCGCAAGGGTGGCCGCCAGGTGTTCAAGGACTATGTCTTTTACCCGGCACTGACACTGCCCGTGGCGCCCGTTGTGGTGGCCGGTAACTTTACCGCCAACCTGATGCGCAACCTCTGGTCCTCCAGCGTGATCTTCTGTGGCCACTTCACCGAAGACGCCGAGACCTTCACCGAGGAAGAGTGCGAAGGGGAGAGCCGTGGCCACTGGTACCTGCGTCAGCTGACCGGTTCCAGCAACTTCACCGGCCCGCAGTGGGTGTACACCCTGAGTGGCCATCTGAGCCATCAGATCGAACACCACATCTTCCCGGACGTTCCGGCACACCGTTATCCGGCCATCAGCAAGAAGGTGCAGAAAGTGTGCGAGAAGTACGGCATCCACTACAACACCGGCAGCTTTGTCAGCCAGTACGCCACCGTGGTCAAGCGTGTGGCCTGGTATTCACTGCCCAACCGCTTCAACCTGCAGGCCCGGGCCGAAGCCAGGGCTGAAAAGAAAGCCGCCATCGCGGCGGAAAAGGCCGAAGCCAAGGCGGCCAAAAAGTCCGCCCGCAAGGCCGATCGAAAGTTGACCGCTAAAGCCGCCTGATAGGCGGCCCTCCTCAGGGCCATGGATTCCAGCCAGGCTCGACCCCTTAGCCCCGCCCATGCGGGGCTTTTTTTGGCTCAGCCCAGGCGGGCACCGTTGTGCACGGGCTTGTCCGGCACCGCCAGCACGATGCTGCCGTCCTCACGGTACAGGCCGGTGACCAGACACTGGGACCTGAGAGGGCCGATCTGCTTGGGAGGGAAATTCACCACCGCAATCACCTGCTTGCCCAGCAGGTCCTCCTCCCGGTAGTGGTCTGTGATCTGGGCGCTGGATTTGAGCACCCCCAGATCCGCGCCGAAATCCACCCGCAGAATCCAGGCCGGACGACGCGCCTCGGGGAACGACTCCACCGCCACCACGGTCCCGGCGCGCATTTCCACCCGGGTAAAATCCTCCCATGCAATCTCGCTCATACCTCGCCCCTCTGATTGACTGCGGCATCCACCCCAGTGCGTGATGCCCTGTGTGATGGCTGCTAGACTGATTCCAATACTGACAAGAATAACGGAGTCCACCACCATGAACAGTAACGTCCAGTCCAAGAAATCCCGTGTTTCCGCCGAGGAATGGCAGCTGCGGGTGGATCTCGCCGCCGCCTACCGCCTGATCGCCCTGTACGGCTGGGACGACCTGATCTTCACCCACCTCTCGGCGCGCATGACCGGGGACCACGAGTACTTCCTGATCAACCCCTACGGCATGTTCTTCGATGAAATCACCGCCTCCAGTCTGGTGAAAGTGGATGCCGACGGGAACAAGCTCGACGAGGAAGACTACGATGTGAACCCCGCCGGCTTCACCATCCACAGCGCCATCCACGAGGTGCGCGACGACGCCCAGTGCGTGATGCATGTGCACACCGCCGCCGGTGTCGCCGTCTCCGCCCAGAAACAGGGCCTGCTGCCACTGTCGCAACAGTCCCTGTTCCCACTCTCCAGCCTGGCCTACCACGATTACGAAGGGGTGGCACTGCGTGAGGAGGAAAAGGCCCGTCTGCAGGCGGACCTGGGCAGCGCCAATTACATGATACTGCGCAACCACGGACTGCTCACCTGCGGCCCCAGCATTGCCGACGCCTTCCTGGCCCTGTACATACTGCAGCGGGCCTGTGAGGTGCAGATCGGCGCACTGGCCGGTGGCAGCGAGACCATTCCCATCCCGCAGCCCATTGTGGACGGCATCAAGCAGCAGGCTCAGCAGGTGACCAAAGGCATGGGCGGCAACCTCGCCTGGCCCGGTCTGCTGCGCAAGCTCGACCGCCTCAACCCCGGCTTCAGGGAGTAACCCCATGCTGGGCAACCTGGGGCTGCTGGCGGGGCTGGCACTGCTGATTATCATGGCCCTGCGTGGGGTGAACATCCTGGTGGCGGCACTGACCGCCAGCCTGGTGGTGGCGGTCACCAACGGCATGGGGCTGCCCGCCACACTGCTGGAGCACTTCCCCTCAGGGCCGCTTGGGGCCTTCACCTTTGCGGGCAAATTTTTCGTGCTGTTTCTCACCGGTGCCATCTTCGGCAAGATGATGTCCGCCAGCGGCTCGGCCGCCTCCATTGCCAACGCCATTATCCACTGGCTGGGGGCGCCCAGAACGGTGCTGGTGACGGTGCTGGTCTGTGGCCTGCTCACCTACGGCGGCGTGGTGCTCTTTGTGGTGATCTTCACCATGTACCCGCTGGGCATCGCACTGATGCGCGAGGCCAACCTGCCCAGGCGGCTGTTCTGCGGCGCCACGGCGCTGGGGGCAGGCACCTTTACCATGACCGCACTGCCCGGCACCCCCTCCATCCACAACGTCATTGCCGCCTCGGCACTGGGCACGGACCTGTTTGCCGGCATACTGCCCGGGCTGGCGGCGGCGGTGGTGATGTTCGGCGGCGGACTCTGGTACCTGGAGCGCCAGTGGGCAAAGGCCAAGTTGCAGGAAGAGGGCTATGTGGACAACGCCCGCGACCGTCAGATGGAGGCCATGGCCCCCAACCCGGAGCAGGGCCCCGGCTGGAAGCTGGCACTGGCCCCCATGGGCGTGGTGCTGGGCAGCATACTGTTGCCACGTCTGGCCACGGCACTGGGCTGGGTCAGCCAGTCCACGCCGTTGCTGGGAGAGCTGTTCCACTTTGCCAATACACAGCCCATTATCTGGCCCAGCATCGCACTGACGCTGGGGGCCATCAGCTGCGTGTTGCTCTTCCGCAACCTGCGTGACCAGGCACTGGCGGCCATGGGGGAAGGGGCCAACGACAGCATCATGCCACTGCTGAACACCTCCGCAGTGATCGGCTTTGGCGGCGTGGTCACCCAGACCGCCGGGTTCGAGGTCTTCGCCAGCAGCGTGATGACACTGGACCTGCCACCACTGATGTCCGTGGTGGTGTCCGTGTCACTGGTCTCGGCCATTGTCGGCTCCTCATCGGGCGGTCTGCAGATCTTCATGCAGACCTTTGCCGATGCCTACCTGGACATGGGCGTGGCGCCGGAGGCACTGCACCGGGTGGCCACGGTGGCCTCCGGCGGACTGGACTCACTGCCCCACTGTGGCGCGGTGATCGCCATGCTCACCATCATGGGGCTCAGGCACCGGGAAGGGTACAGGGACATTTTCATGGTCACTGTGGTCATCCCCATACTGGCCACCGTGGCGGCACTGGCCGTGGCCATGCCGCTGTATGGCTGAGGCTCCCCTGCCGGGAGCGGGTGACTGAAATTTCACCGTCAGTCACGACGATGGCCATGTTGCCGTTCCATTATTTGGTTTACAATAAGTTCATAATCTATCCATTTATCGGCGCAGCAAGAGCATTCCACGGCATGCAATACCGACAAATCGCCCTGACCCCCAGGCTGAGTCTGTCCATCACCGAGGCCGGCCTGGAAAACAGCGGTCCCACCGTGGTGCTGATCCACGGCTGGTGCGGCCACCGACTGGACTGGAACCCCACTCTCGCCCGCCTTCAGAACCGTTACCCCATGATGAGCATTGACCTGCCCGGCCACGGTGACAGCACCGAGCAGCTGCCACCGGGCTGGTCCGTGCGGGACCTGGCCACGGTATTGGTGGAGGCCTTAAAGGCGTGGGACAAAGAAGCCGGCAGGTCACTGGTACTGGTGGGTCACTCCATGGGTGGCGCCGTGGCCCTGGAGGCCGCCCGGGAACTCAAGCAGGTGCGCTCGGTGATACTGGTGGACACCTTTATTCTGCCCTACGGGGACATCAGCGAGGAGGAAGCGCGAAAGATCGAGCAGCCTTTCTTCGAGGATTTTCCCAAAGCCCTGGACACCATGGTGGAGACCTTCATGGCCCCCATCGCACCGCCCATGCACAAACGGGAAATCAAGCAGCACATGTGTGGCAGCAACCCCTTCCTGATGCTGCCACTGTGGTCGGACCTGCTGCGCTGGTCCCCGGACGACGCCTTTGATCATCTGGGCATCCCCATCCACGCCATCAACGGCGACATGATCCCCTCCGCCGCCTATTCCCGCTGCGCCGATCACGTCACCGAGTGGCGCATGCCCAGAGCCGGCCACTTCCCCCATATCGAAATGCCACAGCCTTTTCACGAGTTGCTGGAGCAGGTCATCAAGAGCATTGACTGACCGCAACTGAAAACCCTCTCTCATACCCCAAATGGGTGATGTCCCCGCCATGAACAGGACTTAATGTGAGTCTGTCTTACCACTCACGCAGGAGACCTGTTCATGTCTGCATACGACATCAACCCGCAACGACACCTGCCCCAGCGCCATCGCGGGGAGGTACTATGACTGACTGCAAGGCCCTTTACGGGCCGGAAACGCCGCACCGCAACCTCCGCCATTGCCGTTACCTGATCAGCATCCTGCTGCTGGCACTGGCAGTGGGCTGTAGCGATGGCTCCGGTTCCGGCGCCGGGGATCCGGCCCAAAACGAAACGGACAGCAGCACCTCAATCCGCGGCACCGCCGCAGCCGGTGCCCCCATCGACGGCTTTGTCGGTGCAAAGGACAGCAACGGCACCGTCGTGACCGCCGATATTGAAGAGGACGGCTCCTATGAGCTGGATCTGGCGGAACTGCAGCCCCCGGTTCTGCTCTTCGCCAGTGGCCTCTCCGGCGGCACTGCCTACCAGGTGCTCTCAGTAGCCTTCAACAGCGACCTGGGAGAGACCGTCAACGTCACCCCACTGACGGATCTCATTGTGGGCAACACCGCCCGCAAAAATCCGGTGGATTTTTTCAACGACCCCACGGGGCTTGAGAATTTCACGGAAGAGACCGTGGCGGGAGAAGTCACCCGGCTGCGCAACCGGCTCAGGGGCATCCTCGATGCGGTGGGTGTGGAAGAAGACTTCGACCTGCGCAACTCCCCCTTTATCGCCAACCGGGCCGGCTTTGACCGGGTACTGGACGTGGTGGAGGTCACCGCCAATGACCAGGGCGGGGCCACACTGCGCAACCGCCTGGACGGACAGAGCATCCGCAACGACTTCCAGAACCCGGACGCGGAGACCGAAGCACTCCAGGCCGGCGACGACTTTGACACCAGAGTGGCCGCACTGGACAACATCGGCACCACCTTCACCGCACTGGCGAACCTGATCAGCCTCGACCCGGGCCAGCGCCCGCAGGACTACCAGGCACAGCTGGAAGCGCTGCTTACGGACACGCTGCGCATCGACGGCTTCAACCGGGACTCCCTGCTGGCCCTGTTCACCACGGAAGACCCGGAGACACTGGCTGAACTGCAGGAGGAGCTGGTGCCGGACCTGCGCGGCTGGGCCTTAATCTCACTGGATGCGGAGAACGACGAGGCACTGGCCAATGTAGGCTCCGCACTGGGCGGCTGGCAGCTGGCACTGGATACCGGCAGCGACACCTGGCGCATCAACGGCAACCAGGCCGACTACTTTATCGATGCCGAGCCGGAATTTTTCTTTGACCAGCAGGGCACGGAAGTCAGTGCGGAACTGTTTATTGCCATCGACCCCAGGGACTTTGGTGAGGAATTTGGCCCCAACGACTACTTCGTCATCACTGGCCCCGGACTGCCGGAAGACGGCATTGCCTTTAACCGGGACTCCAGCGACGCGGAAGAATTTGCCGTCAGCATTGCCCTGACCGATGCACTGAAGGAGGCCCTCGCCACTGGCGCAGACTTTGACATCACCCGCTTCACCGATGACGACGGCGACACCACGATTGACGGCAACGGCCAGCTCAGCGGCAATGAAACGGACACCCGGCAGGAAGCCCAGACCGTTCTGGTCCGCCGCGGCAGCCCGGACACCAGCAGCGGCACACCCGGCTTCGACAGCCTCAGTGGCGACGAGGACAACGGCGAGCTGACCCTCACCTGGACACTCCCCGCCGGTTACAGCGCCGACAGCATCGCACTGGACCGTCAGCCCGGTGGCCGTGTCTTCGACCGCAGCCTGTCCGACGGCGACACCGCACTGACCATCACCGTGGCGCCACCGGAAGACGCCGACGCACTGGAGACGGAAATCATCACCCTGTTCACCAGCGATCCCTTCGGCACCCGAGTCGCCGTTTCCATCGCCTCCCCCTTCAACTGGAGCGACCGGGTGGAAGGCGCGGTCTGGGACCAGTTCGACTGGGACGACGGTTCCACCTGGCAATAAACCGAATTCAATGACCGATTCAGGAGAAAATCGTATGAAACTGTTCAAAAGCGCCACACTTGTCACCGCCCTGCTGGCACTGCCACTGACCGCCAGCGCCGACGTACCCAACGTCTTCCAGCCCGGGCAGCCCGCCACGGCCGCCGACGTCAACCAGAACTTCCAGGCACTGGACGACCGCATTTCAGCGCTGGAATCCGCCTCAGCGCTCAGCGAAGCCGCTCTGATCGGCGACTACCGCCTGCATCTCACGGGTGCCCTGTATGAGTTTTTCGACGAGCAGAGCCAGGCAGGCACCATCGAGGCCGGAGCCTGGCGGGACTTTCTGGTGGTCGGCACCCTGACCCTGGGTACCGACGGCGTGGCCAGCTATGCCATTGATGGCGAGCTGGAACCGATCATGTTCCACGAGGGGCCCGAATTCCTGAACGATACGGACCCCACCGCCGACGGCTCCGGTGGCGAGACCATCTCTGCGGAATGGACCTTCAACACGGAGAGCGAGCGGGTGGAGCTGACGCTCTTCACCAGCGACGTGGATGGGCTCCTTGTGGAACTGCACGTCTCACGGGATCTCAACAACCTGATCGGCTCGGAGTTTCTGGTTGATCAATTCATTGATAACAACGAAGAGGTCACCGAGTACGAAATCATCAATTTCTCGGCCACACGCCTGAAAAACTGATCCCGGTAACAGCCGTCACCCCCCCCTGCCCCGGGCCCACCATGGCCCGGGGCTTTTTTTCGGCCATCCGCCAAGGCAGGGCCCACCCGATGGGCAATCAAGGCAGCAGAAAACTTTTTTACAATTTCCCACCACCATTGGAACCCCCATGTTCCATGGAGCGTTCATTAAACATGGGTAAAAAAACAACAACACCACCCCGGGAGAGACAATCACTCGCGCATACAGGCTGAAGGCAAGCCCAAAGGGTTAGGGACGCTGCACTGTTGATCAGGACGATCGTTGTCCCACGCTGATGCGCGGGGCTTTTTTTGGTCTGCATTTCCGGCAGGGAGCCGCAGCACGGGCCCCGGGGAGGGCCCTGGCAGGAAACACCGTAACGCCTCTAGCGGCGCGGCACAATCAGGATCTTGCCATCCCGCTCGCCGGAGGCGGCGGCCGCCACGGCTTCCCTGATCTGGCTGACGTCGTACTCGGCGGCGATGTTGGCCTTGATCTGGCCGCTGGCGATCTGCTGGGTGATCTCGCCGAAGAGCTTCAGCTGCGCCTCGCGGCTGGCGTTCCTGAACCAGCGGGCCAGCCAGAAGCCTTTCAGGCTCACATTCTTGAACACGATATTGGCCGGTGACACCTGGCAGGGCTGGCCGCTCATCATGCCGTAGTTCACCACCACGCCCTCTTCCGCCAGGCAGTTGGCCAGATGGTTGGTGGCCTCGCCCCCCACCGCATCAATGGCCAGATGCACCGGAGCACCCCCGGTGGCCTCCTTCACCCGCTTGTGCAGGTCCGGACCGTCCACCAGGTTCACGTCACCGCCCTGCTCTTGCACCAGTGACAGGGCCGATTCACGGCGCACCACGTTGATGGTCTTCAGCCCGCGGCGCTTGGCTTCCTGGATCAGGTAACCGCCCACACCGGAGTTGGCGGCGTTCTGGATCACCCAGTCCCCCTCGTCCAGATTCACGAACAGCTGCAGCATCAGCACCGCCGTGGGCGGGTTCACGGTCATCATGGACAGCTGCCGGGGGTCCGCGTCATTGGGCAGTGGCACCAGCTCTTTGGCCTTGGCCACGGCATGAGTGGCCCAGGTGCCAATGCCCACCGGCAGCAGTACCGTCTGGCCCACTTCCAACCTGGAGACACCGGCGCCCAGCTGTGCCACACGCCCCACGCCTTCGTTACCGCCCACGGCAGGCAGCGGCGGCAGCATGCCGTACTCACCGGTCAGGGTCAGCACATCGGAGGGGTTGATAGGGGCCGCCAGCACTTCCAGCAGCACCTCCCCTTCCTGCAGTGGCGGCAGGTCGACCTCCACCGCCTCGATCACATCCTGGGGCACCGGGCCCCGTTTCTCGTAGCGTGCCTGTAACATGAACGACTCCTTATCCGAACAGGGCGGACGTACCGCCGGAAACTGGCTGGTTTGACACAGTGTCCACCAGCATAGTCGCCACAGGCCTGCAAAGACAGTGCGAGACCGGACAGGCTTATGGTCAGTACAGCCTGCTGGAGAATTCCGGTGGGCTCCGTGCAGCGCCTGCGTTTTCGGACATGGGCAACGAGAGACGTGGGAGGAATCCGGAATACTCGGGGGGAGGGCGAACTCCGGGCACGGACAAGCGGGTGAGACGCGGGAGCGGGACTAAGCGCTGGAGAGGACAGGTACAGCTGTCAGGCAGGGATGCAGCCAAATCGCTGCAAATCTCCGGCGTGCATCAGGGTCTGGCCCGGGCGTTACAGGGAACGGACATCCTTCAGGGGCATGCTCACCCGGTGCTGTTTCTGCAGGAAGTCGATCAGGATCATGGCCCGCTCTTCACCGTCGTAGCGGTCGAACACCGCCTTCAGGCCCCGGAAGGGACCGTCCTGTACTTCCAGCAGGGCTCCGCTCTTGAGCCCGCCCTGCTCTTCAATGATCTCAAGGCTCTGGCGGATCTGATCGATCACCTCATCGGCTATGGGTGCCGGGCGGTTGGCAAAACTCACCACACGGGCCACGCCACGGGTGGAGCGCAGTTTCTCCCACAGGGGGTTGTCGTCATCCAGGGCGATAAACAGATAACCCTTGAACAGCGCCTCCTGCCTGGTGCGCCGCTTGCCCCTGGTGATCTGCTCCACCTCGATCAGGGGGAAATAACTCTCCACCCCCTGCTGCTCAAGATTCTCCAGCGCCCGCAACCCCTGCGCCGGCTTGTATTGCACCGCATACCAGCTCATGGTGTGCCTCCGCATCCGTTGCCTGATAGGTCAATTGAATTCTCAGTGGAATTCTACCCAGTGGCGACAGGTAGTGCGAGGGGGGCCTCACTCCGGGCGGGGTGGCTGCAGGCTCAGACCGGTGGTTCTTTCCGCCTGATGCTGCACCTGTTCCTCACCCAGTCGCCAGACCAGATCACCCAGCCCGCCGTTGGGAGTAAAGGCCGTGGGGGCCTCCATCAGCAGGTCCAGTACGGCCTGGCAGTCGAAGTCGTGACAGGCGGTGTCAAGGCGTGCCAGAAAGCGCTCAATATCCCGCCATGGGAGGTGCTTCTCCCGTGCCTTGAGGATGCGGGGGTGGCTGGTGGGCAGGGGATTATCGCCGATCAGCAGCTCCTCGAAGAGTTTCTCCCCCGGACGCAGCCCCGTGTAGGTAATGGCGATACCCCCTTCACGGGTGTCGCCCTCGTTTTTCACCCGCTTGCCCATCAGGCGGATCATCTTGCGGGCCAGGTCGTCGATTTTCACGGCTTTGCCCATATCCAGCACAAAGACCTCCCCCTGGCCACCCATGCTGCTGGCCTGGAGTACCAGCTGGCTGGCCTCAGGGATGGTCATGAAGTAACGGATGATGTCTTTATGGGTGACCGTCACAGGTCCACCTGCCTCAATCTGGCGCCGGAACAGGGGCACCACCGAGCCGGAGGAGTCCAGCACGTTGCCAAAGCGCACCATGGAGACACGAGTGTTGTCCTGGCGCTGTGCCAGCCCCTGAAGCACCAGCTCCGCCATGCGCTTGGTGGCCCCCATCACATTGGTGGGGCGCACCGCCTTGTCCGTGGAGATCAGTACAAAGTCGTTCACTCCCGCGGCAATAGCCGCCTCGGCGGTATGCCAGGTGCCAAAAACGTTGTTGCGCAGCCCTTCAATCACATTCTGTTCCACCAGTGGGACATGCTTGTAGGCAGCGGCGTGGTAGATGGTGTTGACGGAAAAGGCCCGCAGTACCGCCTCGATGCGGCGGCGATGCACCACACTGCCCAGCACCGGATGGATTTCCGTATCCAGGCCCAGCTCCTCGGCACGGGCGCTCATTTCCCGCTCAATGCTGTACAGGGAGAACTCACTGCGCTCAAACAGCACCAGGCGCTTGGGCTTCAGCCGCAATATCTGTCGGCACAGCTCACTGCCGATGGAGCCACCGGCGCCGGTCACCATCACCGAGCAGCCCTGGATGCAGATACCCATCAGTGCGGGGTCCGGGTGCACGGAATCCCGCCCCAGCAGATCTTCCACGGAAAGATCCCGGATTTCGTTGATGCTGGCCTGGCCGGTGATCAGTTCGTTGACGGCGGGGATGGTCTGCACCATCAGTGGCAGCGGCTCCAGTCGCTCAAGGATACTGGGCACCTGCTTTTCCCGGTCGGATTCCAGCGCCAGCAGCAGACGCTTGACGTTGTGTTTTTCCGCCGTGCGGGGCAGTTTCTTCTCACTGATCACGGGCAGGCCGTGGAGGATGGTGTTGTGTTCGTGCTCGCCGGAACTGACATAGGCCACGGGGCGGTAGAGGTCCCCCTGTTGCAGTGCCAGTGCCAGCTGCAGCGCCCGGTCGCCGGTGCCGTAGATAATGACCGCCTCCTTGTCGCGATTGCGGGGCATCTGCACCAGGTAACGCACCCCCATGCGGGTCCCGCCCACTACCAGAAAGGCCAGGCCTGCATAGATCACCGGCACCGAGCGGGGCACCAGCACTTCGAGGAGATAGCCAAACAGGATCAGGCTCAGTGCCGAGGCGAGGACGCCACCACAGACGGTCATCAGGGCCTGGTCACTGAGATAGCGAACGATGGCCCGATACAGGCCGAAACGGATAAAACACAGTATGGTGGTGATCACCGTCAGTCCGAAGAGCACCAGATATTGCTGGCTCAGCCCCGGAAACTGCCCTTCCAGGCGCAGCACAAAGGCGGCCCACAACGCCACCCCCAGCAGCACCGAATCGGAGGCCACCGCCAACAGGCGCTTGTTGAGGCGTGAGAGGTTCAGAAAGTGTTCTATCATGGGTTCCCTGCGCTGGTTTTTTGACACACGTCGTCTCTGTAAAGGACGCCTCTGTACCCGGGCCCGTTCCCCGCCAGGGCTGAGGCACTCCGACGAGGCCACTGCCTGGCACCTGTATTCTGACCCGCTTTTCTGGAATCAGCCGGTCTTCCTCTGTCTGACGGCATACGCCACCAGAACGCCGAAGGTGGAGAGCATGCCCCCAAGGAGCACGGCAAGGACCACCACCAGGGAGCGTTTAGGCGCGGAGCGCTCCTCCGGCACGACCGGCGGGTCCACCACCTGGAAGGCGTATTCCGGGTCCAGCTCCGCCAGCATCAGCATCTTGGTCTGTTCTTCGATCAGGCTGAAGAAGACCTGGCGCATACCGGCGATATTGGTCCGCTCCAGCTGCTCCTCCAGATAGGCCACATTGCGCCGGGTATCCTCCATTTCGCGACGCTTGAGATACTCGTTGAGGTCCCGGATCAGCCAGTCCACCCACTGTTGCGAAGCCTGCGGTGAGCGGGACTCAATGCTGATGGTGACCATGCCGCTTTTCGTGTCCTCTGAGACACTCATCATCTCACTGAACACCTTCATGGCCTTCAGGTCGCTGGGTGGCAGGGTATTCTCACCGGTGTCCGGGTCCAGCCATTGCGCCGTCTGTGCCTCGTAACGGGTCTTGTCAACACGCCACTCACCACGCTCCATATCCCAGCCGTCCGAGGCCAGCAGTGGCACTTTCAGATCATGGCGTTCGATAAAATCCATCAGGAAGCGCCGCGACTTGAGGGTTTCCAGTGCAATCTGGCGCTTGCTTGCATCGCCACCGCCGATATTCACACCGGCCATGGAAGCGAGGCCACCGTACTGGGAGGCCAGGGCGGAGAGCCCGCCGGAGCCGCCCTCCGATACCGGTGCCACAAGGGCACTGGCGCTGTATTTGTCCGGCAGTGACAGGGCATAAAACACCGCCAGCACCGCCGCCAGCATGGTGCTGGCCAGTATCCACCACTTGCCAGCCCACAGGGCCCTGAAGAGCTCTACCAGATCAATCTCATCGTCATGGGCGGGTACTGGCTGTGTGCTGTTCTCGGTCACAAATATCTCCTGGTAGCGCCTGTCAGAAGCTGTTCAGAGCGGCGGCACTGACGGCCAGGTTGGAAAAAACCTGGCTGATGTTGGTGGCCAGCTGCAGCTGGTTGACACGGTCCAGTTTGATGGGCGCCACAATGGTGTCACCCGGGCGCAGCGTTTCCCCTCTGCCCGAGAACCAGCGTGATTCACTGGGACGCCATACCGAGCCATCCGCGCGTATGACGTAAATACGCTCTTCATCCGCCTGGGCGCTGAAACCGCCACTGCGATCCAGGTAGTCCGTCACCGCCAGATCCGGGTCGTAGAGGTGCGAACTGGCAAACTGCACTTCGCCAAAGACACTCACCGACTGGGGCCGCCTGGGTATCTGCAGGCGATCACCATCCAGCACCTCCAGCTCGGGGAGCCGCCCTGCCACCAGCGCCTCAAGATCAATCACCAGGCGGCCCATGGCCTCCACCTGCTGAACCTGCTGCAGCAGATTCTGCAGCATGCCCAGATCCTGATCCGGCCCCTGCTCGCCAGCTTCCAGCTGAAGGCCCAGCAGATCCCGCCGCAGCCGCTGTTCCGCCATTTCCATCCGCTCCTGCTCCTGCCGGCGCAGGCGCTCACGGCTGAAGATGGCCCCTTCCGGGAAGGCCCGTTCCGTCAGCCCGCCGGCCCGCTCGATCACATCCTTCAGGGTATCCCCGATACGAATGCTGTACTGCCCGGGGAAACGCACCTCCCCTTCCAGGGTGATCGTCTCCCGCTTGGCAAAGCCCGGCACACCCTTGATCAGCAGCCGATCGTAGCCCTGCAGAGCCACCTCATCGGCGCCGTTCTCCACGCCCTGGACCAGAGGGAAAGTGATCAGCTCGGTTTCTGCCTGGCCCAGGCCGCTGACCTGTGATCGGACCAGCTCCGCTTCCAGCATCAGTGCGGAGTCCCTGAGGCCACCACCAGCGTCAATAAGATCCCGGACCGTGGCCTGTTCAGAGAGGGGGTAGCGCCCCGGAAAGCGCACCGCACCGCCAATGGTGGCAGCCATTGCCGGTTTGTCGGGGCTGGCCTGACGTTCGAGTTTTTCCAGCACTTCATCCAAAAGCCCACGTCCTGCCTTGCGGGACTCATCCTGCTCTTCCGAGGTCTGTCTTGAGAAAAGCAGGATCTGATCCCGCTCTTTCAGCACCAGATCACTGTCACCGCCCTCATCCCTGAAAACTCCCGCGGGTCGGAATTGTCTGACCGCAATCTCACCCTGATCGTTTGTTTCACGCACCACCAGTGCGTAATTCAGGTCCGCATCTCCGGGCAGATCCTGGTGGCGGTCTTTCAGCAGGTCCGACAGGCGCATGCCAGGGCGGAATTCTCGCTTGCCGGGGCGCTTTGCCTGGCCCCTGAGCTGAACAAACCCTTCAGTGAGATCATTGAGGCTTTTGACGGTCACCTTGTCGCCTTCCCGGACGGGCTTGCCCTGTGCCTCACTCCGGGTCAGGTCCACGGACTCCAGCGCACGCCTGCGACGCTCGTCTTTTACCCGTTCCAGCTGGCTGAAGGCGGGGGCGGCGTCACGGGTGTAGTGACCCGCCATGGCGATCATATCCGCCAGTGTTTCCCCCCCTTTCAACTCGTAAATGGCAGGACGGCGCACCTCACCGTCCACCGCAACGGTCTCCCCCACTGGAGGAATAAACAGGGTGTCACCGGGCTGTAGACGCTGATCTGACGAAGTATCCCCCGATAGCAGTAACTGATAGAGATCCAGGCTACCAATCACCTGACCGTCCCGTTTGAGCTGCACATTACGCAGCGAACCCGAAGTCTTGATGCCACCGGACACCAGCAGGGCATTGGTCATGGTGGACAGTGAGCTGACCGTATAGCTGCCCGGATTCCGGGCTTCCCCCAGCACAAACACCCGCATGCTGCGCAGCTCTCCCAGTGAAACACTGACCTGGGTACCGATGTATTTCTGCTCCACCTGGCGCTTCAGCTGCTTCCTGACGGTCTCGAAATTCATTCCTGCAACGGGAATGGGGCCTGAATCCGTCATCTGGATCACGCCATCCCGGGTGACTGGCAGCTCCAGCAGGTCGTTTTCCTTGCCGTACAGCTGCAGCCTGATCACATCGCCAGGTCCCACCACGTAATCGGAAGGGAGGGGGATCTCGGTAACCGGCGCAAAGGTGGTCGGGCGCCCGGCAAAAAGGTCATAGCCAAAAGGCTTGAGTCCGTCGTCGTCCTGATCCCGGCGCTCACTGTCCGGGCTTTCCGGATCCGACAGCGGGGTCTGCACTACCTGCACCTCCCTGGGGCGCTCCTGCTGTTGAGTCCCCTGCGGAGAGAGCTTGTCCAGGTCAAAACCCTGCTGGCGGGCCAGGGCTTCCTGTTGCGCCCTGGGCAGATTCTGCAACTGGCGGATCTGCTCTTCACTGATCTCCTGCGCCGCAGTGGGGGTCGCTGCTGCCAGTAGCCACAGGCACAGAAACCATGGGTACCGGGAAAAGGTTGTTGCTGTCATTTTTACTCTCATGAATGTTCCTGAACGTCGGCACTGCTCGGCCACCGGACTAGAACCGGTAACGCCAGCCAGCGCTCAGGGTTCCCTGTGCGCGGCCACTGCCGTCTGCGGTGGCAATCTCGATGGTGCGGTCACTCCACTGGCCGTCCAGTGTCGCCCAGCCTCCCCACAGGGGGTATTCGTAGCGGGCGCTGACCATGACCACATCCGTGGCCTCACGGGCAATGGCAAAGTCCACCTTGCCAGAGGGACGGGCGGCCACGATGTCGTCCGACCGATTGAGCTGGATATGCCCAACCGTCAGGGCCAGGTTACGTCCGTCGTTGAAAAAATGTTGCAGCCCCAGTGTCAGTGCCTGGGCATCGCTGTCAAAGGTGCTGCCAATGGCACGGCCACGAAAGCGGTCACCGGTTTTATAGACGGGGTCTTCATAGGTCTCGTTGAAACGGCCACTGCCGGTGATATTGCCGGCCGTGGTATCCGCGTATTCCAGAAACCAGCGCTGGCTGTCTTCCTGCCACGAGTAGGCCAGGTCCATGCCCACCAGGCCGGTGAGTCCACCGGCACTCTGATCCTCACCCACCTGTGCCACGGTTTCCCCGTAGAGCCCCCCGCTGACACCGCCCACCGCCATGCCATAGCGGGCGTCCAGACCCGCCATCTGTGTGGGGGCATCGCTGCTTTCGCGGGCGCTCTCATCCGACAGGATCAGTGCGTTACCCAGAGCCTCACCGTTTTCAGGTTCCCCCTCGCCGCCGTATTGCAGCAGTCGGCTCAGCCCAAGCTCCAGCCCTTTAACGGGGCGAAAATTAAAGCGCAATCCCACCAGTCGGGCCTCGGGAACCTCACGGGCTCCTTCCAGCTGACCCAGCGTCAGTGTCAGCTGGAAGGGGCCCATCCAGGCCAGCAGCGGGTGGTCCGAACCACTGGGGTTGGTGCGGTTGAGCCACAGAGAGGGCACGGGGCGCGCGTTGCTGGAGAGCATCAGTGAGGACTGCCAGCCAGGGCCCCACCAGCGGTCGATGGCGCCAAAGCCCAGTGTCCAGCTGTTGCCGGTGTAGGCCAGGAAGCTGCCATCAGCGCGCCAGTCCCTGCCGTCTGAAGGGTCCTCGGTGACCTGGGCGCTCAGCCCCAGGGCCCAGCTGTGGCCGTTCCACTGCGCAGTAACTCCCAACACGCCCTCTTCCCGTGTCTGGTCATTGAAGCTGCGGATCAGGGGGGGCTGGTTGGCGATGCCGGCATTGAGCTCGCTGGCCCAGCCGCGACGGGCAAAACGGTCCTGTTCAAAGCGCACATAGGAGCGCTCCTGGCCCGAGTGCGAGCCGCCAGTCCGGGACAGACCACTAAGCGTCTCACCCACTCCGGACCACATCACCGGCCAGGTATTGATCGGCGTGCGGATATCACCCTGATCCGCCAGCACCGTCAGACTGTGGCGCATGCGCATATCACCGGGTTCGATCCAGGGGGCGGCCGTAACAGCACCTGAATACAGCGAAACCAGTCCGACGGAGAAAAGCGACAGAAGCTGCCTGTGGTGAAACTTGCCTGCTGCTGTCACGGGCACTGTCCTGATGGTTTTGAATAGATTCACAATAGTAGCAGGAAGCGTTAATGCTTCAACTGAGGATTGCAGGGGAAACTTCTATCACAGGGAGGTTACTCCAATTACAGTGCAGTTTACGTGCCTCCACAGATGGAGCAAGTTAACAAGTGCAAGATCAACTGTTTTTTTGCTCCCCCCTCCCCCGCCCTGACTGTCCCGGCAGAAGTTACAGCTGACCCCGCAGCCGCCCCCAGGCAAGCCCCATGTACTCGTGAAAGGCCCTTTCCGTCATCTCCAGCGCACTGGCGGAGGGCAGGTAGAAGGCCAGGCTTTTCGGGCTGGTGCTGGTGGCGGTGCGCAGCACCGTGGGGGCGGCAATGGGATGGGTGCCGGCCTTGCGGGCCAGAGCCATGGCACGGGGCATATGGGAGGCGGAGGTGACCAGCAGGTAGGGCTCGCTGCCGATGGCCTCGAACATCAGCTCGGCCTCCTCGAAGGTATTGCGGGGATTGGGGTGGATGCGCAGCTGGCTGACCTCCGCCCCCAGTGCCACGGCGGCACGGCTCATGACGGTGGCGCTGGGGGCATCACCGAAGACCGAGCCGCCGGAGAGCACCAGGGTACTCCCCGGCAGGGCCCGGTGCAGCCGTATGCCCTCCACCAGTCGCAGTCCGGCCACCCCGGAGAGGCGGGTGGTGGGCGGGTGCTCACTGATGTTGGAGGCGCTGGAGCCCAGCACCAGCACATAGCGCACGCCTTCCAGGGCCTCGGTGTTGGTGATGGGGCTGTAGCGGGTCTCCAGTGGCAACAGCAGTGCACGGGCCACGGGCTCGCTGGAGAACAGCAGAAACAGCACCAGGCCCAGCAACAGGCTGCCATTACCGCCACGGCGACGGCCCAGCCCTCTCAGCACCAGGCCCAGGACAATACAGATCAGCACCAGTGACAGGGGCGCCATCAACGCGGCCAGGGCTTTGGTTGCAAGCATGCAGACTTCCGGTTAGTGAACAGTGACGGACTTAGCGTATCGCAGGGCCGCTTTTGAAAGAAGCACCCTGGCGGGATAATCTTGCGTTTCCTGTCACCGGTCACGGACTCTGCCCCCATGCCCCCTTCTGATGCACCGCACCGTTACCAGAGCCTGGATGTGCTGCGGGGGTTTGCCCTGCTGGGCATACTGGTGATGAATATCCAGGCTTTCGCCATGGTGGCCGCTGCCTACGTCAATCCCACTCTGGCGGGCCCCTTCGAGGGTGTGGACTTTGCCCTGTGGCTGGTGAGTCATGTGCTGGCGGAATACAAGTTCCTGAGCCTGTTTGCGGCGCTCTTCGGTGCCGGCATTGTGATGATGGCCCGCTCCAGCGAGGCGGCAGGGGTGGACCCCTGGCTTCGCCACCGCCGCCGCATGGTGCTGCTGGGGCTGATCGGCCTGCTCCATGCCACCTTTATCTGGTATGGGGACATCCTGTTTCTGTACGCGGTGGTGGGTCTGGTGGCCTTTCGCTTCCGGGAGATGCCCGTGGCCACACTGCTGCGCTGGGCACTGGCGCTGTATCTGGTGCCGCTGATGGCGGGGCTGCTGTTTACACTGGCGTTGATGGACATGCCCGCCGATGAGTACCAGCAGCTGGTCCGTGACATGTGGGCGCCCGGGGCGGCGGCACTGCAGGAGGAAATCAGCGCCTACCGGGGCCGCTACTGGCAGCAGCTCGGGCAGCGGGTGGAAACACTGATGGGGGGCTACCTGCTGATGATTCTGCTGGAGGAGGGCTGGCGGACACTGGCACTGATGCTGGCGGGCATGGCCGCCTACCGCAGCGGGCTGATCACCGGGGAATGGCCGCTGCGCCGTTACCGCCATCTGGCACTGGCGTGCTTTGCGCTGGGGGTGCCGGTGATACTGCTGGGTGTGGCGTTCAACCAGTCTCATGGGTGGGAAATGCGCTTCGCTGTGTATCTGGGCCGGGCCTTCAACGGGCTTGCGGCGCCACTGGTGGCACTGGGCTGGGCCTGTGCGGTGCTGACTGCCTGGCGCCGTGGCTACTGGCCATCGCTCATGGCCCGGCTCAGTGCCCTGGGGCGCATGGCCCTCACCGGTTATCTGCTCACCTCGGTGCTGTGCACCAGTGTCTTTTACGGCTTCGGGCTTGGCCTGTTCGAGCGGCTGGAGCGGCCAGGGCAGTGGCTGGTGATGGTGGCGGTGTGGGCATTGCTGCTGTTTCTGGCGCCGCTGTGGCTGCGCCACTTCCGCCAGGGGCCGGTGGAGTGGCTGTGGCGGCGCGGGGTTTACGGGAGAAGCGTCTGAATCCGGGTTTATTCCGCCTTCAGGCGAATCTCCCCGTACCAGGCCTCTGCGGGGGCGTCGGTATCGTCACAGTCGGTCATGATGGCCAGCCCGTTGATCCGGTCCGTGTCCTTGTCGTGGTATTGCCGGAAATCCTCACGCAGATCCCGCCTCTGGGTGCGCCACTGGCCATTGCCCTCACTGTCACCGGCGGAGCCGGACTGCACCGCCACCATGATGGCCCGTGACTGGTAGGCATTCTCCCAGTGGCTGCCCCGGGGCATTTCGCTGGCCCAGACGTAATTCAGCGCCCGGGTGCGCCACTTGGCCAGGCTGTGCTCATCCACGGCATAGACCCGGGCCGGGTAGTCGTCGCCGGATTTGCGGGTCTCGTGGATGTCCCTGAAGGTCTCCTCCACCCGCCAGGTCCATTCCAGGATCGGCGTTTTCCCCAGGTCGATCTCCTCCCGGTAGAACAGCCCCGACGCGGAAGCATCACGGCAACGGGCATGCACCGCCTCACGACCGTCCACTTCCACCAGGTCATAGCGGGTCTCGCCCTCGAACGAGTGGGACTCCCAGCCGGCGATATCCTCCGCCGTAAACACCCTTTCCGCCTGGGCAGGCACAGCAACAAAAAGAGCAATCAGACTCGTCAGCAACACCCTGGACACTTTCGGGACAGGCACGTTTTTGGGGACAGGGGGGACAGGCATGATATCTCCGGATAATGGTGATAGCTGTTTCACAGAATAACGCCTAAAGGGTGTCCAGGGTACTGGCACGATGTCACCTGAAGTGGCAAACCCTGTTCACAATACGCGACACAGCACCGGATCGATGTGCTCCGGACCTGTTGATTGATGCGTTAACGCTGGGGCAACAAAAAAGGGGGACGTGACGGACGTCCCCCTTCATTAACGGGCCTGATCATAGCGCTCCGCCAGAGCGACTCAGATCAGTGGCTCTGGGGCGCCTCGCTGCCCTGGCCGCCACCGGCGCGGGCTTCCTCTTCCTTGCGCTGCACGGCCTGCTGGTAGATGGCGTCAAAGTTCACCGGCGCCAGCATCAGTGCCGGGTAACTGCCCTTGGTCACCAGTGTGTCCACCGCCTCGCGGGCATAGGGGAACAGCATGTTGGGGCAGTAGGCACCCAGCAGCTGGGCCAGACGGGCCCCTTCGATGTTTTTCACCTGGAAGACACCGGCCTGCTGCACTTCCACCATGTAGGCGGTTTTCTCTTCCAGCTTGCTGGTGATGGTCAGTGTCAGCACCACCTCGTACTGGTTGTCGCTGAGCTTGCTGTGGGCGGTGTTCAGATCCATGGTGACCTGGGGTTTCCACGGCTCCTGGAAGATCTTGGGGGCATTGGGGGATTCAAACGAGAGGTCCTTGACATAGACCCGCTGAATGGCGAACTGGGGCTGGTTTTCCCCGTCTGCCGCGTTCTGGCCGCCTGTGGCGCCCTGTGGTGTGTCGTTCTCGGCCATGGTCCGTTCCTGTACGTTCTTTTAATGGGGCATCTACCATAACAAAGCCCCGGCCAGATCACAGTGTCCTGTGGGGCTTTACTCAGGTCTGTGCGCTATTTCTTCTTGCCGCTTTTCCGGCTCTCTTTTCTGGATTCGGGCTTGTCGTCCCTGGCCACGGGCAGGTTGGCCGCGCGCCAGTCCATCATGCCACCGGAGAGCCGGGCGATAGTGAGCCCTTCTTTCTGCAGTTGCTTGCCGGCCATGGGCGCGTGCTGGCCGCCCTTGTCCGCCAGTATGATCAGCTTGTCGCTGTGCTTTTGCAGCTCTTTTTTACGATCCGCCACCTGGGCCAGGGGGATATGCAGGGCACCCTTGATATGGCCTTCACGGAACTCCTTGCGCTCGCGCACATCCACGATAATGGCTTCATCGTGATTGAGCAGCTGTACCGCCTCCTGGGGGCTGACCTTGCGTCCTGCGCGGCGGCCTTCCACATAGAACAGGGCAATCAGCAGTGCCACAAAGGCACCCACCAGCTGCCAGCGGTTGACAACAAATTCAAAGAGTCGGTCGAAAATTTCCATCTGGGGTTATCCTGTTAGCCGGCCAGGGGGCCGGGCCTGCGTAAAATGTCTGGCGGGATTATACACAGCACCCGGTACGGACAGAAGCGGTGGCGGATGGCTGTCCGCGGTCAACTGGGGTAAAATTGCGCCCACGCAAACGCATTCTTTTGTCCATGCCATTTTCTGAACCACTATCCGGACCCACTATGAGCGAATCCCGCAAAACCACGGCCCTGATTATTCTCGATGGCTGGGGCCACCGCGAGCCCAGCGACGACAATGCCATCACCAACGCCAACACACCGGTGTGGGACCGGCTCTGGGCAGAGCGTCCCCACACCCTGTTGAACACCTCCGGGCTGGCGGTGGGGCTGCCCGAGGGGCAGATGGGCAACTCGGAAGTGGGGCACATGAACATCGGTGCCGGACGGGTGGTTTACCAGAGCCTGACCCGCATCTCGAAGGACGTGGATGAAAACCGCCTGGCACAGAATCCGGTGCTGGCCGGGGCCATTGACGGGGCCATCGATGCCGGCGGCGCCGTCCATGTGCTGGGGCTGCTCTCCCCCGGCGGCGTCCACAGCCACGAGTCGCATTTGCTGGCCGCCTGCAAAATGGCCGCCGAGAAAGGCGCCAGGCGGGTCTACCTGCATGCCTTTCTGGATGGCCGGGACACACCGCCACGCAGCGCCAAAGCCTCCATCGAGGCGGCCGATGCCCGTCTGAAAGAGCTGGGTGTGGGCC
The DNA here is from genome assembly GCA_033721915.1 of Oleiphilaceae bacterium. Taxonomy (GTDB): domain Bacteria; phylum Pseudomonadota; class Gammaproteobacteria; order Pseudomonadales; family Oleiphilaceae; genus REBR01. The sequence goes on from JAWWAC010000005.1 coordinate 35,107, forward strand.
ATGTGGCCTCCATCATCGGCCGCTACTACGCCATGGACCGGGACACCAACTGGGACCGCATTGAAAAGGCCTACCGGCTGCTGACGGAAGGCACGGCGGATTACCAGGCCGCCACGGCACTGGAGGGGCTTGAGGCCGCCTATGAGCGGGACGAGAACGACGAGTTTGTCAGTGCCACCGCCATCCATCACCAGGGACAGGCACCGGTCACCGTGGCGGACAACGATGCGGTGCTGTTCATGAATTTCCGCGCCGACCGGGCCCGTGAGCTGACCTACCCGTTCACGGACAGGGATTTCGCCGGCTTCGAGCGGCGGGTCATGCCCCGCCTGTCCGGTTTTGTCATGCTGACCGAGTACGCCGGTGATATCGACACGCCCTGCGCCTACCCGCCGGAATCCCTGCACAACGGGCTGGGCGAGTACGTCAGTGCACAGGGCAAGACCCAGTTGCGCATCGCCGAGACCGAGAAGTACGCCCACGTGACCTTCTTCTTCAACGGCGGACGGGAGCAGCCCTTTGCCGGTGAAGACCGCGTCCTGGTGCCCTCACCCAAGGTGGCCACTTACGACCTCAAGCCGGAAATGAGCGCCGAGGAGGTGACCGACAAGCTGGTGGAGCGCATTGAGCAGGGCCTTTACGACCTGGTCATCTGCAACTACGCCAACCCGGACATGGTGGGACACACGGGCAACATGGCCGCCGCCATCAAAGCGGCGGAAACCCTGGATGCCTGCCTTGAGCGGGTACTGGCGGCACTGGAGAAAAACGGTGGCCAGTGCCTGATCACCGCCGACCACGGCAACTGCGAGCAGATGAAAGACGCCAGCACGGGACAGGCACACACCGCCCACACCACCTTCCCGGTGCCATTGGTGTACGCGGGCCCGAGAAACCTCACGCTGGAGGACGGCGGCCGACTGTGCGACCTGGCCCCCTCACTGCTGGCGCTGATGGGTCTGGGCCAGCCCCGTGAGATGGACGGGCGCTCACTGATTGCCACTGACCGGGGCTGAGGCCATTCTGCCGCCCCGCAAAGCCAGTGCCGCCAGCGGCCAGCCCCCGTCTCCGGCCTCCCGGCCACGCCCGCGTGGCCGGAGGACGCATTTGACCAGCTCGCTGCTGTGCCTGTCCCGCCCCTCCAGGGTGCCTGTCCCCTGCATGCCACTGCGGAGGTGCCTGTCCCTGGTATGGCTGTGCCTGTCGCTCTTGTGTGCTCCGGCTGTCATGGCGGATGAGGAGGTGTCCCGGCAGCGGCTGGAGGCACTGCAGGAGGAGATAGAGCAGGTCAGCCTGTGGCTGGATAAGGCCGGGAAAGAGCAGGACACGCTGCTGGAGCGGTTGCGGGGGGCCGAGCGGGCAATCGGACGTCTTAACAGCCGCCTGCGGGAACTGGAGCAGCGTCGGAGTCAGCTGGGTGAGGAGCTTGAGCAGCTGGACCGGCAGCGGGAACGCCTCAACGAGCAACTGGAGAGCCAGCGCAAGAGCCTGGTGGCCCAGTTGCGCAGCGCCTGGATGCAGGGGGACCACAGCGCACTGGTGCTGCTGCTCAACCAGAGCGACCCGCAGAAGCTGTCCCGCCATATGACCTACTATGAATACATCAGCCGGGATGCGGTGAAACGGCTGGAGCGCTTCCAGGCCACCCTGGCCGAGCTGGCGGAAAACCGCCGCCAGGCCAGTGCGGCCCGCGAGAATCTGAACCAGACCCGCTCCGAGACGGCCCGCCAGAGGGACCTGCTGGCCAGTCAGCGCAAGGAGCGCCAGCAGGCGCTGGAGGCACTGCAGTCACGCATCAGCCGGCGCCAGAGTGAACTCGTGGAGCTGGAGTCCAACCGAGAGCGGCTGCGGACCCTGCTGGAAGAGGTGGAAGAGGCGGTCAAGGACATCGAGCCGCCACAGGACACGGCCCCCTTCGACAGCCTCAGGGGCACACTGCCCTGGCCCACCGGGGGGGATCTGAGTGTCCGCTTCGGTGAGAAGATCAACCGCGACAGCGACCTACGCCATGACGGCATCCGTGTTGCGGCCAATCGCGGTGAAGACGTGCAGGCGGTGCACTATGGCCGTGTGATTTTCGCCGACTGGCTGCGGGGTTACGGTTTGCTGATTATACTGGACCACGGGGACGGTTATATGAGTCTTTACGGCAGTAACAGCAGCCTCCTCTACAGTGTCGGTGACTGGGTGCGCGGCGGTGATGTGATTGCACTGACCGGCGACAGCGGCGGCCAGAGCCGCGCCGGGCTCTACTTTGAGATACGCCACCAGGGCAACCCGCAGAACCCGATGGATTGGCTGCAATAGTTACGCTAAGGTTGAGCCTGCCCCAATTTGCCAACGCCGACAGGATTGTTCATGAAGCTAGCCCTGGAAATACCTTTCAGCCGTCGCTCCCTTGCCCTTCTGCTGACACTGGTTCTGGCCGTTCCAACGCTGCAGGCGGCGGATGCGGACCCCACCGAGCTGCCGGAAGGCCATGAACCCGCCACCCCGGCCAGCCTGGAAGAGCAGGAAGAGCAGGATCTGGAGCTGGAGAGCGACCCGCAGAAACGACTCCCACTGGAAGATCTGCGCAAGTTTACCGAGGTCTTCGACCGCATCAAGCGGGCCTATGTGGAGGAGGTGAGCGACCAGGCGCTTCTGGACAAGGCCATTGAGGGCATGCTGTCCGGGCTCGACCCCCATTCCTCCTACCTCAAGCCACAGGCTTTCAACCAGCTGGAGGAGAGCACCAGCGGCGAGTTCGGCGGCCTGGGCATTGAGGTGGGCATGGAAAAGGGCTTTGTCCAGGTGATTGCCCCCATCGATGACACACCGGCAGCCAGGGCCGGCATACAGCCAGGGGATCTGATCATCCGCATCGACGATCAGTCCGTGAAGGGCATGAGCCTTGAAGACGCGGTCAAGAAGATGCGTGGCGAGCCCGGCAGCGAAGTCACACTGACACTCTCACGGGAAGGTGAAAGCGGGCCGGTGGAGGTGACCCTGGAGCGGGCCATCATACAGGTCACCAGTGTGCGCACAGAGATGCTGGAAAAGGGCTACGGTTATGTGCGCATCAGCCACTTCCAGCAGAATACCGGCCGGGATTTCAAGGCGGCACTGGAATCACTGGAGAAGGAAAACGGCGACACCCTGAATGGCCTGGTGCTGGACCTGCGCAATAACCCCGGCGGTGTACTTCAGGCCGCGGTGGACGTGGCGGATGCACTGCTGGACGAGGGCAAGATTGTCTACACCGAAGGGCGCATTGCCGACAGCCAGTTGGAATTCAACGCCTCCCCCGGGGACAGTGCCAGTGGCGTGCCCGTTGTGGTGCTGATCAATGCCGGCTCCGCCTCCGCCTCGGAAATTGTCGCCGGCGCACTGCAGGACCATGGCCGCGCCGTCATACTGGGCACCGACTCCTTTGGCAAGGGCTCAGTGCAGACGGTGATGCCACTCGGCACGGACTATGCCATCAAGCTGACAACGGCCCTCTACTTCACCCCTGACGGCCGCTCCATACAGGCCAAGGGCATCAAGCCGGATATCCGGGTGCAGCAGGCACGGATCGAGAACCTGGAATCCGGACGCACCATAAGCGAGTCGGACCTGACCGGGCACCTGGGTAACGGCTCCGGGGAAGATGGCCCTGAAGAGGGACAGGAGCAGGAAGAGGAAAAACCCAGTGTCAGCGAACGACTGGCCAGGGATTACCAGCTGCGCACCGCCGTGAACCTGTTGCAGGGGATGAGTATTTTCGACCAGCGGCGCAACAGGAACCTGCAACAGCCGGAACTGGACTGATTCACTGATGATGCTGCGATCTCTGCCGGCACCTCTGCTGTCCTGCCTCCTTCTCGCCACAGTGGCCCTGCCCACACAGGCGGAAGAGGGGCCACCCCCCACCATCGCCATTATCATTGACGATATGGGGGTGCACCGTGGGCCCGAGCAGCGCCTGATCGACCTGCCACAGCCACTGACCCTGTCCTTCCTGCCCTACCGCCGCCACACCCGTGAGCTGGCGGAGGCGGGCTTTCACAGCGGCAAGGAGATCATGCTGCACGCCCCCATGGCCAACAATGCCCGCATGGGGCTGGGTGCCGGCGGGCTGGATGTGGGCATGGACCAGGTACAGATTCGCGACACACTGCGTCTGTCCCTGGACTCGGTGCCCTACGCAAGGGGGGTAAACAACCACATGGGCAGCCTGCTGACCCAGCAGCGCAGTGTCATGGAGTGGGTCATGGACGAGCTGGCCGAGCATGAGGTGTTCTTTGTGGACAGCCGCACCATTGCCAGCACCGTGGCGGCGGATGTGGCGGAGTCACGCAATATACCGACACTCAGCCGGGACGTGTTTCTCGACCACGAGCAGAATTGGGATTATGTGGATGCCCAGTTCCGCTACCTGCTGAAACAGGCCCGCCGGCACGGTACCGCCGTGGCCATTGCCCACCCCCATGAGGTGACGGTGAGCTACCTGGAGGAAATGCTGCCCAAACTCGACCAGATGGGCTACGCCACCGCCACCATCAGCACCCTGTGGGCCATGCGCAACCAGTATCAGCCCATGTTCCTGCAACAGGAGGACGGGCAGTTTTATCTGGCCAGGCACCATGAGCGGCGCCCTGAAGAAACAAACGAATAAGCAGCGGCCTCAGCGGACGGTAATACCCTGCTGACGCATGTATTCCTTGGCCTGTGGCACCGTGAACTGGCCGAAGTGAAAGATGGACGCGGCCAGTACCGCATCGGCACCGCCCTGCTGAATGCCCTCCACCAGATGCTGCAGTGTGCCCACGCCGCCGGAGGCAATCACCGGCACCGGAACGGCGTCGCTGATGGCCCGGGTCAGGCCCAGGTCAAAACCCGACCGGGTGCCGTCACGGTCCATGCTGGTGAGCAGTATCTCCCCCGCCCCCAGGTCCGTCATCCTGCGCGCCCAGGCCACCGCATCCAGCCCGGTGGGGTTGCGTCCGCCGTGGGTGAAGATCTCATAGCGGTCCGGCTCGCCGGGGGCGCTGACTTTCTTGGCGTCGATGGCCACCACAATGCACTGGCTGCCAAAACGCGCCGCCGCCTCACCCACAAAGTCCGGGTCCGTGACCGCGGCGGTATTGATGCCCACCTTGTCGGCACCGGCATTGAGCAGGTTGCGGATATGGCCCACGTTGCGCACACCGCCCCCCACGGTCAGGGGGATAAACACCTCGCTGGCCATGCGCTCCACGGTGTCGTAGGTGGTGTCACGGCTCTCGTGGCTGGCGGTGATGTCCAGGAAAGTGATCTCGTCCGCCCCCTGCTCGTTGTAGCGGCGGGCGATTTCCACCGGATCACCGGCATCGCGGATCTCCACGAAGTTCACCCCTTTCACCACGCGGCCCTTGTCCACGTCCAGGCAGGGGATGATGCGCTTGGCCAGTGCCATAGTGTTTCCTCAGTATTCTCTGCGGGGTTCAGTGGGCGACGGAATCGCACCAGGCCTGGGCCTCGGCCAGGTCCAGCTTGCCTTCGTAGATGGCACGGCCGGTGATGGCCCCGGCGATGCCGGATTCCGCCACCGCCGCCAGCTGCTTCACGTCCGCCATGTCGGTCACGCCGCCGGAGGCGATCACCGGGATGCGTGTGGCTTCCGCCAGGCGCACCGTGGCGTCGATATTCACACCCTGCATCATGCCGTCACGGGCAATGTCCGTGTAGACAATGGCGCTGACACCGTCATAGGCAAACTGGGTGGCCAGATCCACCGCATCCACCGTGGATACCTCGGCCCAGCCGTCAGTGGCCACCATGCCGTCTTTGGCGTCCAGGCCGACGATAATATGGCCCGGGAAACGGCGGCACATGTCGGTGACAAACCTGGGCTCCTTCACCGCCTGGGTGCCGATGATCACCCATTCAACACCCGCCTCCAGGTAGGCCTCTATGGTCTCGGCGCTGCGGATGCCGCCGCCGATCTGTATGGGCAGATCCGGGTAACGACGGGCAATGGCGTTGACGATCTCACCGTTGACCGGCTGGCCCTCAAAGGCGCCGTTCAGGTCCACCAGGTGCAGTCGGCGGGCACCGGCCTCCACCCAGCGCCCGGCCACCTCCACCGGGTCGTCGGAGAAGACCGTGGAGTCTTCCATGCGCCCCTGGCGCAGTCGGACACATTTGCCGTCCTTGAGATCAATGGCGGGGATTATCAGCATGGCGAAAGGGGTCTCCGGGAATTGCGGGTAAACGGATTGTTGTGCCTGGCCGGCGTCACTCAGACGCCACGCCAGCGGGTGAAATTCTGCAGCAGCTGCAGCCCGGCCCTGTGGCTTTTTTCCGGGTGAAACTGCACGGCAAAGAGATTGTCGCGGGCCACGGCGGCGGCCAGCTCCACGCCGTAGTGGCAGCGCCCCGCCATATCGTCGTTGCCCTGTGCCTCCACGTAGTAACTGTGCACAAAGTAGAAGCGTTCCCCCTCGGGGATATCCTGCCACAGTGGGTGGTCACGGCTGGCAGACACCTGGTTCCAGCCCATGTGGGGCACCTTCAGGCGCTCGCCCTGCTCACCGGTCATGTCCGCCGGGAAGCGGCGCACCGCCGAGGGCAGAAGGCCGATGCCGGCCACACCCTCGTTCTCCTCACTGTGGTCCATCAGCGCCTGCATGCCCACGCAGATGCCCAGCAGGGGCTTCTGGGCCACCGCGTCACGCACCCAGGCATCCACACCCAGGCGGCGGATCTCCGCCATGCAGTCGCGCATGGCCCCCACACCGGGCAGTATCACCCTGTCGGCATCCCGCACATCCTGCTCACGGTCGGTGACCAGAACGCGCATATCCGGCGCCACCCGCTCCAGGGCCTTGGCCACGGAGTGGAGGTTGCCCATGCCGTAATCAATCACGGCGACGGTCTCAAGGCCTGCGATACTCATGGGGACTAGAGGGCTCCCTTGGTGGAGGGGGTCATGCCGGCCATGCGCGGGTCTTCTTCCACCGCCATGCGCAGTGCACGGCCAAAGGCCTTGAACACCGTCTCGATCTGGTGGTGGCTGTTGTGGCCACGCAGGTTGTCGATGTGCAGTGTCACCTGGGCGTGATTGACAAAGCCCCGGAAGAACTCCTCGAACAGGTCCACATCAAAGGTGCCGATACGCTCGCGGCTGTAATCGATGTGCATCTCCAGGCCGGGACGGCCTGAGAGGTCCAGCACCACCCGCGAAAGGGCCTCGTCCAGTGGCACATAGGCGTGGCCGTAGCGGCGCACGCCCTGCTTGTCACCCATGGCCTTGGCGAATGCCTGTCCCAGTGTAATGCCGATGTCTTCCACGGTGTGGTGATCGTCGATGTGCAGATCCCCGTCCGCCTTGATGTCCAGGTCCACCAGCCCGTGGCGGGCGATCTGGTCCAGCATGTGCTCGAGAAAGGGCACCCCGGTGGCAAACTGCGACTGTCCGGTACCATCGAGGTTGATGGCCACCCGGATACGGGTTTCCAGGGTGTTGCGCTCTACCTGTGCCTTGCGTTCTGCCATGCTGTCACCGCCATTGGGGAAGGTTGTGCCGAAAACGGGATTATACTGCAGGTAGCTGGCTACAGGCTAACCACAGGCCATATTGCCGCCAGCCATGGTTACCCACCCGCCACAACCTGCCTGCACGCCCCCCCCCTCAGGAGAAGGCCTTCTGCAGGTTGCGGATATAGGTGTCCACCAGACCGTTGAACTCGTGCTTGACCACCGGAGAGATGGCCATCTTCACCAGCCTGGGGAATGGCAGCGTCAGCTCCGCCTCGGTGTTGAAGGACACCTTGCTGCGGCCATTGCCCGCATCGGTGATCTTCCAGCAACCCTTGACCAGACCGTTGCCCTCGCCTTTCACGGGTGTCCAGCGGATCTCCCCACGGCTCTTGTCGCTTTGATAGCAGCAGGCGTAGATGCTCTGGATGCTGTATTTGTCGATCCCCACCTCCTCCATCTCCCAGCGGTAACAGTTGTCCCCCAGATCCACCAGCTTCTTGAGCTTGGGGAAATAGGCCGTGGAGGCGGGCACATCCGCCAGCAGATCGAAGATGGCGTCAGAATCCCCGCCCACCTCGAAGTCCCGTTTGATATCAATGTTGATGGTAATGGCCATAAATCCCGGCTCCTTGAAAGAAAACCACAACGGCGGTATCAGACACCGCCCGGAGAAAAGCCGCCATGATACCTGTGCTGAAGGCATTGGGACAGGCACAGAACCATGGAACTGATAGGGGACAGGCACTCCGCTGCCGATTGCAGTGGAATGCAAATGGGCGTTTCAGGGATGACAGAAAGCAGGTATCTTGGGACACTCTCCCAGTCATCCAGGCAGTCATTACGGGGTTGTTCCCGCTGCCCGTCAGTGAAGGAAGCACACAATGAAAGTGGTTCGTTACGCGCTTTACGCCCTGCTGGGTCTGATCATCCTGCTGGCCGCTGCCGTGGTGGTGGCCGTGGTGGTGATTGACCCCAACGACTACAAGTCCCATATCGAGGAGGCGGTGGCCGAGAACACCAATCTGGAGCTGGAGCTGGCCGGAGAGCTGAGCTGGTCGCTCTTCCCTCTGGGCATCGAGGTGAACACCGTGCGCACCCGCCTTGAAGGGGAGCACCTGGCCTCGGTGGAGCAGTTGCTGGCCCGGGTGGACCTGTTCTCACTGATTCGCCTGTCCCCCTCGGTACACACTTTTGTGCTGGACGGGCTTGATGCCCACCTGGTGATGGACGAGGAGGGCCAGGGCAACTGGGAACGCATTATGCCGGAGACGGCCGGGGAGGAGCCGGCCACCGAGGAGGCGGCGACAGAGCCCGAACCCGTACAGGTGGGGGATGCGGACAGCTCACCACTGACATTCAATATCAGCGAAGTGCGCATCGGTGATGCCAGAGTGCGCTTCCAGGACCTGAAATCCGGACAGGATGTGACACTGGAGGATTTCACACTCACCGCCAGCGACATCGCCCTTGGCCAGGACTTCCCGCTGGCCCTGACCTTTGCCGTGGCACTGAAGGACCCGGCCTTTGACCTGGCCGGTGACATTGCCATGTCCATCAATGCCTCACAGGATCTGCAGCAATTTACCATCAGTGATCTTGAAAGCCGCTATGAAATGAGCGGCGAGCCTTTCGGTGACAAGACGGTGATAGCGGGCCTGAATGGCGGGCTGAGCGCCAACCTGGCGGATGAAACCGCCAGCATCAGGGACCTGGAAGCCACCCTTGAGAACCTGCGCGTCACCACCAGCCTGGAGGTGCAGGGCTTCAGCAACAGCCCCGATCTCAACGGCCGTTTTGACCTGCATGAGTTCTCACTGCGCGAACTGCTGTCACGCCTTGGCATGCCGGAGATCGAGAGCGAGGACATGGACACACTGAAGGCCATCTCCGTGGGCAGCGATATCCGCTCCGACCAGGGCACTGTGCGCCTGAGTGACCTGAAGCTACGGCTGGACGACACCCGCTTCAATGGCCAGTTTGGTTACGGACTGGAAAACGGCGCCATCGATCTGGACCTCCAGGGGGATACACTGAACCTGGACCGGTACCTGCCCCCCACCCCGGAGGAAGGGGAAGAGGTGGCCACCAGTGAGGAATCCCCCGGTGAGCCCACTGAGGGTGCTGGTGGCGACGCCGAGCTGCTGCCACTGGAGACGCTGCGCACATTGATCTTCAACGCCCGCCTGGGACTGGACTCACTGCTGGCCAGCAACCTCAGCATCAGCAACATCGAGGTGAAGGCCAATGGCCGTGACGGCCAGCTGGCACTGGAGCACGCCAGGGGCGAGCTGTATGAGGGCCGATTCAATGTCGGGGCAACACTGGATGCCCGCAGCGACAACCCCCGCTGGAACATCAAGCAGGAGCTGAAAGGGGTACAGACACTGCCACTGCTCAGTGATCTGGCGGAGATTGAGCTGCTCTCCGGCAACGTCAACATGAACGCCGATGTTAGCACCCGTGGCAACACCATGAACCGCCTGATCGGCGAATCCAGTGGCAAGGCCAACTTTGACATCCAGGAAGGGGCCTTTGAGGGATTCAACATGACGCAGATGGCCTGCCGTGGCATTGCCATGGCCCACGGCGAAAGCCTGGCCAGCAATGACTGGCCCAAGCGCACCCCGTTCAATGATATGAGCGGTCGGATCCTGATCGACAAGGGTGTGCTCAACAACGAGTCACTCACCGCGGAGCTGGCCGGACTGCGCCTTGAGGGAGACGGCACCGTCAACGCCGCCACACTGGACCTGGCCTATCGCCTGGGGCTGCGCGTGGTGGGTGAGGTGCACCGTGACAACGCCTGCCGTGTGAATGAACGGATCCAGCAGGTGGTGATACCGGTGCGCTGTGACGGCAACCTCAAGGACGATCCGGCCGGACTGTGCCGCTTTGACAGCAGCCGCTTTACCGACGTGCTCAAACAGATGGGCAAGGCGGAGATCGACCGCAAGCGCCAGGAACTGAAGCAGAAAAGCCAGGAGAAGCTGGACGCCGAGAAGGAAAAGCTCGACCAGGAGCGTAAAAAGCGCGAGGAAGAAGCCAGGAAGAAGCTGGAGAAGGAAGGCAGCCGCCTGCTGGACCGGTTCCGCGACTGATGAGCGAGCGTTTCGCCCGGAAGCTTCTGGACTGGTGGGACCGCCATGGCCGCAAGGACCTGCCATGGCACCATAACCGTACCCCATACCGGGTCTGGGTCTCTGAGATCATGCTCCAGCAGACCCAGGTGGCCACGGTCATCCCCTACTACCAGCGCTTCATGGCCCGCTTCCCGGATGTGCAGGCCCTGGCGGAGGCGCCGGAAGACGATGTGCTGGAGCACTGGTCCGGGCTGGGCTATTACGCCCGCGCCCGTAACCTGCACCAGGCGGCGAAAACCCTGGTGGCGGACTGGGGCGGTGTGTTCCCCGAAGCCCGTGAAGACCTGCAGACCCTGCCCGGCATAGGCCGCTCCACCGCCGCCGCCATACGCACCCAGGCCCTTGACCGACACGACCACATACTGGACGGCAACGTGAAACGGGTTCTGGCCCGCTACCACGGCGTGGAAGGCTGGCCGGGGCGCACCGCCGTGGCCCGTGCGCTGTGGCGCCATGCCGAGTCCCACACACCCCATGAGCGTGTGCGTGACTACACACAGGCGATCATGGATCTTGGGGCGCTGGTCTGCACCCGCAGCCGCCCGGGCTGCGCCGCCTGCCCCCTGGCGGAGGACTGCGTGGCCTGCGCCCGCTGCAACCCGGAGGCCTACCCGGGCAAAAAGCCGAAAAAAACCAAACCCGAGAAAGCCTGCTGGCTGCTGCTTCTGGAAGACAGCGAAGGCCGTCTGTTGTTTGAGAAACGCCCTCCCAGTGGCATCTGGGGAGGGCTCTGGAGCCTGCCCGAGGCGGATCCGGCGCTGATGCCGGAAGATGTGCCGGATTACTGCTACCAGCACCTGGCACTGAACGCGGAGCAGCCAAGGCCCATGCCGGATTTCCGCCACACCTTCAGCCATTACCACCTGCAGATCATGCCACTGCACTGCCTCGCCAGCCCCGCCGACAACCGGGTACTGGACACGGGTTCACAGCGCTGGCTGCACCCGTCGCAGGCACTCGGGCTGGGTCTGCCGGCCCCCATTCGCAAGCTGCTGGGTTGATAGCCCAGCCGTTTTTTCCGATTCTAGGTCAGGACTTCTGCTGACAACCCACAGCCACACCCACAGGATAGAGACATGGATTTTCTGCGCACACCGGAAGAACGCTTCAGCAAGCTGCTGGACTACCCCTTCGAGCCCCATTACCTGGAGGTGGACCCGTCCATAAAGGGTCTGCGAATGCATTACCTGGACGAAGGCCCCGCTGACGCCAAACCCGTACTGATGCTCCACGGCGAGCCCACCTGGTCCTACCTCTACCGGCACATGATTCCTGTCTGCGCCGCCGCGGGGCACCGTGTGATCGCACCGGACCTGATCGGCTTCGGCAAATCGGACAAGCTGCACAGCATCGACGATTACAGCTACCAGACCCACCTGGACTGGCTGCTGTCACTGCTGGACCAGCTGGAACTGAACGACATCACACTGGTGTGCCAGGACTGGGGCTCACTGCTGGGGCTGCGTCTGGCGGCGGAGCACCCGGAGCGATTCAGGGCCATTGTGGTGGGCAACGGCATGCTGCCCACCGGTGATGAGAAAACCCCGGCGGCCTTCCACTGGTGGAAGCGATTTGCCGTTTACAGCCCGGTGTTTCCCATATCACGGATCATCGATGTGGGCAGCTTCCACAAGCTCAGCCCGGATGAGCGCCGTGCCTATGACGCCCCCTTCCCCGGGCGGCATTACAAGGCCGCTGCCAGGGCCTTCCCCAAGCTGGTGCCTGTCACCCCGGACAACCCGGCCAGTGAGGCCAACCGCCGTGCCTGGCAGTCACTGGAAAACTGGCGCAAACCCTTTCTCACCACGTTCAGCAATGGCGACCCCATTACCCGTGGCGGCGACCGCTACATGCAGAACCGCATCCCCGGGGCCGCTGGCCAGCCCCATGTGACACTCACGGGAGGACACTTCCTGCAGGAAGACTCCCCCGTGCCTTTTGCCAGGGCCATCAACGATTTACTCAGCGGCCTGTAACCGTTTCAGTCCATCACCGGCCTTTGCCAATGCGAACATTTCCTTACTCATGGCAAGCCGGCACAGGGCTACTATAAAATAACAGTAGCCAGTAGGGATGGACTGACCATGGTCATGGACTCCGATCGGATTCGACTGCTCCAGCAGGTGCCCATCTTCGGTGGCATCACGGCGGAGAACCTGGGTTTTCTCCTCAGGGAGGGACAGCGCCTGTGCTTCCGACGCGGCCAGTACCTCTTCCGGGAAGGGGACCCGGCTGAGGTCATCTACGTGCTGGAGTCCGGCGCTGTGCAGGTTTTCCGCCAGCAGGGCCCGGAGCGTCACACGCTGCACCGCCTGGGGGAGGGAGACTGCCTGGGTGAAATGGCGCTGATTGACCTCTTCCCCCGCTCCGCATCGGCGCTGGCGGAGACGGATGGCAGTGCCATCGCTTTCTCCCCGGAGGCCATGCTGGGCCTCTACCAGAAGGATCTGGAGCAGTTCACACTGATCCAGATGAACCTGGCCAGGGAACTCAGCCGCCGACTTCGCCATGCCAACGACCTGCTGTTCAGCCAGCACCCGTAACCCCCGGGCCCCTGTCGGAAGATGGCCCCAGCCTCTGCCGCTGTGGCCCTGTGTCTGTTAAGGTTTCACTGATTCATTAACCGACCAGACTCAGGACCCGATGACCATGACCCACAGCCAGCCGGAACTTGTGACCACACCCAGGGGGAAATTCGCCTACCGTGAATGGGGCGACCCGCAAGACCCGGTTGTGGTGATGATCCATGGCTGGCCGGAGAGCTCCTGGTGCTGGGCACCTGTGGTTGAACACCTGAAAAACGGCCTCCGTGTGATCGCACCGGACCTGCGGGGGCTGGGTGACAGCGAGCGCACCGAGGGGCTGGAGCACTACCACAAGCTGCAGCTGGCCCAGGATGTGATCGCCCTGCTGGACACACTGGGCATCCGCCGCTTCCAGCTGGTGGGACACGACTGGGGCGGCGTGGTGGCCCAGGAGATGGCGCTGGCGTCACCGGATCGGGTGGAGCGGATGGTGATCATGAACATCGCCATCATCAACAACCTCAAGGGCAACCAGAAGGTCATTGAAAAGGTCCGCTCCGGCAGCGCCAGCCAGTACTGGTACCAGCACTTCCTGCAGACACCGGGCCTGCCGGAGGCCATGATTCCCGGGGCGGAAGAGGCCTGGCTGAGCCACTTCCTGCGCCTGTCCAACCGCCAGCCCTTCCCGGCGGAGGCACTGGCGGAGTACGTGCGCACCTTCAGAATCCCCGGCACCGCCGCCAGCAGCGCCAACTATTACCGCACCTTCCATGATGACGCCAAACGCTGGGCCAGCACCGCGGGCCATGTCTGGCCCATGCCGGGGCTCTACATCTACGGCAACCGGGACAGGATCATCATTCCCGAATACCTGAACCACATCGAGGAGTGCTTCGAGCAGTTGCAGGTGGTGCAGGTGGAAGCCGGCCACTTCCTGCAGGAAGAGCGCCCGGCCGAAGTGGCCGGACACCTCAACGACTTTCTCCGGAACTGACCGCTGATCCCTTTTGCCAATGGCAACGCCCTCTATTGCAACCCCGGTGACACCTCAGCCGTGGTAGAGTCTGTAGCAGCCGCAAACGGCACCTGATAACCGATAAAGACAACAAGAACGGAGAAGTCCCATGACCGCAAGGGTTCCGCTATACCTGCAGGGTGAGTTCGTTGACAGCGCCGCCACCGAAGTCCAGCCCAACCTCAACCCCGCCACCCAGGAGAACCTGGGGGATGTGCCCTTTGCCACGGACGACGAGATGACCGCCGCCATCAACGGCGCCGGTGAGGCCTTCCTCAGCTGGCGGGAAGTGCCGGTGATCGAGCGGGCACGGCTGATGATGAAGTTCGTTCAGCTGCTCAAGGAGAACCACGACGACCTGGCCACCACACTGAGCCAGGAAACCGGCAAGACCTTCGCCGACGCCAAGGGGGATGTGTGGCGGGGCATCGAGGTGGTGGAGCACGCCTGCAACGCCCCCACGCTGATGATGGGCGAGACGGTGGAGAATGTGGCCCGTGATATCGACACCAGCTCTTTTATCCAGCCACTGGGCGTCTGTGCCGGCATCACCCCTTTCAACTTCCCGGCCATGATCCCACTGTGGATGTTTCCCATGGCCATCGTCTGCGGCAACACCTTTGTGCTCAAACCCTCTGAGCAGGACCCTCTGACCCCCATGGCCATTACCCGCCTGTTTCACGAAGCGGGCTTCCCAAAAGGCGTGCTGCAGGTGGTGCACGGTGGCCGTAACCAGGTGGACAGGCTGCTGAACGACCCGGCCATCCGCGCCATCTCCTTTGTCGGCTCCGAGCCTGTGGGGCGCCATATCTACCGCACCGGCACCCACAACCTCAAGCGGGTGCAGTGCATGACCGGCGCCAAGAACCATATGGTGATCATGCCCGACGCGGACCGCGAGCAGGTCATCAACAACCTGGTGGGCTCCGCCATCGGCGCCGCCGGTCAGCGCTGCATGGCCATCAGTGTGGCGGTGTTCGTGGGTGAGGCGGGCCAGTGGATCGGTGATCTCAAGGGCGCCGTGGAGAAGGTCCAGCCCGGTGTCTGGGATAACGAGAAGGCCGGCTATGGCCCACTGATCAGCAAGGCGGCCCGTGAGCGGGTTGTCTCGCTGATCGAACAGGGCAAGGCGGAAGGCGCCCAGTGCCTGCTGGATGGCTCCGGCTACCGGCATCCGGACCTGCCACAGGGCAACTGGCTCGGCCCCACGGTCTTCAGCGGCGTCACCCCGGAGATGAGCCTCTACAAGGAGGAGATTTTCGGCCCTGTGCTGCTGGCCATGCAGGTGGACACCATTGAAGAGGCCGTGGCGCTGGTCAACAAGAGCCCCTTCGGCAACGGTACCTCACTGTTTACCAATTCCGGCGGCGCGGCCCGTTACTACCAGCACAACATCGAGGTGGGCCAGGTGGGCATCAACGTGCCCATTCCGGTGCCGGCCCCCTACTTCTCCTTCACCGGCTGGAAAAACTCCTTCTACGGCGACCAGCACCCCTATGGCAAGCAGGCGGTGCGTTTCTACACCGAAACCAAGACGGTGATCAGCCGCTGGTTCCACCACGGTGAAGAAGCACAGGGCCCCAACCTGACCATTCAGATGCGCTGAAGCAGTCAGCCGCTGACCCCAACAACAAGAGGCGACCCTTATGGATTTTGCCCTGAGCGATGAACAGCGGGCCTTCCAGGACTCCGCCCGGGCCTTTGCCCGCAAGGAACTGGCCCCCAACGCCGCCCGCTGGGACGAGCACAGTGAATTCCCCATCGAGACCATCCGGCGCGCCGGCGAAACCGGCTTTCTGGCCCTGTACACCCCGGAGGCCCGTGGTGGCCTCGGGGCCTCCAGGCTGGACAGCGTGCTGGTGTTCGAGGCCCTGTCACAGGGCTGCACCGCCACCACCGCCTATTTCACCATCCACAACATGGCCACCTGGATGATCGCCAGCTTCGCCAGCGATGCCCTGTGTGACCGCTACTGCCCGGCACTCACCCGAGGCGAGATGCTGGCCTCCTACTGCCTGACAGAACCCGGCGCCGGCTCCGATGCCGCGGCACTGAGCACCAGCGCCACGCGGGATGGGGACCATTATGTGATCAACGGCAGCAAGGCCTTTATCTCCGGCGCCGGCGCCACGGACCTGCTGGTGCTGATGGCCCGCACCGGCGGCGACGGGGCCGGTGGCGTCTCCGCCTTTGCCGTCCCTGCCAACACCCCCGGTGTGAGCTTTGGCCGCAAGGAAGCCAAGATGGGCTGGAACGCCCAGCCCACCGGCGCCATCAGCTTCGACAATGTGCGCATCCCCGCCGACCACCTGATCGGAGAGGAAGACAAGGGATTCAGCTACGCCATGAAGGGGCTGGACGGCGGCCGGCTGAACATTGCCGCCTGCTCCATGGGCACCGCACAGGCGGCACTGGAGCGATCACAGCAATACCTCCATGAGCGCCAGCAGTTCGGCCGCCCGCTGGCGGACTTCCAGGCGTTGCAGTTCAAATTCGCCGACATGGCCACGGAGCTTGTGGCCGCACGACAGCTGCTGCGACTGGCCGCCTGGAAACTGGACCAGAGGGATCCGGAGGCAAGCAGCTACTGCGCCATGGCCAAGCGCTTCGCCACGGATGCCGGCTTCCAGGTCTGCAATGAGGCCCTTCAGCTGCACGGCGGTTACGGCTACATCAAGGAATACCCGCTGGAGCGCTATGTGCGTGACACCCGGGTGCACCAGATCCTGGAAGGCACCAATGAAGTCATGCGCCTGATCATCGCCCGGCGCCTGCTGCAACTCGACACACTGGAGCACTTATGAGCACGCTGACCCCCAAGAGCCACAAGCTGCGCGTGGAGCAGCACGGCCACACGGCACTGATCACCATCAACAACCCCCCGGCCAACACCTGGGACGAGGACAGCCTGCCGGCACTGACGGACCTGGTGCGCCAGCTGAATGCGTCGGACTCGGTGTACGCACTGGTACTGGTGGGCGAAGGGGAGAAATTCTTCTCCGCCGGTGCCGACCTGAAGCTCTTCGCCGACGGCGACCGGGCCCGTGCCAGGCGCATGGCCAGCCTCTTCGGCGAGGCCTTCGAGGCACTGAGCGAGTTCCGTGGCGTGTCCATTGCCGCCATCAACGGCTTTGCCATGGGCGGCGGGCTGGAGTGCGCACTGGCCTGTGACCTGCGTGTGGCGGAGTCCCAGGCCAAAATGGCCCTGCCGGAGGCCTCCGTGGGCCTTCTGCCCTGCGCCGGCGGCACCCAGAACCTCACCTGGCTGGTGGGGGAAGGCTGGGCCAAGCGCATGATACTGCTGGGTGAGCGGGTGGATGCCGGCACCGCTGAGCGCATCGGCCTGGTGGAAGAGGTGGTTGAACAGGGACAGGCACGGGAGCGGGCACTGGCCATGGCGGAACAGGTGGGCCGGCAAAGCCCCCCTTCAGTGCGCGCCTGCAAGCGCCTGATCCAGCACGCGCGGCACGCCCCCATGAGCACGGCGTTGCCGGTGGAGCGTGAGCTGTTTGTGGACCTGTTTGATACCGCGGACCAGCAGGAAGGGGTCAACGCCTTTCTTGAGAAGCGCTCACCCGAGTGGAACAACCGCTGATTACGCCATCCCTTTACAACGCCTCTCTGTGAGGGGCGCGCAACAAGAACAACAACCGGAGACAGAGAATGACACGCATCGCATTTATCGGACTGGGCAACATGGGCGGCCCCATGGCCATGAACCTGGTGCAGGCAGGCTTTGATGTCCATGTGTACGACCGGGTGCCCGAGGCCATTACGCCTCTGGTGGAAGCCGGCGCCAAGAAATCCGACTCACTGATGGGCGCCGCCGAGGGGGCCGAAGTGGTGATCACCATGCTGCCCGCCGGGGAGCACTGCCGCAGCGTCTACCTGGGGGAACAGGGTCTGCTGGCGCAGCTCAGTGGCAAGCCGCTGCTGATCGACTGCTCCACCATCGACGCCGTCACCGCACTGGAAATCAACGCCGAGGCCAGCGCCGCCGGATTCTCGCTGGTGGACGCCCCGGTCTCGGGCGGCACCGCCGGGGCCGCCGCAGGCACCCTCACCTTCATTGTGGGCGGCGAGTCCGGTGCCGTGGAGCAGGCACGCCCGGTTCTGGATAAAATGGGCAAGCATGTGCTCCACGCCGGCCCCGCCGGTGCCGGACAGGTGGCCAAGATCTGCAACAACATGCTGCTGGCGGTGCAGATGATCGGCACCGCCGAGTCCCTGCAGCTGGGGGTCAATATGGGACTGGACCCCAAGGTGCTGTCGGACATCATGCAGAAAAGCTCAGGCCGCAACTGGGCGCTGGAGCTGTACAACCCCTACCCCGGCGTCATGGAAAAGGTGCCCGCCTCACGGGATTACCAGGGGGGCTTTGCCGTGGACCTGATGAACAAGGACCTGGGGCTGGCACTGGAAGCCGCCACCGGCAGTCATTCCAGCACCCCCATGGGCAACCAGGCCAAGGCGCTTTACCAGATGCACAGCCTCAGGGGCAGCGGCAAGCTGGACTTCTCCAGCATCCTCAAGCAGTTCCGCAGTGAATAGGCGCTGAATGGCGGGTGCCGTTCGGACTTTCTGTTATAGTGTCGGCCTGACCGGGGCCTGTCCCCGGCTCCCCCTAGCACCCATGCCGAGCCTGACGTGACCGATACCGCCTTTAGCCGCCTTGCCCTGTCCGACGCACTGCGCAGTAACCTGGATTCACTGGGTTACACCGCCATGACCCCCATACAGCAACAGAGTCTGCCCCATGTACTGGCCGGACGGGATCTGATTGCCAGGGCCAAAACCGGCAGCGGCAAAACCGCCGCCTTCGGACTGGGGGTTCTGGAACAGCTCAGCCTGAAAGACTTTGCCTGCCAGTCACTGATCCTGTGCCCCACACGGGAGCTGGCCAGCCAGGTGGCCAGCGAGATGCGCCGTCTGGCCCGGCCACTGCCCAACGTCAAGATCCTCACCCTCTGTGGCGGCACGCCCATTGGCCCCCAGATCGGCTCGCTGGAGCATGGCGCCCATGTGGTGGTGGGCACTCCGGGGCGTATCGAAGACCATCTGCGCAAAGGCACACTGTCGCTGGAAAGGCTGAAAGTGCTGGTGCTGGATGAGGCGGACCGGATGCTGGATATGGGCTTCTACGACACCATTGAGGGCATCATCCGCCAGACGCCGCCAAAGCGACAGACACTGCTGTTCTCGGCCACCTACCCGGAGGGCATCAGGAGCCTGAGTGCCCGCTTCCAGAGCAACCCACTGGAAGTGAGCGTCGAGTCCAACCAGAGCCAGTCCCATATCCGCCAGCTGTTTTTTGCCGTGTCCAGGCCCAAACACAAGGCCGAAACCCTGCTGAAAATCCTGGGCAAGCACAAGCCGTATTCCTGCCTGATCTTCGCCCGCACCAAACAGGGCTGCGCCGAACTGGCGGAGATGCTGCAAGGCCATGGCCACAGCGCCATTGCCCTGCACGGTGATCTGGACCAGAAACAGCGGGATCTGGTGCTGGTGCGTTTCAGCAACCGCAGCGCACGGATTCTGGTGGCCACGGACGTGGCGGCAAGGGGGCTGGATATCGACGATCTGCAGGCGGTGATCAACTACGACCTGCCCGGTGACACGGACATCTATGTGCACCGTGTCGGACGCACCGGCCGTGCCGGCAAGGGAGGGCTGGCCATCAGCCTGCTCACCGAGGCGGAAATGCACCGCTTCGAGGAGCTGGGGCACTTTCTGGATCAGACTCTGACACTGACACCGGTGCAGTCACTGCCCGCTGACCCGCCCGGCGGCAGCAAACCGGACATGGTCACCCTGATGCTCGACGCCGGCAAGAAGAACAAGCTGCGCCCCGGGGACATACTGGGCGCCCTGACCGGGGAGGCCGGCATCCCAGGCAAGCAGGTGGGCAAGATCGACATCTTCGACTTCAGCGCCTATGTGGCGGTGGAGCGACAGTGCGCCAAGGAGGCTCTCAGACAGCTCCAGGCGGGCAGGATCAAGGGCCGTTCCATCCGTGTGCGTCGCCTCTGATCAGTCCTGACGCTCCGCCAGTGCGCGGAAATGGTCAAACATGGCCTGGCGCTCACGGCGCAGCAGCCTGATCAGCTCCTCCTGGTTCCAGAAGAAAGTCCGCACCAGTATTTTGCGCCGGTAAGCCACGATATTGCGCCGGTAACGCAGCGTGGCAAAACCCGCCGGCGGCAGTGTGGCCAGGTACCCCAGCACCCATTCCCACGCCATGCCGCCGCGCCACAGCCAGACACCATAAAGGGCATAGGAAATGGTAAAGGCCAGCACCCCCACCCCGAAATAGGCAAAGGCCCGCACCGCCGCGTCGGAGCTCAGTCGGGGCAGCCATTGGCTGAGCTGGTAGGGCACCACATTGTGCACCAGCCCATACAGCGCGACGGGGGCCATCAGCAGGGCATACAGGGTCATCCGCGAGCGGATCAGCCGCTCCTTCACCGGGGCATCCAGCTGGTGCGAGAGATCCTCGCTGAGACGGGTCTGACTCAGGTGGTCCTTGTAGCGGTCCACCTCCCGGCGCAACGCCGCCAGGGCCTGGGGGTCGTTACGGGCGGCCCTGGTGACCACATCACTGATGTACTGGCGCCCGTGGATGCGCCCCTCAAAGCCCTCCGCAGTCGCATTCGCACTGGGTCGGTACCAGTCCAGCATCCGCCAGAGCCAGCGGCGGAAACGACCTTCAGCCACCGGCCGCTGCTCCACGGCTTCCAGCTCCGGTTGCTGGCTGAGACTCAGCTCGTAGCCGAACGCCTCCGCCAGATCCTCCACCAGTTGCGCCTGCTGCCTGTCCTCCACGTGCAGTGCCTGACGACGCAGTGCCTCCTGCACATCCGCCGTCAACTTGCGGATCGCCTCCTGGGGGTCCGATTCGTTCAGATCGGCATAGTCCGCCACCCGGATGGGCTCGCCGATACGCAGCAGCACCGAGGACATGAACAGGTCCCGGTTCTCCGCATTCAGCCCCACCGGAACAATCACCAGTCCCAGCCGGTAGTCATTGCGCGCCTCCGCCGAGAGCGCCAGCTTGGCCGCACCGGGACGAATGGCACTGACCTGCCCCTGTGGCGAGTTGTGCCCCTCGGGAAAAATGCCGACACAGCCACCGGACTCGAACAATTCATACACTTTCTGAAAAACCCGCTCGTTCTGCGCCCTTGCGTCCTCCGACTCATGGGCCCGGTACACGGGAATGGCCCCGAGCTGGCGAAAAAGACTGGCCAGAAACGCACGCTTGAACAGACCGCTGCGGGCCAGATAGTGAATGGGACGGCGAAACTGGGTGCTCAGAAGAATGGCATCAAGGATGGAGCTGGGATGGTTGGCCGCTACAATCACAGGGCCGGATTCCGGCATCCGTTCGGCGCCGGAGGTACGGATCTCGACAAAGTACAAGTGGTTGAAAAACCGCAAAAAACGTACAAAGCTGCGATAGAGCCGCATGCGAACCCTCTTGATTGCCTGTGCTAATGACGTTAAGCAATAAGAGGCGCAATGTCGAGGCGGGTTCCTTTGAACCACAGGCACCGGCGGAGAAAACGCTTCCCGGGGATGGGATGATGAATGGCACAAAAAAGGCCCCGAAGCGTTAGCAGCGGGGCCTTTTTGACAATAATGGTGCCCGGAGGCGGAATCGAACCACCGACACGAGGATTTTCAATCCACTGCTCTACCAACTGAGCTATCCGGGCAACGGGGCGCTATTAAACCGGTTTGGCCGGCTCTCGTCAAGGCCTGTTGCGGAATTGGTCACATTCAGGATTCCGGCGGAACATAGCCCTCGGCCTTGT
Organism: Oleiphilaceae bacterium; assembly: GCA_033721915.1. GTDB lineage: Bacteria > Pseudomonadota > Gammaproteobacteria > Pseudomonadales > Oleiphilaceae > REBR01. The sequence goes on from JAWWAC010000005.1 coordinate 57,086, forward strand.
CCACCTCGTCGTTGCTGAAAAAGGCGTCCATCTGCTGCTGCAGGTACTTGCGAGCCTGTGGGTCCATCAGATTGAGGTGCTTTTCGTTGATCAGCATGGTCTGGTGGGCCTGCCACTCCTGCCAGGCCTGTTTGGAGATGTTCTCGAAGATCTCCTGACCCTTGGCGCCGGGCATGGGGGGGAATTCGAGCCCTTCCAGTTCTTTCTGGTATTTGCGGCAGAAAACCGTGCGGGACATGTATTGCCTCCTGAGTCGGTGTAATGGGGCGATACTAACATGTCAGACCGGCCCCGGCTGTGGCCTGCGGTCTAGACGGCCTGTTTTTTCCGCCCTTTGCGGCTCTTTTTCTTCCGCTTTTTGGGGGGATAGAGGTCCGGCTCGCCTTCCGGGCGGGTCTTGAATCGACGGTGCACCCAGAGGTACTGGTCTGGATAGAGGCGTACCATTTTCTCGATTTCCCGGTTCAGGCGGGTGGCGTTCTCCACCTCGTCATCGCCGGGGTAGTCCTCGAATAGGGGGCTGAAATGCAGGCTGTAAACGCCGTTGCCTTCCCGGAACTGGCTCATGAAGAGCACTGTGGCGCCGGTCTCACGGGCGATCCAGGCGGGGGTGGTGAGGGTGGCGGCCTGGATGCCGAAGAAAGGGGCAAAGACGCTGTTTTTCCGGCCGAAATCCTGGTCGCAGCCGTACCAGACCGTATTGCCGTCCCTGATAAACTCCATCATGGGCTTGAGTTGCTTCTTGGAGAAGGCGGCGTGACTGAAGCGCCTGCGGCGGCGCTCGATCATGGCGTCGAACAGGGGATTGTTGTTGGGCCGGTACATATGGCTGAACCGGAAGACGTTGTCCGCCAGTGGCCCGGCAAAGTCCAGAATGCTGAAATGCCCGCCCAGCAGCAGAATCCCCCTGCCGCGGGCCTCGGCTTCACGCAGGTTCTCAAGGCCGTGCACCTGCAATTGGCGGGCATAGGGTTCCATGTTGCCCCACCAGCCGGTGGTGCTCTCCACATAGCCCCTGGCGGTGGCGATCAGGCTGTCCTTGACCAGCTGATCACGCTCGGCCCGGGAGAGTTCCGGGAAGCACAGGCGGATATTGGTCTCCGCCACCTGGCGCCTTGAGGGTGCCAGATGATAACTGGCGAGGCCGATCATCCGTCCCAGCCACTGCTGGGGCCTGTGGGGCAGGAACGCCATCAGCCGCAGTACAAAGATGGCCAGCCAGGTTGGCCAGTAACGGGGGTGCAGAAAGTGGCGGTAGTAGTGCTGCGGATCTATGGGTCTCAATGTGCTGTCCTTTTCCACTGACCGGATGGAGTGACCGGGCGCTCCCGAGTATGTAACGGACCGGCTGCAAGCATACCAGAATACAGCGGCGACCCCAGTCTCCGGGAAGTCCGCGGAGTGTTTCAGCCTGGTCCGGCTGCAACCGGTTGGTGGCTGTCCTCATCAAGAGGATTCAGTCTGTGCTGGCGGATGCCCACCGGGTGGTGACGGCCCCTGCCACTCTCTGGCCCAACCAGTAAAACGCCACCACCAGTGGCAGTGCCACTGCCGCAATCATGACGGCGATACCACCGAACAATACAGGCGCTTTCATGAGAGTGCTCATCAGGGACTCCTCCCAGTAGAAGAACCAGGGGTTTTCCGGGGGAAACAGCCACTCATGCAGTGTATAGAAGACCTTCTCCGGGCCAAGCACCACCAGCAAACCGGCCAGAATCAGTGCTGCCGTGCCCACGGTCAGCCACCGGACAGGTCTGGCGGGCGCTCCGGTGCGCCGCAGTGCCACCGCAAGGGGCAGCCACAACAGGGTAAACAGGGCCGTTACCGGGACTGTCCTGTCCAGCAAGTGGGCCACATCCCTCAAGTGGTTCACTTCATCGGCATTCAGCAAGGGGACCGGCTGGCCCTGTGGACCGGGGTACACAATGTCTTCCAGTCCGGCACCGTCGTGACTGACGGATTCGTTGATTTGTGCGAACGCCTGCAGATGCTGCTCACGGGAGAGTTGCGCAAAACCCCGCTTCTGGGGATTCTGTGGCGCATATTTCTCTATGTGGTTCTCTATCCCGAACACCTCGTACCAGACGGGGTAGGCGTAGTCGAAATGGGCGCAAAGCCACCAGGCCAGTGCCAGTGCCAGCCAGAGACAGGCCAGGCCATAGCCGAGCCAGATCAGAGGGGCACGAAGCCGGGCAGGAAATACTGAAGCAGTCATCGGCGGCGCTCTCCGGCTTATCGCGGCTTTTATCGGTAACAACAGGAATGACGCCTTCAGGCGCTGAATCACCGGCATTTTAAAGGGTCTGTCACAGCGCCACCACCCCGGGCATCACTGGCATCAAGGGCAATGACGATCTGCCGGCATTCGTTGCCATTGAACCCGTTGACCAGCCGGCATTCGACAGGACCGGAACCGGACCTGAGTTCCCCTGAACAGAGTCCCTGGCTGTGCTAGATTGAAATCTGTCGGCCTGCTGCCCTTGTCAGCCCTGTCACCCCATCACTGACCAGAGGAGAACACTGCCATGGACGACACGCAACAAGTCAGCTGGATCATCATGTATTCCTGCATCGGTGTGGCCTACGTGCTTTACGGGCTCAAGCGCAGCAAGCGGGTGGCGGCCGTGGCCGGTGCCGGCTTTCTGGTGGTGCCCCATGTGTTAAGCGGTGCGTTGCTGTTGCTGGCGCTTGGGGTGTTTTTCTTTCTGGCACCGATACTCTGGCGCCATTAACAGGACCCGCAGGCCACTCATCAGACCCCTGACTCACTGCCCTGGCGTTCAACGATGATGGTACAATGATTCTTCACTTTTGCGCTGGTTTGACGTTCCAGTGAGCAAACGGAGAACACCATGGCTTTGTACGCTGTCTGCGCACTCTATCGTTTTGTGCGCCTTGAAGATTACCAGCAACTGCGGGATCCATTGAAGGCATTCATGGAGGAGCAGGGCATCCGGGGGACACTGCTGCTGGCCCATGAGGGCATCAACGGCACCGTGGCCGGTTCCCACCAGGCCATTGCCGCCCTCAAGGCGCGGCTGGCGGAAGACCCCCGCTTTACAGGCATGGATTACAAGGATTCCGAAACGGACATCATGCCCTTCAACCGCAGCAAGGTGAAACTCAAGCGGGAAATCGTGACCATGGGTGTGGAGGACATCGACCCCCGCGAGTCCGCCGGCACCTACCTCAAGCCCCGTGAGTGGGACGCGCTGATCAGCGACCCCGGGGTCACCGTCATCGATACCCGCAATGACTACGAGGTGAGCATCGGCACCTTCCGCAACGCCATCAACCCGGGCACCACCAGCTTCCGTGAGTTTCCGGAGTACGTCAGAAAACACCTGGACCCGGAGAAACACCGCAAGGTGGCCATGTTCTGCACCGGTGGCATCCGCTGCGAAAAGTCCACGGCCTATCTCAAGGCGCAGGGGTTTGAAGAGGTGTACCACTTGGAAGGAGGCATACTGCGTTATCTGGAGGAAACCCCGGAAGAGCAGTCCCTATGGCAGGGTGAGTGCTTCGTGTTTGATGACCGGGTGGCGGTGGACCACAAACTCCAGCGGGGCCAGTACGACCAGTGCCACGCCTGCCGCATGCCCATCACCGAGGACGACAAGGCCAGCCCCCACTACCAGCAGGGTGTTAGCTGCCCCCACTGCCACGACCGCCATACGCCGGAGCAGAAGGCCCGATTCGCGGAACGGGAGAAACAGGTGCGTCTGGCCCGTGAACGGGGTGAGACCCATGTGGGGGCCGAGGCGGCGGATATCATTGCCGAGCGACGTAAGATCAAGCATGAAAGGCGTCACAAACGGCAGACCCCGTAATCCCGTCGTTTCTTGATTCTGAGCAGTTGCCACTGTCCAGCATGATCAGCATGGGTAAACTGGCCCCTCGCTGGCGATAGGAGAGACGCTGATGACTTTTGAAGAGAGTGTGCTGGCCAGAGGTGAGGCCAGAGGTGAGGCCAAAGGTGAGGCCAAAAAGAGTCAGCAAATCGCACTGAACCTGCTGAAAGAGGGCGCAGATGAAGATTATGTCAGCAGGGTGACCAGGCTTTCACCAGAGCAGATCAAACAGTGGCAGGCCAGTACAAGCTGATGACCCTCATGGCCGGCCCAGACCATTGATGGCATTGGCGATCTCAAGCAGCGGCAGGACTTGCGCCACCGCACCCCGCTCAATGGCTTCTTTGGGCATGCCGAACACCACGGAAGTATCACGATCCTGGGCAATGGTGTGGGCGCCGGCCTGGCGCATTTCCAGCAGGCCATTGGCGCCATCGTCCCCCATGCCGGTCATGATCACCCCCAAGGCATTGCGACCGGCCACCCTGGCCACGGAGCGGAACAGCACATCCACAGAGGGTTTGTGCCGGTTGACCGGTGGGCCGTCCGCCACGCCCACCCGGTACTGGGCGCCACTGCGTCGCAGCTGCATATGCAGCCCTCCGGGGGCGATGAGCACCAGCCCGGGCACCACCCGGTCATTGTCCCTGGCCTCCCGCACTTCGCAGCGGCAGATCTGGTTAAGACGGTGGGCAAAGGCGGCGGTGAACTTCTCCGGCATATGCTGGACCACCACGATGCCGGGGCAGGTGGCGGGCAGACGGGTGAGGACAGCCTCCAGTGCGTGGGTCCCGCCGGTGGAGGTGCCCAACGCCACCACCTGATCCGTGGTCTGGCTGAGTGTCAACGGAGGCGTCTGACTCGACGCTTTCTGGCCAGGCTGGCTCCGCACCGGTGAGGCGGCCACTCTGGCCCTGGCGGCGGCCTTGATGACCTGCAGCATGTGCTGGTTACCACTCTGAAGAAAATCCTTCAGTCCCACCTTGGGCTTGGTGATGATGTCCACGGCGCCGGCCGCCAGCGCCTGCAGTGTGGTATCCGCCCCTTTCTCCGTCAGGGTGGAGCAGATGACCACCGGCGTGGGGTGTTCCTGCATCAGTTTGCGCAGGAAGGTGATGCCGTCCATGCGTGGCATTTCCACATCCAGAACGATGACATCCGGCCAGTCCTTTTGCATTTTCTGCAGGGCAAACAGGGGATCCGGTGCGGAACCGGCAATGCGGATGCCCGGGTCCGCACCCAGCATCTGGGTCAGAACCTGCCGGACCACGGCGGAATCATCCACAATAAAAACGCTGATAGGGGCTGTCATGCCACTCCTGATGTATCGGCTGCAGTGAGGTGACCGGGGCCCATACGGACCCAGACATCCCCGTCCGCCAGATTGAAGATCAGCTGGCGGTAGCGGCACCCCCCCAGTGATTCGGCCACCACAGGAAGGCCATAGCGCTGCATCAGCGTCCTGGCCGCGATAATGTTCCGGCAGGCCACCCCTTTTTCATCCGGGCTGAGACCGAACATGTTGCCGCCACCAAACAACTTGACCTCATACTCGCTGGCATTGCCCCCATGGCGACGGACTTCCAGCAACATCAGCTGCAGGGCATCGCAGCCGTAACGGGCATTGAGTGCAGCCCTGGGATCATCACGCCCCGGCAGCATGTAATGGCACATGCCGCCGATTTTTTCTCGGGGATGCCACAGAGTGATGGCCACACAGGAGCCCAGAAGGGTGCGGATACGGGTGTGCCTGTCCCCGAAATACCACTCACCCGGGTGCAGGAAAATCTCAATACCCGAGCCCAGTGCCCTCATCATGACGGTGCCTGATAGACGGAGGGCATCACCGCAGTAAGGCCGTTCTGCATGCCATTGAGGGTTTCCGAGTGACCGATTACCAGGTAGCCTCCGGGGCGCAGTTGCGCCACCAGACGGGCCACAATCCGGCGTTTGGTGTCGGCATTGAAATAGATCATGACGTTACGCAGAAAGATCACGTCGAATAAGCCGATTCGGGCCGGGAGGGTCTCGTTCAGGTTGATCTGACGGAAGTCCAGCTTGCCGGCCAGCTCGGGATCAATCATCAGGGTGCCTTCCGCCGCACCCACACCCCGCAGGCAATAACGCTTGAGGCACTCCATGGGGACCTTCTCCGCCCGTGAAAGGGGATAGCAACCGGCACGGGCCTGTGCCAGCACCTGAGTGCTGATGTCCGAGGCCAGCAGCTCCCAGCCCTCCATACCCAGCACATCCGCCAGGACCATGGCCAGGGTGTAGGGCTCCTCACCGCTGGAGCAGGCCGCACTCCAGATCCGGAAGGGTCGCGACCTGGGGTGCTGTGGCAGAAGGGTCTGGCGCAGTAAGTCGAAGTGCCTGGGTTCACGGAAGAAATAAGTCTCATTGGTGGTGAGCAGATCCACCGCCATCTGCTTTTCCGCCGCATCCCGTCGCAGATACTCCCAGTAGGCACGGTAGCTGTTCAGCTGCAGTACCCTGAGCCGCCTGGACAGCCGGCCTGCCACCATGGTGCGCTTGCCGTCACTCATGTGAATGCCAGCCACGGCAAAGATCATGCGCTGGAATTCAGCGAACTCCGACTCACTCAAAACGGGGGCCGGGGCGACCCGGCCAGCGCTGTGCACATCAGCTGTCATGACCGGACTCTTGCGCGGCATCCACCACAGAGGCCAGCTCCGCCATCTCCTGAAGGTCCAGCACCTGCTGCACATTCAGCAGAATCACAAAGCGCCCCTGCACCTTGCCCATACCGGCAATAAAGTCCGCACGGATACGGGTGCCGAATCGGGGCGCGGGCTCGATATCCTCCGCGGGTATCTCCAACACTTCAGACACCGCGTCCACAATCACCCCCACTTCCTGCATGTCTTCCAGATCGTCGCCGGTTCCGGCAATCTCCAGGATGACGATGCAGCTGCGGCGGTTAATGACACTCTCGCCACGGCCAAAGCGGGCGGACAGGTCGATCACCGGCACCACACTGCCCCGCAGGTTGATCACGCCCCGCACGAAATCCGGCATCAAGGGGACGGTGGTCAGGTTGCCGTATTCGATGATTTCACGAATATGCAGTATGCCCACCGCATACATTTCCCGGCCCACCTGGAAGGTCAGATACTGATGCTGGTCGTCACCACTGGCCATATTACGTGGTACCGCCTCATTACCCCTGGAATCCGTCATGATGCCTCCTAGAACCGCACATAGGCGGCTTCATCAGCGGATTCTGTGGAGGTCGTCCTGCCACCCTCGGAAACCCTGGCCATCTGCTTCTTTTGCGGCTGGCGGACGGGGGCGTTACCGCTGCCAGTGCCGTCGTTCACCTTGAAAAAGCCCATAGCCGATTGCAGCTGTTCGGCCTGTGAGGACATTTCCTCCGAGGTGGCCGCCAGCTCTTCCGAGGCAGAGGCATTCTGCTGGGTGATCTGGTTGAGCTGCTCCATGGCACTGTTGATCTGGTTGACGCCGGTGGACTGTTCACTGGAGGCTGCAGCAATCTCCTGTACCAGGTCCGATGTCTTCTGGATGGAGGGCACCATTTCCGCCAACAGCTTGCCGGCCCGCTCCGCCAGTTCCACCGAGGAGCCCGCCACTTCGCCGATTTCCTGGGCCGCCACCTGGCTGCGTTCCGCCAGCTTGCGCACCTCCGCCGCCACCACGGCAAAGCCCTTACCATGCTCACCGGCACGGGCCGCTTCAATGGCCGCGTTCAGGGCCAGCAGGTTGGTCTGGTAGGCAATGTCGTCAATAATGGAGATCTTCTCGGCAATGCTCTTCATGGCCGATACGGTCTGCTCCACGGCTTTACCCCCTTCCACCGCCTCTTTGGCGGCCTTGCTGGACATGCCATCGGTAACGCTGGCGTTTTCCGTGTTCTGGCTGATGGAGGCCGTCATCTGTTCCATGGAGGCGCTGGTCTCCTCCACACTGGAGGCCTGCTCACTGGAAGCCTGTGACAAGGACTGGCTGGTGGCACTCACCTCCTCGGAGGCAGACGCCAGGTTGTCGGCGCCGGAGCGAACTTCAGCAATGACCTGACTCAGCTTCTCCACCATTCGCTGCATCGACACCATCATCTGCCCCAGCTCGTCACGGCTGCGGGGCACGATCGTCACGGTCAGGTCGCCATCCGCCAGACTGTTGGTTGCCTCCATCGCTTCCGTGACCGCCATGGTGATGCTGCGTGCGATCAGGAAGGCCAGTATCAGCCCGAGGAGAATGCTGACGGCAAGCAGCGTCGTCACCGTTCTCTGTGCCGTTGCATAGGCGGTGTCACCATCTGCACTGGCGGCACGGCCGGCTGAGATGTTGAAATCCACGTTTTCGCCCACAACCCTGCTCAACTCATCGTAGGCGGCCCTGGAGCTTTCCCGGAAAAAACGGAGGGCATTTCCGTCGGTCTGCCCGCTGACGATCGAGACAAGCTGCTGGTGCTGCAGTATGTATTCGTCCCATGCTTTGGAATAACGCTCATACAGGGCAATTTCTTCAGGGAGCGCAATCAACCCTTTGAAAACTTCCCGCTGCCCGGCAATATCGGAGCGGATATCCGCCATCACTCTCTCGTAGCGAGCGACTTCCTCCGGAACGGTCGAAACAATGTACTGCAGCTCGGCGAGCCTGAAATTCGCGGTCAGAGACTCGATTTTCTGGGCGGACTGAACCGCAATCATCCAGTTGTCTGCCAGTTCCGTGGAGGCATCATTGATTTTCGACATCTGCACCAGGGAGTAAACTCCGGTGGCGAGAAACAACACCAGAACAACGCCAAAAGCGCCAATCAGCTTGGTGAAGATTTTGAGATTACTGAACACATTCATCGGGTACATCCCCATTGAGAAAACAATTTCATTCCACCTGCACTCCGTGCCATGACACCGGGCTATACCCTCTGACCCTGCTTTTTTGATTGCCGTTGACGCAACATTTCCTGTTCCCGGAGACTGACCTGAGGGATCAGTCCGGGCACATCCAGGATCAGTGCCACCTGTCCACTACCGAGAATGGTCGAACCGGAAAGCCCGCTGAGATGGGCAAAAACGCCGCTCAGGGGTTTGATCACTGTCTGGTGTTCACCCAGCAGTTCATCCACAACGAGGCCGGCCTTCTGGCCACCATGGCGAACCACTATGATGTTCTGGCGCCGCCCGGGTATTCCGGGAACCTGGAAGTGCTGGCGCAGAAAAATCAGCGGCAACACTTCCTGACGCAAATTGATGTAGTGCTGGTTCTCGCTCTGCAGCGACTGCCCGACATTGAGCTCGGTGCATTCCACCACCATTTCCAGTGGCACCACGTAGGTGGCGTCGCCGACCCGTGACAGGAAGCCGTCGATAATGGCCAGTGTCAGAGGGAGCCGGATGCGGAAGGTGGAGCCCCCGGCGGTCCCTGGTGACACCACTTCCACCATGCCTCTGAGGCTCTCGATATTGCGACGCACCACGTCCATGCCCACGCCACGGCCGGAGAGGTTGGTGACCTGCTCCACGGTGGAAAAACCCGGCTCGAAGATCAGATTGAAGGTTTCCTGCTCGCTCAGCACGGCGTCCTCACGGATCAGGCCCCGCTCCAGGGCCTTGGCCAGTATGCGCTCCCGGTCCAGTCCGCGACCGTCATCGCTCACTTCAATCACAATGGCTCCGGACTCGTGGTAGGCATTGAGCCGCACCGTGCCCTGTGGCGGCTTGCCCTTGCCAGAGCGCACCGCCGGGGACTCGATGCCATGGTCACAGGCGTTGCGCACCAGGTGCGTCAGTGGGTCACCGATTTTCTCAACCACCGTCTTGTCCAGCTCCGTGTCCGCGCCGGTGATCACCAGCTGGATGTCCTTGCCCAGATCCCCGGAGACATCCCTGACCACCCGCTGGAATCGCTGGAAGGTGTCACCGATGGGGACCATGCGTAGGTCCAGTGAGCTATCGCGGATTTCCTCCACCAGCGCACCAAGACCGGCGGCGGCTTCACGGGTGGCGCTGTCGTGACTTTTGCCGGCATTGAGGGTGACCGCGGCGGAGGCAATGACCAGCTCCCCCACCAGGTTGATCAGGTTGTCCAGCTTGTCCGCCTGGATGCGGAAGTGCTCCACGGACTTCTTGCGGCGGTTGCGTTGTGACTGTTGTTTTGCCAGTGCGGCGTCCACTCGTGGGCTGTCCACCGCGCCTTTCTCCACCAGCATCTCACCCAGTGGCTGGTGCTGCTGTGTGGCCAGTCCCAGCTCCTGGCACTGCAGATACTCCTCCAGTGCGTTCTTACTCAGTGCACCTCCCGCCACCAGGATTTCTCCCAGGCGGTCCGCCTCTTCAGGCAGTGTCTCCATCAGACGTGCGAAATCCTCCAGGGTGCTGCCGGGAGGGATCAGATGCAGCTCGTAGAGGTCGCCGGCAAACTCGAACACATCCAGGATGGTGGCTCTGTCCGCATCGGTCACCAGGTCAATTTCGAAGCCCAGGTAACAGGCTTCCGGGTCCATGTCGGAGAGAGCGGGCAGTGCATCGGTGATGGTGGTGACCCGGATCAGTTCTCCCAGTGTCCCCAGAAAGCGGATAAAGCCCAGCGGGTCCATGCCGTGGCGCAGTGCATCCGGTTGTACCCGCATGGACAGGTGCCAGTGGCCGCGGGTGGTGGTCGCCGGTTTTTTTTCACTGTCGCTGGCCGTGGCGGCTTCCTTGTGCAGCGACTGGAATGGCTGCAGCTCAGCCAGCAGGGCATCCCCTTCAGGTTGAAGGTGGGTGGCCTCGGCGGGCTCCACCACTTCCACCAGGGCGCTGATATGATCCCGACAGCGCAACAGCAGGTTGGCCAGATCCCGGGTCAGCTGGATTTCCTGACCCCGCAGACGGTCCAGTACGTTCTCCACCCCATGGGTAAAATTCACCACATGATCCAGTCCGAACATGCCGGCGGAGCCCTTGACCGTATGCACGCAGCGAAACAGGGCGTTGCGCAGTTCCGCCTCGTCCGGATTCGACTCCAGCTCCAGCAGGATGCGTTCCATATCCGTCAGCAGCTCACGGCTTTCATCGAAAAACGTTTGCAGTGCCTGATCCATATTCATGGGCTTACCCGCGCAGAGGCCATGACATCCAGTGTGGTGCTCAGTCCGGCCAGCTCAATCACCTCCCTCACCGGCGGACTGTGGTTAACCAGTGCCACCTTTGCCCCACCGGTAACAGGGATACTCTTGGCCAGCAGCAATAACTGCAGCCCGGCCGTATCCATCTCAGTGACACCGCCCAGGTCGACAAGGCTCAACTGCCCGCTGCCGAAGGACTGGCGCAGCACCTCGGTAGCATCACGGATCTGGTAAACAGTCAGCTCACCCAGAAGTCTCAGGCAGCCACTTCCGGCGTCAAAGTGAAATGCGTCGCTCATGGGCCCACCAGTTTGTTGACCGCCGCCAGCATCTGCTGGGGCTGGAAGGGTTTCACCATCCAGGCCTTGGCACCGGCGGCCTGGCCCTGCATTTTCTTGTCTTCGGCAGACTCTGTGGTGAGCATGATCACCGGGGTGAACTTGTACTCCGGGCGGGCCTTGACCGCCTTGAGAAAGCTGAGTCCGTCCATATTCGGCATGTTCACATCGGAGATCATCAAATGGACCCTCTGCCCCGTCAGTTTGCTGAGGGCATCGCGACCATCGCTGGCCTCTATCACTTCAAACCCGGCCCCTTTCAGGGTGATCGAGACCACCTGCCTTATGGAGGCGGAATCGTCCACAATCAGTATCTTTTTGCTCATAAATCACTGGCCCTGCTCTGTGTAAAACGCCACCGGAAGTGCCTCCCGGACCCCGTTAAGGTTGTGCTTCAGAAAAAGGTGATCTCGCTTTCAGCGGCGGGTGCCGCCTGTTTGCCGCGGCCATGACTGACACGCTCTTCCGCCATGGCGTAGGAGGCCTCCATCTCCGCCAGTGCGGCCGACACATCCATGGCGTTTGCCACATCGCCACGGAGTTGCTCCCCCACCCTGTCCATGCTGTCACGGACATGGCTGAGCATCTGGCTGACACGGTCCTGGAATTGCAGCTGCACCAGTGAGGCTTCCACATCCCCCTTGATGTCCACATTGGTTTGTCGCAGTGATTCCGCGGAGTCCAGCAACCTGGCTCCGAGACCGCGAAAGTCCGACAGTACCTGCTCGATGGTCTCTTCCGAGGTTTTCACGGTTTCGTCATCCCGCTCACGGGATTGCCTGGCCGCCGCCACGGCGGAATGGATCGCCTTGCCGATGTAGCCCACCTTGGTGCCGATGCGCTCTCCCGTGTCCGCCGAGAGGCGTGACAGCTTGCGCACCTCATCCGCCACCACCGCAAAGCCCCGCCCCTGGTCTCCGGCACGGGCCGCTTCAATGGCCGCGTTCAGTGCCAGCAGATTGGTCTGTCCGGCAATGGTGGCCACGTCCTTGGCCATGGTGTTGAGCTCGTCCACAAAACTGTCGAGACCGTCAATCTGACCAAGCAGACCGTCTCGCTCCTCCAGAGCGCTTTGCAGGCTGGCCACCACGGCATGCAACCCCCGGTCAGCGTGGCCCAAGGCCGTGCCCATACCCCCTTCCAGTGACTCGGCCACATCACCAGCCATCTGCGAAGAGCGGCCCAGCTCGGAGGACAGTCCGCTGAAGCGTCCGGCCAGTTCCGTGATGGCCTTTTCCGTTTGCGTGCGGGCGGTCTCAATGTGACGGGTCCAGATGGGGACCAGCATTTCCCCGACTTCAGAAAGCGTGTTTCCTCCGGGACAGTCCCAGTCCTTTTGCGCCGCGTCTTCAATGGAACGAAGCGCACTTTCGTGGATAGTGCGGACAAAGGTGGCAGCGGCCAGAGCGGCAAAGACGGAAATGCCACAAAGAACCGCAGCCAGAACCAGTGACAGTGTCAGGGAGGGGATAAAAAGAAGCAGCAGTAATGCCCCCATCAGACCCGGTGCAACGGACACAACCATCCACTTCTTGTACACAGGCAGAGACTTCATGATTGTTCCGACCACCCCGTTTTATTGTGCGCCCAAAGCCAACGCAGTCTGGAGTGACCGGCCAACAGGGATTTTTGAAAAGATATCAGCTTGTGGATCTTTTACAGTTAATTAGTACTTACTTTTTTGCGTTTTTGTTAAGTGTTTGGTGCGGCTCAGTGTTGCCATATCAAAACCAACATTGGTCATATTTTACTCAGTCATCATAGGGCATTTGGGGGCGAGGATCCGCGAGGTGAGAAGCAGCTGTCGGCCCATTACAGCCGGCGGCTTCGACGACTAACCGGAGCTTTTGGGAGACCTTTTTCCAGGCATCACTGGCCGGTTGGGAGTGAATCAGCTCAGTGAGGGGCAGCCGCCCCACCGACAGGAGAGACGCTGATGCCTTATGCGGACACTGTGCTGACAAGAGGTAAAGCCGAGGACAAAGCGGAGGGCATTCCGCTGATGGCACTTGAAATGTTGAGGGGGGGTGCTGATGAAACTTCTGTCGCCAGGGTCACCGGTCTTTCAATGAAACAGATCCGGGAACAGCAATCCGCCAGCAGTCATCAACCCTGCCGGGCCTGCACCCACCGGGCAAAGGCCCCCTCCATCCGCTCCAGGGCCTCTTGAAGATCCTGCATGGGGATGATCAGTGAGGGCGCGAAACGCAGTACATCGGGGCCGGCGATCAAAATCATGACCCCGGCTTCCAGGGCCGCGTCCATCAGGGCCTTGGCCTGGCCGGCATGGGCCGGGGCCAGTTCGGCTCCGAGCAGCAGGCCGCCGCCACGTACTTCTTTGAACAGCCCCAGTTCACGCCCCATCCGCTCCAGTGACTCACGCATCACACGGTGGCGCTCTGTCACCCCGCCCAGCACCTCCGGCTGGTTGACGGTTTTCAGTACCGTCTCGGCCACGGCACAGGCCAGTGGGTTGCCGCCGTAGGTGCTGCCGTGGGTGCCCACACCGAGGCTTTCGGCAATTGTCCCGGTGGTGAGCATGGCGGCCACCGGGAAGCCGTTGCCCAGTGCCTTGGCGGTGGTGAGGATATCCGGGGTCACCCCGTAATGCTGGTAGGCGTAGAGTGAGCCGGTGCGGCCCACGCCACACTGCACCTCATCAAACACCAGCAGGGCGCCGACCCGGTCGCAGCGCTCACGCAGCCCCTGCAGGAAAGCCTTATCGGCGGGACGCACACCGCCCTCACCCTGGATCGGCTCCACCACGATGGCGCAGGTGCGCTCGCTGAGCAGGGCGTCCACGGAATCCAGGTCATTGAAGGTGCCGTGAACAATGCCACGGGGCACCGGCTCGAAACCTTCCCGGTACTTGGGCTGCCCGCCCACGGCCAGTGTGAACAGGGTGCGGCCGTGGAAGCTGTTGTTGAAGGCGATGATTTCCTGCTTCTGCTCGCCATGGTGCTGCCAGGCGTAGCGCCGCGCCAGCTTGAAGGCCGCCTCGTTGGCCTCGGCCCCGGAGTTGGCCATGAACACCCGTTCGGCGAAGGTGTGCCGGCACAGGTACTGGCCCAGGCGCAGTGCCGGCTCGTTGGTGAGCAGGTTGCTCAGGTGCCAGACCTGCTCGGACTGCTCCTGCAACGCCCTGAGCAGTGCCGGGTGGCCATGGCCAAGGCCTGTGACCGCAATCCCCCCCGCCAGGTCAATGTACTCGCGACCGGACTGGTCCTGCACCCGTGAGCCTCTGGCCTTCACCGGAATCATGCTGCCGGGGGCGTAGTTGGGCACCATCACCTCGTCAAAGGTGGCTCGGGTCAGTTCGGGGCTGTTCATGGATGGCCTCGGTCATAGTGGGGAAAACGGGGGCTTATTATAGGGAGCCTGTGCGGGTCCTTACCAGAGCCGGCATCAGGCGCCTTTCTCGTAGCCCGCCACCAGCTCGTTGAGGAAAAACAGGCCCGCCGAGCTGAGGAAGTACTGGCTGGCGCCGCTTTTGAAAAGAAAGTGGCGCCGCAGCAGATAATCCACGGCCTCGGGGACGCCCTTGTCAAAGCGTGCTGCCCGCAGTATGTCCTGGTATTCCGGGTCGGCGGCAATGGCACTGAGGTCGTCTTCCTTCAGCCCCGCATCGGCCCGTCCCAGATACTCCAGGTCCCGGCCCGAGCGGGCAAAGTAGCGGCCGATGATCAGCAGCACCAGCTGCACACGGAAGGCGTTCTCATCGTGCTCTTCGCTTTCCTCGTCACTGCTCTCCCGCAGGTAGAAGAAGGTGCCCCTGTCGTTGAACACCAGGTCGTAGCCAATGTGCTCATAGAGCCGGCGGAAGTGGCTCAGGTGGTTGTACAGCAGGTTGTAGAGGGAGTTGGCCACCAGCTCGGAACGGTGAGGGTGCCAGATGTCCCGCAGTATCACGCGCCCGGCCATGAACTCCCGGTAGATGGCGGCACTGTCCGCTGGCCGGATGCCTTCAAAGCCCGCATCGCCCTGGTGACTGTCCCGGGCTCTCTCCTGCGACATGCCTGTTCCTTCAGCGCCAGCCTCCCCGGTCTCAGGAGGTGCCTGGCTGTCACCGGTAAACGTGTCTTCGGTATCCGGGTTGCTGGTTTTATTCGGCACCCTGGCCCTCCTTATCGGTGTTGTGCGGTGTCGGGGTCTGGGGGCTGGTTGTTTGACCATTGACCCGCTCGACACGCCGCTTGCGGTAGATGTACTGCTCCCGTGCCTGTCCCTCTGACGGTGCCTGCCCCTCTGGCGGCTCTTCACCCGCCAGGGTGCGGAAACGGTTGGTCATGACCAGTTGCAGTCCGGGCAGGGGCTTGTGGGAGAGGCGGTTGATGGCGGCCAGCAGGTCCGGGAAGCGGTAGCCTTCTATAAAGCCCTCCAGGCGGCCGTTGAGTGTCTGCACCAGGTCCTGTGTGGGGCGCAGTTCCAGTGAGTCCAGCCAGCGGAACAGGGTGTCGATGCGCTGCACGTCCATGGACTGGCCACGGGTGCCGGACTCCAGGCTGGGCAGCACCGGGGCCTCGCTCTCACGGCGCAGGTCGCTCAGGCGCAGGTCCAGCTCCGAGTGCAGCAACTGGTAGTAGCTGGCGGACTGGCCGAAGGCGTATTGTTTCGGCCGCCAGTGGCCTTTCAGGCCCAGCAGGAAACCGCTTTTGCGCACAAAGGCGCTGCCGTCCAGGCGGGTCTTGCGCAGGTCCTGTGTGCGGGTCTCGTCCAGCAGATCCCGCAGTGACTGGAAGGCCTGCTCCATGGCGTTGTACTGCACCATGCCGCGGCGTGTCTTGCGCAGGAAATGGTCCACCTCCACCGCCACTTTCTGGATCGGACGGTGCATGGCGTTGAGGCTCAGTGCGGAGCGGAACAGCTGGTCGGCGGCCTCCTGGCAGTGGTGGTATTCCAGCACAGCGCCGATGCTCTCCAGTGTGGCAAACAGGTTGGCGCCGTCCTCCAGCTGGGCGTCCCGGTTGAGGAACACCAGGGTGGGCTTGATATGGCGCTCGTAGAGGGTGGTGATGCGTTCAAACAGGTTCTGCCGGAAAGCGTTGAATGCCCTGTCACCCCGGCTGGCGTCATCGGACATTTCCGCCAGCTCGGTGCTGATGGTCTGCATGCGGAAGATGTTCTGGCGCAGCAGGCCGATCAGCTGGCTGACCTTCTCGTTCAGTGTGTCCTGCAGTTCCGTGTAGTCCGGGTCGGCGTCATTGAAGCGGGTGCGTGGCAGCTGGTCCCTCAGATCCCGCAGTGTCACCAGGAAGCTGCGCAGCCGGGCATCGGTCAGCTCCTGGTGCAGTGAGGTGTTGCAGGCTCTCATCATCCCCAGCAGGGCATCCTGGAACACCAGGCGGCGCTCGCCACGGACCTTGTCGATGTCGATCACCAGTCCGCTGCGGAACAGGTTGTCGGTGCTGAAGGCCCGGCGGATGCGCTCACGGTCGCTGCTCTTGCGGTCACGGACATAGTCCAGCACGCAGTGCACCAGATCGTTTTCCAGCACGTAGCGGGTCTCGTCCCGGTCCATACGTTCGATCAGCTGGAACATCACCGCCGGGTGCTCGAACAGCACCCGGGTGGTTTCCAGGGTGGTGAAGCCTTTACTCATGGACGGTGTCCCAGAGGCCGGACTGTTCCTGGTCCAGCCAGGGGCGCTCCTCCCCCTCCCGGCTGAAGCCTTCGGCGCCGCCCCAGAACACCAGTGTGCGGCGGGCGTCGTAGGGGTGGGCGGTGCGCATCAGCCCCACCTCCATATGCCGCCCCACCTGGTAGATCACCTCGGGGCTGGCGCTGTGGGTGGCGGCGGAGAAGAGGTTGAAGCCCTGGCTCTTGAGCCGCGCCAGCAGTGCCGGCACCTGGCTCACATCCACGCTGGCCAGCTCGTCCAGCACCATGGGGAAGGACAGACCCACCCCGGGGTAAAGCACACGACGCAGCAGCCGGTGCACCAGTTCCAGGTTGATCAGTGCGGTGGTGGAGGTGGACTGGCCCTTGCGGTCCAGCTCTCTGGCGTCCTGTTTGCGGGTGCGATAGGCCACGCCGGTAATCACCCGGTCCATGGTCAGCCGGTTGCCCTGGCTCTCTTCACTGAAAAACTCCGCCACGAAGACCCGCAGCCGGTCATAGAAGGCGTCGGACTGAAGCTGGTCGGAATAGGGGTCGATGCCCTCGGACTCCTCCACCAGGTTGCGGAATTTCGGGTGGGTATGGATATCCACCCGGATCTCCACCAGGTCGTTGATGGTGACCCCGTCCAGCTCGCTGTTGAGCTGGTTCTCGAAGCGGCGGATGTGCTCGTAGTTGGCTTTCAGGGCATGACGGTAGCTGGCCACGGTTTCGTTATGGGCCAGCACCTGCTCCCGCAGCACTTCCTCCTGCTCCCGCACCTCGGCAAACACTTCCGTGAGGGCAACAAAGCGCTCATGGACGGCATGGCTGTCGGGACTGTCCTGCTGCAGGCTGCCGCTGGCATCGTCCAGAATGCCTTCCCGCACGAAGTCCCGCAGGCCACTGAGAATGCGATGGTGCAGATCCGACATCTGCTCCAGTGTCTGGACGATCTCATCCAGCCGGGTCACGGACAGCTCTGAGGGGGCCATGGGGGATTCCGCAGTGGCCGTTTTCAGATGGGGGAAGCGTTGCAGCTGTGAACCCAGGGTCCGGTTCATCAGCAACAGCTCTTTCTCCCGCTCACCCAGGCGGCGCACCACCGACTCCGCCCGCCCCAGCTGCTCCTCAAGGATGGTTTGTTTTTCCTGTTCTTCCTCCAGCTGCAGTGCCAGTTCCGACCGCTGCTCCTGCGCCTGACGAATCGCCTCGGCAGCATCGGTGCAGCGGCTCTTGGACCCCGGCAGACGCTCCAGCAGTGTCAGGTCGCCGGCCACGGCGGCGATTTCCTTCTCCAACTGCTCGATTTTACGGGGCAGGTCCAGGGCGTTGCGGCTCTCACCATCCAGCTCGTCCAGGCGGCGTGCAATGGAATGGCGCTCGCTTTTCAGCCGGTCCGCTTCACTTTCCAGGTCCTGCTCACTGAGGGGGCGGTGGTCAAAGCGGGTATCGAACCACCAATAACCGTCCTCCTGCTTTTCCAGCAGTGCGCTGAAGGCCCGCAGTGTCTCCAGGGTGGCCTCATCCAGTGCCTGTCCCGGGCTGGCCAGCATCAGCCGGTGGTCGATGGCCCCCAGTGGGTCGGCCACGCATTTATCCAGCTGGCGGTGCAGCTGCCACTGGCGGTTTTTCCGGCGCTGGGCCAGGTCTTCGATCCGGGCGTCAAGGCGGGTCAGTTCCTCGCCAAGTCGCTGTTTCTGAAGCACCGCCTGGTCGGCGCTCTTGAAGGCTTTCAGCTGAGCCTCGCTTTCACTCAGGTCCTCTTTGAGGATGTCCCGGATTTCCTCCAGTGACATGCCGGCATAACGGGCGATCAGAAGCTCCCCTTTCTGCTGGATGCTTTCCCCGTCGGCCAGTATGCGCTGATGGGCCCGGATCTCACCGTCCAGCTCACTGGCGCTTTTATTCAGGGCACTGACCCGGGCGCTAATCTGTTTCAGTGCCTCCCTGTGGCCCATGCGGGCCTCGTTGGCTTCACGGTGTTCATCGCGGGCCTGGGCCAGTGCCTGTCCCAGGCCATCACGGAAGGCGGCGAAGTCATTCTGGTTGCCGGCCATGTTCCCGTAACGCCGGTAGGCCTCGCTCAGTGCCTGGAATCGGGGGCTTTGGGAGTCGATGCGGGTCAGGTGGGCGTGCTGCTTTTTCAGGGTTTCATGGCGCTGCAGGAACTGGTCGATATCAAAGTCGAAGGCGTCGTCGGCGAACTTCTTGTCCGCCTCGATGATGCTGGCCACGGCCTCGGCCATGGCCCGGTCGTCCGCCTTCATCTCGAACAGCAGCAGTATCAGTGTGCGCAGCGACTGCACCTTGCGCTCGTCCCGGTCCGCCAGTGGCAGCACGGAGTAGCGCACCGCGTCGGCGGACATCAGGTCGCTGCTGTAGAGCATGTTGCGCAGCTTGCCGGTGTCGCTGGTAAAGACCGTCTCGCCGGAGAGCTTTTTCACCGCCGCCGACACACGGGCAAAGGACAGGCCCGACACGGCACGGCCAATGCCGTCGGCATCCGTCTCGCTGTCCGCGTCCCAGAACAGCGGGCGCAGCTCGCTGTAGGGGACAGGCACAAAAATGCGGCCAAAGCTCAGCTCGCTGGCCTTGTCCCGGTACAGGATCTGGCAGTGCACTCCCATGGGGTTTTCCACCTCCATGATCAGGAAGCTGTACTGGCCGGGGAAGTAATGCTGGTAGCTTTCCTCGTTGCTGTAATGGCTGCCGGCACTCGCATTGCGGAAGGCGAATTTCCGGCGGCTGTTGCGGAAGTTGCTCTCCGGCAGCAGAAAAAGCCGCAGCGAATTGAGCAGACTGGACTTGCCCAGGTTGCCACTGCCCAGCAGCACCCCATGGGCGTCCACCGGCAGCTCCACATAGCAAAAGCCCGCCGAGTCCACCAGCACCAGGCGGCGGATGCTGAATTGGAATGCCTTACTGCTCATGGGGTAACTCCAGTAACAT
Organism: Oleiphilaceae bacterium; assembly: GCA_033721915.1. Taxonomy (GTDB): domain Bacteria; phylum Pseudomonadota; class Gammaproteobacteria; order Pseudomonadales; family Oleiphilaceae; genus REBR01. The sequence goes on from JAWWAC010000005.1 coordinate 76,915, forward strand.
TTCCTGCTCCATAAAATGGCCGGTGCGGCGGAAGATCTCTGCCAGATCGGTAAAACCCAGCTCTAGGGCCTGATCAATAGCTCCGGTAAAACGCTCAGTGTTAGCCGGCCGCCTGACAAAACAGGACTCCCAGGGGCCCCAGTCAACAGGCTGAACGAAATGGGCTTTCTGCCCCAGGCGGCGGGCCAGGCTGGAAAACAGCCTCAGGCCTCCCGGGTCGTAATCGAAGGCGCACAACACCCGATCATAACCCGACAACCAGGTCACCGACAGAGCGCTGGTAATGCGGTTGCCGGCACCCAGCACCACATCGGTGTTGTGACGGTCACAGGGCCGCCCGCTGCAATCGGTGGCGAAGGCCAGCATGGCCTGGGGAAAAGCGAAGTTCTGTTCGTTTTCCACCACCAGCACCTGACTCTTGGCGGTGAACTCCTGCAGCGTTTCATCCGGGGAGAGGCAAACCACTTCAGGGCGGGCATCCGTCAGCTGGTCATGATAGACCAGCAGGAAGGTCTTGTCGGTGCCAGTGCGGTGGGAATCCCCCTGGCGGGCGGCGGCCACCCGGTTATCAGGAACCTCGGACCGGGCTTCCAGGCTGGCCAGCAGACTCTCATCCAGGCACTGCACCCGCCAGCGGTTGCTGGCCACCTTTTCCGTGCGGAACAATTGATGGTGCCGGCCGGACAATTCCGCTGGCAGTTGCCGCAGAAACAGAGGGTAATTTACCCCCTCGCCACGACGAATCCGCATGAGGTTCTTTCTAAGGCTCATGGTGCGCCTCCGTGCAAACACTGTTCCCTTAAAATAGTCAGTATACGTGATGCCAGTCACGGCCCCAGCACTATAATGGAACGAATATATACCTTTTTATTTAATTTTATGGTATGCATATATTCCTTATACGTCTTTTATTGGGTACTTAAAGGTAGCATATGTCCAACTCATCAGCCCGCTGGCTCAGACTGGAGCAGCTCGACCGACGCATGCAGCCGTTCCGTGAAGCGCTCCAGGAAAGCCCGCCTCCGGTAAAGGGGTGGATTCATGCCCTGCGCACAGCCCAGGGCATGTCTCAGGCAGAACTGGCCCGGCGGATGGGGGTCAGTCGTCGCCGTATCGGCGCAATTGAGCAGGCTGAGGTCGATGGCAGCATTACCCTGGCCACTTTGCAGAAAGCCGCTTCCGCCCTGGGCAGCCAACTGGTCTTTGGGCTGGCCACCGAAGACAACCTGACAAAAATCGTGGAACAACAGGCCGAGCTGGTGGCTGAACGCATCATGGCAACAGTGCACCACACCATGAGCCTGGAAGAGCAAGCCACCGATCAGGCCCATCGTCAACGGGAAAAGCAGCGACTCAAGGATGAACTGCTGAGGGACTCATGGAGGAAACTATGGCTCTGAAAGGCACGGATGCCCCCGGCGCAACGCCTCTTGAAATGGAAGACATTGAACAGCTTATTCCCGATCACATTCAGACCCGCCCGGAACTGGACGAATGGGAAGCACAGAACATCATTCGCGCCATGACCACACTTCGACGCCCCAGGGAACTGCTCACAGATCATTTCCTGCGGCAGCTGCACCTTCGCATGTTTGGGAACACCTGGCACTGGGCCGGAAAATACCGTCAGCGGGAAACCAACATCGGTATCACACCTCGGCAAATCCCCATGGCGGTGCGTAATCTTTGCGAGGATGTCAGATACTGGCGAGATCAGGCGGTTTTTCCACCTGATGAGCTGGCTGTGCGCTTCCATCACCTGCTGGTGTCCATACACCCTTTTACCAATGGCAACGGCCGCCACAGCCGGCTGGCTGCGGATCTGCTGATTGTCTCCCTTGGCAAAGAAGCGTTTTCCTGGGGCCGCACCGGCTTGGTCAAGCCCGGCCAAACCCGCGATCAGTATTTGCAGTCGTTGCGCCTGGCAGACCGTGGGGATATCAAAGAGTTACTGGCGTTTTCCCGCTCTTGAATTTTTCAGACCTACGCATCCGGCCAGAGGATCTCCGGCGGGCGCAGGTGGGGCAGTTCCAGCACCTGCAGTGAGCGGTCCGGGGAAAGCAGGTGTTTGACAATCAGTTTGTAGGAGTCCAGGTCGAAGGCGATGGCGTCGGTGGAGACCGGCCAGTCCTCCAGGTCGCTGTGGTCGTGGACCGTGGTGATGTGCATCCAGTTGTAGATGATGTGGATGTCCAGTCGGCTGTGGTGTTGCTCGACAATGCCCACGGGGCCGGTCCAGGGCCAGGTGGCCAGACGCAGGTTGTGGAAGGCGATCTGCATGCGCAGGTTGTAGCGGGTGACATCTTCCCGGCCTTCGCAGGCACCACGGCAATTGCCCAGGCGGCGCTGGAAGCAGGGGCCACGGCCTTTCGGCTCCAGCCCCAGCAGCCGGTTGCACAGCTCGTTCTTGCGGGTAATGCCCTGCAGGGCTTTCTCGGCGTCTTTCTTGCTGCGGAACAGCCCGTAGTACTGATCCAGCTGGTCGGGGTCGATTTCCCGGCACAGGCGGGCGCACAGGTAGCCGTCGCTGTTGGGCTCAAGGGCAATACTGACCAGTCGCTTGGCGGCCCTGGAGCGGCGATTGTACAGGGGCTTCAGGGCCTTGATCTGCCTGAGCTCCAGCAGCAGCGCTCCCAGCTCGCCGGCGGTCTCGGTCCAGTCCACATGGCGCATGCTCTGTGAGAGCTGTACGCCACGGCTGCTGTTGTGGTCCCCGGAGAAGTGGCTGGCCACCCGCTGACGGATATTGATGCTCTTGCCCACATACAGCAGCACATCGTTCTCCCCGTAGAAGCGATAGACGCCGGGACCGTTGGGCAGGCTGTCGATGAGATCCGGTGACAGGTGGGAGGGGATGCTCGGACGGCCCAGCAGCTTTTCAATGGTGGGCCAGAAGTGTTCCGGATGCTCTTCACGGGCCAGCAGGAAGAAGCGGATCATGGATTCCACATCCCCCATGGCCCGGTGACGGGGCCCCGGGTTCAGGCCGTGGCGTTCAATCAGCGCATCCATGCTGTGCCGGCGGTGCTGCGGATAGAGGTGCCGTGAGAGCTTGACGGTACACAGCACCGGGGCGGCAAAGGGCTGTTCCAGACGGCGGTATTCGGCCTTGACGAAGCCGTAATCAAAGCGGGCGTTATGGGCCACAAAGACGCACCCCTGCAGTTTCTCCCGGAGTGTCTCCGCTACCTCTTCAAAGAACGGGGCGTCCCGCACCATGGCGTTGCTGATGCCGGTGAAGTTCTCGATAAACACAGGGATGCGCTGACCGGGGTTGACCAGTGTCTGCCAGTCTTCCAGCACCTCCCCGTCACGCCACAGGCGCAGTCCGATCTCGATGATGCGGTCACGGGAGGCACTGCCTCCGGTGGTTTCAAGGTCTATAAAGGCAAATGTCTTTGCGTCCGTCATGGGATGCCGCCATCCGGGGGCTGTTGAATTGTCCGGGACAGAGCCCCATTGTTGACTGTGTTAAGTAACCTGACTGGCCAGTCGCTGTCACAATACTAGCTACTGCCACTGTCGGGCAGGCAGAGACAGCTGGCTGGCACCGGTCCTGTGCCATCACGGCGGCACTTGTTATAGTGCCTTTACCTGAGCATTACCCCTAAAGGGAATCGCGGGTGGCAAAGTCACAGCTTACCACCCCGTCCACACAGAATAAGGAGGACGACCATGACACTGCGAATCAACCAGGTGGCACCGGATTTCACCGCCGAGACCACTGAAGGTACTGTCAAATTCCATGAATGGATTGGCGACAGCTGGGCCATCCTGTTTTCCCACCCCAAGGATTTCACGCCCGTGTGCACCACGGAGCTGGGTTATATGGCCAGGCTCAAGCCGGAGTTCGACAAGCGCAACTGCAAGATCATCGGCCTGTCGGTGGACCCCACGGACAATCACGCCAAGTGGTCCAAGGACATTGAGGAAACCCAGGGAACGGCGCCCAATTATCCCATGATCGGCGACACCGACCTGAAGGTGGCCAAGCTCTACGACATGCTGCCAGAGCAGGAAGAAGGCACCGCCGAGGGGCGCACTCCGGCGGACAACGCCACGGTACGTTCGGTGTTTATCATCGGCCCAGACAAGAAGCTCAAGGCCATGCTCACCTACCCCATGACCTCAGGCCGTGACTTCGACGAGGTGCTGCGTCTGCTGGATTCCTGCCAGATGACGGCCAAGCACAACGTGGCCACACCGGTGAACTGGCGCAAGGGGGACGACGTGATCATCCCTCCCAGCGTCAGCGACGAGGATGCCAGGGCCAAATACCCGGAGGGCTTCACCACCCACAAGCCCTACCTGCGCACCGTCAAGCAGCCGGAGTAAGACTCCGGCCCGCTGAACAGGGCGTAAAAAAACCCCGGTCAGGGATTACTTGGCCGGGGTTTTTTGTGGGTGTCTGAATGACACCTGAAATCAGTTGTTGAGATAGACCCAATCGAAATACTCGTGTAGCTCGTTCACTGCAGTGATTTCATCAGCATTGGTCAGTTCAAAAAGTACTTTCGGATCCTGGCTGAGTTTCATACTGCCACCTCTTGGTCGTATAAATGTGTCCGAATGGATGTAGACACTTTAGGATTAGCAGGGAACGGGCCAACTTGTTCCCTTTCGTCCTATTTATTTATAACCCTATGTTTCTTAATGGCTTTCGTCAAACTATCAGACCAATGAAGTGACTTAATGGCTGCCAACACACCCGCAACAGGCCCGTTGCCAGTGCAGTAATGAGTCATTCATCGGTGCTTTGCACCAGGGGTGAGCACCCATCAGGGCCACCATCAGGATGGAGAGGTTATCGCCCGGAGAACAGGCGCCCCGGGCGGCAAGCGTTACTACAGCAGAAGCCGCCGGGTATCACCCAGCAACTGGCCAAGCAGGCTGGTGAACCGGGCCGCATCGGCGCCATTCACCGCCCTGTGGTCATAGGACAGCGACAGGGGCAGCATCAGCCTTGGCTGAAAGGATTCACCGTCCCACACCGGCTGTGTGGTGGCTTTGGACACCCCCAGTATGGCCACTTCCGGTGCGTTGACGATGGGGGTAAAGGCGGTGCCGCCAATGCCACCCAGGCTGGTGATGGTGGCACAGGCGCCGCTCATGTCCTCCCTTGTGAGCTTTCGGTTGCGGGCCTTCTCCGCCAGCTCCTGGGCTTCACGGGCCAGCTGCCACAGGCCCTTGCTGGCCACATCCCGGATCACCGGCACCACCAGACCGGCCGGGGTGTCCACGGCAATGCCGATATGGATGTAATGCTTCTGGATCTTCTCCTGCCGTGGCATATCCAGTGACACATTGAACTGGGGGTAGTGGGCCATTGCCGCGGCCATGGCCTTGAGCAGGAAAGGCATGGGGGTGAGTTTGACCCCTTTCTTCTCTCCTTCCGCCTTGAGTGACTGGCGGAAGGCTTCCATGTCGGTGATGTCCGCCTGTTCGAACTGGGTGACATGGGGCACATTCAGCCAGCTGCGCTGCATGGCATCGGCAGTGGCCCTGTCCAGACCGCTCATGGGCAGCCGCTCGGTTTCACCAAACTGGCTGAAGTCCGGCAGCTTCACCGGGGGGATACCACTGCCACCGGTGGCAGCACCGGGGGCCGGGCCCTCCTGAAGCTGGTGCTTGACGAAAGACTGCACATCCTCCTTGAGGATACGGCGGCTGGGGCCGCTGCCCCGCACCTGGGTCAGCTCCACGCCAAACTCACGGGCCAGCTTGCGCACCGCCGGGCCGGCGTGGACCCTGGGTGGTTTCTCGGGGGTAACGGCGGCGGCGGGTTCCTCTCCGGACGGTTCCGGCTTCACCTCTGACTGTTGTGTTTGTGGCTTTTCCTGGCGCTTAGCTTTGGCCGGCGTTTCCGGCTCTTCGGGCTCGCGATCGGCCTCCTCAGAGGACTCACCGCTGTCCTGCTCCGCCTTGATGCTCAGCTGCAGCAGTGGGTCTCCCTCACTGACCGTATCCCCCTCGCGCACGCTGACACTCTTCACGGTGCCGGCACTGGGCGAGGGGATATCCATGGAGGCCTTGTCCGACTCCACCGTTACCAGCGGGTCATCCACCTCCACGGTGTCACCGGGACGCACCTGGATGTCGATAACGGGGACATTTTCCGCCCCGCCCAGATCCGGCACATGGACGGTTTCTGTCCGTTCTTCTCCCTTGCCGCCGCCCTTTCCGGCTTTGGAACGGCTCTGCGGTGGTTCACTGGAGTCGGCTTTGTCGCTGTCCTTTTTATCCGCCTCGTCCGGCTCATCCGGCTTTTCGCCCCTGGCACTGTCATCCCCGGACTCATCATCGTTTTCAGATTCCTCACCGGCTTCGGACTCCGCGTCCAGATAGCCCACCAGATCCCCTTCACGGACCTTGTCCCCCACCTTGACGGTGATCTTTTTCACCGTGCCTGCCCCGGGGGAGGGCAGCTCCACGGAGGCCTTGTCCGACTCCACCTCCAGGATGGCGTCTTCCGCCGCCACGGTGTCACCGGCCTTAACCAGAATCTCGGTGATTTCCACCTCGTCCGCTCCCCCCAGATCGGGAACGCGAATCTCTTGCTCACTCATAAGCTGCGATCTCCTTGTTCCCCGGGGTTAGCTGATGGCCGGATTGGGTTTGTTGCGGTCGATGTTGTAGGCACGCATGGCCTCCAGCACCACCTTGTTATCCAGCACCCCCTGATCCGCCAGTGAGGCCAGTGCCGCCACCACGATGTAATAGCGGTCCACCTCGAAGAAGCGACGCAGTGCCTCACGGGTGTCGCTGCGACCGTAACCGTCAGTGCCCAGCACCTCGTAGCGGTCGCGGATAAAACCGCGGATCTGGTCGGCGTGGAGCTTCACGTAATCCGTGGCGGCCACCACCGGCTCATCGTTCTGGGGCAGACACTTTGAGACATAGCTCTGTTTGGGCTTCTCATCCGGATGCAGCCGGTTCCAGCGGGCCACGTGCTGGCCGTCCCGGCCCAGTTCGGTGAAGCTGGTGACGCTCCACACATCACTGCCTACCTTGTGCTCCTCCGCCAGCATCTTCGCGGCGGCACGCACCTCATTGAGAATCGCGCCGCTGCCCAGCAGGCGCACACGGGGGGTCTTTGCCTTGGCCTTGCCTTTGACGTTCAGTGTCTCCAGCTTGTACATGCCCCTGATGATGCCTTCCTCGGCGCCCTTGGGCAGTGCCGGCTGCTGGTAGTTTTCATTCAGCAGTGTGATGTAATAGTGGATGTTCTCGTTGTCCTGGTACATGCGGCGCATGCCGTCATGGACGATCACCGCCAGCTCGCAGGCGTAGGCCGGGTCGTAGGACAGGCAGTTGGGCACCACGCTGTAAAACAGATGGCTCTGCCCGTCCTGGTGCTGCAGCCCCTCGCCGTTGAGGGTGGTGCGCCCGGAGGTGCCACCCAGAAGAAAGCCCCGTGCCTGCATGTCACCGGCGGCCCAGCACAGGTCCCCCACCCGCTGGAAACCGAACATGGAATAGAAAATGTAGAACGGCAGCAGCGGGTAGTCGTGGTTGCTGTAGGCCGTGGCGGCGGCCATCCAGGCGGACATGGAGCCGGCCTCGGTGATGCCCTCCTCCAGTATCTGGCCCTTCTTGTCCTCCCGGTAGTACATGATCTGGTCACGGTCCTGGGGGGTGTATTTCTGCCCCTCTGAGGTGTAGATGCCCATCTGCCGGAACAGCCCCTCCATGCCGAAGGTGCGGGCCTCGTCCGGCACTATGGGCACCACCCGCTTGCCGATGCGCTTGTCCTTGACCATGGCGTTGAGCATGCGCACAAAGGCCATGGTGGTGGAGATTTCCCGGTCTCCGGAGCCTTCCAGCACCTTGTCGAACAGTGACAGGTCCGGGATCTGCAGCGGCTGTGACTGCTTGCGCCTCCGGGGGAAGCCGCCCCCCAGGTCATTGCGACGCTTGTTCATGTAGAGCATTTCCGGGCTGTCCGGCTCCGGGCGGTAATAGGGCAGATCCCCCAGCTGCTTGTCGTTCACCGGCACGCCAAAGCGGTCCCGGAAGGCCTTGATGGTCTCCTGGTCCAGCTTCTTGAGCTGGTGAGCGGTGTTCTGGGCCTCACCCGCCTTGCCGAAACCGTAGCCCTTGATGGTGTGGGCCAGTATCACCGTGGGCTGGCCCTTTTGTTTCACCGCGGCGTCATAGGCGGCGTAGACCTTGAAGGGGTCGTGACCGCCCCGGTTGAGCTGGGCGATCTCCTCGTCGCTCATGTCCTTCACCAGCTCCGCCGTCTCAGGGCTCTGGCCGAAGAAATGCTTGCGGGTGTAGGCCGGGCCCTGGCTCTTGTAGTTCTGCAGGTCACCATCCACGCAGCGGTCCATGGCCTCCTGCATGTATCCGTCGCTGTCCTTGTCGAACAGCGGATCCCAGTGACGCCCCCAGACCACCTTGAGCACATTCCAGCCGGCGCCCCGGAAGATGCCTTCCAGCTCCTGGATGATCTTGCCGTTGCCACGCACAGGGCCGTCCAGTCGCTGCAGGTTGCAGTTGACCACAAAGATGAGGTTGTCCAGGTTCTCACGCCCGGCCAGTCCGATGGCTCCCAGTGTCTCTGGCTCATCGCACTCGCCGTCACCGATAAAGCACCAGATCTTGCGCTGCCCGGTCTCCACCAGCTCGCGGCTGTGCAGGTACTTCATGATATGGGCCTGGTAGATGGCCTGGATGGGCCCCAGCCCCATGGACACCGTGGGGAACTGCCAGTAATCCGGCATCAGCCAGGGGTGGGGGTAGGAGGACAGCCCCGGGCTGGCGGCTTCCTGGCGGTACTGGTCCAGGTCCTCCTCGTTGAAATAGCCCTCCAGGTAGGAGCGGGCATAGATACCCGGTGCGGCATGGCCCTGGAAATACACCAGGTCCGCCTCCCGCTTGTCGTCACCGGCATGGAAGAAATAGTTGAAACCCACATCGTACAGGGTGGCGGCGGAGGCAAAGGAGGAGATGTGCCCCCCCAGCTCGCCGGGCTTGGCGTTGGCCCGCAACACCGTCATCAGGGCATTCCAGCGGATCAGAGAGCGGATGCGACGCTCCATGAACATGTCCCCCGGCATGCGGCTTTCATTGAGGTGATGGATGCTGTTGCGAAAGGGGGTGGTAATGGCATAGGGCATGGGCATGCCGTGGGCACTGGCCCGGTCGGAGAGCTTGCTGAGCAGGTAATTGGCCCGCTCCACGCCTTCGAATTCGATGACCGATTCCAGTGCCTCCAGCCATTCCCGGGTTTCTGTCGGATCCTCGTCCTGACGCATGAAGCTCTCCTGTGTGCAGCAATGAATGGAATTGATGCGGGCCCAGCCCCTCTAAGCATAGATCATCATGGCGGTTTTTCCGTATTCCCGGCCGGCCCCGGCCCGTATTGGCTCGCGCCCTGGCCCGGGTTTGCCGACGGGGGCCTGAAAATGGATCGACTTTCGGTTATAATTCGCGCCCTTTATCAGTTGTTGAACAAATTTTGAGCGGTCCAGAACGCCGCAAAGACCACCGGGCAGTCAAGAGACGTCCTTTTATTGACCGCCTGTAGGGAGGCCCATGAACTCAATCGTCACACTCGCACAACGCATACCCACCACGGAATTCGAGGCACGCCGTTTCAAGGTCTACACAGACCGCCAGCTGGACAGTATCGAAGCCATACAGGGGCTTCCTGAAGCCACCCGTTTTGAAATGAAAGTAGTGGCCAGCGTGCTGCCTTTCCGGGTCAATGATTACGTCATCAACGAGCTGATCAACTGGGACAATGTGCCCGATGACCCCATCTACCAGCTCACATTCCCACAGAAAGGCATGCTGCGGGAAGCCCATTACGAGCGCATGGCGCAGATGCACCGTGACGGCGCGGACAAGAAAGACATCAAGGCCGTGGCCAGGGAAATCCGCGACGAGCTCAACCCCCACCCCGCCGGGCAGATGGAAATGAACCTGCCCACACTCAATGGCGAGGTGCTGGACGGCATCCAGCACAAGTACCGTGAGACGGTGCTGTTTTTCCCGGCACAGGGCCAGACCTGTCACTCCTACTGCACCTTCTGCTTCCGCTGGGCGCAGTTTGTGGGGGACAAGGACCTGCAGATCTCCTCAACGGATGCCGAGAAGCTCCACGGTTACCTCAAGGAACACACCGAGGTGTCGGACCTGCTGGTCACCGGTGGCGACCCCATGGTGATGAAAACCCGCAACCTGGTGCAGTACCTGGAGCCACTGCTGGAACCGGAGTTTGACCATATCCAGACCATCCGCATCGGCACCAAGGCACTGACCTTCTGGCCCTACCGCTTTGTCACGGACAAGGACGCGGACGAGCTGATGGACCTGTTCACACGCCTGGTGGACGCCGGCAAACATGTGGCGGTGATGGCCCACCTCAACCACTGGCAGGAGATCAACACCGAGATCGCCGAGGAGGCCATCTACCGGGTGCGGGCCACCGGTGCGGAAATCCGCGCGCAGGGTCCGCTGATCAAGCACGTGAACGACAACGCCGATGACTGGGCACGCCTGTGGAAGAAGGAAGTGCAGCTGGGCATCATTCCCTACTACATGTTTGTGGAGCGGGACACCGGCGCCAAGAACTACTTTGAGGTGCCATTGGTGGAAGCCTTCCATATCTACCGTGACGCCATCAAGCAGGTCTCGGGCCTGGCCCGCACCGCACGGGGGCCCTCCATGAGCGCCGGACCCGGCAAGGTGGAAGTCCAGGGCATCACCGAGATCCACGGTGAGAAAGTCTTTGTCCTGCGTTTTCTGCAGGGCCGCAACCCGGACTGGGTGCAGCGCCCCTTCTTCGCCAGATACAGCGACACCGCCACCTGGCTCCATGAGCTGGAGCCGGCACTGGGTGATGACAAGTTCTTCTACCAGGACGAATACGACGGCATGCGGGCGGGTAACGGCTGAGCCTTCACCCGGGGCGGGGGCGGCAATCAGGCCCCCGCAACCCTTCATGCGCTCTTTTCGTTAAACATTTTGCGTTTTCTCAAAATTGCGTGCTTTTTTATTGCCAAAGCCGGGAATTAGCGCTTACCTTTATGTGAGCTGGCTCACTATGCCGGCTTAAAGGATTGAATTCGGCAACTTCTCTGGAGAGCACAATGAAATTCAAGAAAACACTGATGGCGGCTGTACTCGCTGGCGCTGCGTTCAACGTTCAGGCCGACGCACCGGGCGGCCCCGGCTGTGGCTGGGGCAACATGTTGTTTGAAGGCAGCAGCGGCACTCCGATGCACCTGCTTGCCACCATCGTCAACGGCACCTCCGGCAACAAGACCTTCGGCATGAGCTCCGGCACCAACGGCTGCGACACCAGTGGCGCACTGAGCTACAGCGGCAAAAACCTGCTGGCCATGGAAGGTGTCCTGGAAGAAGTGGCCCAGGACGTGGCGATTGGTGAAGGCGAAGCACTGACGGCACTGTCCGTCTCCATGGGCATCAAGCAGCAAGACCGTGCCGAGTTCAACCGCACTCTGCACCAGAACTTCGACCGCATTTTCACCCATGAAAACGTCACCGCCGAAGAAGTCATGGCCAACATCGAGGCTGTGCTCAAGCGCGACGGCCAGCTGGCCAGCAACGTGTAAAACACGGCGGTACCCGGCCCTGTCAGTGTCCGCTTGCAGGGCCTTTCCCTTCTCTCCCTGAAATCCGGATTTCAAACCATGCGACTGGCGGCATTGTGCCTGATGGTCTTTTGCGGAGTGTCCTCTGGCACCACAGCGGCCACCGACCCGTCCGGCGACCTGTCAGGACTGCACCAGCACCCGCGCTGGCAGGCACTGCTGCATATCAACCAGGGCAGCACCTGGCGCCGGCAGGGGCGCAGCTATGTGGATGACGAGGCGTTTTTTCTCAATGAACAGGGGCGTCGTGATGCCTCAACCGAACTCCAGGCCTCTGTCCGGGTGCTGAGGGAGGCCCAGTCCGAAGCCCGCTGCCGCTTCCCCGCCCGTTACCGTTTCCTCAGGGAGCAGCTCCAGTGGCCGGACGATGGCGGGCTGGGACACTGCGAAGATTATCGCCAGTGGCGTGAGGCCATGCCGGACAGCCGTGTGGTACTGGTCTTCCCCGCCGCCTACCTCAACAGCCCCTCCTCCATGTTCGGCCATACCCTGCTGCGCATAGACAGTGACCGGGAAGAAGACGGTGTCTGGCTCTCCCAGGCGGTGAATTTCGGCGCCGCCGTGGGCGGTGATGAAAACTCCATACTCTACGTCTACCGGGGGCTGGCCGGGGGCTACCCGGGCCACTTCAGCATCGTGCCCTATGTGCGCAAGATCCAGGACTACGCCCACCTGGAAAACCGGGAGATGTGGGAGTACGCACTGAACCTCAATGAGCCGGAACGGGACTGGCTGCTGGACCACCTCTGGGAGCTGCGTGATATCCAGTTCGACTACCTGTTTCTGGACGAGAACTGCTCGTTCCGTCTGCTGGAGCTGATCGACCTGGCACGGCCAGGCACCGGCCTGATGGACGACTTCCGCATGGCGGAAATCCCCGTGGACACGGTGCGCAACCTCAACCGGGCGGGCTTTATCGACGGGCGCACCTACCGCCCCTCCAAGGCCGGCGAGCTGAGCCACCTGGCCGGAGCCCTGTCCGCCCCGGAACAGCGCCTGGCCGTGGCGCTGTCCCGCGACCCCGACAAGGCCCGCGAAGCCCCATACCAGAGCCTTGACGAGACCACTCGCCACCAGGTGGCACGGGTTGCCTATGAGTACCTGCGCCTCCAGCAGCGTGGCGGAGAACGGGACCCGGACAGCGCCCGCCACGGACTGGCCCTGCTGCGGCTGATCAACAGCCACAAGAGCCCCGAACAGGCACCACTGACACCACCGGCGCCACCGGAGGAAGGCCATGGCACCCAGCGGATCTCTCTGTCCGGAGGGGTGGAGGAGAGCAATGGCTTTGGCCAGATCCAGTATCGCCTGACCTACCACGACTGGCTGGACAACCCGGATGGCTTCCTGGAAGGGGCCGCCATTGAGGTATTCAACCTGAGTCTGCGCAAACGCGAGAGCCAGGGTCTTGAGCTGGAGCAGCTGGATCTGGTCACGGTCCGCTCACTCTCCCCCCGCAACCGCTTCACCCAACCCGTCTCCTGGTTTGTGAACGGCGGACTGGACCGGCGCTTTATCGAAGACAAGCGCCATCTCACCCGCCAGCTACAGGGGGGCCCCGGGCTGAGCTGGCGCGCCGGCCCCCTGCTGCCCTATGTCTTTGCCACCGCCAGGGCGGAGAACAACAGCGCCCACAAGCCACTGGTCTCCACCGCCGCCGGTCTGAGCAGCGGCGTTCTCTGGTATGCGGAATCCTTCCAGTTGGGACTGGCGGCGGAAGGGTTACACTTCCATAACGACGACCGGCGTTACCGCGCCTCGGCCACCCTCAACCTGCCTTTGGGCCGGCACCAGGCACTGCGTGCCAGCCTGGAGCGTGACGGTGGCCGTGACAGGGCCGCAACGGAGTACCGACTGGCATGGCACTATTACTTCGACTGAACCTGATCACCGTTCTTATGACACTGACCGGCTGCAGCGGACTGTTTTTCTACCCCCAGACAGAATGGGTGCAGAACCCGGCCCGACAGGGGCTGGACTACGAGGATGTGATACTCATCCACAAGGACGGTCTGCGCCTCCACGGCTGGTGGCTGCCCGCCGCCACGGACAGCCCCAAAGGCACGGTCTACTTCCTCCACGGCAACGCCCAGAACATCAGCACCCACCTGATGAATGTGCACTGGCTGCCGGAGCGGGGCTACCAGGTGTTTCTGCTGGATTACCGGGGCTATGGCCTGTCCGAGGGCAAGGCCCGACTGCCGGGGGCTATTGAGGATGCCCAGCTGGGTCTGGACTGGCTGAGCCGTTCACAGCGGGTGCAGGGGCCTCTGGTGGTTTTCGGGCAGAGCCTGGGCGGTGCCATCGCCGCCGGCATCATGGGCCGTGGGCAGAACCGGGGCAAGGGGGACTGCGTGATCCTGGAGGCGGCCTTTACCGGCTACCGGGACATCATGAAAGAGATCATGGGCAACAGCTGGCTGCTCTGGCCCTTCAGCTTTGTCGCACCGTCACTGGTACCGGACCAGGACAGGCCCATTGACCGGGTCGCCGGCATCAGCCCAAGGCCGCTGCTGATCCTCCACAGCCGCGAGGACCAGGTCATACCTTTCCATCATGGCGAGTCCCTGTACCAGGCCGCCAGTGAGCCAAAGCTGTTCCAGCCCCTCAAGGGCGGCCACACTGAGAGCACCCAGGCGGAGGATGTGCGCGAGCGGTTGCTGGCATTTATGGAAGAGTGTGGTTAATGGTGTCCGGGTAATGGCTGTGGGCTTTTTTTCGGCCATGGCAATCGCTATTTTTTGGAACAGTATCCAGGTCATTCGGGTACTCCCCCGGTTAACTGGCCACCGAACAGCCCGGCTTATGCATTTACCCTCAGCACCCGATCATTGCCAGCTGTGCCTCCGCCAGGGTCCCGAGCTGACCCGCCATCACCTGATTCCCCGGCGTCTGCATCGCAAAAAACGCATCCGCGAGCAATTTGACCGGCAGACCCGGCTGGGGCGCCTGTTGTGGGTCTGCCGACCCTGCCACCACATGATCCACAGCCTGCGTAACGAGCAGCAGCTCGGTCTCCATCACAATACCCGGGAGTCACTCCTGGCCATCCCGGAACTGGCAGAGTTTGCCCGCTGGCTTGGGGATAAACCGGCGGGGTTTACTCCCAAACATCGTAAGACAAAACTGAAACAGGGGCAGTCCGAGCGCCTTTGCATGGCTCACGCCTTGCGACGGTTCAGTACATCAGGGTAAACATTTTACGCCGGTACTGGCGCACCAGCGGGTCCTTGTTGCCCAGCATATCGAACAGCTCGATCAGCATTTTCTGTGAGGCGCCGTCCTTGTAGTGCTTGTCCGTCTGCATGCCCCTGAGCAGCCACTGCATGGCGCTTTCGTTGTCCCCCTTCAGGATGCAGTGCTGGGCCAGCTGGTGCATGGCGTCGCAGTCCGCCGGGTTTTTCTCCAGCCGGGCCTCCAGCTCGGACTTCGGGGCCAGGTCGCCGGTCTCGTCGAAGAACTTCAGCCGGGCCGCCAGCTGCTTGGCCGCCGGACGCAGTTTCTCCTCCGGTGGCAGGCTGTCCAGTATCTGACGGGCGCCGGCCAGCTCCCCCTGCTCGGCCTGGATCAGGCCGATATTCACCAGCACCTCGTAGTCCTCCGGGTTCTGGTGGTTGAGCTCCGCGTAAATTGCCAGTGCCTCATCCAGATCCCCCTCCTGCCAGAGGCGCAGCGCCCGGTCCCGGTCGCTCTCCCTGGGGGCCTCCACGTGCTTGTCCAGCAGCTTGCGGATATCCGCCTCCGGCAGCACCTGGCTGATCTGCTCCACCAGTCCGCCGTCTTTCACCAGCTTCACATCCGGCAGGCTCTGCACCTGCAGCTGTGCCACCAGGTCCTGCTGCTGGTCGGCGTTGATCACGCCCAGCACAAAGGCACCCTGATACTCGCCGGCCAGCTTCTCCAGCACCGGCTGAAGCTGCTTGCAGGGCTCCGCCCAGTCGGCGTAAACACTCAGCAGCACCGGCACCGAGCTGGAGGCGGTGAGGACTTTTTCCTGGAAATTCTGCAGGGTGACATCAAAAATCACGGGGGATTCGCTCATGGATCCGGGTCTCTCCGTTGATCGTTTGCGGTATTAAAACAGTAGCAATAACAGTTCTGGTTGATTTTGCGGTCTTTGCCTGCACATTAACAGTCAGACTCACAGCTTTGGAGCCTTGTCCCGATTATGAGTGATCACGACAATATTGAATACATCAGCCGGGAAGACGAACACCGCCAGCAACTGGCACTGCCCAACGAGGTGCTGCCAAGGCGCCTGATGATACTGCCCGTGCAGGGGCGCCCCTTTATGCCGGCACAGGTCCAGCCCGTAGTACTCAATCAGGACCCCTGGGACGAGACACTGCAGCGGCTGGAGAACACCCAGCACCTGGCTGTGGGGCTGTGCTTTGTGGAGAACGCCGAGGACTCCGATCAGGACAATAACGACACTCTGCCGGAGCCGGAGCAGCTGGCCACCATGGGCTGTGCCGTGCGGGTGCACAATATCAAGCGTGACAAGGGCAAGGTGCAGTTTATCGCACAGGGGCTGCGCCGCTTCCGTATCCGTCACTGGTTGCGGCGCACACCGCCCTACCTGGCGGAGGTGAGCTACCCGGATGAGCCGGCGGAGCCCCGGGAAGAGCTCAAGGCCTACACACTGGCCATTATCAGCTCCGTGAAGGAGCTGCTGCGCACCAACCCCCTGTACGGCGAGGAGGTCAAACACTATCTCTCCCGTTTCGGTCCGGATGACAGCTCGCCACTGGCGGACTTCGGCGCCGCCATTACCAGTGGCCGTGGCAGCGAGTTGCAGGATGTGCTGAACACCGTGCCGCTGCTGGAGCGCATGGAGAAGGTGCTGTTGCTGCTGCGCAAGGAGCACGAGGTGGCGCAGCTGCAGGCCCAGATCACCGAGGAGGTGAACGACCGGGTGCAGAAGCACCAGCGGGAGTTCTTCCTGCGGGAGCAGCTCAAGATCATCCAGCGCGAGCTGGGCATCACCAAGGACGACAAGACCGCGGACTCGGACATGTTCCGCCAGCGCATGAAGGCACTGGACCCGCCGGAGAATGTACAGAAACGCTTCGACGAGGAACTCAACAAGCTCTCGGTGCTTGAGCAGGGCTCGCCGGAGTTTGCCGTTACCCGCAACTACCTGGACTGGCTCACGGAGCTGCCCTGGGGGCAGCACTCACAGGACCGTTTCGACCTGAAAGAGGCCCGCCGGGTGCTGGACCGGGACCACGACGGGCTGGACGACATCAAGGACCGCATACTGGAATTCCTCGCCGAGGGCACCTTCAAGGGCGGCATCTCCGGCTCCATACTGCTGCTGGTGGGCCCCCCGGGCGTGGGCAAGACCTCCATCGGACGCTCCGTGGCCGACGCACTGGGGCGCAAATTCTACCGTTTCTCTGTGGGGGGCATGCGCGACGAGGCGGAGATCAAGGGCCACCGGCGCACCTACATCGGCGCCATGCCGGGCAAGTTTGTCCAGGCGCTGAAAGAGGTGAAGGTGGAGAACCCGGTGATCATGCTGGATGAGATCGACAAGCTGGGCCACTCCTTCCAGGGAGACCCGGCCTCGGCCCTGCTGGAGTGCCTGGACCCGGAGCAGAACAGCGAATTCCTGGACCATTATCTGGACCTGCGCCTGGACCTGTCCAAGGTGCTGTTCCTGTGCACCGCCAACCAGCTGGACACCATCCCGCAGGCGCTGCTGGACCGCATGGACACCATCCGCCTCTCGGGCTACATCACCGATGAGAAGGTGGCCATTGCCAAGCACCACCTGCTGCCCAAGCTGCTGCGCCGTGCCGGGCTGAAGAAGAAAACCCTGGACGTCACGGAGGGGGCCATACGCCAGATTGTGGAGGGTTACGCCCGGGAGGCCGGGGTGCGCAACCTGGAGAAGCAGCTGCACAAGATCCTGCGCAAGGGCATCGTGCGCCTTCTGGAGGAGCCGGACCAGACCATGCGCATCGGCGTGAAGGACCTGCCGGGCTATCTCGGCCAGCCGGTGTTCCGCAAGGAAAAACCCCTGCGTGGCGTGGGCGTGGTCACCGGTCTGGCCTGGACCGCCATGGGCGGTGCCACACTGGCGGTGGAAGCGGCCCGCATCCACAGCCAGGAGCGGGGCTTCAAGCTCACCGGCCAGCTGGGGGATGTGATGAAAGAGTCCGCCAGCATTGCCCACAGTTTCATTTCCTCGCACCTGAAGCGTTACAAGGGCAACACCAGCTTCTTTGACCGGGCCTTTGTGCACCTGCACGTGCCGGAAGGAGCCACCCCCAAGGACGGCCCCAGCGCCGGTGTCACCATGGCCGTGGCTCTGCTGTCACTGGCCCGTCAGGAGGCGGTGCACCGGCCACTGGCCATGACCGGGGAGCTGACACTCACCGGACAGGTGCTGGCGGTGGGTGGCATCCGGGAGAAGGTGATCGCCGCGCGGCGTCAGAAGATTCCGACTCTGATACTGCCCAAGGCCAACGAGAGCGATTATCTGGAGCTGCCGGAGTATCTGCGGGAAGGCCTGGAGGTGCATTTCGCCGAGGATTTCAACGAGGTGTTCAAGATCTGCTTCGAGGACAAGCCACGGCGGGACGATCGCATTCATTAATTGCGACAGGGCTCACAGTAAGGGTAAGGACTCCCTGACGTAGGGGGAATTACCTATGGGACAGGCTGTGACCCCCGTTAGACTGCAACTGTCGGGCCTCGCAACCCGGCCTCAGAATCTGTCGTCTGAGTAGATGCCCTTTTTGCCGCCAGGCTCCTGGCGGCTTTTTTATGCCTGCCAGGCAATCCCGACCGACCTGCCCCTGTCAGACCCGGTTTCCAGCGCCAGTGCCCGTGAATCTGCTATGCTCACACGCATCCCACAGCGGCACGGAACCGTAAGCAACAGACCTGACACGGAGCGCTTTCATGTTTTTCCATCACGTCCGACCCCTGTTGCTGTGCGCCCCGTTGCTGCTGGCCACGGCCTTCCCGTCACTGGCAAGCACCATGCCGGAGACCTTTGTGCCGAAGGACCCGGAGCAGACCCTGCTGAAGGTCAACCCCAGGGACGATGCCGCCTGGCAGTCACTGCGTGAGGACCGGCAAACGCTCCTTGAGCAGCCGGACGACCTGTCACTGGCCCTGGACCTGGCACGGCGCGCCATCGAACAGGGGCGGCGCCAGGACGACCCCCGTTTTTTCGGCTACGCCGAAGGCGCCCTCTCCCACTGGTGGGACATGAACGAACCGCCACTGCAGGTGCGTGTGCTGAGAGCCACCATTTTCCAGTACCGCCACCGTTTCGACGCCGCCATGAGGGATCTGGATACGGTGATCGAACGGGACCCGAACCATGCACAGGCACGCCTCACCCGGGCCATCATCCACACCGTACAGGCCCGCTACCAGGCGGCACTGGAAGACTGCGCCCGACTGAGCCGCCTGGGGCTGCGCATCACCGCACTGACCTGCTCCGCCACCCCGGCCAGCCTCACCGGCTCCGCCGGGAGGGCCTTCGAGCTGCTGTCACAGATCCCGCAACAGGGTGTGGATGACAACACCCTGGTCTGGGCACTGACGGTGCGGGCAGAGATCGCGGAGCGCCTTGGCCGTGCAGACACGGAAGACCAGTACCGACAGGCCCTGAAGGTCGCCTCAGAGCGCCCCGACCGTTATCTGGCCAATGCCTTTGCCGACTGGCTGCTGGATCAGGGGCGCCCGGATGAGGTGCTGACACTGCTGGCGGATTTTGCCGACAGCGACGGCAGCCTGCTGCGGCTGGCGCTGGCACAGAAACAAAGACTGGATCAGGGTCTGGAAGCCGCCTCGGCCCCCCTGGAAGAACACAAGAGCGAGCTGCGTGCCCGTTTCGCCGCGGAGCGGGAGCGGGGCGGCGCCGTGCACCACCGGGAGGCGGCGATGTTCCAGCTGCACCTGGAGAACGCCCCCGGCGAGGCCCTGTGGATGGCCCGTGACAACTTCCGCAACCAGCGTGAGCCACTGGATGCCCGCATACTGCTGGAATCCGCCCTGGCCGCTGAGGCGCCGGGACAGGCACTGCCGGCGGTACGCTGGATGCGCGGCCACGGCGTGACCGATGTGCGGCTGGAGCCGCTGGTGGCACGCATTGAAGCCTCCGCCGTCACAGACCCCGCCATGGCCACCGACGGAGACCGTCCATGATGCTGAAACGGCCACTGGCCGCGCCTTCACTGGCCTGGCTGCTGTTGCTGGCCTGCCTGGTCAGCCTTCCGGCACAGGCCCACAAGCCCAGCGACAGCTATCTTCAGCTCACCGTGGACGGAGCCAGCCTGGAGGGTCGCTGGGACCTGGCCCTGAGAGACCTGCATGAAATGCTGGATCTGGACCAGGACGGCGACGGACGCATCCGCTGGCAGGAAGTGAAAGCCTCGGAGTCGCGCATCTTTACCCGTCTGCGCCGGTCGCTGCAGGTCACTGGTGATGGCGCCAACTGCAGTCTTTCCCCCCATCAGATGGCCCTGTCGGAGCACTCCGACGGGCTCTATGCCGCCGTAAGCCTGCAGGGTGAGTGTCCCGCTGCACCCCAGTCCCTGGAGGTGAGCTACGATTTTCTGTTCGAGATCGACCCCAGCCACCGGGGGCTGTTCTATCTGGAGTTTGGAGGTGTTCACAGCAGCATCTTCTCACCGGACCGCAACCGGGTAGAGGTGACCGGGGGTGTGGCCGGCAGCGGAGCGCTGTTTGTCCGTTACCTGCGGGAAGGAGCCTGGCATATCTGGGCCGGACTGGATCACCTGCTGTTTCTGCTGTGCCTTCTGCTGCCCGCCGTTCTGCGCCGTGAACAGGGCCATTGGATACCGGCCCCATCGGGACGGCGGGCATTCTGGGACATCACCAAAATCATCACCGCCTTTACACTGGCCCATGCCCTGTCACTGACCGCCGCCTCACTGGACTGGCTGCAGCTGCCCAGCCGCTGGGTGGAGGCCACGGTGGCGGGCACCATTGTGTTTGCCGCCATCAACAACCTGACACCGCTGGTGCGTGAACGGCTGTGGATGCTGGGCTTTGGCTTCGGGCTGATTCATGGCGCCGGCTACGCCAGTGTGCTGTCCGGGCTGGGCCTGCCGGACAGTGCCCTGGTGCTGGCACTCCTGGGCTTTAACCTGGGGGTGGAAGGGGGGCAGATACTGATTGCCGCCGCCTTTATGCCACTGGCGTTCCTGGCCAGGAGACAGGCCTGGTACCGCCACGGCGTGGTGGTGCCGGGCTCGGTACTGGCCGCACTGCTGGGCCTGGTCTGGCTGCTGAGCCGGGTTTTCGATTTACGACTGGAGGGTTTGTTTTGACGGTTACACGGGGAATCACAGGATTGCTGATGGCGGGGCTGTTGCTGTTACCGTTAACGGCCATGGGCCATGGGGCCGGCTTTGAGCCGGTGGAGGAGGAGTCCGTGGCGGTCCGCTTTGCCTACGCATTGGGCGAGCCCATGACCGGGGCGGAAGTGAAGGTGCTGCCACCGGGCAGCGACGCCCCCTACCAGGTGGGCCGTGCGGATCAGAACGGGCGCTTTGCCTTTGTGCCCGACCGCCCCGGTGACTGGACCCTGATGGGCGAGGACGACGCAGGCCATCAGGTCAGAGCCACTGTCTCTGTGTCCGCAGAGGGCATGGCGGTGGATGCGCCAAAGGTACTGTCCGTGCCTCCGGCCTGGCTGCTGGGTGGCTTGTTGCTGAGCCTTCTGGTGAATGCCGGGCTGATCTCCGCCCTGCTGGCTGGGCGCCGCAAAAGCGCCTGAGCAGGGCGGCGACACTAGCGTGTGAACATCACAGTGCCATTGAGGCTGTGTTCATGGCACAGGCTCTGGTCGTGGAAAGGGACCGCCGCTTCCACGTGCAGAAGCCAGGCATGCCCCGTTGCCAGATCCAGTGACGCCATGCCCCTGGCATCCGTGGTCCCGTTGTCTGCCGTTCTCTCCTCACTGTGATCTCCACGGTAGGCAGTGACGGTGGCATCCCCCAGAGGGGCTCCATGGAGCAGGACCTGAACCCTGACGGGCTGCCCTTTCTCCAGGCTGGCGGGCAGTGCCTGAGGCACAATCTCCAGTGGCTGCCCCAGTGGCACGGCCACCTGTTCGGCCCCCCTGTCGCTCTCACCCACCTGAATAATGGCCTTGCTGGCGTTGTTGCTGTAGCTGCAGCGGCTGGCATTGGGGTACTCACGCAATGATCCACGGCGGCCCCCTTCCACGGTCCGGCTCCAGTAGCTGCGGGATTGTTGAGCGGCCAGTGTATGGATGCCGGGCTCGCTCAGAGTCCCGCTGCCGAGCCGGTCGCTCCCATGCAGTGGCAACCCCTGCCATTGCCCGTCAGGGCCCCAATGGGACAGTGAGGCCATGCGCCCCGCCTCAAGGCTGTCTCCCTCCCCCGGGTGGTGACCCCATCCGAACACCAGCGACACATCTGAACCGGTCTCCGTGGTCAGTGACTCCGGGGCAACCCATGAGTAGTGCCCGTAGGTCAGGCCTGGCAGTGTTATGGCTGCCAGCAGGATTGCGCCAGTGATGCATTTTTTGCCAGGGTTCTGCATTGCCTGAAACTCCTTTGAGCGGAAAAAGGTGAAACCTGCTGACCCGTATGGCCGCAAGCCATTGTGCCATCAGAAGCGGTATTCACCACTGACACGGACGTTACGACCAGGACTGTTGACCAGTGCATTGCCGCGACGGTAGGTGCGATCCAGCAGATTGTCCACACGCAGGCTGGCGCTGAACGTTTTCAACGGCGACCAGTTGGCAAACAGGTCCAGTGTGCCGTAGCCGTGGCTGGGCTCCGGTGCATCCGGGTCGGTGGTCTCAGGCAGCCGGTCCTGTGCCGCCACGGCCAGGCCCCGCACCCCCAGCTCCAGGCTGGGTTCGCTCAGAAGGCGTGCGTAGGAGACAGACACCTCATCACCGGCAATGCCTTCCAGTGGCTGGTCCGCCCTGCGGTCATCACCACGGAGGTGGGTGACCGCCACATTGACACGGTGACCGGGGTGCTCGTAGGTCAGCTCGAATTCCGCGCCACGCAGGCGGGCCTGGGCCACGTTCTCGAAGCGGGTGGTGTTCTCAAGTCCGGACGGTGCGTCATCGCGGCGGACCAGTTGCTGGATAAAGTCATCGATGTCGTTCTGGAACAGGCTCAGCTGGGCCCGCAACCGGTCATTGGCTGCCAGCACACCCCGGTTGAAATAGGTGACACCCGCTTCCTTGTTGGCCGCCTCTTCCGCGTCCAGGTCCGGATTGGGCACAAACTCGTTGCCCGGAAAGTGCTCACCCCCCACATACAGCTCACGCAGCCCGGGCGCCCTGAAGGCCTCGGCGTAGCTGGCAAAGACACCGATGCCGCCACCCAGCTGGTAGGCCAGTATGGCCTGTGGTGAAAAAGCGTAATAGTTGACCCGCTCCGTGCCATCACGTTCGGCGCGCTGGCGGATGCGGTCATACCGAGTGCCCAGTGTGAGATCGGTGCGCTCCGTCAGCATCATCTGATCCTGCACAAAGACCCCGACGGTATCCTGTGTGGCGTTGGAGAAACTCAGCCGCTCCTGCCCGTTCTCGGTGCCCTGCTGGCTGTCACGGTAGGATTCCAGCCCGTAAGTCAGCTGATGAAAGACCTGTCCGGTGGTAAAGCGGCTGGTGTTAAAGGCATCGATACCCAGTGTGTCCAGCTGGTTGCGGGTGACATCACCGTTCTCCAGATTTCTTTCCCGCTGGTCCAGGTCGGTGAAATACACCGTGACATCCAGGTCCTGAACATTGTCCCGCAAATCCCGCTGGTAGTTCATTGTCACTGTCTGCTGGCGGTTGTTTCGGTTCACCTCATCGCCACGGGGGCGGTCTGCGGTGGTGCGGCTCTGGCTGTCATCGTCAAAGGCCAGGTAGCCCAGAGTGACCCGGGTGAAGTCGTCCGGCGTCCAGCCCAGCTTGAACAGGCCTGAGTGGATGTCCGATCCGGAAAACTCGATTGTCCCACCGTCCCCGTCCCGGTAATCCCCGCTGCGGCTTCGGGTCACGCTGCCCAGAACGTCCAGTGTGTCACCGGCGGCCACCAGTGTGCCGCTGGCGCGACGTTCCTGGTTGACGGAGCCGTAACCCAGACCGACCTGACCGCCCACGCCGGCCTCGGCCTCCAGCAGGTCCCGTGGGTCCAGTGTGCTGAAGTTCACCACACCCCCGATGGCGCCACTGCCAAAGAGGGTCGATCCGGGCCCGCGCAGCACTTCCGCCCGCTGCAGCAGCGTGGGATCGATATAGGTCTGGCCACGGTGGTTGAGCTGGAAGTTCTGCCGTGCCCCGTCAATGCGGACCACCACGCGGCCATCACTCAGGCCCCGGATACTGGGCATCAGTGCATCGCGACGGGGGCCATCGGCCACTGTGGCACCGGGGATGTCCCTCAGAACATCCGACAGGTCACGGGCCTGCCGGCGGTCCAGTTCGGTGCGGTCCACCACGCTGACCGGCACCGACGTGTCCTCGATGGCCTGGTTGATGCGGTTGGCGTTCACCACCAGTGGTTCCAGGGCATCCAGTGAGGAATCGGCCTGCTGGGCCGCAAGAAGGGGGGACAAGCACAATGCACCCATCACCATCAGTGGCTGATACAGTTTCATGGGAAGCGGCTCCGGTCCGGGTCTTGTTGGGGTTGTTGAATCCTTACGTTTGGTTTTTCCTCCGGGATGCGTCCCGCTGCATGGCTCTTGTGGCATAAGACATCCGGCACAAAAAAAGCCGTGTGGGAAAACCCGCACGGCTTTATGAGCAGTGGCTGTTCAGGGCCCGTTGCCGGGCCTGGCCTTACTCGCTGGTGACGGCGTCCGGCTTGGCGCCTTCTTCCACTTCCTTCATGCTCAGCTTGACGCGGCCACGGTTGTCCACGTCCAGCACTTTCACCAGCACTGTCTGGCCTTCCTGCAGCTCGTCGCTGACCGACTCGACACGGCGGTCGGAGATCTGGGAGATGTGCACCAGACCGTCCTTGCCCGGGAGCAGGTTGACGAAGGCACCGAAGTCCACGATGCGCTCAACGCGACCCGAGTAGATCTTGCCCACCTCGATCTCGGCGGTGATCTCCTGGATGCGGCGCTTGGCCTCTTCCGCCTGGCTGGCGTTCTCCGCGTAGATGCGGATCTGGCCGTCGTCCTCGATGTCGATGGAGGCACCGGTCTCCTCGCACAGGCCACGGATCACAGCGCCACCCTTGCCGATCAC
This sequence comes from Oleiphilaceae bacterium, assembly GCA_033721915.1. GTDB lineage: Bacteria > Pseudomonadota > Gammaproteobacteria > Pseudomonadales > Oleiphilaceae > REBR01. Next base: position 101,761 of record JAWWAC010000005.1, read on the forward strand.
GTCGCGGATCTTGTCCTGGCCGACCTTCATGCTGATCATGCTGGGGGCGTTGTCCGCCACCTGGGCACGGGGGGTGCTGATCACCTTGCCCATTTCACCCAGGATGTGGTGACGGGCCTGGTGGGCCTGCTCCAGGGCGATTTCCATGATCTCCTCGGTGATGCCGGCGATCTTGATGTCCATCTGCAGTGCCGTCACGCCGTCCGGGGTACCGGCCACCTTGAAGTCCATGTCACCCAGGTGGTCCTCGTCACCCAGTATGTCCGTGAGCACGGCAAAGCGCTCGCCGTCCTTCACCAGGCCCATGGCGATACCGGCCACCGGCGCCTTGATGGGCACACCGGCGTCCATCAGCGCAAGGCTGCTGCCACAGACCGAGGCCATGGAGCTGGAGCCGTTGGACTCGGTGATCTCGGAGACCACACGTACGGTGTAGGGGAACTCCTCCTGGGTGGGCATCACGGCCTGTACGCCACGGCGGGCCAGACGGCCATGGCCGATTTCACGGCGGCCCGGGGGACCCACACGACCCACTTCACCCACGGAGTAGGAGGGGAAGTTGTAGTGGAACAGGAAGGGGTCCTTGCTCTCGCCGTGCAGGGCATCAATGATCTGTGCGTCACGGGCGGTGCCCAGTGTGGCGGCGACGATGGCCTGGGTCTCACCACGGGTGAACAGGGCCGAGCCGTGCACATTGGGCAGCACGTCCACTTCCACGTTAATGGGCCTGACGGTCTTGTTGTCACGGCCGTCGATGCGGGGCTGGCCATCCAGTACCCGGCTGCGGACGATGTTCTTCTCCACTTTGCCGAAGTACTCTTTCACTTCCGCTTCGCTGTACTCGGCGTCGTCACCGGAAGCCAGGGCCTCCACCACCTCGTTGCGCAGTGCCTTGAGGCTTTCCTGGCGCTTGAGCTTGTCGCTGATGGTGTAGCACTCGCTGATGGCGTCGGTGAAACGCTCACGGATGCTTTTCAGCAGGGCGGTGTTTTCCTGGGGCGGCTGCCAGTCCCAGGCGGGGGTGGCCACATCCGCGGCAAATTCCTCAATGGCCTGGATGGCCGGCTGCATTTCCTGATGGGCGAACAGCACAGCACCCAGCATCTGGTCTTCCGTCAGGCAGTCCGCCTCGGACTCCACCATCAGCACGGCGTCTTTGGTGCCCGCCACCACCATGTTCAGGTCGGAGCTTTCCAGATCCGAATAGGTGGGGTTGAGTGTGTAACCCCCTTCCGCGGTGAAGCCCACACGGGCGGCACCGATGGGGCCACCGAAGGGCACGCCGGAGATGGACAGTGCGGCGGAGACGCCGATCATGGCGGGGATGTCCGGGTCCATATTCTTGTTGGAGGACATCACGGTGCACATCACCAGCACTTCGTTCATGAAGCCCTTGGGGAAGAGCGGGCGTATGGGCCGGTCGATCAGGCGGGATGTGAGGGTTTCCTTCTCGGAAAGACGCCCTTCCCGCTTGAAGAAGCCACCGGGGATTTTGCCCACGGCGTAGGTCTTTTCCACGTAGTGCACGGACAGCGGGAAAAACGGCTGTTCGGGACGGGCCTCTTTGGCGGCCATTACGGCCACCAGCACGGAGGTGTCGTCCATGGTCACCAGCACCGAGGCGGTGGCCTGGCGGGCAATACGACCGGTTTCCAGGGTGACGTCGGAGTCGCCCAGTTTAAAGCTCTTTTTGACAGGATTCACGGTTGCTCCTCAGCATGGTTTTCTGGCCAGAAGTCTGGCTGGTTTTCACTCTTCGCCACGGGGCATCAGGGCAACACTGATGCAAGGGTTCCTGCCGCCGTGCAGGCGGGCACAAACCCTTGAATCAGTGCTCCAGGGATGCGTCTCCGTGGCATTCCGGATCGGGCGCTGCGGCCCTCGCTGTGACACAGTGTCTGTGCACACCGCTGTTTATAACATACTCAAAGCCTGTCGCCACCCATGGGTGCGGCAGTCTGAAGCTGTCTGGCGGG
>JAWWAC010000006.1:0-102983 GCA_033721915.1 Oleiphilaceae bacterium
CGGGGCGGGCCTGTGGCGGACCGGGTCGAGCCTTCCGCCGGGACTCTCCGCGAGCTGACCCATGAGGGGCTGGACCTGCCCCACACCGTCTCGGATTTCCGCGTGCGTGGCATGGAGCTGCCCCCTGAGCGTGACAATGCCGCCGCTGCCAGGCTGCTGACACTGAAAGGGGCGGAGGGCCCCGAGCACTGGCTGGTGTACCGGAACTTCCGCGTGATCACCCGCTACAACCACAGTGACCTGTACGCCATGGCGGTCTATCAGCTTTCACGGACTCTGGATGAGGGGGACGAGGGCTGATGCGCCGTGTCGCGTTACCCCTGCTGATCCTGTCACTGCTGGCCGGATGCGCCTCACCTCCGCCGCCGGATGAGCGCCGTTCCGATTCCCGCTACACCCAGGATCAGGACAGCGCCGGCGACCGGGATTTTGACCCCGCCACCGTGGTGGTGCCACAGCCCCGCTACGAGCCACCCAGCCGTGGTGGCAACGCCTCGCCCTATACGGTCTGGGGAGAGAGCTATGAGGTGATGGACAGCGCCGTGGGTTACCGCCAGCAGGGCATTGCCAGCTGGTACGGCGCCAAGTTCCACGGACACAGGACGTCCAATGGCGAAATCTACGACATGTACAGCCTCAGTGCCGCCCACCGCAGCCTGCCACTGCCCACCTATGTGCGGGTGACCAACCTGGACAACGGCAAGAGCACCATAGTGCGGGTCAATGACCGGGGCCCCTTCCACGGGGACCGTCTGATCGACCTGTCCTTCGCCGCCGCCCATGTGCTTGGCTTCCAGGGCCAGGGAACGGCGCGGGTGGAGGTTGAAGCCGTGGCCACTGAGCCTGATAATGAGCGTTTCGACCCGGCCGCACCGGAAGTTGTCCCGGATACGGTGAGCCAGGCGGAGCCCCACTCCCGGGAGCGCCAGAGCGGGTTACAGGACCGGCAGAGCCTCTTTATCCAGGTGGGCGCCTTTGGCCGCCTGGAGGCGGCGGAATCCCTCAGGGAGCAGTTGCAGTCCCTTGTGGAGGCCCCCGTGGGCGTTTTCACCAGTGCTGACGGCGCCGTGCACCGTGTGCGTGTCGGCCCCCTGGAGAGCATGGCACTGGCCGAGGAAGAGCGGAGCCGGATACTGGATGCCCGGATGGGGCAGGCGCTGATCCTGCGCCGCCCCACTGAGAACCCTGGCAATGAATGACCTACTGACCCACTACGGATGTGTTGAAAAACCATGGCTAGACCTCCCCTGATTCTCGTTTTCGCGATCGCCCTGCTGCTTTCACCCGTAGCCTGGGCCCAGCAGTCCCTGATTCCCTCACCGCCGGATCTGGCCTCCAAATCCTATGTGCTGATGGACACCCGCAGTGGCCGTGTCCTGGTGGAACGGGACATGCACGTGCGACTGCCACCGGCCAGCCTGACCAAGATGATGACTGCCTACATCGCAGACCGTGAAATGGCGGAGGGGCGCCTGGACCTGGACGATGAAATCCGCATCAGTGAGAGCGCCTGGCGCACCGGTGGCTCCCGCATGTTTGTGCGGGAAGGCACCCGTGTGCGGGTGGAGGATCTCATGCGGGGCGTGGTGATCCAGTCCGGCAACGACGCCAGTGTGGCACTGGCGGAGCACATCGCCGGCAGTGAAAAGGCCTTTGCCGAGCTGATGAACCAGCAGGCACAGCAGCTGGGCATGGAAAACAGCCAGTTTGCCAATGCCACCGGTCTGCCTCACCCGGACCAGTATTCCACCGCTTACGATATGGCCCTGCTGGCGGAAGCCAAAATTGAGGACTTCCCGGAAAGCTACGAGATGTACAGCGAGCGCTACTACACCTACAACGGTATCCGCCAGCCCAACCGCAACCGCCTGTTGTGGCGGGATGAGTCCGTGGACGGACTGAAGACCGGCCACACCGAAGAGGCCGGCTACTGTCTGGTGGCCTCCGCCAAGCGGGGGGATACCCGGCTGGTGGCCGTAGTGATGGGGGCGAGCAGCGACGAGGCCCGTGCCCGTGAAGTCCAGCAGCTGCTGAATTACGGATTCCGCTATTTCGAGAGTCACCAGCTGTTTGCCGCCTCTGAGCCGGTCATGGAGTCACGGGTCTGGGGCGGTCAGAAGGACAGCGTGGCGCTGGGTCTGTCCGGGGACCTGAATCTGAGCATACCCAGTGGCAGCCGCGATCAGCTGGACTCCACCGTGGAGGTGGACTCCGTACTCAAGGCGCCACTGAAGGCGGGTGAGGAATACGGCCAGTTGTCCATCAGCCTCAACGGTGAGTTGCTGGCCGAGCGCCCACTGGTGGCACTCGAGGATGTGGAGAAGGGCGGGCTCTTCAAGCGCCTCTGGGACAGCCTCAAGCTGTTCTTTTCCCGGCTGTTCAGCTAGTGGCCCCGGGCTGGACCCGCTGACCTGCTGAGCCGCCGTTGGCACTGAGCGCCCCGTTGCGCCGTGCCACGGGAGTGTCCCCTGCACAGGCCCCCATGCCCAGGGGGCCTGCTCCATGCTAGAATACGCTCATGAGTGAACAACAACCCCCCTTAGTGGAATTCCCCTGCGATTATCCGGTACGGGTCATCGGCGACGCCACACCGCAACTGGAGTCGGTGGTGACGGCATTGGTGCAGAAACACGACCCGGATTTCCAGCCAGGGACACTGACCAGCCAGCCCAGCCGCAACGGGCGTTTCTGCTCTTTGCGCCTGACCCTGAGAGCCACCGGTGAGGATCAGCTCAAGGCCCTGTTTGCGGAACTTAAAGCCAGCGGCCTTGTGCATATGGTGCTATGAGCAGCCCCCGCGACCGGGTCCTGATCCGTCAGCTGGGGCGGCAGCCCTATGTGCCCGTCTGGCAGGCCATGCAGGCCTTTACCGACCAGCGCCATGGGAACACGGTGGATGAGCTGTGGCTGCTAGAGCACGAACGGGTCTTCACACAGGGGCAGGCCGGCAAGGCCGAGCACCTGCTGGCGCCGGGGGATATCCCGGTGGTGCAGGTGGACCGGGGCGGCCAGGTCACCTACCACGGCCCCGGACAGATCACCGTCTACACACTGATTGACCTGCAGCGCCGTGGACTGGGGGTGCGGGATCTGGTCAGCTGTCTCGAGCAGGCACTGGTGGCCACACTGGCCCACTGGCACATCGAGGCCCATCCCCGCAGTGATGCCCCGGGGGTGTACCTGGGGGAGGAGAAAATCGCCTCACTGGGTCTGCGGGTGCGCCGTGGCTGCGCCTTCCATGGCCTGGCCCTGAATGTGGCCATGGATCTGTCGCCTTTCCAGCGTATCAATCCCTGTGGCCATGCGGGCATGCCGGTCACTCAGATGTCCGACCGGATTGCCGGCATTAGCACGGCACAGGTGGCTCCGGTGCTGCTGGAGCAGCTGGTGAGCACTTTTGGTTACTCCGAGCGTAGTAACGCCCATAGCCTGACGGATGGACTTCCGCAATCCCAGTAAACGAGGTTGCCATGGCAGCAGACAAGCCCCGCAGTACCGTCGACCGCATCAAGACCGGCAGCTTCGAGCGCCGTCTGAGCCTGACCCGCGCCGGACTCTTTGCCGGCACCCGGGTGGCGGGACACTATGCCACCAACTGGTTTGGCAGCAAGGAGCGCCGTGAGGCCCGCCGCAGTGACATGCTGACTCGTCAGGCGGGGCTGCTGGTGGAGGAACTGGGCAAGCTCAAGGGCAGTGTGGTGAAGATCGGCCAGGTGATGGCCCTTTACGGTGAGCATTTCCTGCCACCGGAGGTCACCGAGGCACTGCACACACTGGAGGACCAGACCTGCTCTCTGGAGTGGGGGGCCATACGCCGCACACTGGTGCAGGAAATGGGTGAGAAGCGCCTGGCCGAGCTGGTGGTGGATGAAGAGCCCATTGGTGCCGCCTCACTGGGACAGGTGCACCGGGCACGTCGTGTTGAGGACGGCCTTGAGATGGTGCTCAAGGTGCAGTACCCCGGTGTGGCGGATGCTGTGGACAGTGACCTCAACTCCGTAGCCCAGATGCTCAAGATCATGCGGGTGGTCTCTTTCGGTGCGGACTTTGACGAATGGCTGGAAGAGGTGCGGGCCATGATGCACCGTGAGGTGGATTACCAGCTGGAAGCGCGCACCACCGAGTCTTTCCGCCTGAAGCTGCAGGATGACCCGCGTTTTGTGGTCCCCCGCGTGGTGGACCGCTATTCCTCGCCCCATGTGATTGCCACCACCTATGAGTCCGGCTATTCCGTCAGTTCGCAACCGGTACAGTCCCTGTCACTGGAGCGGCGTTCTGCACTGGGGGTGGCGTCACTGGAGCTGTTTCTCAGTGAACTGTTTATCTGGAACGAGATCCAGACCGATCCCAACTTCGGCAATTACCGTATACGTCTTTTAGAGGAAAGCGGTACCGAGCGGGATCAGATCGTGTTGCTGGATTTCGGCGCCGTGCAGAGTTATACCGACCGTTTCCTGGATCCGGTACGTGAAATGATCCGCGCCTCCTATGAACAGGACCTGGAACGGGTCATTGAAGGGGGCATTGCCCTGCGCTTCATGGAACGGCACTGGCCCGATGAGATACTCAAACGCTTCGGCGAGGTCTGCATGGCGGTGCTGGAACCACTGGCCCGCAAGGACAACATCGACATGCCGGATGGGGCCATGAACGGAGAGGGTGCCTACCGCTGGAAACAGAGTGACCTGCCCAACCGTGTCGCCAGGCAGGCGACCCGTTCCGCCATCAGCCGCTACTTCCGGGTACCGCCCAAGGAATTTGTGTTCCTCAACCGCAAGCTGGTGGGGGTGTATACCTTTATCGCCGTGCTGGGTGCGGAATTCGACGGTGAGCCGGTGCTGCGCAAGTACCTTTACGGCGACGCCGGTCAGAAACGAACTCAATGATGACAACAGGAGACAACCATGCAGTCAGTCACCATTTACGGCCGTTCCAGCTGCGGATTCTGTGTCCGGGCCAGGCAGCTGTGTGAAAGCCGGGGACTGCCCCATCGCTATGTGGACATCGAGCAGGAAAATATCAGCAAGGACGATCTGAGCAAGCTCACCGGCACCGTGGTGCGCACGGTCCCGCAGATCTTTGTGGGTGAGACACCGGTGGGGGGTTATACGGAGTTTGTGGCGTATGTGTCCAAAGAGGGTGCGACTTCCGTTTCCTGAGAAGCCTGCAGAAAAGAGCCTGAAGCCGGCCGGAGCCTGAGGGCCGGCTACAATGCGGGCGGGTCTCTGGACAAGTCTCTGTAAAGACCCTTATCAGGCGCCGTTCTCCATGGCGCTTTCTTTCTCAACTTATCCTTTATGACTGCATCAGGGCTGCGGCCCGTTGCGGTACTCCCGCCACAGATTCCCTTTGCGGTGCTCTTCCAGATGCTTGTCCGTGGTGGTGCCGGTCACCTGCATCCAGTGCATGTGCTCTTCCCAGCGTTCCTCGGAAATGTTGTCCGGTTTTCCCTGCAGTGTCTTGTCACTCATTGCGATACCTTTGGTTTGTCACGCTTTCACTTCCAGCGAAACAAAGCCCGCCCGGTCTGTCAAACCGGGCGGGTACGCAATAGTACCCAGGGGTAGGTGCTGACGGGGCTGCCTCAGCGAATCTCAAAGGGGGTGTTGAGCTTCTTTTCCGTCAGCTGGTTTTTCAGGTGGGCCACCCTGGGCAGTCCGTTGTCGAAAGGCGGGAAGGCTTCCCCCTGAATCAGCGGCAGCAGGTATTCCCGGCAGGCACTGGTAATGCCGAAACCGTCGTCCGTGGCAAAGTGGATGGGCATTTTCTTCTCCTGGTTGGCCACCTCGCTCAGTGGCGCCTCGGAGACACTCCAGCGGTAGGGCTTTGAGGAATCCCGGTGGATGATGGGCATGACCGCATTGTGCCCCGCCAGTGCCATCTCCACGGCGGCCTTGCCCATGGCGTAGGCCTGCTCCAGGTCCGTGCCGGAGGCGATATGGCGGGCCGAGCGCTGCAGGTAATCCGACACCGCCCAGTGGAACTTGTAGCCCAGCGCCTGCTTGACCATGTTCGCCAGTGTCGGTGCCACGCCGCCAAGCTGGGCATGGCCGAACACATCCTTGGGGCCGGCCTCCGCCAGAAAACGCCCGTCCTCGTACTGGGCCCCTTCCGACGCTACCACCACGCAGTAGCCGTATTTCTTCACGCACTCGTCCACACGGGCCAGGAAGCGCTCACGGTCAAAGGCGATTTCCGGGAAGATGATCACATGGGGGGGCTCATCCCGGTTCTGCCCGGCCAGCCCCGCCGAGGCGGCAATCCAGCCGGCGTGACGGCCCATGACTTCCAGGATAAACACCTTGGTGGAAGTCTCGCACATGGACTTGATATCCAGGCTGGCCTCCAGTGTGGAGGTGGCGATGTACTTGGCCGTGGAGCCGAATCCGGGGGAGCAGTCGGTGAAGGGCAGGTCGTTGTCCACCGTCTTGGGCACGCCGATGCAGGTGATGGGGTAACCCATACGCTCACTCAGCTGGGACACCTTGTAGGCGGTGTCCTGTGAGTCGCCGCCGCCGTTGTAGAAGAAGTAGCCGATGTCGTGGGCCCGGAACACCTCGATCAGGCGTTCGTATTCGCGGCGGTTCTCGTCGATGTTCTTGAGCTTGTAGCGACAGGAGCCGAAGGCACCACCGGGGGTGTGGATCAGGGCCTGGATCTGCTCCGGGTCCTCAAGGCTGGTGTCGATCAGCTCTTCACGCAGAGCCCCCAGTATGCCGTTACGGCCCGCATAAACGGTACCGATGCGGTCACCGTGTTTTCTGGCCGTCTCGATCACACCGGCGGCACTGGCATTGATCACGGCAGTCACGCCGCCTGACTGGGCGTAAAAGGCATTTTTAAGGGCCATGGGGATTCTCTCCTGGGGGTTGCTCTCCGCTGATTGGGGCGCATGATACGCAAAAACGGTTTTCTTTTACATGGCCAGCTTCTTGTCCGCCTGACTGATAACCGGGCATTGGCCGTGGCGGTGCCCGGCTGGCAGGAGGGCGACAGTTGCACGGTTCCACAAAAACGGTCCTGGTCCGCAGTGACCTCTGGCTTGGGCATTTCAAAGGGAGTCGCCTGGACAGGACCCGATTCTGGTGGTGTGTTGTCGAAGCGCGCGGGGTCGGACCAGGTCAAATAGTTGATTAGATTTAATAAAATCGGTCATAAAGTCCGGTTTTTGGCCTTAGACGGCTTTTTTTGCCCCTGAAAAAACCCCTCCAGGCTCTACGGGGCCGACCAGGGTGGCTGAAAACCCGCCCCATCGGCCCCGGATAGCTCCCCGGGGGCCAGGACTGACAGATGCGGGCCGGGTGGAAGCCCCTGCCGCTTGGGTTGCAGCCTGAATTGACCCATAATCGGACCTCTTGCGGGCCCGGTCCGTGTTTTCCGTTACTGAGGGTCATTGCGCGCCATGCATATTCATATTCTGGGAATCTGTGGCACCTTTATGGGCAGCCTGGCGGTGATCGCCCGTGAGCTGGGCCATGAGGTGACCGGCTCCGACCAGCAGGTGTACCCCCCCATGAGCACCCAGCTGGAGGCGGCGGGCATCCGGCTCCATGAGGGCTATGACAAGTCGGCACTGAAGCCGGCGCCGGACCTGGTGATTGTGGGCAACGCCCTGTCACGGGGCAATGAGGCGGTGGAGTACATGCTCAACCGTCGCATCCCCTACACCTCCGGCCCCGAGTGGCTGGCCCGTGAGGTGCTCCAGCACCGCTGGGTGCTGGCGGTGGCGGGCACCCACGGCAAGACCACCACCACCGCCATGCTGGTGCATATACTGGAGCAGGTGGGCTTCGAGGCGGGTTACCTGATCGGCGGTGTGCCACAGGATCTGCCGGTCTCCGCCCGTCTGGGGACGGGGGATTTCTTTGTCATCGAGGCGGACGAGTACGACAGCGCCTTTTTCGACAAACGCTCCAAGTTTGTCCACTACCGCCCTAATACCCTGATTCTCAATAACCTGGAATTCGACCACGCGGATATCTTCGACTCCATGACGGATATCCAGCGCCAGTTCCACCACCTGGTGCGCACACTCCCCGCCACCGGCCTGATCATCCGCCCCGCCCGGGACCCGCACCTGGACGGGGCACTGGCACTGGGCTGCTGGTCGCCGACACAGACCACCGCCATTGGCGGCGAATCGGATCTGGCCCCCTGGCGGGCCGAGCTGATGGCCCAGGACGGCAGCGACTTCATGGTGCTGCGCAACAACCAGCCGGTGGCGCGACTGACCTGGCAGCACACCGGGCTGCACAATGTGCGCAACGCCATGGCGGCCATTGCTGCGGCGCGCCATGTGGGCATTACCCCGGACCACAGCATTGCCGCGCTCAAGCACTTCAAGGGTGTGAAGCGGCGCATGGAGCTGCTGGCGGACGTCAAGGGCCTGCGTGTCTACGACGACTTTGCCCATCACCCCACGGCCATTGCCTCCACCCTCAACGGGCTGCGTGAGCAGGTGGGGGATGAGCCCATCATGGCCCTGATCGAGCCACGCTCCAACACCATGAAGCTGGGTGTGCACCAGGAAACCCTGCTGGCCAGCACGGGGGAGGCCAACCGGGTGCTCTGGGCCAACTTCGAGCAACTGGACTGGGTGCCTGAGCTGCTCAGTGGTGCCGATGCCCGCCACAGTGTCCATGACACGGTGGAGGGGATGGTGCTGGCCGCCTGCGACAGGCTGCCCAGGCCCTGCCATATCGTACTCATGAGCAACGGCAGCTTCGGCGGTATCCACACTCGCCTGATCAACCATTTGGAGACCTGCTTTGACTGACTCCCAGCCACGCACCATCAATCTGGCCATGACCGGCGCCTCCGGGGCCCCCTACGGTCTGAGGCTGCTGGAGCAGTTGCTGGCCAGCGGCTGTCGCGTGCACCTGATGATCTCAAAGGCCGCCCAGATCGTGATGGCCACGGAGACGGAGCTGAAGCTCCCTGGTGCGGTGGCGTCCATGGAGCGCTACCTGGCGGACCACTTCCGCAGTGCGCCGGGCCAGCTTCTGGTGTTTGGCCGTGAAGACTGGTTTGCGCCCCCCGCCTCCGGTTCCGGCAGCCGCGCGCCTCTGGTGATCTGCCCCTGCAGCACCGGCACCCTTTCGGCCCTGGCCACCGGTGCCAGCAATAACCTGATCGAGCGGGCCGGTGATGTAGCCCTGAAAGAGGGCCGGCAGCTGATACTGGTGCCCCGCGAGGCGCCGTATTCCGAGGTGCACCTGGAGAACATGCTCAAGCTGCGCCGCATGGGGGCCACCATCATGCCCGCCAGCCCGGGTTTTTATCACCACCCCCGTGAGATCGGCGATCTGGTGGATTTTGTGGTGGCCCGTCTGCTGGATCACCTGGACGTGCCACAGACGTTGATGACCCGGTGGGGGGAAGAGCGGGTGGCGCGCAAGCGGGAAAAGGGCAGCGACCCGGAATCCTGAACCCCGGACAGTCCCGAATTCAGTCCCAGAAGGAGTGACCATTGACGGAAATCGACTGGCAGACCACCCGCGCCGCGGTGTATCGCGGGCAGCGGCAGACGCTGCGCCCGGTACGCCGCCTGGACCCCATCGGCTGGGACCAGCTGCAGGGCATCGGACCCCAGAAGGCCGCGGTGGCGGAGAACACCGAAAGGTTCCTGTCCGGCAAGCCGGCCAACCACTGCCTGCTGTGGGGGGCTCGCGGCACCGGCAAGTCCTCACTGGTCAAGGCCATGCTGAACCGCTACGCCCCCCAGGGGCTGCGGCTGATCGAGGTGGACCGGGACGACCTGGTGCAGCTGCCAGAGATTGTGGATGCCCTGGAAGGGTTGCCGCAGCGGTTTGTGGTCTATTGCGACGACCTGGCCTTCTCCGCCGGTGAGTCCGGCTACCGGGCCCTGAAGAGCGTGCTGGAGGGCTCCATCGAGCTGCCTCCGGAGAATGTGCTGGTCATGGCCACCTCCAACCGTCGCCACCTGCTGCCGGAGAGCATGGCGGACAACCGCAACAGCGACAGGGTGGACGGTGAGATTCACCCGGCGGAGGCCATCGAGGAGCAGGTCTCACTCTCGGACCGCTTTGGCCTCTGGCTGTCTTTCTATCCCTTCCGCCAGAACACCTATCTGCAGGCGGTGGATGCCCTGTTCCCCGGGGTGGCGGATCGCCAGGCCCTGCACAGGGCGGCGCTGCAGTTTGCGCTGGCCCGTGGCGGTCGCAGCGGCCGCACGGCGCAGCAGTTCTACCGCCATTACGCCGGCCTTGAGCGGGAGTCTTAGTCCGCCGGACTAGCTGCCCGCTTTGTCGCCCCAGGCAATGGTGACGGTTTTCTTGCCCCATTCACGGGCGGCTTCGACATCGTTGCCCATGTAGATGTCGATCTTGTTCTCCCAGCGCTTGTTCATCTTGTCCCGGACAATGTAGGTGCCTTCAAGCCCCTCAATGGTCACCTCGGTGCCATGAGTCAGCCCCGCCTCAATCAGATCCCGTGACACGGCAATGGCCTTCATGCCGGGCTTGAGGGTGTCCCCCCAGGCGGTCAGCGTCGGATCGCCGTCCTTGGTCTGGGCATTAACGGAATTGTAGGCGGAGGCGGTGACCTCCCTTGGGTTGCCACCGCTGCAGCCGGCCAGGAGCAAAGTCATGAGGGTTGCTGTCAGAAACACGCGCATAATGAACCCATGGTTTTGTTGAATGTGTTGCCACTTACGTCCCTGATCCTGGAATGGATGCCCGAACCAGCAATGGACCGGCAGCCGGGGCGTCCTGGCCAAGTGTTTTGGCCAAGGCATTTGATGGTTTTGGTCATTGTGGGAAATGCGGTGGCGGCCGAGACTGACGGCTTGATTCCACACCCCCGTTTGGCCCTTTTCTGGAGTAACATCATGCTGCCTCGCCCCCTTTTCGACAGTGACCTTGTCCAGTTCCGCGACACCGTCAACCGCTTTCTCACCACCGAAGCCGTGCCTCACCACGAGCAGTGGGAGAAGGACGGCCAGGTCAGCCGTGAGATCTGGCGCAAGGCCGGTGAGCTGGGCATGCTCTGTGCCCCGGTGGCCGAGGAATACGGCGGCGCCGGCGTGGACTTCCGCTACAGCACCGTGGTGGTGGAAGAGGCCGGCCGTCTGGGGCTGTCCGGGCTGGGCTTCTTTCTCCACTCGGACATTGTCGCCCCTTACATCGTCAATTACGGCACCGAGGAGCAGAAAAAGAAGTACCTGCCGAAAATGGCCAGCGGCGAGATGATCAGCGCCATTGCCATGACCGAACCCGGCGCCGGCTCCGACCTGCAGGGCGTCAAGACCACCGCCGTGAGAGAAGGAGACCACTACATCCTCAACGGCTCCAAGACCTTTATCACCAATGGCCAGATGTCGGACCTGGTGATTGTGGTGGCCAAGACCGACAGCAAGGCCGGCGCCAAGGGCATCAGCCTGTTCCTGGTGGAGAGCGCCTGGGAAGGGTTCTCCAAGGGCAAGAATCTCAACAAGATCGGCATGAAGGCCCAGGACACCTCTGAGCTGTTTTTCCAGGATGTGAAGGTGCCCGCCGAGAACCTGCTCGGTTCCGCAGAAGGCCAGGGCTTTGTCCAGCTGATGCAGGAGCTGCCACAGGAGCGTCTGCTGGTGGGGCTGGTGGCCATGGCCTCCTGTGAGGGCGCCTTCCAGTGGACACTGGATTACGTGAAAGAGCGCAAGGCCTTTGGCAAGAACCTGCTGGGCTTCCAGAACACCCGCTTCAAGATGGCGGAAATGAAAGCCAAGATCACCGCAGGGCGTGCCTTCACGGACCGCTGCCTGGAAATGCACCTGGAGAAGAAGCTGGATATCCCCACGGCGGCCATGCTCAAGCAGTGGTCCTCGGATCTGCAGTGCGAGGTGATGGACGAGTGCCTGCAGCTGTTCGGCGGCTATGGCTACATGTGGGAATACCCCATTGCCAGGGCCTGGGCCGACGCCCGTGTGCAGCGCATCTACGCCGGCACCAACGAGATCATGAAGGAAATCGTGGCCCGCTCACTCTGATGGCCGGCGGCACGGCCCCCCCTCCGGGTCGTGCCGCTCTGCGTTTCCGTCTTCCCTTTCTGCGCCCGAACGCCTTTCTGCTCCCTGCTTGTGAAACGCCTCCCCATGGTCAGACCACGGGACCCGTCACCACGGGCTTCGTTGACCGAAATGCCAATCCGGTCAAGGTAGTGTCCCCCGCCATGACTTAGAGTCTGGCGTTGAGGTGCCCTGTGTCTCCAGTCGAGACAGGGCGCCTCATCCATTGGCAGATCCTGACGGGAAGACTAGGGATGGCAGACAGGGGTTGGCGGGCAATGATGGCAAGTCAGTGGCTCAGCGGTAAAAACGGCAGCCGGAACCGGTCTCCGGTCCTGCACCGGGGAGAGCGTGGCTTGAGCCGCAGGCGCCAGGGCAGTGCTGGCGCGGGCCAGGCGGCACTGGCGTTGCTGCTGGCCCTGGCGGGCTGCCATGACCACCAGGAGTCCACCGGGTTCGGAGTGGACCAGCGGGATCTGACCGTGCCCATCCAGAACCAGGACCCGCAGGTGTACCGTGGCCGCGTACTCAACGGCAACCTGCAGGATGCCGTGGTCTGGCTGGACCTGGAGGAGGACGGCGCCCTCAGCCAGGGGGACCCCTGGGCAATGAGCAACAGCGAAGGAGAGTTCGAGCTGGATATCAGCGGGCTGCAGCGGGACCCGGCCGAGGCCCGGGACCTGGACCCGCGGGACTTCCCGCTGATGGCGGTGGCCGTGCCCGGCCTGACGGTGGACCACCACAGCGGCGAGGCCATCGACCGGGCCTTTTTCCTGCTGGCGCCACCGGACCGGGTGCTGATCAGCCCCTTCAGCACCCTGGTGGAAATTCGCCGCCGCCTGTCCTTTATACCGAAGCCCTCCAGCGCCAGTGAGGCGCTGGAAAAGTCCGGTGCGGATGTGCGTCGCCGCGTGGCCGTGGCGGAGGAGGAGATCAGCCTGCTGCAGGACTATCAGCTCAGCGACAGCCCCAGGGCCCCGTTCTACGCCGAGGCGTTGCGGCGCTTTTTCCAGGCCCAGGTGCCCGATGACATCAGCGATGCCGTGGAGGGGGGTGACCCGCCCGGGGTGAACGTGTTTTCACCACAGCAGATGCGGGTGATCGGTTCACTGGGGCTGGACCAGATCGGCCGGATACTGGCGGAGGTGGATGCCCTGATCAATGCCATAGGGGTGGAGAGCTTTGTACTGCCACCCCCGGGGGAGCTGGAGACTGTGGGCCCTCTGGATCCGGACCTGGAAGACCCGCTGCTGCTGCGCCGCCAGTCACTGCGACTGCCACGGGAGGGCGGTGCCCGCCTGGAGCTGGGCAAGGATGAGGGGCACCTGGCGGCGCTGGTGACCCCGGAGTACGACACCGCCACAAGGGTGCGGCGGCTGGATGTCAGGGGCGCCTCAAGGCATTCAGCGGGGGTGCTGGGGCCACTGATGGAGCAGGGGGGCCGCATCGCCGACCTGGGTCGCCAGCCCTGGCTGGACCTGTCACTGGTTCCCGTGGCGGAGGAGGGCAGTGAAGCCGACTCCCTGCCGTTGCTGGAACAGTTCCTGGATGAGGCCACGGCGCCGGACGGTGGCATACCCTGGGAGGACTTCCGGGTGGATCTGGATTCGGCGCTGCTGAATGAGGCCACTGGTGAGCGGGATGGTCTGGCCGACCGTCACTACCGCCGCCCCGACGGGGAGGCGAGCCTGGACGATCAGGGCCGGCTGCGCCGCCTTGAGCGGATCCTTCCCCAGGAGGGCGACGGCCAGTCGCGGGAGCTGCTCTGGCAGGTGGATTACGACAGCGACACCCTGGCCCCGCTGCAGAGCCTCAACTGGCCCGTGGCGCTGGCGGATCAGGGGATGCTGTCCGTGACCGTCGGTGAGGTGGTGCATTTCGACCAGCTGGAGGGCTGTGAAAACCCGGAAAACCCGGACCGGCCCCTTGTGGTCAACGCCCGCCAGAGGCTGACCCTGTCCACGGAAGAGCCGGCCATAAGCGGCACTCTGACCCGTTACGGCCACCTCCGTGACGCCCCTTTTGGTGAGGTGCCCGCCTTCCGGGTGCTGCTGGAGGAGTTTGTCCTGGACAATAACGGGAACCACAACGGCAACGAGCGCCGTGAACTGGCCTATTTTGACGACGACAACGGGCTGCTCAGTGAGCGTCAGCCGGATCTGCTGGCCTCGGTGCGGGGCTTTCTGGACAGGGCCCCGGTCAGGGACGACCGCTTTTGTGGCGGCGATGGTGACGGTAATGGAGCCCGCATTCTCGAGAGTGAGGACCTGGACTGGCTGCTGCAGTTTGACTACCTGCGCTTCTCGGATTACCTGGAGCAGTCCGGCTCTTTCAACCGATGAGTCTTTTCCGGCAGTAGCGATAAAAAGTTGTTGACAGGCCCCATGGGCGACAGTAAAGTACGCCGCAAGTTGGGTCGACGGCCTGACGAACGCAGTAACGCTGAACAGCCTGGTCTGGTACCAGATCGAGTGAAAGCAGCGCACCTCGTGCCGAGGTGGCGGAATTGGTAGACGCGCTAGCTTCAGGTGCTAGTGTCCGAAAGGGCGTGGAGGTTCAAGTCCTCTCCTCGGCACCATCTTCTAATCAGCCCGGTTAGCGGATGATCTCAGATTTCCCCTCGCAAGACATAATTTCCCTGTAAGCTGTTGTGTGCCCCTGGGCGTGTTTCCGGCGTCTGGCGAGAGTTCCGGCGAGCCGACAGAGCTCTCCACTTTGGTGCGAAACTATCCAGCCTCCCTGTGATGGCGTTATACTGCCCGCCTTCAAGACAATACATTACTCACGAACCTGGCCACAGGCGAACCGAATGGCTCCGAAATCCCGAAAGCAGGATCCCCTTGCGGATGCTGAAGCAAAAAAATACGACAATCCCATCCACAGCCGCCCCATGATTCTCAAGCATCTGACGGAGCGTGGCGCACCAGCGACCCATCCTCAGTTGTGTGAAGAGCTGGGCCTGGAGGATGAGGACAGCATCGAAGCCCTGCGCCGCCGCCTGATTGCCATGGCCCGTGACGGCCAGTTGATCTGCAACCGCCGCAATGCCTACCTGCCCATTTCCGAGGCGGATCTCAGCCGGGGCTATGTCCAGGGTCACCGTGACGGCTTTGGCTTTGTGGTGGTGGAAGGGGACGGCGGCGACCTGTTTCTCAACGCCCGCCAGATGCGCCAGGTTTTCCATGGCGACCGTGTACTGGTGCGTGAGGATGCCAGGGACTCCCGCGGCAAGCGGGAAGGGGTCATTGTCGAAGTCCTTGAGCGCAACACCCATGAGCTGGTGGGGCGTCTCTTCCGCGACGAGGGCATCTCCTTCGTGACGCCGGAAAACACCCGCATCAACCAGGAAATCCTGATCCCGGAAGAAGCCTGTGCCGGCGCGGCCCATGGCCAGTACGTGAGTGTGGTCATCGACCGCCAGCCCACACCCCGCAGCAAGGCTCGTGGCCGTGTGGTGGAGGTTCTGGGTGAGCATATGGCGCCGGGCATGGAAATCACCGTGGCCATCCGCGCCCACGGCATTCCCGATACCTTTCCCCCCTCGGTCAAGCAGGAGGCGGATGCCATTCCACCGGAAGTGGAAGAGCGCTCCAAGATCGGCCGTGTGGATCTGCGGGATGTGCCCATGGTCACCATCGACGATGAGACCGCCCGGGACTTTGATGACGCGGTCTTCGCCGAGAAGCGCCCCGGTGGCGGTTACCGACTGATCGTGGCCATCGCCGACGTGTCCTATTACGTGCGCCCCGAATCGGCGCTGGACAAGGAGGCCCAGAACCGGGGCAACTCCGTGTACTTCCCGGATCACGTGGTGCCCATGCTGCCGGAGAAGCTCTCCAATGGCCTGTGCTCACTGAACCCCGGCGTGGACCGCCTGACCATGGTCTGCGAGATGACACTGAGCCGCCAGGGCAAGATCACCGGTTACACTTTCTATGAAGGGGTCATCCACTCCCACGCCCGTCTGACCTACAACAAGGTCAGCCAGATGGTGGAGCACGCTGATACCCCCCAGGGCCGTGCCTTGCGCAAGGAGTACGCCCGTGTGGTGCCTCACCTGGAAGACCTGCTGGGTCTGTACAAGGTGCTGAGAGCCGCCCGTGACGCCCGTGGCGCCATTGATTTCGAGACCACCGAGACCAAGATCCGCTTCTCCGGTGATCGCAAGATTGAGGAGATCGTCCCGGTACAGCGCAATGTGGCCCACAAGATCATCGAGGAGTGCATGCTGGCCGCCAACGTGGCCACGGCCCGCTTCATGCGCAAGCACAAGATCCCCACCCTGTACCGGGTGCACGACGGCCCGGCGGCGGAGAAGCTCAAGGACGTGCGGGAGTTCCTGGCACCGCTTGGGCTGACACTGCCCGGTGGCGACGAGCCGGACCCCAGCGATTACCAGCAGCTGCTCTCACAGGTGGCCCATCGCTCCGACTCCCAGATTATCCAGACCGTGATGCTCCGCTCCCTCAAGCAGGCGGTTTATACCCCGGACCAGAAGGGCCACTTTGGACTGGGCTTTGAAGAATACGCCCACTTCACCTCCCCCATCCGCCGTTATCCGGACCTGCTGATTCACCGTGGCATCAAGTCGGTGATTCACGGCACGGCCCTCAAGAGCGGTGTGGTGAAGAGCCTCAGGGGGCTCTTTGGCAGCAAGAGCAAGGCCCAGACCGTGGTGCCGGCGGAGAGGCCGGACCAGGAGCTGGCCCAGTATCCCTACACACTGGAGGACGTGAAGAAACTGGGGGATCATTTCTCCATGACCGAGCGTCGTGCCGATGACGCCACCCGGGATGTCACTGCCTGGCTCAAGTGCGAATTCCTCCGTGAGCGGGTGGGTGAGGTCTTTACCGGCGTGATTTCCGCCGTGACCGGTTTTGGTTTCTTCGTCAACCTCAAGGACGTCTACACCGACGGCCTGGTGCATATCTCGGCACTGGGTGGGGATTTCTACCACTTCGACAAGGTCAAGCACGCCCTGACCGGAGAGCGCACCGGGCGCACCTTCCGCCTGGGCGATGAAGTGCGTGTCCGTCTGACCCGGGTGGACCTGGAAGACCGCAAGATCGACCTGGAGCTGGAGGAGGGCAGCAACGAGCGCAGCAAGGGCGGTCGTGGCAAAGCCAGCGGCAAGGGCCGCAGCGGCCCGCCGAAAGGCAAGGGCGGCGGCCGTTCCGGCGACAAGCCCTCCGGCCCCCGCAAGCGCGGGCCCCGCAAACCCCGCCCCGCCGCCGATGCCGGTTAGGTCGGATTGATGGCAAAGCAGACACTCTTTGGCTGGCACGCGGTTGAGGCCCTGGTGGCCTCACAGCCCGAGCGGGTGGTGCGTATCCACCTGCAGCAGGGCCGTGAAGACCAGCGCAGCGAATCCATGCTGGCCCAGGCGTCCCGCTTCGGCATTGCCGTGGAGCACAGCCACCGCAAGGCACTGGATGAGATGGCCGGCGAGGGCAGCCACCAGGGCATAGTGGCACTGGTCAAGCCGCCCCGTGAATGGCAGGAAGGGGACCTGGACGACCTGGTGGCACGGTGCGGCAGGGATCTGCTGCTGCTGGTGCTGGACGGCGTCACCGACCCCCACAACCTGGGGGCCTGCCTGCGCACCGCCGACGCCGCCGGCGTAGACGCGGTGATCGTGCCCAGGGACAAGTCCGCCGCACTCACTCCCGCCGCCATCAAGGTGGCCAGTGGTGCGGCCCAGACACTGCCGCTGGTGCGGGTCACCAACCTGGCCCGCAGCCTGCGCCGCCTGCAGCAGGCCGGTGTCTGGCTGGTGGGCACCGCCGGCGAGGCGGACAGCAGCCTTTACCAGGCCAGTCTCACCGGGCCGCTGGCCCTGGTGATGGGGGCGGAAGGCAAGGGTCTGCGCCGTCTGACCCGCGAGCACTGCGACCAGCTGGTGAGCCTGCCCATGCAGGGGGGCGTGGCCAGCCTGAACGTCTCCGTGGCCGCCGGGGTCTGCCTGTTTGAGGCGGTCCGCCAGCGCCAGCCGGCCTAATCGCTTGCATCCCTGGTGGGGTGCGCATAAAATGTGCATCCCCTGAAAACAGGGTCCGACATGGGAGCCCGCCCGCAGGCGGCGCTCCATGCTCACTCCTTGCCTTTTCCGGTCGTCATTCCACAGGGCGTGTCACCGCAAAAGGCTGTCAATCCGCAAGGAGACACAATGCGTCACTACGAAATCGTTACCATGGTCCATCCGGACCAGAGCGAGCAGGTCCCCGCCATGATCGAGCGCTACACCAAGCTGATCACTGAAAGCGGCGGTGCTGTTCATCGTCTGGAAGACTGGGGTCGTCGTCATCTCGCTTACCCCATCGACAAGATCCACAAAGCTCACTACGTCCTGATGAACATTGAATGTTCACAGGAAGTGCTGGACGAGCTGAACCACAACTTCCGCTTTAATGATGCCATTATCCGCGACATGGTACTGCGCCGTGATGAGGCGGTGACCGAGCCGTCCCCCATCAAGGCCGCTGAAGGCCGCGAAGAGCGTCGCGATGACCGTCCACGTCGTCCTGCGCCGGATTCCGACTCGTCCTCTTCTGACGAGCGGGCCGAAAAAGACGCCGGTGCGGAAACCTCCGAAGACGCGTAATTCATCATCCAGAGTAAAGGAAGTTCACCATGGCTCGTTTTTTCAGACGTCGTAAGTTTTGCCGCTTTACCGCGGAAGGCGTGAAAGAGATCGATTACAAGGATCTCGACACCCTGAAAGGTTATGTCACTGAAACCGGCAAGATCGTACCCAGCCGGATCACTGGCACCAAGGCCCGTTATCAGCGTCAGCTGTCCACGGCCATCAAGCGGGCGCGTTACCTGGCCCTGCTGCCCTACGCGGACAGTCACGACATTTAACAGCCGATAGGGATCCGCACCATGCAGGCACTGGCGCAATGGGTCATGCGGGGTCCCTTACAGGCCAGTCTGGCAGCGGTCATCGCCTTTGCGCTGCCGTTTCTGTTCTGGCTCGGGGCGGCGATAGTCGCCCTGGTGACACTGCGACTTGGGCCCAGAGCCGGAATGATGATTGCGGCCTGGGCGGTACTGCCTGCCGCAGGCTGGCTCTTTATGGGCCAGGATCCGGCACCACTGAGTGTGCTGATGATCAGCCTGACCATGGCGTGGCTGTTACAGGCCACGGTCAGCTGGGAGAGGATGCTGCTGGGTGGTGCTGTCGCGGCGCTGCTGCTGGGAGAGCTGATACCCCGGCTACTGCCGGAGCTGACAGCCAAGCTGGTGGAAATGGGGGTGTCGCTATACCAGCAGATGAACCCGGAGATGGCCGCGGAGCTGGGGGAGGAACTGGAGCCGATGGTGCGGCTGATGATGATCGGCACCACCGGCGCACTGAACTTCCTCATGGCTCTGCTGGCCACGCTGCTGGGCCGGGGCTGGCAGGCACGCCTGTTCAACCCCGGGGGCTTTCAGCGGGAATTTCACGATTTCCGTCTGAGTGGCCCGGCGACCCTGGTGCTGGTCATGGTGATGGCGTTTGCCCCCATGCTCGGCGCCAACCCGGCGCTGGCATCACTGGTATTCGGTGTGCCACTGGTGGTGGCGGGACTGGCCCTGGTGCATGGCCTGGTGGGTCGTCGCAACATGGGCCGTGTCTGGCTGGTGGTGCTGTACGCCTCCGTGGTGGTGCTGGGCCCGAGTTTGCTGTTAATGCTGATTTTTGTCGCAATTCTGGATAGCTGGCTGGATTTCAGGAAGCGTTTGTCGCCCCACTGAGCCATGCCGGTATCGATCACCATGGTTGCCATGGTTACATGATTCTGAAGAGGTAAGCGAGATGGAAGTTATTCTGCTCGAGAAAGTAAACAACCTGGGCGCCCTGGGCGATCAGGTCAAGGTCAAGGCAGGCTACGGCCGCAACTTCCTGGTGCCCTACGGCAAGGCCGTTCCCGCCACCAAGAAGAACATTGAAGAGTTCGAGGCCCGCCGTGCGGGGCTGGAAAAGCAGGAAGCCGAGCGCCTCCAGCAGGCCCAGAGCCGTGGCGAGAGCCTGGACGGCCAGTCCTTCACCATCAGCTCCAAGGCCGGTGAAGAAGGCAAGCTGTTCGGCTCCGTGGGTGTGCGCGACGTGGCCGATGCCATCAGCGCTACCGGCACCACCGTTGAGAAGAGCGAAGTGAAGCTGCCTGAAGGGCCGATCCGCGCCACCGGCGAGTACGATCTGGAACTGCAGCTGCACTCCGACGTCAGCGTCAGCATCAAGCTGGTCGTTGTCGCGGCCTGATCACCCTGCCAGGCCCCCGGGTCTGGGCTCGGAGGTAAGTCGCCATGAACAGTCAGTCAATGGGCGACCGGGAAACCAGCCTCGTCAAGGTGCCGCCTCACTCCGTGGAAGCGGAGCAGGCGGTGCTGGGCGGACTGCTGATCGACAGCAGTGGCTGGGAACTGGTGGTGGAGCTGGTCTCCGAGGCGGATTTTTACCGTCACGAACACCGGCTGATTTTTCACGCCATTGACCGGCTGGTGGCCAACGACAAGCCTCTGGATGTGGTCACCCTGGCGGAATGGCTGGAACACGCCGGTGAGCTGGAAGACTGCGGTGGTCTGTCCTACCTGGGCAGCCTCGCGGAACAGACACCCGGTGCGGCCAATATCCGTGCCTATGCGGAAATTGTCCACGAGCGTTCCATACTGCGCCAGCTGGTGGAGGCCTCGGGCAAGATCGCCGATTCCGCCTTCAACCCCAAGGGACGAGCCACCGCCGAACTGCTGGACGAGGCAGAGCGGGAGGTGTTCCGCATTGCCGAGTCCCGTTCCCAGGACGGTGCCGGTCCCAAATCCATCAATCCCATACTGACCGAGACACTGACCCGGATCGAGGAGCTGTTCGAATCGGACGGTGCCCTGACGGGCCTGACTTCCGGCTTCAAGGATCTCGACGAGATGACCTCGGGCTTTCAGCCCTCAGACCTGATCATCATTGCCGGCCGCCCCTCCATGGGTAAAACCGCCTTCGCCATGAACCTGGTGGAGAACGCCATCATGGCCTCTGACAAGGCCACCCTGGTGTTCAGCATGGAGATGCCCGCGGACGCCATTGTCATGCGGATGCTCTCCTCCATCGGCCGCATCAACCAGACCCGCATACGCCGTGGCACACTGGAGGAGGACGACTGGCCCAGGCTTACTTCGGCGGTCAGCCTGCTCAAGGACAAGCCTCTGTTTATCGATGACACCGCCGCACTGAGCCCCACGGAAATGCGCTCCAGGGCGCGCCGCGTGGCCCGTGACTGCGGCGGCCAGCTGGGCATGATCATGGTGGACTATCTGCAGCTGATGCGGGTGCCCGGCAATACCGAGGGGCGCACCGCGGAGATCTCGGAAATCTCCCGCTCCCTCAAGGGGCTGGCCAAGGAGCTCAACTGCCCGGTGGTGGCCCTGTCACAGCTCAACCGCTCTCTGGAGCAGCGCCCCAACAAGCGCCCTGTCAACTCCGACCTGCGGGAATCCGGCGCCATCGAGCAGGATGCGGACGTCATCGCCTTTATCTACCGGGACGAGGTGTACAACGAGGACACCTCCGACAAGGGCATTGCCGAAATCATCATCGGCAAGCAGCGTAATGGCCCCATCGGCACCGTGCGACTGGCCTTTATGGGGGAGTACACCAAGTTCGAGGACCTGGCTTACGGGGACTACGGAGGGGAATTCTGATGCCCCGCCACACCCGGGCGCTGATTGACCCGGCCGCACTGCGGTACAACTTCCGACTGGCCGCCGGACTGGCCGCGCCGGCCAGTGCCATGGCGGTGGTCAAGGCGGACGGCTACGGCCACGGCCTGGCCAATGTGGTGGCGGCGCTGGATGCACTGGTGCCCGGTTACGCCGTGGCCACGGTGCAGGAGGGGGTGGCCATCCGCGAACTGGGCAGCCCCCATCCGATTGTTCTGCTGGAAGGCCCCCACGACGCGGAAGACTGGCCCCTTTGCGCCCGCCATGAGCTGCAGCCGGTGCTGCATTCACCCCATCAGCTGGACCAGCTGGCGCAACAGTGCGGCGATCCGGGTGCCGTCACCGTCTGGCTCAAGTGCAATACCGGTATGAACCGCCTGGGTTTCCCCCCTGGTGAGATTCCCGCCGCCATTGAGCGCCTGTCCCCACTGCCGGGGGTCCGGGTGCTGGGTCTGATGACCCATTTTGCCTGTGCCGATGACCTCGGCGACCCCATGACGGGACGCCAGCATGAGTCGATGGCGGCTCTGGCCAGTCGTTACCCGCAGCTTCTGATCAGCACCGCCAACTCCGCCGCCCATTACCACAAGGGTGACCTTTTCCACTGGACCCGCCCCGGCATAATGCTCTACGGCGCCAGCCCGCTGCTGAAGGCCCATGGCGCGGATCTGGAGCTGCGCCCGGTCATGCGCCTGATGTCCCGTGTGATCGCCGTGCGTGACCTCAGCCCCGGCGACAGCGTCGGCTACGGCGCCAGCTGGACCGCCAGTGCCCCGGGGCGCATGGGCATTGTGGAGATCGGCTATGGTGACGGCTACCCCCGCCACGCCCCCAGTGGCACCCCGGTGGCCGTGGCAGGGCATCGTGTGCCGCTGATCGGCCGTGTCTCCATGGACATGCTGGCGGTGGATCTGAGCGAGGTGCCACACCTGGGTGTGGGGGCTGCGGTGGAGCTCTGGGGTGAGACCGTCTCTGTGGACGAGGTGGCGGAGTGGGCCGGCACCATCAGCTATGAACTCCTCACCGGCGTACTGCCCCGTGTGCCGAGGCAGGTGCTGGGCGGATAAGACCGCAGCGGACAGTCCGCCCCCGGGCAGGCCGACCGGTCTCAGGCGTTTTCAACCTGCTTCTGTGTCTCCGGCTCGTAGAGAATCTCCTCGATGAAGTCGAGGATGTCTTCCATGCCCTTGTCGTCGATTTTCTTCAGCACGTTGTTAATGACCATGCGGGTGCCCTTGAGCATGCTGCTCAGACCCATTTTGGCCATTTTCTGCATGACACTGCCTGCGCCCATGCGACGCAGTGGCTCCATGAAGAAGAAGTCGATGCCTTCCTCGGTCAGCTGCATGATCAGCTGGAACAGCGCCTCCTTGTTTTCCTTGCTGGCACCTTCCTTGCGGATCTTGGCAATCACACTGCGGGCTTCGGAGACCAGTGATTCGGGTACGGGTGCGACAAGATGATGTTGGGCTTTGAGCATAACGACCTCGTGGTTGCTTTGTTACAGACTGTTACATTGCTGTGCTGATGCCAGTGTAATGGCACTGACTCATGGTGCATTGGCTGCAAAGTAACGACTGACCCGTCACACCGGCAGCATGGAGCGCTCCCGTTGATCCGGGCTGGGCACTGTTTTGCACTGAAAGTGGGCAATCTGTGCTAATGTAAAACCACAGCCCCTGTCCGGGCTCCCTGCTGTCAACGGTGGGTTGCGTCCCGGAAGCGGGTCAGTAAAGTCCCTTTCTCCCAGCTGGAATAACGAAACCTTTGTGAAAGTACTGGTAATCTATGAGCCCGGCCTGCTCGGGCAACTGCTTATTGAGCGTCTGCGTCAGACCGCCATGGAGGTGGTGCCGCTGCTGCTCAGTCAGCCGGACAGCCTGAGCCGGGCCACCCTGGAGGAGTGTCTGGACGCTGGCACGGACATGTTGGTCAATCTGCTCACCCTGGACGACCCCCAGCTGGCGGAGCAGGAGCCAGCCATGGCACGCCATCGCCTGCTGGATCTGCCCTCTGAACTGGCCCGTGCGGCGGCGGCGCGGGACATGGCCATGCTGCAGCTGTCCAGTTGCTACGTGTTTGATGGCCGCAAACAGTCCGCCTACCTGGCCAGCAACCCCGGGCAGCCACTGGGGCTGATGGGGCAGCTTCTGTGGCAATGCGAGCAGCAGATGCGCTCGCTGCTGCCACGGCATATCCTGCTGCGCACCAGCTGGTCACTGCATCGCTTCTGCCGGCTGGTGCTTTCACAGCAGAATGCGGTGGAGCCGCTGAACCTGTCCAGCCGCCACCGTGGCCAGCCGGTGCCGGTGGCGGATCTGGCCCGGGTGATCGGTGCCATACTGCAGCAGATCGACTGCGGTGCCGAGGTGTGGGGGACCTACCAGTACGCGGGCCTGGAGGAGACCAGCCTCTATGAGCTGGGTCTGGCCATTACCCAGCAGATCGAGTCAGGCCCGGTGCCCCGCCTGGTGGACGAGGTGGCGGCCTGGATGGACCTGGAGCCGGCCAACGCCACACTCAACTGCAATAAACTGCGCAATACCTTCGGCATCAAGCCACGGTCCTGGCGGGAGGCACTGCCACAGGAGCTGGAGGCGCTCACTGGCTCTGTCCGTCAGACGGACCCGGTCACCTCCTGACTCTCTGCACCGGAGACCTGACCCCAGGGCTCAGGGCAGTGGGTGTCAATCCCGCCACTGCTGCAGCACCAGACTGGCATTGGTGCCGCCAAATCCAAAGCTGTTGCTGAGCACCCGTTCAAGGGGCGTCTCCCTGGCGCTCTGGGGAAGGTCCAGGCCCTCACAGGCGTCGTCCGGTTTCACCAGGTTGCGGTTGCCGGCGATAAACCCCTGGCCCATCATCAGCAGGCAGTAAATCAGCTCATGCACCCCTGCCGCCCCCAGTGAATGGCCGGTCAGCCCCTTGGTGGAGGACACCACCGGCAGCCGGGTGCCGGCGAACACGGAGCGGATGGCCTCCAGCTCCACCGAGTCCCCCACCGGAGTGCCGGTGGCATGGGCATTCACATAATCCACGGGCCCCTCCACCGAGGACAGGGCCTGCTGCATGCAGCGCCGGGCGCCATCACCGTTGGGGGCCACCATATCGGCCCCGTCGGAGGTGGCGCCATAGCCCACCACCTCGGCCAGAATGGGCGCACCGCGCTCAAGGGCATGGTCCAGTGACTCCAGCACCACCATGCCGCCGCCGCCGGCAATGACAAAGCCGCTGCGGTCCTGGTCAAAGGGCCTTGAGGCCTGTTCGGGGGCCTCGTTGAAGCCTGTGGCCAGTGCGCCCATGGCATCGAACAGCATGCTCAGCGTCCAGTGCTCCTCCTCGCCACCGCCGGCGAAGACAATGTCCTGTTTGCCCAGCTGGATCTGTTCACAGGCATGGCCGATGCAATGGCTGCTGGTGGCACAGGCGGAGACCAGCCCGTAGTTCAGCCCGTGTATGCCGAAACGGGTGGCCAGGGAGGCGGCCACGGCGCTGGTCATGATCTTGGGCACCCGATAGGGCCCCAGGCGGCGCACACCGCGCTCGGACTGTACTCGCGTGGCCTCGGCCATATCGGCACAGGAGCTGGCGCCGGAGGCAGCCACCAGGCCGGTGCGGTGGCTCTGCAGCAGCGTCTCGTCAATGCCCGCCGCCTGTATGGCATCCTCCATGGACAGGGCGGCAAACAGGGCCGCGTCCCCCATAAAGCGCCTGTCCTTGCGAGGCACGCTGCTGCTGTCACAGGAGACGGCACCGGCCACCTGGCTGCGTAACCCCTGTTCGGCATAATCCTCCCGGAAGCTCAGCCCGCTGCGCCCCAGCCGCAGTGATTCGGTGACTTCCGCAAGGCTGTTGCCCAGGCAGGAACGGATCCCGGCGCCGGTAATGACAACCCGCTGCATCGCTGTTCTCCCCATGAATGACTGACTGAAGACTGCGTGTACCCGGTCAGACTAAACCCGCCGGCGCCGTTTATCGACCCCCGCCGTCCCTCAGGGGAGGATCAGGGTCCGGCCTCAGGCCTGAAGTGCCAAAGAGGCGCTTTGTTTTTGCTCTGTTTTATAGCATGCTGGCCCGTTATAACCAGCCGTTTGACTGTGATCATCACCCTCGTAGGGCGCCACCCCGGATAGAGGGTGGCCGTGAGCGCAGACAGATCCTGAGAGACGCCAACACAGAGAGACTGCCATGAAAACCGTCGAGTATCTGGCCCTGGATGCCACCGCACTGAACCAGGCCATTGAAAAGAAGGAACTCAGTCAGAAGGAAGTACTGGAGGCGGCCATTGCCCGTGCGGATCAGGTCAACCCGGTCATCAACGCCATCTGCACACCACTGTATCAGCAGGCCAGGGAGACACCGGAGCCTGGCAGCGGCCCGTTCAGGGGCGTGCCCTTTCTGCTCAAGGATCTGCACCAGGAACAGTCGGATGCCCCCTGCAGCTATGGCAGCCGGGCGCTGCGGCACTACCAGCCGCCCCGGGACAGCGAATTCACCCGCCGCTGCCGTCAGGCCGGGCTGCGCATCATGGGGCGCACGGCCACCCCGGAGTTGGGGCTCAAAGCCATCACCGAATCCCGTCTCTGGGGCCCCAGCTACAACCCCTGGAACCGTGGCCGCACCCCGGGGGGCTCCAGCGGCGGCTCCGGTGCCGCGGTGGCCGCCGGTATTGTACCCATGGCCGGGGCCAATGACGGCGGCGGCTCCATCCGCATTCCCGCCGCCTACAACGGGCTCTTCGGGCTCAAGCCTTCCCGCGGACGCATCTCCAGCGCCCCCTACCACGGTGAAATCTGGGGCGGCGCCAATGCCGACCTGGTAGTGAGCCGTTCGGTACGCGACAGTGCCACCTTTCTCGACCAGATCGCTGGCCATACCCCCGGCGACCCGTTCCGTATCACGGCACCACAGGGGCGTTACGCGGATGCCGTGTCACGCCCGCCCGAGTCACTGCGCATCGGCTTTTTCACCGACAGCCCCTATGGCACCGAGGTGTCACCGGATTGCGTGGCCGCGGTGGAAGAGTCCGCCCGCCTGCTGGAGGACCTGGGCCATGAGGTGGTTCCGGCCAGGCCCGTCTATGACGGCCAGGCACTGGCCCGTTCCTACCTGATGATGTACTTCGGCGAGGTCTCTGCCGCCGTGGCGGATGCGGTGGAGAACCAGGGGGCCAGTGCGGCGGATTTCGAGCTGGAAACCCGCTTTCTGGCCATGCTCGGACGCAGCCTGTCCGCCAGGGAGTTTGTCCGTGACCAGCACCGCTGGAATGACTATGCCCGTGGCCTTGGGGCCTTCTTCGGTGATTACGACCTGTACCTGTGTCCCACCACGGGCCAGCCACCGGCCCGGATCGGCGAACTGGAGACACCGGCCCACCTGAGGTTTCTCTCGCGCATGATGATGGGGCTCAAAGCCGGCAAGCTGGCCCTCAAGAGCGGCGTGATAGATGACCTGGCCATGGAGAGCCTGAGCCGCACCCCCTTCACACAACTGGCCAACCTCACCGGCACACCCGCCATGTCCATGCCACTGCACTGGAATCCGGAAGGGCTGCCGGTGGGGGTGCACTTCGGTGCCCCCCACGGACAGGAAGACCGGCTGCTGCAACTGGCCGGGCAACTGGAGCAGGCGCGGCCCTGGTGGCACCGTTACGGGCCAATGCAGAGCGCACTGTAAAGGGAGGAGCGCCCTTCAAGGGGACTCTGGAAAGGGCAGGGCAACCGGGTCCTGCCCGGCCCTGAGCCATCAGAGGCTGATGACAACCCCGCCGCAGGCCAGAACCAGCACCACCGCCCAGGCGGGCAGCTTCCAGACACTCAGCAGAAGAAAACCCAGCAGGGCCAGAGCAAACTCCTGGCGTCCCATAATGGCGCTGGTCCAGACCGGCTGGTAGAGGGCGGCGCCCAGGATGCCCACAACGGCCGCATTGGCACCCCGCATCAGCGCCCGGGCACTGTCCCACTGGCGGAATCGGTTCCAGTGGGGCAGCACCGCTACCAGCAGCAGCATCCCCGGCAGGAAAATCATCACCAGCGCCAGTGCGGCACCGAACAGGCTGCCACCCAGTGGCCCCATCACGGCACCCAGATAGGCGGCAAAGGTGAACAGCGGCCCAGGCACCGCCTGTGCGGCGCCATAGCCGGCCAGGAAATCCTCCGCTGCGACCCAGCCGGACTGCACCACCCCGGCTTCCAGCAGCGGCAACACCACATGGCCACCGCCGAACACCAGTGCGCCTGCGCGATAGAAGGCGTCCATCACCGCCACTGTGGCGGAGGGGCTGGCCCAGGCCAGCAGTGGCAGCCCCAACAGCAGGGCCACAAAGGCGATCCCTGCCAGGTGGCCGGCCCTGGGCGAGACGGGCAGTGAGATGTCGTGAGTGTCGTTACCGGCCCGGGTCCGGCACAGAGCCATGCCCGCCAGTGCGCCGATCACAATGGCGGCCACCTGCCCCGTGGGGCCGCTGACCAGCACCACGGTAAACACCGCGGCCAGGGCAATGCCGGCGCGCTGCCGGTCAGGGCAGAGGCTGCGGGCCATTCCCCAGACCGCGTGGGCGACTATGGCCACGGCGGTCACCTTCAGTCCATGGATCAGTCCCTGGCTGACGGGACCCTCCAGTGCGGCCGCGCTCAGGGCGAACAGTACCAGAAGAATGGCCGAGGGCAGGGTGAAGGCCGTCCAGGCCGCCGCCGCCCCCCAGGGGCCGCCGCGCATCAGCCCCAGTGTGAAGCCCACCTGGCTGCTGGCCGGGCCCGGCAGAAACTGGCACAGGGCAACCAGATCCCCATAGGCCTGCTCACTGAGCCAGCGACGGCGCTCCACAAATTCGGCGCGAAAGTAGCCCAGATGGGCGATGGGCCCGCCGAAGGAGGTCAGCCCCAGCAGCAGAAACGCCTGAAAGACCTCTCTGACGCGCCCTGGCGGGCGTGGTGTCTGGCTCATTGGCCGTTCTCCCTGTGGTGTGACTGTGGGGTGGTGGCGGTGTCGCGGCCTGAAGCCGGTGGCGTGGCAGAACCCGTAATGGGAGCCCGTTTTCTACCATCGCCGGTCTCTCCGTTCAAGGCGAGGTGCTTTGATTTGGTGAAAACCCGGCGCCGTCAACACCAGAGGTCCAACGCAAAAAGCCCCTCGCAAGGGGCTTTTTATCCACCGGGATTTCCGGCCGGTTCAGGCCGAGGCGGTCTTGTCCTGCCGGGGCTGCTCCCGCAGCAGCTGGTCCAGTTCGCCTTCGTAGTAGGCCTCAACGCGGGGGTTCATGACCCGTTTCCACAGTGGCGGCACCAGTGCCAGTACAAACATGGAGGCATAGCCACCGGGCAGCTGCGGGCTCTCGTCGTAGTGGCGCAGTACCTGGTAGCGACGGCGCGGGTAGGCGTGGTGGTCGGAGTGGCGCTGCAGGTGGAACAGAAAGAGGTTGGTCAGCAGGTAGTTGCTGTTCCAGCTGTGGGCCGGTGTCACCCGCTCGAAGCGGCCATTGGACTGGACCCGGCGATGCAGACCGTAATGCTCGATGTAGTTGATCACCTCCAGCGTCAGTCCCGCCACCAGGCTTTGCACCAGGAAGAACACCAGACCCGGTCCGCCAAAGGCCAGGAAAAAGCCCGCCGCCACCAGGGCTGAAATGCTGTACCACCAGATCAGCTCGTTGCTCAGGCTCAGTGATGACTTGCCCTTGCGGCGCAGCTTCTGTGCCTCCAGGCGCCAGGCGTTGATGAAATTGCGGGCCAGCGCCCTGGGCAGGAAGTGGTAGACCCCCTGGTTGTAGCGGGAAGAGCTGGCGTCCTCGGGGGTGGAGACATGCACATGGTGGCCACGGATATGCTCCACCTTGAAGCCCGCGTAAGTCACCAGTGACAGAAAGAGCCCGCCGGCCCAGGTTTCCAGCCGGGTGTCCTTGTGGATCAGCTCATGGCCGATATTGATGGCCATGATGCCGCCGATCACGCCCACGGACACCAGCCATCCCACCTGGGAGAGGAGACTCAGCTCCACCGTGGCAAACACCCAGCCGGAGTAAACCAGCACGGCGGTGTACAGGGGCAGGCAGATCAGTGTCAGTGCCCGGTAGTACCATTCACGGGTCATGGCGGGCACCTGCTCTTCCTCGTCCGGGTTGGCCGGGTCCTTGCCCACGGCGTAGTCCGCCAGTGGCAGCAGGACAAAGGTAAACAGCAGCGTGAACCAGGCCCAGAAGGCCGGACTGTCGCCATTGGCCAGCATCCAGGCGCTGCCGGCGCCGATGGCCGGAACCAGCAGAACCAGCAGGTAGCCATAACGCTTCATGCGGATCATCAGGTCGGATTGCAGACGTGCAAGCATGGTAAGCCTCGGTGATGGATTGTTGTGTTCATTAACTTCACCTTAATCCAGATATTCTTGAATTGTCAAACAATTCATGGAGGGTTGCTGGGCGTATTGGCGTTATACTGTGGACTTGTCCAACAAGGAGGCCCTGACATCATGTCGCTGCAGCACAGTCTCAGTCTGGGTGAGCGCATTGCCGATCACCTGGCCCAGGAAATCATCATGGGACGCATGGCGCCCCGTGAGCGTCTGCGTGAGGCGGAGCTGGCCAGCCGGCTGGATGTGAGCACCAATTCACTGCGTGAAGCCTTCCGCCTGCTCCAGGGCCGGCACCTGGTGGAAATCCAGCCACGGCGTGGCGCCCGGGTCTGTGATGTGACGGAATCCCATGTGCGGGATCTGTACGATTTCCTGTTTCTGCTGCTGGCCCGTCTGGCCGGACGGGTGGCGGAGCGCTGGCAACCGGGGCAGCTGGCCACCATTGAGTCCCTCTCAGAGAGAATGGAACAGCACGGCGCCAGGGGGGATGTGGTGGCGGTGCACGACCTGGCCTTCCAGCTGCTGCGGGCGGGCCTGGCCTTTACCCGCAACCGATACCTGATTGACGCCATTGAGGACCTGATGCCCCTGCTGCAGCGCTACTCCTACATGGCACTGCAGGAAGAGACCACGGAGCTGGCGGTGACACTGGAATGCATGAAGCATCTGGTGCACAGCATCCACCAGAGAGACGCCGCCGCCGCTGCCCGTTACCTGCGGGAATACGGCGACAGCCAGTGCCAGGTGGTCCTCAGGGCCGTAGCCAAGCGGTCGGCGGCCTGAGAGGAGAGACGGGACACTAGGGGGTAAAGTAGGACTGGTTGCCCTGGGCGTCCATGGTCCGGGTGATGCGGCTCAATGCCTCCAGGTAGGCGGCGCTGCGGATGGAGACGGACTGCTCCCGGGCACGGTCCAGGCAGGCATTGGCCGCTTCTGCCAGGCGGGCATCCAGCCGCTCGTTGACGGTCGACTCCGGCCAGTATTCGCCGCAGCGGTTCTGCACCCACTCCAGGTGACTCACGATCACACCGCCGGCATTGGCCAGCACATCCGGCAGTACCGGCACGCCCTTTTTCTCCAGTACCGCATCCGCCTCCGGACTGACCGGGCCATTGGCAATCTCCAGAATGGCACCGGCCCGGACCCGCTCCACATTACTGTCGGTCACGGCGTTTTCCAGGGCCGACAACACCAGCACGTCCACATCCAGCCCCAGAAGATCTTCCTGGCTCAGGGTGTCGACGGCCTTCTCATCGCACACGGACTGGTCGCAGTAGATATACCCGTGCAGCTCCCGGTTCTGCTGTTTGTGGGTCCAGATGGCATCCGGGTCCAGCCCCCGGGGCTCGTGAATGGCGCCTTTGGAGTCGGACAGAGCCACAATGCGGTAACCCGCCTCATGGGCCAGACGGGCGAAGTGGTAACCGGCATTGCCAAAGCCCTGTACGGCAATGGTCATATCACTCGGCTGGCGTTTCTCACGGCGCACCCAGTTGTCCAGCACCTGCAGTGCGCCCCGGCCCGTGGCCGCCACCCGCCCGGCGGAGCCGCCCATGCCCAGTGGCTTGCCGGTGATTACCGCCGGCTCCTTGCGGCGAACGATCTGGGCGAACTCGTCCGCCATCCAGCCCATGACCACGTCGTTGGTGTTCACATCCGGTGCCGGAATATCCCGGTCCGGGCCGATGATGTCCTGCACCGCCCGGATATAGCCCCGTGACAGCCGTTCCAGCTCCATCCGGGAGAGGCTCTTGGGGTCGACGCACACCCCCCCCTTGCCGCCACCGAAGGGCAGGTCCACCAGGGCACATTTGATGGTCATCCAGTAGCTCAGCTGGGTCACCTCCTTCTGGGTCACATCCGGGTGAAAACGGATGCCCCCCTTGGCCGGACCCCGGGTGTCATCGTACTGCACCCGCCAGCCCTGGAAGGTGCGCAGTGCGCCATTGTCCATGCGCACCGGAATACTGACCTCCAGGCACAGCTTGGGGTGTTGCAGGCGCTGTCGCGCATCGTCTGAGAGTTCCAGCAGATCGTACAGTGAGTCCAGGTTCATGGTGGTACCCCGAGTCAATAACAGTGAAAAGGCCTTGACGGCATGCTGAATCAGGCCGGCGTGGGAGGCCATAGCCGCTCCCTTGAAAGAGACGCCCCGGGAGGTTGAGAGTTACAGGCAGTGGTAACCGTCGAGGTTGTCCCGCAGGTGACGGGACACTGTGGGGCGGACTGGGCCGCAGCCCGCAGCGGGCAGGGCACAGCCGTCCGGAGAGCGGTGTCAGTCGTCGTCTTCCACCAGGTTGTAGGCGCCGTCCGCATCGTGGGTTTCACGTCCGGTCACCGGTGGGTTGAAGGCACACACCAGTCGCATGTCCTCGGTGCCGCCACGGAGAATGTGCCGGTCGTGGTTGTTCAGGGCATAGATGACGCCGTCGTCGATCTGGTGCACTTCGCCCGTGGCCAGATCTTCAATGGTGCCGTTGCCGGCGACACAATAGACCGCTTCCAGGTGGTTCTTGTACCACAGGTGAAGCTCGGCGCCGGCGGGGATGATGGTCTCGTGAAAGGAAAAGCCCATGCCGTCCTTTTTCAGTAGCAGGCGGCGGCTCTTCCAGCCGGGGCCTTCCACGTCGCGGTCGGTACCGATAATATCTTTCAGGCTGCGTACAATCATAGTCAGTGCTCCATGTTGGCCAGTAAAACGGGTAATGGTGTTTACCAGTGTAGTCCTGTGGCATTCTGCGGCAATGATTCATTGCCTGCGGGGCAGAAGACTCCAGGCACAGACGTTTCATTGTCCAGAGATTGGCGCTCTGTGGCCAGCCTGAAAACCTTCTCAGGCCAGTCTTTATACCCGTTTCACGGTTTCGGGAGCCTTTTGACGATATGCGTCTGGATTATTTCCTGGCCCACACCACGGCACTGAGCCGCAAGGAGGCCCGCCGTGCCATCACTGCCCGACGGGTGGAGGTGGACGGTCTTGAGCGTCCCAGGGCGGCCAGCACAGTGACACCGGAGACCCCGGTCTGGCTGGATCAAAAGCGTCTTCCGTGGCGTGACGGTGAGCGCTACCTGATGCTGCACAAGCCCACTGGTGTGATCACTGCCACCCGGGATTCCCACCAGGGCACGGTCATGGACCTGCTGCCGGAGTCCATCAGGCAGGGGCTCCATGCGGTGGGGCGTCTGGACAAGGACAGCAGCGGCCTGTTGCTGCTGACCAGCGATGGCCAGTGGTCACACCGGATCACCGCCCCCGCCCGTCATCAGGACAAGGTCTACCGGGTAACACTGGCCAGCCCACTGAGCGATGCCATGGTGCAGAAGTTGAGGGAGGGGGTTGTTCTGAAAGGGGAGTCCGTGGCCACTCGCCCGGCACAGGTCGAAGTGCTGCCGGAAAACCGCTGCCGCATCACCATCAGCGAGGGCCGTTACCACCAGATACGCCGCATGATGGCGGCGGTGGGCAACCATGTCAGTGCACTGCACCGTGAGCGTATCGGCGGGCTGCCGCTGGACCCGGCGCTGTCTCCGGGCCAGTGGCGTGAACTGACGTCCAGTGAGGTGGCCGCCGCGGAAGGGAAGCGGCCGGAGAGTCCCTGAGCGGCACACTAGTGCCCCGGGGCCAGAAGCTCACGCGGCTCCACCACCAGGCTGCCCTGATTGTCAGTGAGCATGATCTGCCCCTCCTGGATATTGCACTGCAGTGAGATGGATCGGCTGGCCAGCGCCGCCAGTGCCTGTGTCTGCTCCGTGGGCAGCTGCCAGATGCGCAGGTTGTCATGGCGCTGCAGCTTGCCATGGAGCTTCTGCCACCAGGGCTGCACCGAACGTTCATCGCCATAGACATAAAGCACCACCTGTTCGGCCCTGGCGCAGGCCTTGCGCAGGCGGTCTTCATCCGGCAGTCCCAGTTCGATCCACAACCGTATGTCACCGGTGAGGTCGCACTCCCACAGCTCCGGTTCGTTATCGCTGGACAGTCCCCGGGTAAACTGCAGCGCGTCGCTGGCGTGACAGGCAAAGGCCAGCACCCGGACCATCATGCGTTCGTCGGTTTCGGAGGGGTGCCGTGCCAGTGTCAGTGACAGGTCCTGGTAATGTCCCCGGTCCATATCCGCCAACTGGATATGGGCCTTACAGATGGTTGCCTTGAGTGCCATGGTAATATGCGTTCCGTTTATTGACTCTGGCGCGGTGTTTTTGCCACCCGTGCCGGTTACGATGAATCAGCACCATTTGCCAGGAGGCCATGAATGCGCTGGGCGGCACTGATCGATATTGTCCTGATCCTTATGCTAACACTGCTGGCCGGTGTTCTGGCCCTGTTGCTGGCCGGTTACAGGGGCGGCGACCCGGATATGCTGCTGGTTCTGGCGGTGCAGGGCAGTCTGATAGTGCTGGGTGTGGCACTGCTGGTGCGCAAACGCGCCCTGTCCTGGCGCAGCCTTGGGCTGGTGGCGCCCCGCCCGGTGGACCTGGTGCGGGGTGCCTGGGCCTTGCTGCTGTTTTTTGTGGTCAACATGCTCTTTTCCGGCCTGGTCTACTGGCTGCATCCGCAATGGCTGGAGCAGCACCATGCCCGGCTCGGTGGGCTCAGCAGTGCGCTGGTGGGAGAGCTCACGGTGGTGCAGATCGTGCTGCTGATGCTGTTCGTGGCGTTTTACGAAGAGCTGGTGGCCCGTGGTGCGCTGCTGTCCCGCAGCCGGGCGCTGATGGGAGGTGTCTGGCCACCGGTCCTGCTGTCATCGCTGCTGTTCGGGCTGGGGCACGTCTACCAGGGCTGGATGGGGGTGCTGCAGACCATGCTGGCCGGG
The DNA here is from genome assembly GCA_033721915.1 of Oleiphilaceae bacterium. Taxonomy (GTDB): domain Bacteria; phylum Pseudomonadota; class Gammaproteobacteria; order Pseudomonadales; family Oleiphilaceae; genus REBR01. The sequence goes on from JAWWAC010000006.1 coordinate 34,861, forward strand.
GTGGTGCTGGCCCGTCTGACACTGCATTGGGGCACACTGTGGCCGGCCATCTTTGCTCACGGTGCGCTGAATGCCCTGTCACTGATCGCACTGACCCGGGGCTGGCTCTAGTTTGAACGGGCCCTAGTGTAAAACAGCGGCCTGAGCCATCACGGCCTGGTTGCGGCCCTGCTGCTTGGCCTGGTACAGGGCCTTGTCCGCCCGCTTCAGCCAGGTCTCCCAGCTTTCACCCGGGCGCAGCAGGGCACCACCGATGGAGACGGTGACGGGTCCGCTGGGGCACTCCAGGTGTTCATGAATGCTCTGGCGCAGGTGCTGGGCGGCCCTGTGCAGTCCCAGTTCGTCACAGTCCGAGACCAGCAGCACAAACTCCTCGCCGCCAAACCGGAACAGTCGGTCCTCGCGGCGGGTATACTCCGCCACCAGTCGGGTAAAGTTTCGGAGGATACGGTCCCCGGTGGCATGGCCGTGGGTATCGTTGACCGTCTTGAAATGATCCAGGTCCAGCATCAGCAGCCCGTGGTTCTGGCCGTGTCGCTCAAGGGCGGCAATGGCAATTTCCAGCTCCGATTCCAGCGCCAGACGGTTGCCGGCACCGGTGAGCGGGTCAATGGTGGCCAGCCGTTCCATCTGCAGTCGCAGCATTTCCGAACGGGTGGAGAAGATGTAGGCAAACAGGCTGGTAATGGCGGCCGTGATCAGGAAGGAGGCGGTTTCCGCCGGGCTTTCCAGGTGGGTTCCCACCACCACCACCGTGGACAGTGCCACCACCGTGGCCAGTGCCGCCACTTTGACCGGGGCAATGAAATAATTGGACAGCATCACCACATAGAGCCAGAAAAGCCCGAAAAGGCCGGTCAGGTGGGTCACCGTCACTGCCATGCCGGTGTTGACAACGGCCAGGAAAATGCCCGTACGGCGGGTGTCGCCAGTACGCCAGACATACAGGATGGCCAGCAGTATGGCGGTGACCAGCAGCCCGTCCAGTGCGGCCATGAGCCATTGTTCGCTGATCAGCCGGTAGATGGCGAAAGGGCCCAGCCCGACAATGCCGCAGACTCCGAGAAGGATGATCAGGGAAAGGCGAAAGTCTTTGCGCAGACGGTGTAGCATGATGTTTGGAGCCTTGAACCGGGCTAAGCCGTTGTGGACAGGCCTAACGATTATTTTTGTAGAATGACAATGCCACATTATGCAGCATAAATCTTATTCTTGGCCGGTAGTGATCGTAAAAGCAGTCATTTGTTACTGTTTAACGGAGTTTCACTGGGCCTGGTTCCGGCTTTGGCTGTCTTTGCCCCGCGGGGTGATGCTGGTGGCTCTGGCGGCGCTGCTCACGGCCTGCAGCAACCGGCTTTATCCTCCCGTGCCGGATCAGCCGGTGACACTGTACCTGATGGACCACGGCCGGCACGCCTCACTGATACTGCCCCACGAGGACAATGGCTGGGTGCGCTACGCCCACGGGGAATGGCGCTGGTATGCCCGGCTGGAGCAGGGCTACTGGCGCGGAGCCCAGGCCCTGTTCTGGCCCACCCGGGCCACCATAGGGCGTCAGCGACTGCAACAGGTGCCGACCCGGCCCGGTGTCCATGCCACCATACCGGAGGGGTTCCGGCAGCGCATTGAGCTGGTGGCGGAGGCGCAACGGGTCCGGGTCCTGAGGGAGCGTTTGGACGGGCATTTCGCGGAACCGTCCCAGAGGGTGTTTCAGCCGGTGTTCAACCTGGAGTTTGTTCCCTATCCCCGCAGTTACTGGTTTGGCCGCAATTCCAACCGTACCATGGCGGACTGGCTGGAAGCGCTGGGTGTGCGGGTCAGCGGTCCGGCGCTGTTTTCCCACTGGCAGCCGGTGACTGAATCCGGCCCCGGAGACTGAATGTTCAACCGCAAAGTGAGTCCGTTGTGATGCAAACCGAAAGGGGGGCCCTGGGCCTTTCCGCCGCCATGGCCGGATTGCTGGGAACCGTGGCGGTGACTTTTGCCCTGGCCAGCAACTCACAGGCCATACTGCTGGACGGCATTTTCAACCTGATCTACGTGATGATTGCCCTGGTCACCGTGCGCGTCTCACGACTGGTCACACTGCCGGACAACGAGCGCTACCCCTACGGTTACGCCTACTTCGAGCCACTGGTGAACGCCAGCCGCGGACTGGTGATACTGGGCGTGGGATTGCTGGCTCTGGGGGACTCGCTACTTTCCCTGTTCTCCGGTGGCCGTGAAGTAAGCGCCGGACTGGCCATTGTCTACGCCGCCTTTGCCACACTGATCTGCACCGTCACACTGATGCTGCTGCGCCGGGCCCACCGACTGGTGCCGGGGCCACTGCTGGCGGCGGATGTGGAAAACTGGCTGATTAACAGCCTGATTTCCGGGGCTGTATTGCTGTCGTTCCTGACGGTTCCGGTACTGCATCATTTTGGCTGGCCCACCGCGGCCCGTTATGTGGATCCGCTGCTGGTGACACTGGTGGTGGCCCTGTTCTGCCTGGCGGTGCCGGCCCGTATGACACTGGACGCCATCAAGGAGCTGTTGAACCGGGCACCCCCCCGTGCCGTGCGCGCTCCAGTGTCGCGGGCGGTGGCCGAGGTGCTGGCCCAGACACCGGTGGTGTGTCACCGGATCCGCATGGTGCGTCCCGGACGGACCCTTTATGTGATGGTGTATGTGGTGTTGCCCGCGACAGGGCCATTGCAGAGCCTGCCAGAGCAGGACCGGTTGCGTGAGCAGCTGCATCTGCGGCTGCAGAGCCTGACTCCTCACCTGGTGCTGGATATGGTCTTTACCGGCGAGGAGCGCTGGCTCAAACAGAGCCAGACGGAACTGTGATCCAAGGGGCCGGGTGCCTGGAAAATATCCATCAAATGAATTGAACGATGGCGTCGAAATGTTTCGCTTTTCTGCGTTAACGGCTCTGGTATTGTGAATTAAATTGCCCGTCAGGGGCGACCACAAATGTCACAGGCTGTGCCCCGCAGGGGGTGCGGCCCCACAACCAGGGAGAGACAGTCATGTCAAAAATATTGGTGCTTTATTACTCCATGTACGGCCACATGGAAACCATGGCCAACGCCATTGCCGAAGGCGCCCGCAAGGTGCCAGGCACCGAGGTGACCATCAAGCGGGTGCCTGAGACCATGTCACAGGAGGCCTTCCAGGGCGCCGGCGGCAAGCAGGACCAGAGTGCCCCTGTGGCGGACCCGAAAGAGCTGGCGGATTACGACGCCATCCTCTTCGGCACCCCCACCCGCTTTGGCAACATGGCCGGACAGATGCGCACCTTTCTGGACCAGACCGGCGGACTCTGGGCCAACGGGGCGCTGTTCGGCAAACTGGCCAGTGTCTTCACCTCCACCGGCACCGGTGGTGGCGAGGAGATGACCATTACCTCCTTCTGGACCACACTGGCCCACCACGGCATGGTGATTGTGCCCATCGGTTACGGCACGCCGGAGCTGTTTGATATCTCCCAGCCCGGTGGCGGCACGCCCTATGGTGCCTCCACACTGGCCGGCGGTGACGGTTCCCGTCAGCCGGACGAGCGTGAGCTGGCCATCACCCGCTTCCAGGGGGAGCATGTGGCCAAGCTGGCAGCGAAACTCTCCGGCTGAGTTCCGGTACTGATAGGACCCGGGATAGCGCCGCTCTGATGAGCGGCGTTTTTGTTTGTGCCCGCCATGGATTAGTCTGACAGAACCCCATTGCCCTTCTGAGAGAGCCCCATGGAGCGAACCGATTTCCTGTTTGACGGGCCCGGGATGGCCCGGTCGCTGTTTCTGGTGGTGGCCATGACCGGTGTTCTTTGGGGGCTGCACCTGTTTGCCCGCACACTGGACACCCCCTGGCTGGCCCTGATCTGGCTGGCGCTTTCGCTGCTGATTGCCAGGGGGCTGTTCTGGCGGGGCCGCATACGCCGCCGTGTCTGGCTGCGAGTGTACGTGCGCGCCACCAGCCCCTGGCGCCACTGGCTGCGGGGTGGCTGGCTGATGCTGTTGCTGTGCTGGCTGGCAGGGCTGTTTCTGTCGGCGTTACTGATGCTGGTGCTGGTTCGCCAGCAGCAGACCCTGTTCTGGTACGCGCTACTGGCCAGTGGCCCACTGCTGATGGCTCTGCGGGTTCTGAGCGAGTCACTGCTGGCGGGGCATATTCACCGGGGTTTCCGCAGTGAGCTGGTGTGGACACTCAGCCTTCGTGTTGCGGCACTGCTGCTGCTGACGGCGATGGTGTGGCTGTTCTTCTACCAGCCCCAGCCGGACCTCACGGAAGCCTCGGTGGCACAGGCCCTGTGGCACTTTGTGGACCAGGAGCAGGCCCGCAGTGCCTGGCTGGAAAACGGGCTGCAGCTGATGGCGGCCAAGGAGGGGCTGCAGCTGTGGCTGGCACAACAGCTGGTGTCGGTGCCCGGCGCCCACTGGCTGGGGCCGTTGCTGTTATGGCTGCTGGTGTTTGCCGAGCAGGCCCTCTTTGTGGGGGCCTGGCTTCTGGTGTTTAATGGACTCATCCTCACTGGAGTGCGTCATGGCCGGATCCGACAACACCGTCGCCACACAGGCTCTTCCCCCGTCGCCACACCCTGAATGCCGGCCCATGAATGCCGGCCACTGGCAGGGGGCGGTCCGGCTGTTGCTGGCACTGGGCCTGATGGCTCTCCTGTTCTGGCTGATGGGCGAGCAGGGCCAGCACCACTGGCAGGACCCGCAGATCCATATCACCGCCAATGACCAGCACTACCGCCTGACCCCCCGGGAACTGGGAGAGCTGCAACGTTTCTCCAGGGACTATATCCAGACCCGCTCGGAACAGGGCCAGGCTTCACTGGCGGCCATCACGGAAGCCCACCTGGACCGGCTTTTTGCCCGTGTGGAAGGGCAGATACCGGTGTTTCTGGACTGGCACTACTCCCTGCAGGGGGAATACAGCCGGATGGGCATGGGTCTGGCTTACTGGCTGGGCTGGGATGAAGGGGACTTTGTGCGGCAAAAGGCCGAGCAGGTACTCTTTCACGAGAGCCACTGGGAGGACTCACTGAAGCGCCTTGAGAGCCGCGCCATGGCGACACTGGTGCGTGAGGACCGGCTGACCCGTGAAGGCTGGATGGCCGGCATCCTGGAGCGGCTGGCGCCGCACCGGGTGCCGGCGCCCATCAACGGGGGAGGAGGAGAGGATTCCACCGACAGGCCACGGCTGTCCATGGACGCGTTGCAGCGTGATATGGCCGGGGTGAGCCTGTTGTCCATGAATGAGCGACTCTCACTGAGCGGCGGTGGTGCAGTGGCCGGTGTGGTGTTGTGGCGCGGTGCGGCCCGTGGGGCGGCGGCACTGGGTGGCCGCCGTGTTGCGGCCCAGGGCGCCGGGCGGGGTGCGGCCCGCATCGGTGCCGGAGCGGCCGGCGGGGCCCTGGCCTGTGCACCGGGCGGCCCGCTGGCACTGACCTGTGCCGTGGCCGCGGGCACCCTGGCCTGGGTGGGGCTGGACTGGGCGCTGCTCAAGGGGGAGGAGCTGTTGGGCCGTGATGAGATGGAGGCGGCACTGCAGAAGAGTCTTGCGGGGCTGCGCCAGGAGGTGGAAGGGCCGCTACAGGGGGCACTGGCCGCTGAGCTGCAGCAGCACCATGAGAGGATGCAGCAGCGCATCAGCGGCCATTTTCTGCCACTGCAGGGCCCCCTTTCAGACCGTCAGGTGCCATCAGAAGGCGTAGACAGCCCCCAGTGACAGGGCCCTGGCGGTTTCATCCGGGGCACCGGGCTGGCTGAGTGTGCTGGGCTCGCGCCACGGGGCCAGCGTCTGGGCCTGCTCATTGGCCACCAGGGCCACATTGGCGTAAAACTGCAGCTCCGGGGCGTACTGGTGACTGACCCCCAGTGCCAGTTGACTGGCGCCCAGGTGGCCGTTGTCGGCATCCAGCCACTGGTACTGGGCGCGCAGTGCACTCTTGCCGGTTAACTGGTAGCGCGTGCCCAGGCTGTAGACCCGGTCGTCGGGGTCCGTGGCGCTCTGGGCGAAACCGGTAAAACGCCAGTCCGTCACTGTGTAGCTGGCCGCAATGCGGGTGACATTGCGCTCGTCGTCCGGGTTGACCCGGTACCAGCGTTCGTGGGCCAGGGCGGCGTAGAGCCCGCCCAGGCGGAATGACACGGAGCCGCTGACGGCGTCGTTCCGGTTGTCGTCCTCGGCATTGTCGATGTTGCGGGTCTCAGCGGAATAGTGCAGCTCCCCCTGAAAGCCGTTGAGTATGGGGGTGCGGTAGGCGATGCCGTGTCTGAAGCGCTCGTCAAACCCCTGGGACGTCCCCACCTTGTTGCGGCTCAGGTTGCGCAGGTCCCCCAGCTGATCCGGAAACAGATCCACCCGGTTGCGCAGCACCTTGCTGGGGGTGTCGAATTGCCCCGCGCGCAACAGCCCCCAGTAACCGGTCAGGCCCAGAAAGCTGTTGCGGCTGGTCAGTGCCCGGTTGTTATCGGTGTTGATGTCCACCTGGCCTTCCAGCTGCACCAGTGCCGTGAGATTGCGGTCGAACACGTGGCTGGCGCGGAAGCCCAGCCGGCTGGCGTTGCTGGCCACATTCAGGGCGCGATAATCCGCCCCGTCGTCCATCAGGATCGCCGCCAGGTGAGCGCGACCGTAAACGTCCACATTGCTGTCCGCCGGCGCCAGTGCCGGGCTGAGGGTCAGTGCCAGAAGGCTGGCCCTGAGGGCGATTCGCGACATGGGTGTCGGCTCCGGTTTTGAGGGGGCGGCTGTGTGGCTCAGTGCCATCCGTCACACCTTGAACCGGTGCATTTCATCCCGCAACTGCTCGGCCAGCCGTGACAGGGCATCACTGGCCTGTGCGGACTGTCCGACACTGTTGGCGGACTCCTCACCCAGGTCATTGATGCGCTGGATGTTTTCATTGATCTCACGGGAGGCGGAGCTCTGCTCCTCCGTGGCGCTGGCGATCTGCTGAATCATGTCGTGGATATGGGCGACGGCCTCACTGACGCCATTCAGCGCCTGGTCCGCCAGTTCGGACTGCTGATGGCAGTGGCCGGCCCGCTCGCTGCTCTGGGTCATGGCACGGACCGCCTCGTCGGCCCGTGACTGGAGCTGGTCGATCACCTGCTGGATTTCACGGGTGGAGTCGTCGGTGCGCTTGGCCAGGCTGCGCACCTCGTCCGCCACCACGGCAAAGCCACGGCCGCTCTCACCGGCACGGGCGGCCTCGATGGAGGCGTTCAGTGCCAGCAGGTTGGTCTGGTCCGCCACCGCCTTGATCACCTCCAGCACGGTGCCGATCTTGTCCGTGCCCTGTTTCAGTGCCTGTATCACTTCGCCGGCGCGGTGGATGTCGCCGGACAACTGGCCGATGGAGGCGGTGGTGTCCCGCACCACCTGCTTGCCATTGCCCGCCTCACGGTGGGCATGGTCCGCGCTGTCCGCCGCCGCCTGGGCGTTGCGGGCCACCTCTTCCACGGTGCTGGTCATTTCTGTCATGGCGGAGGCCGCGCTGTTGAGTTCGCTGGTCTGGTTTTTCACCCCGTTGTCGGTGCTCTGGCTGATCTGGTGCATTTCCGTGGCGGAGGCGGCTATCTCCTGGGCATAACCCGTGATCTGCCCGATCATGTGGCGCAGGTTTTTCTGCATGTCCGCCACACCGGCCAGCAGGCTGCTGTTGTCCCCCCTGTTCAGTTCCACCGGCTGTGTCAGGTCCCCCTGGGCCACGGCGGTGACCACCTCGGCCACATAGGCCGGGTCACCGCCGAGACGGCGGGTCACGGAGCGCACCAGCAGCAGTGTCGCGGCAACCGCCACGGCCGCGATCAGTGTGGCCAGTGCAATCAGCAGCCAGAACACCTGCCTCACATCGGCCATGGCCAGATGCCTGTCGGTTTCCACCACCAGCCCCCAGTTGAGCATGGGCAGGTGGATATAGCTGCCCACCACCTCGTCACCCCGGGCATTGCGGTACAGTCCGGCGCCGCTTTCTCCCCGGGCTATGGCCCCGGAGGCCTGTGTAGCAATGGCGCGGCCACTGTCGAGGCTGTCTGTGCCGGTGAGCAGTTCCTGGTCGCTGTTGATCAGGTAGGATTCGCTGCCCGCCCCGCGTGCCATGTCCCGCACCCGCTCAGTGAGCATGGCCAGGTCCACGGCGCCCCGCATGACACCGACAATTTCATCGCCGTCGCGGATGGGAATGGCCACGGTACTGACACGGTTGCCCGTGGCCCTGGAAATGATCGGCTGTGAGAACACGTCCTCACCGGCAATGGCCTGACGGAACCAGGCCCGGTCCGGCACATTGAAGTTGTTGGCCTCAGCGGGACTCAGGACCCGGGCCGCGCCATCGTAACTGACCCCGACCTGCCCACGGCCATCCGGTGAGAGAACAAAAATGGTGTCGTAATGGCCATTGTGGTCGGCAATCCGTGCCAGCAGATGGTTGAGCTCTTCCGTGTCCCCCTCAACGGCGGCGTCCAGTCCGGCCAGGTAGCGCATTTCATCCTGCCGGGCCAGCAGCCAGTCCCGGAAGGACTGGGCGTGCCTTTCACCGGTGCCCTGGAGATCATTGATGATGGCCCTGGTGTGGGCGTCCCGATACTGCATAAAGGCCAGACTGGTCACCAGAAAGGTGGCGACCACCACCAGTGCGGTAATCATCAGCGTCAGCCGGGTGGCGAAACCCGGTTTGAAGAAAGAGTCGAGTGACATGTTCTGGTTTCCGTTTTCTGCTGCTGTCTGGAAGTCTTTACTGTTAATGGGATACCCGTGATTGTTGAGGGTTTGCCAGTCGTCAGGGGCCATAAAAAAGAGTAGATGAAAATAAAGGCTTGTATAGACGGGTTTGCCCCTTTTCTGCCGGGCACAGGGCCGGGCAAAGGGAAAAGACGGATTCGCCACGGACTCCGGGTGAGGCCTCGTGACCGGGACACGGCTTGCTGCGACAATAAGTGCCTTGCCAAACGGACAGAAAAGGGGAGTGACAGAGTGAGCAAAGCCGTCTTTCTGGATGCGGACACGCTGGGACGTGATGTGGATCTGCAACCACTGCAACAGGCCGCCAGCCTGGTGTGTTACGCCACCACGGCGCCGGAGCAGGTGGCCCAGAGGCTGGCCGGTGCGGAGGTGGCCGTGGTCAACAAGGTGGTGCTGGGTGAGCGTCATTTCGCCGCCGCGCCCCAGCTGCGGGGTATTGTGGTCACCGCCACCGGGGTCAACAACATTGACCTGGAGGCCGCCAAAGCCCGGGGGATCCGGGTGGTGAACGCGGTGGGCTACGCCCGCCCGGTACTGGTGCAGCACACCTTCTCTCTGATTCTGGCGCTGAGCAACCACCTGCTGGATTATGTGTCGGATACCCGCGCAGGGCGCTGGCAGCGCAGCGAGATGTTCTGCCGCATGGACCACCCCATCCGGGAACTTTCGGGAAAGACACTGGGGCTGATCGGTTACGGGGACCTGGGCCAGGGGGTGGCCCGTGTGGCGGAGGCTTTTGGCATGACCGTGCGTCTGGCCGCCAGGCCGGGGCAGGAGGGTGAGCGTGTGGATGGCCTGTTGCGCGAGCCACTGGAGACACTGCTGCCGGAGCTGGACGTGCTGTCCATTCACTGCCTGCTCAGTGACCAGACACGGCACCTGATCGACCGCCCCCAGCTGGAAGCCATGAAACCCTCGGCCCTGGTGATCAATACCGCCCGTGGCGGCATTGTGGCGGAGCAGGCACTGGCGGATGCCCTGCGTGAGGGACAGATTGCCGGTGCCGGCGTGGACGTGCTGACACAGGAGCCACCGGCGGCGGGCAACCCGTTGCTGGCGGACGACATCCCCAACCTGCTGGTCACCCCCCATTGTGCCTGGGCCAGCCGCGAAGCCCGTCAGCGCATGGTGCAGCAAAGCGCCGAGAATCTCAGTGCCCTTCTGGCGGGGCGACTGAGCCGCTGGGTGGTGTAATGGCCACTGCGGGACTGACGGGGTGGCAGCGTATGACCCGGGCGGGACACTCAACCATGGGCACACTCACTGAACTGGCCAAGACCCGTCTGGCACCGGTGCTGGGGGAGGGGGCACTGGCGGTGGACGCCACGGCGGGCAATGGCCACGACTGTCTCTTTCTGGCCGGCGCCGTGGGGGAGTCCGGCCATGTCTGGGCCTGTGATATCCAGCAGGCGGCACTGGACACGACCGCACAGCGGCTGGCCGACGCGTCCCTACGGCACCGGGTCACGCTGGTGCGGGACTGCCACGAGCGACTCACACACTGGCTGCCCCGGCGGGCCCACGAGCGGCTCTCCGCCGTGATGTTCAACCTGGGTTACCTGCCCGGTGGCGACCACTCACTGGTCACCACGGCCGGGGGGACGGTGGCGGCCCTGTCCCAGGCGGCTTCGCTGCTGGCCCTCGGGGGGAAACTGAGTGTGCTGGTCTACCGGGGCCACCCACAGGCCATGGAGGAATACCACCGTGTGCTGGACTGGTGCCGGGAAAGCCCGCTGGCGCTGGATGTAGAGCGTTTTGACGGCGCCGGTGACCCCCATGGCACCAGCCCGGTTCTCCTGATCGCCAGCCTTCGGCAGTAATGGCTTGCTCCATTGGGCCATGTCACTTAAGGTCATCAGACTTCGTCCAGTGTGAGCATGTTGTCATGCCATGCTGAGTCTCCCCCCAAGCAGTCAGGAGTAGTCTCCATGAGCAGTCGCAGCGACGAGCAGGATCGCATCGGCATGAACGCCAGTTTTGGCGATCCCTGGGTACTGGGACTCAGCGCCGGCTTTATCGTGTTGTTTCTCGTTCTTTCCATGGTCAATCTTGAGGGCGTCTCGGACGCGGTAGGCAGCGGTTTTGCCTGGGCGGCCAGGGTGATGGGCTCCTATTTCCAGCTGTTGCTGCTGGCCACGTTTTTTATTGCCCTGGGTGTGGCAGTTTCCCCCGCGGCCAATGCCAAGATCGGCAATCTGGAGCGGCCCGAGCTGAGCACCTTCAAGTGGCTCTCCATCATCATGTGTACCCTGCTGGCCGGTGGCGGTGTGTTTTTCGCCGCCGGTGAGCCGGTGGCCCACTTCCTGCACACACCGCCGGCCTTCTCCGCCGAGGCGGGCACCCCGGAGGCCGTGGCCGGTGCACTGGCCCAGTCCTTCATGCACTGGGGCTTTCTGGCCTGGGCGGTGCTGGGCACCCTGACGGCCATCGTTCTGGCCCATTCCCACTATGTCAAAGGCCAGCCACTGCAGCCACGGACACTGCTGTTCCCGGTCTTTGGCGAGCGACTCATGCGAGGCCCACTGGGCAGTGTGGTGGATGCGGTCTGCGTGATTTCCGTGGTGGCGGGCACCGTGGGCCCCATCGGCTTTCTGGCCACCCAGGTGAGCTACGGCCTGCACGAGCTTTTCGGCTTTCCACAGGGCTACGCCACCCAACTGGGCATTCTGGTGTTGCTGGGTGCCATCTATGTCACCTCCGCCATGACCGGCATCCACCGGGGCATCCAGTTGCTCAGCCGCTTCAATGTGTTTCTGGCACTGGCCATCGGCCTGATTATTTTTGTCTTCGGCCCCACCCTGTTCCTGGTGAACAGCTACACACAGGCCATGGGCACCTATGTGTCCTCGTTCCTGGATATGGCCACCATGACGGCGGAAACCGCCCCGGACTGGTGGATGAAGTGGTGGACGGTGTTCTTCTTTGCCTGGTTTATCGGCTATGCACCGCTGATGGCCATGTTTGTGGCCCGCATTTCACGGGGCCGCAGCATCCGCGAGATGATCATGGCGGTGGCGGTCATGGCCCCCATTGCCACCAGCATCTGGTTTACCCTGCTGGGTGGCTCCGGCATCCACGGGCAGATGACCGGGGCTTTTGACCTGACCGAGGCGCTGGGCAACTTCCAGTTCGATGTGGCCACACTGACCGTGGCCCAGTCACTGCCACTGGGCAGCATCATGGCCTGCGCCATACTGGTGCTCACCACCATCTTTGTTGCCACCACCGGTGACTCCATGAGCTACACCATCTCCATGGCCGCCACCGGCCATGACGAGCCCCGCAAGTCGGTGCGTGCCTTCTGGGGTGTGGCCATGGCGGCCATGGCGGCGGTGCTGCTGAAAATGGGGGCCGGCCAGATCAGTGCCCTGCAGCAGTTTATCGTGATTACCGCCATACCGGTGTCCCTGATCCTGCTGCCCACGCTCTGGACCGGACCCAGGGCGGCCTACCAGATGGCGCGTGAACAGGGACTCGTCAAGTAGACAAGGGGGGCCGGGATCACTGCCCGGGGCCGTGGAAGTCGTTTTTGAGAGAGTACTGTCCGTGACCCGGAGTGGCAGGGGATTGCGGATTGCCGAGACGGAACCGGGCCACACAACAGGCCTGTTATTCCTTCAGGCCCTTGCGCTTCGGGGTGTCGTAATAAATCCGTTGCCCCTTGCCGGGGGCCAGGCAGCGGTGCCAGCAACCCTCATTGAAACGGAGTGTGCAGACGCCGGCCGTGGGCAGTTTGGGAATGGGGCGGTCGGCAAACCGGTTGATAAAGTCCATCAGGTCCGGGTTGTGGCCCACCAGCCAGATCCGGTCCACATGATCGTCCTGCAGATGCAGCACGGCGGTGATGTCCGCCACACTCCCCAGATACAGGTGCTTCTCCTCGCGGATCTCATCCGCCGGGAAGTCCACCTTGTGGGCCATCAGGCGGGCGGTGTCCAGTGTGCGGCAGGCGGGGCTGCACAGGATACGCTCCGGTAACAGGCCCTTTTGTACCAACCGCTCGCCCATCAGTGGGCTTTCACGCAGCCCCCTGGTGTTGAGCGGGCGGTCCACGTCCGACAGGCTGGGGTCGTCCCAGCTGGACTTGCCGTGGCGGATCAGCGTCAGCTGTTTCATGATCCACTCCTGTGTGGCCGTGAATGGCGACTTGCCGGGGTTACTGCCCGTCGGCGTCAGCCCCGGGCCCTGGCCATACGGAACACCATCTCCGGTGACACCCGCTTGAGCCACAGGGCGTGCATTTCCTTGCCCTTGCCCACGGGAATCTCCCGCTTGCCTTTGGCCAGTGCATCGACGATGACCCGGGCACAGTCTGTGACCTCCATACCCCCTTTGATGTCCTCATCGTCCTGGCCGAAGGGCGTGCCATCGGCGGAGAGGGCGTTCCGGGCGATGTTGGTGCGGATAAAGCCCGGTGTGATGGTGGAGACCTGGATGCCCTGGTTTTCCACTTCCGCCCGCAGGGCATCGAAGAAGCCCATCACCGCATGCTTGGCGGCGCAGTAGCCGGTGCGCATGGGGGCGCCGATCTTGCCGGCCACGCTGGCGGTGACCGCCAGGTGGCCCTCGCCACGCTCCAGCATATGGGGCAGCACGGCCTTGGTCAGGGCGATCTGCCCGAGCACGTCCACTTCCATGAGCTGGCGGTACACGGACATGTCCGTGTCCTTGCACAGTGATCGCTGTGAGAGGCCGGCGTTATTGATCAGCAGGTCGATCTGGCCGAACTGATCCAGCACCTCCCGGGTGGCCGGTGCCAGACGGTCCATGTCGGTCACGTCCAGTGGCAGCACCAGCACGTTTTCCGCCGTGCTGCCGCTGGCGACACAGGCATCACGGACCCGCTCCAGTGCCTCCTGGCGACGGGCGGAGAGCACCAGTCGGGCGCCTTTTGCCGCGAAATCCAGTGCCAGTGCCTCACCGATACCGGACGAGGCGCCGGTGATCCATACCACTTTGTTGTTGTACATAGTCTGCTCCGGGTTCAGTGATTGCGTCGTAAAATCCGGCGGGGGCTTATTCCCCCGATTTCTGTTCCACGTTGTGGTACACGTTCTGGACGTCGTCCAGGTCGTTGAGCATGTCCAGGAATTTCTCGAACAGGGCCTGGTCGTCCTCGTTGTCGATGGTGGTGGTGGTCTGTGGCAGAAACTGGATTTCATCCACATCGAATTCCAGATCGCCGAACGCCTCGCTCAGGGCCTGCTTGGCCTTGGCGTATTCGGTATGAGGGGTGAACACGGTAATGCGCCCGTTCTCGTTCTCAATGTCGGAGACTTCCACGTCCGCCATCAGCAGCGCCTCCAGGGTGGCCTCTTCGTCCTCCCCGGGAAAGGCCAGTATGGCACACTGGTCAAACAGGTGGCTGGCGGTGCCCTGGCCGCCGATCTTGCACTTGGTCTTGGTGAAACACTGTCGAACATCACCAAAGGTGCGGTTGGGGTTGTCCGTGAGACAGTCAATGATCACCATGCAGCCACCGGGGCCGAAGCCTTCATAGCGGGCCAGTGCATAGTCTTCGCCGCCACCGCCGGCGGCCTTGTCGATGGCCTTCTCAATCACATGGGCCGGCACCTGGTCTTTCTTGGCCCGGTCGATCAGGCCTCGCAGTGCCAGGTTGCCGGCCGGGTCGGTGCCGCCGGATTTGGCGCAGACATAGATTTCACGGCCATACTTGCTGTAAACCTTGGTCTTGGCATTGGCGGTTTTGGCCATGGAGTCTTTACGGTTCTGGTAAGCTCTGCCCATCGTCTTGTCCTGTGTGTATCGGGTCCCGGGGAAAAGGGCAGTTTACAGCAATCCGGCGATCAGGGAGAGTCGCCGAGAGTGCCCTGATGCCCCGGATTTGTCGGTTTTTTTTATGGAGAAAGCCATGAGCTGGATTGTCAGCAAGTATCTGATCACGGCCGCCATTATTGTGCTGGTCTCGGAGGTGGCCAAACGCAGTGAGAAACTGGGCGCTCTGATTGTGGCGCTGCCACTGGTGACGGTGCTGGCGCTGATCTGGATGCACATCGAGCAGCAGCCACAGGCGCGGCTGGCCAGTCACGCCTGGTACACCTTCTGGTACGTGCTGCCGACACTGCCCATGTTCCTGCTGTTTCCCACACTGCTGCCAAGGCTGGGCTTCTGGCTGACACTGCTGGCCAGCGCCGCCATCACCGTGGCGGGCTTTCTGCTGTTTGCGCTGGTGGTGAAGCGCTTTGGCATTGAGCTGCTTTAGTCACCACAGGCTTCAGAAAAAGGCCTGTATACCGGTCTGGGCCCGCCCCAGAATCAGTGCGTGCACATCGTGGGTGCCCTCGTAGGTATTCACCGCCTCCAGGTTCAGGAGGTGGCGGATCACATGGTACTCGTCGGCGATGCCGTTGCCGCCGTGCATGTCACGGGCCATGCGGGCAATGTCCAGGGCCTTGCCACAGGCATTGCGCTTGATCAGCGAGACCATCTCCGGTGTGGCCCGCCCCTGGTCCATCAGACGCCCCACACGCAGTGACGACTGCAGCGCCAGTGCGATCTCGGTCTGCATGTCCGCCAGTTTCTTCTGGATCAGCTGGTTGGCCGCCAGTGGCCGGCCGAACTGCTTGCGCTGCAGCGTGTAATCCAGCGCCGCCTGCCAGCAGAAGGCCGCCGAGCCCATGGCCCCCCAGGAGATGCCGTAACGGGCCTTGTTCAGGCAGGAGAAGGGCCCCTTGAGTCCGGTGACATTGGGCAGCAGGTTGGCGTCGGGCACGGCCACATCGTTCATGGCGATGCTGCCGGTGGTGGAGGCCCGCAGGCTGAACTTGCCCTCGATCACCGGCGCGGTCAGACCGCGCATGCCTTTCTCCAGGATAAAGCCCCGTATCACACCTTCATGGTCCTTGGCCCAGACCACAAAGACATCGGCGATGGGGGCGTTGGTGATCCACATCTTGCTGCCATTGAGCACCCAGTGGCCGTTCTCGAAACGGGCCCGGGTGGTCATGCCACCCGGATCGGAGCCGTGATCCGGCTCGGTCAGCCCGAAGCAGCCGATCAGCTCGCCGCTGGCCAGCCCCGGCAGGTACTTCTGGCGCTGAGGCTCACTGCCGAAGGCGTGGATGGGGTGCATCACCAGGCTGGACTGCACGCTCATGGCGGAGCGGTAACCGGAGTCCACCGCCTCCACCTCACGGGCCATCAGCCCGTAGGCCACATGGCTGAGCCCGGGGCAGCCATAGCCCTCGATGGTGGCGCCGAGCATGCCCAGTGCCCCCATTTCACGCACTATTTCCCGGTCGAACTTCTCATGGCGAAAGCCCTGCACCACACGCCCCATCAGCCGGTCCTGACAGTAGCCGCGCACGGAGTCGCGCACCATGCGCTCTTCCTCTTCCAGTTGATCTTCCAGCAGGAAGGGGTCTTGCCAGACAAAGCGGGGCTTTTCCGCTCCGGGCTCTGTGGGTGCCATGTGGGTCTCCTTGTTGTTCTCCGGTTGATCTTCTGAGGGTCCGTTCAAGGGCCTGCAGTTCACAGGATAGCTGACCCTGATCGGGAGAGCACGGCTGGATTCGGGTGACGGAGGAGCACCGGATCAGGAAATGGTCAGGAGACAGAAACGGCTTTGCTGACTAGGCTGAAGGCAATAGGGATTAAGGAGTCTGAATCGATGACCCGAGTCTGTCTGTTTGACGTGAATGAAACACTGCTGGATATCGGCGCCATGGATGAGCCTTTTGCGGCGCTGTTCGGTGTGGAGGGCGTGCGCCAGGAGTGGTTTGCACAGCTTCTGACCAATGCTTTTGTGGCGACCATCACGGAGCGCTACCAGCCCTTCGGTGAGATTGCCGAGGGGGCACTGATGATGGTGGAGGCGCGTCACGGTCGCGACCTGCGGGAAGCGGACAGGAAGGCGCTGCTGGGGGAGATGGCCAGGCTGCCGCCCCACCCGGAGGTGGTAAGGGCGCTGGAGCAGCTCAGTGACAAGGGCCTGCGACTGGCGGCGCTGACCAATTCCACGGCGGATGTGGCCCACAAGCAGCTGAGCCATGCGGGGCTGACGAAGTATTTCGAGCAGATCCTGTCGGTGGATGTGGTGCAGCGCCTCAAGCCGGCCATGGAGCCTTACCGCTACGCCGCCAAGTCACTGGGGGTGGCGGTGGGAGAACTGCGCATGATCGCCGCCCACGCCTGGGACATCGCCGGCGCCAGCGCCGCCGGCTGCACCACCGCCTTCGTCGCCCGCCCTGGCATGGTCCTGGACCCCCAGGTGGCCACACCGGAGATCGTCGGCGAGAACCTGCAGTCCGTGGCGGACCAGATACTGGCTCTGCCCCGGGGCTGACTTCGGCGTTTGGCGCTTTTTGGCGATCAATGGGGCCAGAGTCATCACCGGGGCCAGTCATTCATCCCTTGCGCGTGCTGAGCCAGTCCCGGATCGCCAGCCCGGTACCAAAGGACCATGGCTTCAGCCTGTCCACCGGTATCACCCGGTATTCGTCCAGTTCCTCATTCAGGGTCACAGTGCCCTTGCCACGCAAGTGGTAAGCCATAATCACCTGGTTCTGGGTTTCAAATCCGTAGACACCGATAAGACTCTCCAGTGTCAGCGACAGCCCGAGTTCCTCGCGCGCTTCCCGGATGACCGCGTCATCAGGGGACTCACCGGCCTCGAGGAAGCCTGTGACGGGGCCGAACAGCCCCGGGGGCCAGCTGCGATTGTGTGCCAGCAACACACCGCCGCTGACCTCCACAACAGCGGCCACCACCGGCAGTGGGTTGTTGTAATACACAAAATGACAGCCTTCGGCGGGGCATGCCAGTGGCGCCGTCCCATGGCCCGGCATGGCAGTACCGCATCGGGGGCAGTAATGGAACTTGTCTGGAGACAGCATAAACAGACCTCTTCTTTTCAGCTGACATTGCGAGTCAGTTCCAGGCCGCTGATCCCACAGCAACGAAGGGTCGGCGCTCTCGGCTGTGCGGTTTACCTGTTTGTCGGCTTTTACCGGCAATCACCTTTGATGCATTGAGCGTGTATGCCCACCGCCAGCCGAGTTTTTGCAATGGCACAAAACCGTGCTGACGAAGGCATTCAGCCACTTCCCGGGCGCTTTCGAAGTCCGGGTCTGGATGGTGCTCAGTAATGGACAGCACCCCGTTTGCCTTCAAAACCCGCGCCGCCTCTCTCAGGAATGAGTCCCTCGCCTCAATTTCGCCAAATACAGTGACCATAAACAGGGCATCGAAGGACTCGCTTTCGAACGGGAGCGACTGCCCATCGGACTGACAGGTAGAAAAGTGAGTCATTCCCGCAGCCTTCAGCTTGCGCGCACTCTTTTCCAGCATTCCCTGCTGAATATCGAGAAGCGTCAAAGTGCCCTCCGGAATGCGCCTGGCCACTTCGACGCTGTAATACCCGGAACCCGGCCCGATTTCGAGCACATGGGCATCGGGCTTCACTGGCAACCGATCCGCCACTGTCCTGGCAGGCATGATGGCACCGCGCCCCGGCAGATCAAGGATCCAGGCCATCTCGTGGGGATAGACGCCACGGCCGAATACGCGGGACCAGAGGTTAAAGCGGTCGGATATCTTCATGAGTTCTCCTGAAAGCCAATACCCGGTACAGCAGCACTGCCAGGGGCGTACGGCTGTGACATGTCATGGACCAGGCGCACAATCCCCGGCCCCTTTTTGAATGGGCGGACAAGGCACCGTGCCGTATGAACAAAAAACACAGCAGTCTCCATGTCTGGGCTTCAGTAGAACATGGCAGGACTCGCACTCATAAAAATACTGGCATGAGTCGGTCGGCATGGTTTCCGTTTTTTCATGGCCACAGTGCGGACACTGGATCGTTGATTCCAGGACTGTATTGAGCAAAACCGTACCCTCCTGAACTTTGAATTTCAGACCCAACCCACTGGAAGAGTCAATGGCGAGCATAGGAGCCAGTGTCATTGGACGCTGGTTTTTGCATGTTTTCTTCAGTTTCAACGCCCGGCTCACGCGCCGGTTTGAAGTCAGGAATACCGGGGACAGGTTGCCTGCATGGCTATGCGGCTGATTCGTCCTCAATATCCCAGCCTGGAAATACGAGGACGGCAGGGTGACACCGCAAAGCCCTGGCCAGAACCTTGGCACGGTCTACACCGAGGCGCACGCGGTTATTCTCAATCGCAGAAATGGTGGACTGCGGGATGCCTGTAGCGGTAGCCAGGCCATTCTGACTCATCGCCTGCAATTCACGCAGAATGCGGACTGACTCACCCACTGAAACCTCAACTCTCTTCCTGGCCTTACGATATTCACTCATCTCACTTTCTCCCGTAATCGTGGGGAGTGACTTTCTCAACTTCCACGAGCACCTGATCTTTATCAATACGGTAGATAACAGAGTACTGGATATTGAGTCGCGAGGAACGAAACCCTTTCCATGGGCCAGACAGGGCTTCATCGTTGAAACCCCGAATATGGCGCAGTCCTTGAGGCCCTGAAATGGCAACAATGTCTTTCCACTTCTCGTACCGTTTCTGGACTTCTATCGGCGCTGCCGCCAGATTGTTTGCCACCCCCCGGTGCTCAAATATCGCCCACATACCATAAATGATATGTATCCCATTTAAGGGATGTCAATTTGGAGTAAGCGTGGTTCCTGATCAATGTGATCTGAGTCATTGATCATTGGGCTGGGCGTTTATGTCTATAGAGGGCTGAGAATGGGTGCGTAATGTACCCGGGGGGCACTAGCCACTGGCAACCGGTCCCTCAGGGGGTTAGTCCGGCTTGGAGCCGCGAAGGGGCTGAAAATGGGTCGCCTCACCACCAATTCTTCCGTTGGCGGGGGGAAATGCACGATTCTAGGGTAACTCTGGACCAGTCTCGCCGGGTCTTGATTGACGCTGCAGGCCGAGCAGGAAATTGCGAAGAACCTGATCCTTGCATTCGCGATAATGCTTGTTGCCGGGCTTGCGGAAAAAAGCACTCAACTCATGCTTGCTTAAATGAAGGCCGGCCAACTCCAGCAGTTGCAGCAGGCCCTCGGCCTGTAAATTGAGAGCGATGCGCAATTTTTGCAGGACCATGTTATTGGTCAGGCGCTCTTCCAGCGGCGGCTGCGCGCCATCACGCTTGCCCCGTCTGAAGTTAATAAAGCCATTCAGAAAAGCCACCATGTCAGGGTCCTTCATGGTGAGAAAGCCATCGTCCTCCTCTCTTTTCAACCAGCCGGCGACCTGCTCTTCGGTCACTTCGGTATCGGCCAGGGCGAGCACGTCGACCACTGCGCTGTCGTTCAGATCAAAGGTATAACGCAGGCGTCGTAAAATATCATTGTTGGTCAAAAGGCAATTCCCGGTATCAGTCAGGGCAAACGTTTATTTGTAAAAGGCCTGAACCTTGCCCTTCATCTTGATCAGCAGTGGCTGCCCACGGCGGTCCAGCGCTTTGGGTGAGGGGACTTTGATCCAGCCTTCGCTGATGCAATATTCCTCGACGTTGGTCCGCTCTTTACCGTTCACCAGGATGCCAACATCATGTTCGACAATGGCTTCGTCATAATAGGGGCTGTTGGGATTGGTCGAGAGTCTGTCCGGTAAAGGCGGCAGCGATTGAGTATCGGTCATGGGGTGGTCCTGAGCTGAAGATGAAGGGGGTCATCTTAGTCAGTTAAGAACGGGCACTCAAGAACCGCTGCAAGGTATACCAACCAGAGTGGATCAGTGAGGTCCGAGTCATTGATCGCTGGTTTGGGTGTTTGCCTCCTTTGGCAGGCGGGGGTGGGTGCGTCAGGCACCCGCAAAGTGTTGGTTGTTGAGGCTATCCACCATCCCTTGCCGCAGGTTATGTGTTGTCCGACACATTCGGGAAGCGCTCGGTGTGCTCTATAGTCTCTTCTGTCAGATCCACATCAAGGTCAGGCCAATGGAAGTGACCCGGTGCCACTTCCTCAACATTGAGGATGACCCGAACGGGCTGATCCTTAAACCAGGGGAAATCCGAATAGGGCATGAAAAGCTCACGGTCATGAGCGAGAAGCCATACGCCATGAGCGGAAATAGTTGTCACTTCAACGTCCGAAGTGTTGGCACCAAGCGTTGACAAGCTCATCTCTGTCGCCCTCCACCAATGCCTCGATCTCTTTCAGTTGCTGACAGCTATAGCCATGGCTTTTCGCCAGCTCTGTATCCGGCTCTATCCAGAATTTTGCCTCGCCGTCACCAGAAATTACATGAACATGCTTTCTCGACTCTTACCTCTATGAATGGCCTGACTATGCGCTACTTCAGGCCGCAACAAGCTTCTTCACTTTGAGCTCTTTACGGTGTTGCTCAGCGTGCCACAGCTCATATTGGGACTGCTGGTTCAGCCAGCTCTCTGCCGAGGTA
The DNA here is from genome assembly GCA_033721915.1 of Oleiphilaceae bacterium. Taxonomy (GTDB): domain Bacteria; phylum Pseudomonadota; class Gammaproteobacteria; order Pseudomonadales; family Oleiphilaceae; genus REBR01. Next base: position 55,947 of record JAWWAC010000006.1, read on the forward strand.
TTGAAGGCGATGGAAAGCCGAATCGCCATTTCGGGGCTGATACCCGCCTTGCCGTTCAATACAGCGCTCAGAGTTTTGCGGCTGACACCCAATGCCTCTGCAGCCGCCGTAACAGAGAGGCCAAGGGGCTCCAGGCAAAGTTCTCGCAATACTTCACCAGGGTGGGGAGGGTTGTGCATCAACATTGGCTGTACCTCAGTGGTAATTGCCTCTTGTTAGCTGCGTCTGTAAACATGCTTTCGGTGCCCCACCTTCACAACCGTTACGACAAGGCGCGCATCTTCCACTTCATAGACGATTCGGTAGACACCCTGTCGGACCCGGTAGCGCTCTTGCCCTGAAAGCTTTTCACTCCCGACCGGGCGGGGATTTTCACGCAGTTTTTCCATGCGGTGAAGGATGCGGGAAACATCCTTTTCCGGAATGGAGCGAAGATCCCTGGAAACAGATTTCTTGAAGACAAGCTTATAGTTTGCCATGCGCCTTCAAATCATCCAGCAAGGATTCATAGCTCATTGTTGGCTCGGATGCCCGTTCCTCGAATGCCGCCAAGTCCTCCTGGTCCTCGGCCAATGCAGCACGAACAGCCTCGTTCACGATATCGGACAGGGAGCGGTGCGTATGCGCAGCCTTAAGCCTTAGCGCCGCATGTAGCTGGGGGTCAAAATAAACCGTAGTACGCTTCGATGTCCCGCTCATGGCATCCTCCAAGTATCACAATGAGTAATAAATTAGCGTCATGACATCAAAGCGTCAACTATGAGTCAATGGAGTTAGAGTCATTGATCGCTGCTTTTGAAGTGGGCCTCATGGCTTACTGCTAAAAGAGGTTATTCAGCCTTTGAGGAATGAGTTCCGTGTTGTGAAGAAGCGCCCTCGGTTGAATAGTCGAGAATCGTTTCCCCGGGCATGTTCCCGGCCTGATAGGTCTTGTACAGATACCGGACGATAGCGGCTGGCGCGCTCGATACAAAGCCGGTGTTGGGATCTTTCAGGCACAGCCGTGCAGAAAGGCCTGCCAACTCTGCAAGCTCAGCCTCTTTGCGGCTACCACGCGCGCATGCCTTCCACAGATGAGGCAGCTCCAGGCAGGTGAGCGCATCGAATACCCTGATCGAGCCAGCATTGCCCTGGGCGCCAAGAAAGATGAGCGGCTCTGCAGGCAGACGGCTCGGCACGCGCAGTACACCAAAGTAGAGCGACAGCCGGAGAGAGTACAGCATCAACTTCGAGATCGGCCGCGACGAGAATGGCCGCGCCGGGGCACCGCCGCCATAGGTCTCGAGCAGGTAAGTGATGATCGCACCGGAGTCAGACATCCGGGCGCCAGTGTTGGGGTCCTCCATGTACGGAAACATCAGTTGTCCGCTCTTCTCCCGGACCTCGGGTCGATAGCGGCTGTCGCCGGCCTTTGCATAAGTCTTGATGGTCACACGCGGTGTCGGATAGACCTGTGCGTCCAGATCCAGTTCGCTGATCACCGCACGTACGCGCTGGCAGAACGGGCATCCGTTGTATTCGTACAGCACCAGTGGTTTGGCTGCGGGTCTGGCCGTTGCCTCGACGCTGGCGCCTCGCGCGTGGGTCCAATACGTCAGCAGACGGCAGCTAAGAGAGTGCCATAGGGAATAGAACCGGCCTGTGGGACTGTGGAAACTCGCCATTTTGCATCTCGTTCTGTTAAGTGAATCCAGTTTACAGCCCGGGAAGTCAGCAGGGTATCCAGCTTTGCGGCCCAGCGCTGCCAACAGGGGCAGCTTTGAAGTGGGGGAAGTCCACATCCGAGTGACGCGCCTGGTCAGGTGTTACCGAGCATGTACGCACGTAGCTGCTGCTCTTCTCGCATGACATAGAGGACGAGAACACGCTCACCATCCTCACGATAAAAAATGCGACAGGGTGAAACCACCACTTTTCTGTACACCGAATCCGGGAGCTCCGGCGGAATCCGGCCAGACTGGGGGAAATCTTCCAGGCGCCCGGTCTTATCGACTATTTCCCGGACCAGATGCTTTGCGGCAGCAGGATTATCCAGGGCAATGTACTCGGCAAGGTCATTCAGTTCCTGAAGTGCGGGCTCCGTCCATATTGTTTCAGCCATTTATTCATTTTCTCCCTGGCCTCACTCTGGCTGTACGTTCTTCCCTCCAGTACAGCGCGCTCTCCCCGTGAGAGCCCCTCAAGCAGTTCAAGCCGGCGTTGCATAAACTCGTAATCCTGCACATCCACAAGGTAGGCGGATGGCTGACCATGCTCCGTGATCAGTACGGGCTCTTTGGACGAGTGCAGATCGGCCAGAATCTTTGTGGCCTGGCGCTTGAGATTCGTAACCAGCTCAACCTTCATGGGCTCACCCTGAATCCGATTAATAGTGGCACTATAGTCTCACTGTCCGATGAGGCGATCACAGATAACGCTTTGGCTTTGAGGATCAATGGGGTAAGAGGTCATTGCACGCTGGTTTGGGTGTTGGCCTCTAGTGGAAGACTGCTGGTTGGTGCGTAAGGCACCCGCCCGGGGGTCTGGTTGGCGAGACTGGAGGCCAGGGACGGCTGATAGTCTCGCCAACCAGGGTCCCCAGGTGCTGCCCTTGGCACCAATTCCCAGCCTTCAGCAGTGGGCGTCAAACGCCAAACCAGGCAGTCTTCAGCAGTTGGCAGCAATCGCCAAATCAGGCAGTTTCCCGCACTGGGAGCCTGAGCCTGGGAGTTAAACGCCAAAACCTGCAGTCTCCAGAAGCGGAAAGAAACACCAGACACAAAAAACCCCGGCGAACCGGGGCTTCTTCAGAGCAGGGGCAGGGCACCCGGTCAGGAGACCAGCGTACCCCCGTCCACCACCAGAGACTGGCCAGTGATATGCCGCCCGGCCTCGGAAGCCAGCAGCAGCGCCGGCCCCTTGAGGTCGTCGTCGCCGCCGAAGCGGTTCAGGGGGATGCGCTCCAGCATCTTCTCGCCATTGGCATCCAGCAGCCCCTGGGACATCTTCGAGGGGAAGAAACCCGGGCAGATGGCATTGACGTTGATGTTGTAACGGCCCCACTCCGCAGCCAGCGCCCGGGTGAAGTTCACCACCGCGCCCTTGCTGGTGTTGTAGGCAATGGTCTGCATATGCTCCGGATTGCCGGACAGGCCCGCAATGGAGGCGATGTTGATCACCTTGCCGCTCTGGCGGGGGATAAAGCAGCGCTTGCCCACCGTCTGGGTGAGAAAGAACAGGGCGTTGACGTTCAGATTCATCACCTTCATCCAGCCCTCCGGCGGGTACTCCTCCGCCGGTGCTCCCCAGGTGGCGCCGGCGTTGTTCACCAGGATATCGATATCACCCAGTTCGTTGACGATTTTGTCCACCACCGCCGGAATCCCCTCCAGATCGGAAAGGTCCGCCGCCACGCTGAAGACCGTGATGCCTTTGGACTCCAGGTGGGCCTTGGCCTCATCCAGTTCGTGCTGCTTGCGGGCGCTGATGGCGATTTTCGCCCCCATACCGCCCAGTGCCTCGGCCATCTGCAGGCCCAGGCCCCGTGAACCGCCGGTGATAAAAGCCACCTTGCCGTTCAGGTCGAAGAGTTGTTGCACGCTCATGGCGTTCTCCTTGTTGTTTCCTGCCGGGGCCGGACCAGGCCGGCCCCGTGTGAGCGGGCGTTACGCGCTTTCCGCCAGCAGCAGGTCGCTGACCTGTGCCAGGTGATGGTCCGAGTTGCCGAACTGCAGGTTGATCAGTGTCAGGCGCTTGAACAGGTGGCTGCAGAACATCTCGTCCGTCACCCCCATGCCGCCGTGGATCTGCACCGCCGCCTGGCCCAGGTCCCGGGCGTACTGGCCGATCAGTGCCTTGGCGCTGGAGACCGCCCGGCGGCGCTGTTCCCGGTCGTCGGAGTCGGCCTGGTCCGCTGCCAGAATGGCCATGGTGCGGGCCTGCTCCGCGAACATGAACATGTCCGCCATACGGTGCTGCAGCACCTGGAACTTGCCGATGGGCACGCCGAACTGCTTGCGCTCCTGGCTGTACTCCAGTGTGGCCTTGTGCAGGGCTTCCATGGCGCCCACGGCTTCTGCGCAGATGGCGGCGGTGCCCAGGTCAATGGCCTTCTCGATGGCCTCGTAGGCCTGGTCCTCACGGCCCACCAGGGCGTCCGCCGGCACCGTGACATTCTCCAGCACCAGGTCGGCGGTGCGGTTGCCGTCGTGGGTGGCGAAGTCGTGGCGGGTCAGTCCCGGGGCATTGGCGTCCACCAGGAACAGTGACAGACCCTGTGTGTCGCCGGTGTTGCCACTGGTGCGTGCGGAGACAATCAGCTGGTCCGCCTGGGCGCCGTGAATCACGGCGGTCTTGCGGCCGTTGAGGGTGTAGCCGTCGCCGCTCTTGCGGGCTTCAGTGGCCACGCGGCTGAGGTTGTAGCGGGCGCCGGGCTCGTGGTGGGCCAGTGCCATCAGCTTCTCGCCGGAGGCGATGGCGGGCAGGATTTCCGCCTTCTGGCCCTCACTGCCGGCATCACGGATCAGTCCGCCTGCCAGTACCACGGTGGCCAGGTAGGGTTCCACCACCAGGCCACGGCCAAAGCACTCCATCACCAGCATGGTGTCGATGGCGTCGCCGCCGAGGCCGTCATTCTCTTCCGGGAAGGTAAAGCCCAGCAGACCCATCTCAGCCAGTGCATTCCAGGTGGGCTTGTCCACACCCTGTCCGCTGGCGATGATCTGTGTGCGCTTGTCGAAGCTGTATTCGTTGTCCACAAAACGCCGCAGTGAGTCCTGCAGCATTTTCTGTTCTTCGGTGAGATTGAAATCCATGAGTCGCTCCTTACAGGCCCAGCACCAGCTTGGCAATGATGCCGCGCTGGATTTCATTGGAGCCGCCGAAAATGGTCAGCTTGCGCATGTTGAAATACTCGCCGGCGGCGATGGTGGCGTTTTCCGTTCCGGTGCGGGGGCCGTCGTATTCCGGCTCCAGCGCCTCGGGGATGTGCGCCATGGCGTCCTGGCCGGTGGCCTCCATGAGCAGCTCGAACAGGTTCTGGCCCAGTTCGGTGCCGCGGATCTTGAGGATGGAGGCGGAGGGGCCAGGGCCTTTCTCATCGGTCAGCACCCGCAGCACGGTCAGGTCCAGTGCCTGCAGTTCCATGTCCAGCTGGGCGAGGCGGTCCCGGAAGCGGGGGTTCTCGATCAGTGGCCGGTCGCCGTCCCGCTCTTCCCGTGCGGCCTGCTTGAGGCGTTTCATCATGCCTTTCCACTGGGCCACGTTGGCCAGGCCGGTGCGCTCGTGTCCCAGCAGGAACTTGGCGTAGGTCCAGCCCTGGTTTTCCTTGCCCACCAGGTTTTCAACGGGTACGCGCACGTTGTCGAAGTACACTTCGTTAATCTCATGTTCGCCGTCGAGCATGATGATGGGGCGCACACTGATGCCCGGGTCGTCCATATTGATCAGCAGGAAGGAGATGCCTTCCTGGTTCTTGCCTTCGTTGCTGGTGCGTACCAGACAGAAGATCCAGTCCGCGTGCTGGCCCAGTGTGGTCCAGGTCTTCTGGCCGTTGACCACGTAGTGGTCACCGTCGCGCACGGCGCTGGTGCGCAGTGAGGCCAGGTCGGAGCCAGCGCCGGGCTCTGAGTAGCCCTGGCACCACCAGTCCTCACCGCTGAGGATGCCCGGCAGGAAGCGCTTTTTCTGTTCTTCATTGCCGAAGGTCATGATCACCGGGGCCACCATGCGCAGTCCGAAGTCCAGCTGGCGCGGTGCGCCGGCCAGTGCGCATTCTTCCTCGAAGATCAGTTGCTTGACCGCATCCCAGCCGGTGCCGCCGTGCTCCACGGGCCAGTTGGGGGCACCCCAGCCCTGGTCATGGAGGATTTTCTGCCAGCGTTCGGTGAGGGCCTTGTTGGGGCGCAGGCGTTTCTGGACCCGCTCGCGGATATCGTCCGGCAGGTTCTCCTGCAGGAACTGGCGCACTTCCTGGCGGAAGGCTTCCTGTTCCGGTGTGTAATTGAGGTTCATGGTTGTTCTCGCTTTATCTGACGTCAGTGAACTGACTGAATAGGCGTTAAAGAAGTGGCCTCAGGCCACTTCAAACAGGCCGGCGGCACCCATGCCGGAGCCGACACACATGGTGACCACCACATACTTCACACCACGGCGCTTGCCTTCGATCAGGGCGTGGCCGGTGAGGCGTGAGCCGGTGGTGCCGTAGGGGTGACCCACGGCGATGGCGCCGCCGTTGACGTTCAGGCGTTCCATGGGGATGCCCAGCTTGCGCTGACAGTACAGCACCTGTACGGCAAAGGCTTCATTGAGCTCCCACAGGCCGATATCGTCCACGGTCAGTCCGTGGCGCTTGAGCAGCTTGGGCACGGCATAGACCGGGCCGATGCCCATCTCGTCCGGCTCGCAGCCGGCCACGGCAAAGCCACGGAAAATGCCCAGTGGCTGCAGGCCGCGCTGCTCAGCCAGCTTGCCATCCATCAGCACACAGGCGGAGGCGCCGTCGGAGAACTGGCTGGCGTTACCGGCGGTGACCAGGCCGCCGGGCAGGGCGGAGCGGATCTTGGTGACCCCTTCCAGGTTGGTGCCGGGGCGGATGCCCTCGTCCTGTGAGACGGTCACTTCCTGGCTGCTGAGCATGCCGGTGGCCTTGTCCGCCACACCCATGGTGGTGGTGATGGGGACGATCTCATCGTTGAACTTGCCCGCTTCGCGGGCTTCGGTGGCCAGTGTCTGGCTGCGCACACCGTACTCGTCCATGTCTTCCTTCTTGATGCTGTAACGCTTGGCCACGGTTTCCGCCGTGTCGAGCATGGACCAGTACAGCTCCGGCTTGTTACTGGCCAGCCAGGGCTCCTTGAAATAGGTCTGGTTGGCGCTGGCCTGTACGGTGGAGATGGACTCCACGCCGCCGGCGACCATCACCGACACCTTGTCCACCAGGATGTGCTGTGCGGCCATGGCGATGGCCTGCAGACCCGAGGAGCAGAAGCGGTTGATGGTGGCGCCGGAGACGCTCACCGGCAGACCGGCGCGCATGCCCCCCATGCGGGCCACATCGTGGCCGGTGGAGCCTTCCGGCAGCGCGCAGCCCAGCAGCACGTCCTCGATTTCCGCCGGGTCGACCTTGGAGCGCTCAACGGCGTGCTGGATGGCATGGCCGGCCAGTGTGGCGCCGTGGGTCATGTTCAGACCGCCGCGCCAGGATTTGGCCAGTGGGGTGCGGGCCGTGGATACAATGACAACATCGCGTGACATAGTGTTTCTCCTTGCGACCGGCGCCTCAAGGGGCGCCGGCAATGGTATTGGGTGGTGTGACGTGTGCGGACTGGCCGCTTAATGGAAACCCTGGCCTTCTTCGGCGCAACGGGCCAGCAGCGGTGCCGGATCCCAGAACCCCGGTTCGGTATGGGGATTCTCCGCAAAGGGCTCCATGGCACGCAGGATGTTCATCAGTCCCACCTGCTCGGCGTAATGCATGGGGCCGCCACGGTAGACAGGGAAGCCGTAACCGGTGAGGTAGACCATGTCAATGTCGGAGGCGCGCTGGGCGATGCCTTCCTCCAGTATGCGGGCCCCTTCGTTCACCAGTGCGTAGACACAGCGCTCGACAATTTCCTGGTTGCTGATTTTGCGTGGGGTGATGCCCAGCTCCTTGCGCACGTCCTCCACCACCTTGTCCACTTCCGGGTCGTGCAGGGCGTTGCGGTTGCCCGGCTCATAACGATAGAAACCGGCGCCGGTCTTCTGGCCGTAACGGCCCATCTCGCAGAGACGGTCCGCCACCACCATGCGCTTGAGGTGGGGCTTCTCTTCGTACTGACGCTTGCGGATGGCCCAGCCGATATCGCCACCGGCCAGGTCCGCCATGCGCAGCGGCCCCATGGCAAAGCCGAATTTCTCGATGGCCTTGTCGATCTGCTCCACGCTGGCGCCTTCGTGCAGCATCAGCATGGCTTCACGCTGGTAGGGGTGGATCATGCGGTTGCCGATAAAGCCGTCGCAGACACCGGAGACCACGGCGGTCTTCCTGATGGTCTTGGCCAGCTTCATGGCCGTGGCCAGCACGTCCTTGGCGGTCTTGTCGCCACGGACCACTTCCAGCAGCTTCATGATGTTGGCAGGGCTGAAGAAGTGCAGCCCGATCACATCTTCCGGGCGCTTGGTGAAGTTGGCGATCTTGTTCACATCCAGTGTGGAGGTGTTGGAGGCGAGAATGGCGCCGGGCTTGCACACCTCGTCCAGCTGCTTGAACACGGACTCTTTCACGGAGAGTTCTTCAAACACCGCCTCGATCACCAGGTCCACATCGGACAGGGGGCTGTAATCCAGTGAGGTGGTCAGCAGGTCAAGGCAGTTTTTGGCCTTGTCTTCGCTCATGCGACCTTTCTTGACCCGGCCCTCGAAGACGCTGCGGATATGGGCGATGCCACGGTCCAGGCCTTCCTGCTTCATTTCCACGATGGTCACGGGAATACCCGCCAGCAGGAAGTTGATGCTGATGCCGGTGCCCATGGTGCCGGCGCCAATCACGCCCACGGACTGGATATCGCGGGTGGGGGTGTCGGAGGGCACATCGGCGATCTTGCTGGTCTTGCGCTCGGCGAAGAAGGCGTGGCGCAGTGCGGCGGACTCCGGGGTCTGAAGCAGGTAGGCGAAGGCATCCCGCTCCACTTCCATGCCCTTGTCAAAGGGCTTGGTGACCGCTGCTTCCACCGCTTCCACGCATTTCAGCGGGGCCGGGTAGTTTTTCGACATGGCCCCCACGGTGGTGTGTGTAAACAGGAAGAAGCCATCCGGGTTGGGGTGCTGGCACTTGAGGTCGCGCACCTTCTTGAGGGGCAGGTTCTCGCTGACAATCTTCTTGCCCAGCTTCAGGGCCCCGTCCAGCAGGTTTCCTTCCACCAGCTCGTCCAGCAGCGGGGTGCCCTGGAATTTCTTGGCCGGCACGGTGGCGCCGGAGACGATCATGTTCACCGCCTGCTCGGCACCGATCACCCGTGGCAGTCGCTGTGTGCCACCGGCGCCGGGCAGCAGGCCCAGCTTGACCTCGGGCAGTGAGAGCTGGGCATCCGCCGTGGCGACCCGGTAATGACAGCCCAGAGCCAGCTCAAGGCCACCGCCCATGCAGGCGCCGCTGATGGCGGCGATCACGGGCTTCCTGGCGGTTTCCACATAATTGATGACGGTGCCCAGGTTGGGCTCTGCGGCCATCTTCGGGGTACCGAACTCGCTGATGTCCGCGCCGCCGGAGAAGGCCCTGTCGGAGCCGATCAGGACAATGGACTTGACCTGATCGTCCCCCTCGGCCTTGCGGATACCGTCCACAATGCCTTTTCTCAGGGCATGGCCCAGGCCGTTGACCGGTGGGTTATCCAGCCGGATTACGGCGGATTCGCCGTTCACTTCGTAATGGGCTTGACTCATGGTGGCTCCTTTTTTTTTGGATGCGGTTATGGGGCAGTCACAGGGCGGGTCACAGGGGCCGTCCCGGGAAAATTGGGCATACACAGGTGTATGGTTTTTCCGTACACTAATGTATGTTGTGTGTCAGGTCAACGGATGGCACGACCGTTCCCGCCATTTAATGAGCAGGCTAACTATATCCGCCACCACGAAGAAAGGACACCGCGACAGGATCATGACTGACTCCAAGAGCACCGTCAGGCGCACCCGCAAGGGTGAGGACAAACCCCAGCTGAGTGTGGACGACTGGCTGGACGGGGCGGCCGGTGAAATCGCCGCTGGGGGTTTCGGCAATCTGCGGGTGCTGACACTGGCCAAGAAGCTGGGGGTGACCCGGGGCAGCTTTTACTGGCACTTCCGTGACCATGAGGATCTGGTGGTGCGCTTTCTCAACCGCTGGCGTGACCGCCGCCTGCACGAGCTCCGGTACTGGAAGCCCGGTGACGGGGATGTGGAGGAGGAGTTGCGGCGGATACTGGAAATACTGCTGAGCGACGCCTCACGCAATATCCGCCGTCTGCAGGTGGAGCTGGCGGTGCGTGATTATGCCCGCCGCAATGACTATGCCGCGGGGCTGGTGCGTGAGGTGGATGAATCGCGCATTGCCCAGAATTGCCTGCTGTTCGAGCGTCTGGGCAGCGACCCGGAACGCACACGGGATCTGTCACTGTTGCTGTACGTGGCCACCATTGGTTCCCAGGTGGTGCTGACGGGGCGTGACGGCGACCAGGACACCATACGCCGCATCGAGGGGCTGGTGGCCGGAGTGATCATGGGGCTTCGGGAATGATTCAGGCGCCGGCGGGGCTCTTCGACCAGGGCAGTTGCAGCACGCCGGTGCCCTGCAGAACGGACCAGAGGATGCTCAGCGCGGAGCTGTCGTCCGTGGCAATGTACCAGCGTTTCTCCCGGCCACGGTAGCGGGTCTTGTGGTAGCTCAGTGCCTGGAAGGCGTAGAAGCGGTTGCCGTGGCGGTAAAGGAGCTGGCCTAGACGCCGCAGCAGCCAGCGGTCCCCCGGAAGGGGGTGGATGTTGTACAGGGGCGCAATGCCCAGTGACAGCTCATGAACCCCTTCCCGGTGGAACTGCGCCATGGCCTGCAGCACAATGCAGTCCAGCAGCCCCGCCGGTGCCTGCTCCGGATCCTGGCGCAGTATGTTGGCGGTGTAGCCAATCACCCGGTTGTCACGGAAATAGGGGTCGAAGAAGACATACCCCATCAGCTTACCGTCCACATAGCCGTAGAACTTGCGCACACGCCATTCATCGCCCATCACCGGCGGCCGGGTCAGAAGGCTCAGCTCTCGGTTGGCCACCGCCTTGTGCCGGCACCAGCGCCGTGAAATGCCCTGTACGGCGTCACCGTCCACCGCCTCCCAGGGCTGCTCCAGGACCCGCACCGGCATTCTGCGGCCCAGGTTGGCGGCGTGGCGGATCTGCTTCTTGTCCTTGCCGCGGACGCTGAACTCACGGCTGTCGATGCTGAACTCGGTGCCGAACTGGTTGATTCGCAGGCCCATTGTGCGGAGCTCTTCCGCCACGTCCTGGTCAATTCCCATGAACAGGTGACGGCCCGGCACCTGCTGGAGAAAGGCCCGCATCAGCCAGGGGCGGGTGCGTGGGTCGCAGATGGGATTGGCAAAGACCACATTGAAGCGCAGGCCGGGCCATTGCACCGGCTGATAGGCCACAAAGCCCAGGCCGGGTACGGCAAAGCGCAGGGCCTTTTGCTGGAGGGTGAAGTAGGCGCTGGACTGGCTGCCGTAAAGGGTCAGGAACTGCTGGCAGCTGCTCAGATCCGGTGCCGAGGCGGAGCCGGAAGGGGCCGAAAACAGGCGTTCACTGGGTGAGATGGAAGTCATAACCGTGTTCCGGTCGGGTGTTTGTTATTGGTCGGTTGCCGAGCGGCGTTTTATGCGCTGAATTCCACAAGCATCCCCGTTCAGCAATGGCAGTAAAAGCGGGCAGGGGCGGTTTTTTGAACGGGGCCACAGAATGCCCCCGGGGGAAGCGGGTTTAGTGACCTGAAACACAAAGCGGAGTCCGGGAGACAGGAGGTGGGCCCGGCGTTCAGGCGCTCCCGAAACCGTTTTCCCAGGGGGCGTTGTGCCTGTCGGATGCTTTGGTCAGGCATTCTTGTTAATCAGTCAGCCTGACCCGGATCAAGCAGGCCCAGGCTGACCGCCTTGACGGCGGCGGCGGTCTTGTTGGTGCAGTTGAGCTTGTTCAGGGCATTGCCGATATGAAAGCAGGCCGTTCTCTCGGAAATCCCCAGTATCTCGGCGGTTTCCCCGGCCGTTTTGCCAGCCGCAGCCCAGCGCATCACTTCCGTCTCCCTTGGCGAGAGCTGGACCTCCAGTTCCGGCGCCATGCGCGGCAGCAACACTCTCGCCATGGCGGCGTGGGTGGACTGTGTCAGCCAGACCAGCCGTGGCTGCTTGCTGCGCAGTTCGCAGCGTGTCAGTGGCTCGGCGCCCCGGGCCAGTGTCAGCAGCCCGGTATTGCCGCGGCTGTCACGGCAGGCCTGGGCCCAGCCCACACGCAGCCCGGCCGCGCGGGCATCGGACCACAGCTCGGTGGTGCGGGCAAAGACCCGGTCGGACCAGACAATGGGCATGGAGGAGTGGAGACCGTGCCGGATGGTGGGGTCCACCTCCAGGTAGCCCCTTTCCCGGTAGTGGCGGTTCCATTCCGGACTGTAGTTGTTGAGTGTGAGGATCCGGGGCTGACTCACCGGCAGTGGCAGTCGCACTCCGTAGGCATAGTACTCGAATCCCAGGCTCTGACAGAGTTGTTCCAGGCTTTCCAGAAGACGCTGTTCGTTGCGGATCTGGGCCAGCGAGCTGATCTTTTCTTCCTGATAGTGAGTCACCGGTGACGTACCTCCCTGTGGCCGGTTTTAAAAGATGACCTCCCGTCATCGTTCCTTGATGGTATCAGATTTTACCGCCAGGTAACGGACCCCGCCGGACCTGTTAGAACTTACAGTTATCCTGTCCCACCTGATTGCTTTTAATAGGAATTACACGGAAGTCATAAAATCGCCATGATAAGGATCTTCAGGGATGCGATGTATTTCAGGAACCATGCAAAATCTTCCGCAGGAGCTCTGGCAGCGCCTGGAACGTTATCGTTTCCGGGTCTTTGTCCAGCATCTTGGCTGGGATATGCCCCATGTGCCGGCGAGCGTGCCGGGAGGCGAGCGGGATCAGTTCGACCAGCCGGATACCCTGTATGTAATCGCCCTCAGTGATAACGACGGGGAGATTATTGGCTGCGCCCGTCTGCTTCCCACCCTCAGGCCTTACCTGCTCAGAGAGGTGTTTCCCATGCTGCTGGGGGATCAGCCGCTTCCCTCCAGGGCGGATCTCTGGGAGCTGTCCCGTTTTGCCGCACTGGACCTGTCGGCGTTGTCGAAGCGTCGCCAGGGCCAGGTTTCCTCGCCCCATGCACGGAAGCTTATCCGGGCGGTGATGGGTTGCGTCGCCCGGCGTGGAGGGCATGAGTTGATCACCGCCTCTCCGGTGGCCATGGCCCGGCTGTTGCGACACAACGGCATTGCCGCCAGCTGTGCCGGACCGGTCTGTCTGGTGGATGGCGAGCGGCTCTGTGCGTTTCGCATGAGCACAAAACTGGGGCTTTTGAACCGTAGACACCCGGTCTCTGTTGTTTAGGAGGTGCGATCCATGAAAAAGAGCGGACGGAGGCTCTGACTCTTACAGGGAGGGTGCCATGTTTGTATCACTGTTCCGCAGCTTTGCTGCGGCCAATCCAGCCAAACCGGCCGTGGTCTGTGCCAATGCCTCTATCACTTACGGTCAGATGGAGCTGGAGGTACGACGGGTGAGCAAGTCTCTGGCACTGATGGAGGTGGAGCAGGGCAGTCGGGTGGTTCTGGCCTTGCCCAACAGCATTCACACCCTGGTGCTCTACCATGCCCTGGCGGACTGCGGTGCCGTGATCATCCCCCTGTCACGGGACCTGACCGTGGAGGCCATTGCCCACTGTGTGGAGGATGCGCGGCCCCGCTTCTGTCTGGTTTCCGGGGGGCTGGCGCTATGCTACCAGAAGGTGTGTGCGGCACTGGGGGTGGGGCAGGTGGTCTCCGAGTGCACCCGGCCTTACAGCCTGACGGAGATGGTGAGCCGGGACCCGGCCTGCATAAGGCCATTGCCGAAGATACTGCCGGATCATGAATTGATGATCCACTATCACTGGAGGCCCCAGCGGCAAAGCCGCAGCCACTGGTCGGGAGTGGTGCAGACGCACCGCCACCTTATCCAGCGCCTGTTGAGCTGGTCCCACAGCGCCGGCCTGGGTGCCGCTGACAGCACCCTGTGTGCGGACGCCCTGAGTGACCCACTGGCCCTGGAAACACTGGCCCTTCCGGCACTGGCCACCGGCCAGACACTGCACCTTATGGATCCGGTGGCAGCGTCACCCCAGCGGGTTGTCCGCAGGATCCGCGATCACGGAATCCGGGTGTTTGGCAGCCGCCCGGACTTTTACCGGCAACTGCTGATGGGGGCCGCCGGTTCCGTTGGCGGTGACGACACGGATCTGTCCTCATTGCGCATTGCGCTGTGCGATACCGCCGGGCTGGCAGGAAATCCGGCGCCGGAGTTCCGGCGGTGCTTTGCGGCATCCCTCAACTATGCCTTCAGCCTGCCCCAGACGGGGCTGGCACTGGTGGATTTCACCGGGGCAGATTGCGATGGGGGCATCCCCATCGGACAACCCATAGAGGGAGTCCGTGCCAGCCTGAAACACAGCGAGTCAGGGTGGGACGGTGTGGGTGAGCTGTACCTGCGCTCGGAGCATTTCGCCCAGCGCAATACGGCCCGGAAAGCACTGCTGGATGGTCTTGGCGGGGTTGCCACCGGGATCCTGGTCAGGCGCCATGGCGGGCGGTTTTACCGGCTGGATGAGTGGGCGCCGAGTGGTGTCCATGAAAGCCCGGGTGTTTACCTGCCGGCCTGAATCCCACGGGGGTCCGGAAAGGCAGCGAATCCACCGGACGGTGTCGGGTGTCAAGGGACAGGGTGCCTGTGGGCTAAAGGCGCTGGTAAAACCACACAGGCTCCCCGGTGTAAGCTTCTGGCGCCGTCCCCTCTATGGATGTCTGCTCCGGTGGCAGCCGCCGTCTCTGGTAGCGCTCCCCCAGCCTTTCATAGCGGTCCAGCCGCTGCAGAGTGTCGGTCTGGATCCACAACAGCTCCCCCGCCACACTGGCGTCGTCATCCGGCACCAGGTTCAGCCCCTCCCGGCGATAACCCTGCACCCGTGCCGGGGTGCTCTCAACCCACTGGCCAGTGACCAGAAGGCGCACCAGTGGGTTGCGCAGGGTGCCGTAGACAAAGAGCCCGTGATGCTGGCCCTCCTGCAGTGCCACACTCTGCTCGGGTGGCTCATAGCCAAAGGGGCTCAGCAGGATCAGCCAGAGGTAGAAGGCCAGGGCCAGTAGCAACCCGCCGCTACCGGTCAACAGCCACAGTAATCGCCTCTTGCCACTCATTGACGGTCTCCGTGGCGTTGTCTCAGCCCAGTTTCTCCAGTGTGCTCTGGCGCAATGCTTCCAGACGGTCACTGATGATGACCGGATAGCGGGCCGGCTGTGTCAGGCTGCGCACGGACCCCGGCAGCGCCTCTATGGAACGGCGTGCATGATCACGGCTCTCGTCCGGGCTGGCGATGACGGACTCCAGCAGCTGCCCCTTGTCGACGGTGATGATCAGCAATGGCTCACCCTCGCCGGATTCCTCCTCATGGGTCAGCTGATCCTGGCGGAACTGCCCCTGGCCATCCCGCTGGCGCCAGACCTGTTTGCCGCCGGGCCATGAGGCCTTGCCGGGGGAGTTCTTGAGCCTCGGCTGGCCGTCATACTCGGTGAGCTTGTAAGCCAGCTCCAGTGAGGGGGCATCGCTGGCGGCGCCAATGGCGGTGCCCACGCCGAAGCCGTCAATGGGCGCGCCACGCTCCACCATGTGCCGTATCTTGTGCTCATCCAGACCGCCGCTGGCCAGTATCTTGATGTGGGAGAAACCGGCCTCGTCAAGCCGTTCACGGCACTGCCGGGACTGCTGTTCCATATCGCCGGAATCCAGTCGTATGGCGCTGATCTGTGCCTGCGGGTCGTCAAGGAGCCACTGGATCATGCGGTCCAGGGCACGAAGCGTGTCATAGGTGTCCACCAGCAGTGTGGTGCCCGGATAGAGACGGGCATAGGCCTTGAAGGCGGCCAGTTCATCCCCGTGGGCCTGTATGAAGCTGTGGGCCATGGTGCCCCTCACCGGCAGGTCGAAATCCTGACCCGCCAGGATATGGCTGGTGCCCGCCAGCCCGGCCACCTTGTAGGCCCGGGTGCCCCGGTAGGCGGCATCCAGGCCGTGCATGCGGCGCATGCCGAAGTCCACCACCGGCTTTTCGCCGGCGGCCATCACCACGCGGGCCGCCTTGGAGGCCAGTACCGTTTCCAGGTGCACGAAGTTCATCACCAGGGTTTCCAGCAACTGGGCCTCGGCCACCGGTGCGGTCACCTCCAGCAGAGGCTCCTGTGGAAAGACCGGCGTGCCCTCAGGTACCGTGCGTATGCGGCCGCTGAAGCGGAAATCCGACAGCCAATCCAGAAACTCCGGCTGGAACATGTCCAGCTGACGGAGCCTCTCGATATGGCTCTGGTCGAAGGCCAGCTCCGTGATCAGACGGCACACCTGCTGCTGCCCGCAGGCCAGCATGAAGTTGCGCTGCTGTGGAAGTTCCCGGAAGAACAGGCTGAAGCGGGCCTGGGCCTGCATGCCGGAGTGCCAGTAGGCCTGCACCATGGCCAGCTCATACAGGTCTGTCATCAGTGGCAGGGCCTGTGGGTCAAAGGGGCTTTGCGGAGACAGTTTCATGAGACCACCTTTGCCCCGAGAGAGGAGAGCTCCTCCAGCACCTCGTCGGCCTTGTCGGGCATGGCGGCGCGGGTGCCGTCTGCCAGCAGCTGCAGGGTAAAGCCCAGTTTCAGGGCGTCCTTGACGGTGGCCTGGACACACACATCCAGCGCCAGGCCGACCACCCGGAGATGGTTGATGCCACGGTCGGCCAGAAAGGTCTCCAGACCGGTACCATCAAAGGCGGAGTAGGCATCCCGGTGGAAAGCGCTGCCCTTGCTGACCCGAATGGCGTCATCGGGCAGTGCCATGTCTTTGTGAAAGGCCGCCCCGGGCGTGTCCTGGACACAGTGCACCGGCCAGGGGCCGCCCTTGTGCTCAAAGCTGCAGTGATCCACCGGGTGCCAGTCCCTGGAGGCGATGATCAGCCGGTTGTCCTGTTCGGCCTTGCGGATTTCCCCGTTGACGGTGGGGAAAATGCTCTGGCTGTCCGGCACCTCCAGTGAGCCGCCAGCGCAGAAGTCGTTCTGTATGTCCACCAGCAAGAGGGCTTCATGGGATTGATGATGCGTCATTTGAGCCTCCCTGTTTGCTACGGCCATGGGCCACAGTAAAAAGTCTCTTACTTTCTACCATGGGCACAGTCCCGTTAAGAAACAAGGGGCCTTCAGAATTTGACCATGACACCGGCGTGGGCGCTGTCCAGCTGCTGGATGGCGTGGTCAAAGGAGCCGTCCTCCCGGATGGAGCCACCAAAGCGGGTCTCGAAGCTGTAGTGGTCCACCCCCAGACGCATGGCCACCCGGTCGTTGATATTGACCTGCAGGCCGGCACCGAGGGTGCCCACGGGCTTGGTATCCGTGGCATAGCGGAAAGCACTTCTGGCCTCAATGCTCATCAGGCCGGCGCCAAGGCGTGCATAAGGCTCAAAGACACGCCCCTCAATGGGCAGATAGAGCATCAGTGAGCCTGAAAGCGCCCCGTAGCTGAGTTCCACCCTCGGATTGCTGAAGCTGCCCAGTGATTGCACAGCCCCTTCAAAGCCCAGCCAGTTGTTGTGCCGGTAACCGGCATGGACGCGCAGCCCACCGCTGCGGTCATCGAAGCCGCCCTGAAAGATGCCGTCATCACGGGTCAGCTCGGAGCCCAGAAGGTCCACACCGAAATAGCCGTAGGGCAGTGGCTCCCGGGCCATTGAGGGGCCGGACAGAAGCAGTAATGGCAAAAGAAGCAGGGTCAAGACGCGCATTGCCAGACCTCCTTTGAAACGTCTTGCGGGACACCCGTTTTGTCTTTCTGTCGACTCTGTATACCGACAGGATGGACAAAGCGATGCACTGAATGCCCCTTGTCAGTGTGACACGGTTTGAACCGGGTTGTTGCAGGGTAAAGGAGAGGGGGAGTGGTCATTCTCTCCCGGGGATTCCGGAAGAGAATGGGGTCGTGAGGCCCTGGTCAGCCTTTTTGCGGGGCGACCCGGTAACCGGCCTGGCCGAATTTCATGGCGTCGTCCTGCAGGGTACCGAAACGCAGTCCGAGCAGGTCCAGGATGTAGTTCTGGTACAGCTTCCAGGGAGCCTTGGCCCCCTGCTTGGGCAGGTGCTCCAGGGCCCTCAGCACGTAGTTGGCATTGAGGTCCAGGAAGGGCTCCTCCTCCACCGACTCGTCCGCCCTGGGGACACAGTAATCCAGCCCCTTTCGGTCCATGTGTTTGAGCAGGCGGCAGATGTATTCGCTGGCCAGGTCCGCCTTGAGGGTCCATGAAGCGTTGGTGTAGCCCACGATCATGGCCATGTTGGGCACACCGCTGAGCATCATGCCCTTGTAGCTCATGGTCTCGGACAGCGGGACCCGCTCTCCGTCCACGTGGATCTCGGCGCCGCCCATGGCCACCAGGTTCAGTCCGGTGGCGGTGACCACCAGATCCGCCTCCAGCTCCTGGCCGGATTTCAGCCTGATGCCGTTGGTGGTGAAACGCTCGATGTGGTCCGTAACCACCGAGGCCCTGCCCTGGCGCAACACCCGGAACAGGTCGCCGTTGGGAACCAGGCACAGGCGCTGGTCCCAGGGGTTGTAGTCCGGGTTGAAGTGGGTGTCGATGTCAAAATCCGGCCCCAGTCGGGCCCGCAGCTGGCCCAGCAGCACCTTGCGGGCGGCGTTGGGGAAGCGCCGGCAGAACTGGTAGAACAGCATCTGCAGGCCGACATTTTTCCAGCGGATAACCGGGTAAGCGAGTTTTGCCGGCATCAGGCGGTTGAGGACAGTGGCGACCCCATCCACATCCGGCATGGCCATGATGTAGGTGGGTGAGCGCTGCAGCATGGTGACATGACTGGCCTTGTCCGTCATGGAGGGGATCAGTGTCACGGCGGTGGCGCCACTGCCGATCACCACCACTTTCTTGTCCCGGTAATCCAGTTCCTCTGGCCAGTGCTGTGGGTGGACCACCCGGCCCTGGTAGTCCTCACGCCCCGGGAAGTCCGGTGTATAGCCCTGGTCGTAACGGTAGTAACCGCTGCAGTTGATGACAAAACGGCACTGGAAGCGCCGCAATTGCCCTTTCTCGCCCTCCCTGCCATGGCGGGCTTCCACGGTCCAGGTGGCGCTGTCGCTGTCCCAGTCCAGGCGGGTGACCCGGTGGTGATAGTGGATCCGTTGGTCGATGCCCGACTCACTGGCGGTGTTGCGCACATAGTTGAGGATGTCACTGCCATCGGCAATGGCCTTGCGCTCACCCCAGGGGCGGAAGGAATAGCCCAGTGTGTACATGTCCGAGTCGGAGCGGATGCCCGGGTAGCGGAACAGGTCCCAGGTGCCGCCAATGGCGCCGCGGGCTTCCAGAAGGGCAAACCGCTTGTCAGGGCACTGGCGCTGCAGGTGGCAGGCAGCGCCGATGCCGGACAATCCGGCGCCAATGATCAGTACATCCAGCGGTGGTTGGTTTTCTGGGTTGCTTGAGGCCATACCGTTCTCCCGGGTTTTTTCCCTGTTATAGAAGCTATGACAGGGAATCACTATGGCGCTGTGGACGTTCCTGCCGGTCTCTGCTGCCATGGGATTCCACGGGTGCATTCATCAGGCCCATTGTGCCATGCTTTGCGTCAGCCCCTCATTCACCCCCACACACAGGAGAAACAGGATGGCCCGGAATGACCAGCAGGATGCCCCCGGTACCGTGTCAGCGGCCAGGATGCGTAAGGCCGCCTGCGGCCTTCGTTACGAAGAGGGACAGCTGCGTGCCGGCATTGACTTCAGTGCCGCCAGCCAGCTTCTGGAGCCCTCCGGCAGCGGCCAGGAAGCGACACCGGAGCGGGAAACGGATGTCCCGGGGGAGGGGCGCTTATGAGCGGTGTGAGACGGTCCGGTGTCTGGTCCGTCCTGTCCGGGGTGACACTGGCTCTTTTACTGGTGGCCTGTGACGAGGGTGAATCCGGGGTCACACTGGCGGTGCTGGCGGAGTACGCCGGGGATTATGATGGCCGCACTGTGGTGACAGAGGGCCGGGTGCGCACCTTTGAGTCGCCACGCCACTACTGGATTGAAGACCCGGATCTCAACCGGGTGGCCATTACCCCGGAGTCGGCGGTGGCGGATCTTGTGGGGCAACGGGTGCGGGTGAAGGGCCGCTTCAGTGCCAGTCCCGAGGCGGGCCGGGCCATTGCGGCCGAGGCGGTCACGCCCCTGGAGCCCTCTCCATGAACACCGTGAAAGCCGGTCGCGCTGAGGGGGAGCTGCCCCGTTACCGCCTGGCGCCGGAACAGGTGCGGGCCGAGTTTGTGCAGCTGCTGCCCATCGCCGTGTTTGTGGCCATTTTCGGTGTGGCCTTTGGACTGGCGGCGGTGCAGACCGGCCTGGCCCCCTGGCAGGCCACGCTCATGAGCGCCACGGTGTTTGCCGGTGCGGCCCAGTTTGCCTCACTGGGGCTGTGGGGCAGCGAGGTGTCACTGCTGCCGCTGATGGCCATCACACTGGCCATCAACTCACGGCATATCCTCATGGGGGCGGCGCTGTACCCCATGCTGCGCCGGGTGCCACCGGTACGGCGTTACGGCCTGCTGCTGGTGCTGACGGATGCCAACTGGGCCCGTTCCTGGCAGCACTACCAGAGCGGGCGGGAGAACCTGGAGGCCGTTCTGGGGGGGGGGCTGGCACTGTGGCTGGCCTGGGTCGCGGGCACACTGGCGGGCGCTTATGTGGGGGGGATGCTGGGAGACCCCAGTGCACTGGGCCTGGATATGGTGCTGGGGTGTTTCCTGCTGGCCATGGCTCTGGGCGGGCCCCGTTCCAGGCGGGTTCTGGTGGCCTGGGTGGTGGCCGGTACGGCGGCGGTGCTGGCCTGGCGCTGGCTGCCGCCCCACAGTCATGTGATTGTCGGCGCACTGGCCGGTGGCCTGGTGGGCCTGTTCTGGCTGGAGAAACCCCGTCATGGGCATTGAGACCACGACACCGGGCATTGTCGCCATTATCGCCGTGGTCTGGGGGGTGACACTGGTCACCCGCTGGGCCGGGCCCTTCCTGATGCAGTACATTCCACTACACCCCCGGGTGGAGAGCTTTATCAGCGCCATGGCCAGCTCGGTGCTGATCGCCATTGTGGTGCCTCTGGCCTTTGCCGGTGACCTGGGAGCGAGGGCAGCCCTGTTGAGCACGGCGCTGATCATGCTCTGGACCGGGCGTGTGATGCCGGCCATCGGTGTGGGTCTGGCGGCGGCGGCACTGGTGCGGCAGTTGTTCTAGTGTGCCGTTACAGTGTCTGGGGGACAATGGCCCGGATCAGTCGTCGCCATCCCCTCGCAGCCGGTTTTCCAGCGCCTTGGCCTCGGTGATGTCCACCAGTGTGATCACCACGCCGTCGATGACGTTATCAAGGCGCCGGTAAGGCAGTATGCGCACATTGAACCAGCGCTGGTCGTCGGTGGGGACTTCCTTTTCCCGCCACACCAGTGTGCGCAGTGTTTCCTATACATCTGCGCTGAGCTCCGGGTACTGCAGATGGCTGGTCAGGTCGCTCAGTGGCCGCCCCAGGTCCCGCTCGCGGAGGTTGATGATCTGTGCCGCCCGGTTGGTGTAGCGGCGCACATTGAGGTTCTGGTCCAGAAAGAGAATGGCGATCTCGATGCTGTTGAGCACGTTCTGCATATCGCTCTGGGCCTGGGCCAGGTCGTCCAGCTTGGTCTGCAGCTCGTTGTTGATGGTCTGCAGCTCCTCGTTCATGGACTGCATTTCTTCCTTGGAGGTGGTCAGCTCCTCGTTGGCGGACTGCAGCTCCTCGTTGCTGGACTGCAGTGCCTCGTTGGTGGACTGTAGCTCCTCCCGTGAGTGGCGCGCCTGTGCCCGCAGTGATTCGATTTCCTGCTGGTAACGGCGGATCAGCCCGGCGTCTTCCTCCTGCGGCTCCCGCTGGCCGCGCTCTGGGGCCGGGGGCAGCGCCGGCCGGTCATCCCGCTCCCGGAACAGCACCATGGCCATGTTCTGCAGTGCGGCGGGCTGGTTGAAGGGGTGGACGGTGACATCCACGGCCAGCTCCCCCTCCGGCAGCTGCACGGACTCCCCCGCCAGCTGCACTGTCTGGCCTTCCCCCAGGGCCTGCTGCAGTGCCTGCATGATGGGCGCGAGCAGCCCGTCACGGGCCATGGCGGCGATGTTCCAGTTGGCCTTGCCGGCGGCCGGCTCCAGGTAATTGCCGGTGCGTCCGCTGATATAGACAATGTCCCCGTCCCGGTTGACCACCACCGCGGGTGGGGCATAGACCTGCAGCAGTATCTGTTCGGCGGCGCTTTGCAGGTTCTCTGTGGCAGTGCCGGGAGGCTGGCTGGAAGGCACGGGGGGCTCCTTGTTGCTGTTGGCAAAGTGGATCAGTGAGTGGGCTCTCTGGCTGCGGTCACCCAGTGTCTCCTGCCGTTCCAGCCGCTGGAACAGCCGCAGCCGTGCGTCCAGGGGCCGGAACAGGTAACCCATGCGTCCGGTGCTTTCCGCATTGCCCAGCATCAGCAGCCCGCGCGGGCGCAGGCAGTAGTGGAACAGGGGCAGCAGCCTGCGCTGAAGCTGGGCATCAAAGTAGATCAGCAGGTTGCGGCAGGCAATGAGGTCCAGCCGGGTAAAGGGCGGGTCCAGCAGCAGGTCGTGCTGTGCGAACAGCACCTTGCTGCGCAGCTCCGGGCGCACCTGGTAATACCCTTCATGGGCCTGGAAAAACCGTTCCAGCCGTTGTGGCGAGAGGGTATCACGGAGGCTCAGTGGGTACCGGCCACGGCGGGCCCTGGCGATGGCGTCGCCGCTGAGGTCCGTGGCGAACACCTGCAGGTCCAGTGGCGGCCCCTTTGGCAGTCGTTCCATGGCCTCGGTCAGTACCATGGCCAGTGAATAGGCTTCCTCCCCGGTAGAGCAGCCCACGGACCAGACACGCACGGTGGCCGCCTCGCTGAAACCGGACAGATACGAGGGCAGTATTTCCACCGCGAGCTTCTCCCAGGCGGCGGTGTCACGGAAGAAGCCGGTGACGCCGATCAGCAGCTCCCTGAACAGCAGCGACAGCTCCTGGGGGTTGTCCAGCAGGTAGTCCCGGTAACGAGCCAGTGTGGCGAGGCCGTGGATGGCCATGCGCCGTTCGATGCGTCGGTTCAGGCTGCTGGGTTTGTACTGTGAGAAATCACCGCCGCTGTGGTTGCGCACCAGTTGCAGTATCTGCTGCAGTGATTGCTGGTGGGCGTCGTCCAGAGGCTGTGGCTCTTTCCTGTGGTCATTCCGCTCCACCCGGCCGAGCCACTCCAGGATCCGGGCCGGCAGTTCCTCCGGCGGCGCCACCAGGTCCGCGCTGCCGGCGTTGATGGCGTTTCTGGGCATGGCGTCGAACTGGGCACTCCGGGGTGACTGCACCAGTGTCAGCCCCCCCACGGCCTTGATGGCCTGAAGGCCCAGTGTGCCGTCGGCTCCCATGCCCGAAAGCACCACCCCGATGGCATTGTCTTCCAGGGCACGGGCCATGGAGGAGAACAGCACATCCACGGGCAGTCGCCGGCCACGGGGTTCACGGGGCGGTGCCAGTCGCAGCTGGTTGTGCTCCAGTGTCAGCTCGGTATTGGGGGGGATGACATAGACATGTCCCGGCGCCACAGTCATGCCGTGGTGCGCCTCCTGCACCGGCATGCGGGTCACCCGTTGCAACAGCTCCGGCAGCAGTGCCTTGTGGTGGGGGTCCAGGTGCTGCACCACGATAAAGGCCAGTCCGCTGTCAACGGGCACACTGGCCAGAAACTCCTCCAGCGCCTGGAGTCCGCCGGCGGAGGCACCAAGGCCAACAATGGAGTCAGGGGAGGCGTCAGTGCTGGCCATGGTCGGTCTTTCCTTGCCAATCAGTCATGGCGAGTGGGTGGAGGCGTCAGGCGGTTTCCCGGGCGTCCAGCCGCGACACTGTCAGAAGTATGGCCTCCCCGCTGGGAGCGAGGCGGGCATTGAGCTGCCAGTGACTGTCATCCTGTCGCGATTCGTCATGGCTTTCCAGTACGCAGGAACAGGCACTGTGGGAATGACGGGGCAGTTCCAGAAAAGCGGCCAGACGGGACGGACGACTGGGCCTGAGCAGGCTTTCCAGTGGCTGGCCATGAAGGGAGTCGCTCCGGCTGGCCAGCAGCTCTGTCGCCGCCTCGTTGTAATCGATGATATGGCCATCCTGCCCCAGTATCAAATACCCCAGGGGAGCGGAGTGGAACAGGGTGTGGTAGTACAGACGGTCCCGGTAGGCCTGTCGCTCGCTGTGCTGGAGCTGCTCGTACTGGATGTCCAGCTCCACCTGGTGGGTCTGCAGCTCATGGAGCAGTTTCAGGGCATCCGCCGAGTGCTCCTCAGAGCTGGCCAGGCGATGCAGCCGTGACAGTGCGTCCGGATCCAGGGCCCAGCCATGATCGGGCCCGTCGGCACCGGCCTCCAGCCGTGCCTCCGCGTCCAGGCGCAGTTTCTCGAATGCACTGCCGGTGCTGGCGCCACCGGTCGTATGGGTGGCAGACATAAGGCCTCCTTGGCTTTTTTGAGCGGTCATTCACAATACTACCATCAGGACTCTCTGGATGTGACCGCTGGCGGTTCAGTGTGCCGGATTTTTCATGCCGAGGAGCGCCTCGGCGCCAATCTCAAAAGAGCGGTGCCGTGCCGTCTGGTCGTAAATATGGCCGGTGAGGATCAGCTCGTCCACGTCCGTGCGCCGGAGAAAATCACGCAGCCAGCGTTGTACGCTTTGCGGCGAGCCCACGGCGGATTCCCTCAGGGCCTGTGACGCACCGGCCCTCTCACGAGCATTGCCTATGGTTTGCGGGTCCTCCACCGGTGGCTGAAGCGGCCCCGGTGTGCCCCGCTGCAATGCGATGAACTGCTGTTCCATGGAAGTCATCAGCCGCCGTCCCTCTTCATCCGTGTCCGCGGCAAAGAGATTCACCGCCGCCGCCGCATAGGGGGTTTCCCGGTAGCGGGAAGGCTGGAACTGGCTGCGGTAGACATGCAGTGCCTCGTCCAGCAGGTCCGGCGCAAAATGGGAGGCGAAGGCATAGGGCAGCCCCAGGGCCGCCGCCAGCTGGGCACCGAACAGACTGGAGCCGAGAATCCACACCGGCACCCGGGTGCCGGCACCGGGCACCGCCTGCACACGCTGACCCGGCGATACGGGCTCCAGGTAATGGATCAGTTCCTGCACCTCCTGGGGGAAGCGGTTGCCGGCCTTCATGGCATCACGGCGCAGTGCCCTCATGGTCTCTCCGTCGGTGCCAGGGGCCCGACCCAGGCCCAGGTCCACCCGGTCCGGGTAGAGGCAGGCCAGTGTGCCGAACTGCTCCGCCACCACCAGCGGGGCATGGTTGGGCAGCATCATGCCGGCGGCGCCCACACGGATGGTCTCGGTGCCGGCGGCGACAAAGCCCAGTGCCACCGGCGTGGCGGCACTGGCGATGCCGGTCATGTTGTGGTGCTCCGCCATCCAGAAGCGGTGGTAACCCAGGGCCTCGGCGTGGCGTGCCAGTGAGCGGGCGTTGAGCAGGGCGTCCCGGGGGGTGCTGCCCAGGTTGATGGGAGCGAGGTCCAGCAGTGAGAAGGCGTGCATGGTGACTCCGTGGACAAAACCTGCTGACAGCGTAATGGGCCTGGCGCCTCTCAACAATATGGGATGGCGCCGATGCCTTTCAGTGGGGTTCTTTTAACGTCGGCTGGCGGATCAGCACGGCGGCCCGGTAACGGCGTTTGCCATAGCGGGTCATGGCGTCCAGTTCCTCCAGCCTGACCGGCATAAAGCGGTTGTCGATGGCCGCCTGGTGGTTGTCGCTGTCGATATCCGGGTCGTTGAAGTAGGCGTGATGGTCGTCCATGTCCACCAGCCAGACCCAGTGGGGGGCCTTGTTGCGGTTCAGCCGCCAGGTGCTGATCAGCAGCACCAGTGTCCAGCCCTGTGCCAGCAACCCGGGCAGGTCGTTCAGGTAGAGTTCGCGTTTTTCCACCTCCACACCGGCCTCATGGCAGTCCTCCAGGAAGGTCTCATGGGCCAGTTGCATGATGGTCTGCTTCTCCGCGGAGCGCACCCCGTCCATAAAGGGGCTGTCCAGGTGGCTGGCCCAGACACGGGCGCTGAAACCCCGGTGCCTGGCCGCCAGTGCCAGCCCGAAGGGGGAGGTGCCGGCGGGCCCGGTGGTCATGTAGACGGTGTTGGCCTCGCGCCATACCCGCAGCTCCTCCTTGCGGTCCAGTGGCCGCCGGGGGTTGCGGTGGTGCATGGCCATCATCAGCGCCGCGGGCCCGCAGGTAAAGGCCGTGGACTGGGGGTAATAGGGCAGGCCGGCGGGTGGGCTGGCCGCGCCGGGCTGTGCCGGATGCAGGCCCTTTTCCATCTGCAGGGCATCGCCGCCGTCCTCGTAATAGCCCTTGAGCCGACCCAGGCGCTGGTAGCCGCCACTCTCGTAAAGGCGGATGGCCACCTGGTTGTCGGCACGCACCTCAAGGCGGATAAAGCGGCAGCCTTCCTCCCGGGCCAGCCCTTCAAGCTGCTCCAGCAGCTGGCGGCCGATGCCCTGGCCACGGGCCCGGGCATCCGTGGCCAGTGAATACAGCCGGGCCAGGCTGGTGCCCCGGTGCCGCAGCACCAGCCCATAGCCCAGCAGTTGCTCCTGCTCGTCCGTGAAGACACTCATCAGGTGCAGGTCATGGCGCAGGAAGCGCTGGAAGCTGCGGCGGCTGATGCGGTCGCTGCTGAAGGTGGCCTCCTCAAGGCGAATCAGTCCCGGCAGGTCGTCCAGGGTGGCGGGTCTCAGTGGCATGGGCCGGCCTCTACAAATCCCTGTTGACGGACACAGGGCAGTGGTTGGATGATGCCGTGAACTATATCATAAATCGACCTTTGCCTCCGTGCCGCCGGCGAGCGCCGTGGCCCTCCAGCCCTGTATCCCTGTGACCCATTAACCCGAGAAAAGGAAACCCGATGACCCGTCTCAGCCTGATTGTGGACAAGACCTCCGACTGGAAGGCGTTTTACCCCACGGAAGATCTTCAGACCGCACGGGAATACCTGGATGAGGCGGGCCTGGCGCCACGGCGTGTGATCAACCTGTGCAGCTCCTACAAGTACCTCAGCCGTGGCTACTATGTGTCCCTGCTGGCGGAGGCCCGGGGCCACAAGGTGATTCCCTCGGTCAAGGCCATCACCGATATTGCCCAGTCCGCCCTCTTTGGTGTCTTTGACGCCACACTGACACGACGACTGGATGCCGTGGCGGGGGACGCGAAGCGGCTGCAGTGGCGCATTTTTTTCGGGGAATCCCAGGACCCGGCACTGATGGATCTCTCGCGCCACCTGTTCGAGCGCTTTACGCTGCCAATACTGGAGGTGACCTTCACCCGCAAGACGGACTGGCAGCTGAGCGGGATCCGGGCGCTGGGGCTTGAGAAACTCACGGAGCCGGAGGAAACCCATTTTGCCAACAGCCTGGAGCGCTACTCCAAAAAGCTCTGGCGCGCGCCCCGCTCAAGGCGCAGCTACCGTTACGACATGGCCATACTGGTCAACCCGGACGAGCCCCATCCCCCCAGCGACAAGGGCGCACTGCGCCAGTTCGAGAAAGCGGCACGGCGACAGGGCATGGATGTGGACTTTATCCGGGCGGCGGACTATTTCCGCCTGGCGGAATACGACGCCCTGTTTATCCGGGAAACCACCAACGTCAATCACCACACCTATCGCTTCTCACGCAAGGCGGCCCACGAGGGCATGGTGGTCATGGACGATCCGGACAGCATCCTGCGCTGCACCAACAAGATTTACCTGATGGACCTGATCCGTCAGCGGCACCTGCCGGCGCCCCCCAGCCGGGTCATTGCCCAGGCCAGCCAGGCCATGGTGAAAGAGCTGGGTGAGGAGTTGGGTTACCCCATGGTGCTGAAGGTGCCCGACGGCTCCTTTTCCGTGGGGGTGGTGAAGGTGCGGGACGGTGATGAGCTCAAGCGCACCGCCGCGGATCTTCTGCGACAGAGCGCCATCATACTGGCACAGGCCTTTGTGCCCACGGACTACGACTGGCGCATCGGCGTGCTCAATGGCCGCGCCATCTACGCCTGCCGCTACTACATGGCACAGGGCCACTGGCAGATCTACAACCACGCCGCCACACAGAGCAAAGAGCAAAGCGGTGATTCACAGACACTGCCCACCCACGAGGTGCCCCGTGTGGTGCTCAAGGCCGCCCTTGAGGTGGCCACCGCCTTTGGCAACGGGCTTTACGGGGTGGACCTCAAGCAGCGGGGTGATGAGGTGTTTATCATCGAGGTGAACGACAACCCCTCCATCGACCAGGGCGTGGAAGACGCCTGGGCCGGTGAGGGGCTGTACGACACCATCATGGAGGAGTTCCGCCAGCGCCTGGACCGGCGCTAGGCGGAGCTGACCATCAGACCGCCGTTATCAGGCACCTGAGGCCATGGGGCGGGTGACATTGACGCTGAAGGGCAGGGTGATTTCATAGGTAATGCCGTTTCCTGCCTGGCCGTTGCGGCCGTTGCGCTGGGCAGACACATAAAGGCGCTTGCCGTCCGGTGAGAAGGCCGGCCCCGTCACCTCGGATTCACCGGTCACGTCAGAGACCTGCAGCAGTGGGATGGTGGTCAGGTCCGGCAGCAGCACCATCACCCGCATAAAACCGCCGTCTTCCACCACCAGGATATCCCCGTCGTCGGTCATGGTGATGTTGTCCACGCCGGTCAGTGGCTCCTCGTTCTCGTCCACCGGGGAGCCTTCGACCATGGCTTCTGGTGAGTAGATGTTTTCTACGGTCTGGCCGATGGTGTCTATGGCCCAGAGGCTGTTATCGCCCTTGTTGGAGAAAAACACAAAACCATTCAGGAACCAGCAACCTTCATTGCCGGAAAAGATGGTGGTCTCATCGGAATAGACCTCACTCTGGGGACGGCCGTCATTGATGGCATCCACCCAGCGAATGGGGGCAGGACCCTGTCGTGCCGCCTCAATGCCTCCCTCCACCACCAGTACCTGGAGAATGCCTTCCTCCAGGTTGGGCCGTCCCCCTTCCGGCCAGTCGGCTGCCGTAAACACGGTGCGGTAGAAGCGGTCGGAACCGCCGAAGTCCTCGGTGTGGTAGATGGTGCGGTTGGCCTCGTCCACGGCGGCCTGCTCGTGGCCCTTGCGGCCGAAGATATCCAGGCGGCGGCCGCCCGGGTTGGTGCCCAGCGGCTCGCACTCGAACAGGTAGCCGTCGGTGATTTCCTCGCCGCACAGCCAGGTACCCCAGGGGGTGGCCACACCGGAGCAGAGCGTGGTGACGTTTTCCAGCGCCTGGTAGGCATCAATCAGGTTGCCGTCCTGGTCGAACCGCAGCACGCCGACACCGCCATTGAGTCCGGAACCGGAAGCTTCCACGTTTTCGCGGCTGACAATGGGCTGCAGAGGGTCGAAAAGTCCGCCGCTGGTGGCGTCACGCACCTCGGCATTGGCCACATAGAGCCAGCCGCCGTCGGGCATGCGGAAGGTGGCGGCACCGTCGGGGTCGGCCACCCAGGCAAAGCTGGAACTGCCGGGCAGTGGTTGTTCACCGGAGACAGCCACCACACGGGAGCGGAATCCGGCCGGAAGCCTGATGCCGTTTTCATCCGCTGGCAGCAATGGGCCGATTTCCTTGAACAGGCTGGGGACGATGGTCTCCACGGTGTCCCCGTCAACCGGGGGCGACTCCGGAAGGCTTTCACTGACCTGGGTGCCGGTGCTGTTGCCACCCACACAGCCTGTCAGCAGCTGCGCGGTGGTGACACTGCCGGCGGTGAACAGCAGGTTGCGGAGAAAGATGCGCCGTGAAAGGCCCTGTGCCTGAATGGAGTTCAGTAATGGATGCATAACAACTGCCTCTGCCTGTGCCAACGTGATTGGTGACAAAGGCTAATGGTTTGTTATGACAATTGGATGGCGGTCGCGTGAAATAATGTGGTGCCTGGTCGGGGGGAACCCTGGCAGAGAACGACAGGCAGAAGAATGGAAGGGTGAGCCCGTGGGGTGTGCGGCCTGTTCAGGCCGCTTTCTGACGGGCGGATTTGATCAGGTCGTAGGCGTGGCTGATCTCCTGGGTTTTCTCCTCGGCCATGGCCCGCATGCTTTCCGGCATGCCCCGTCCGGCCAGCTTGTCCGGGTGGTTTTCACTCATCAGCTTGCGGTAGGTGCGTTTGAGCTCCGCATCGTCCACGGAGGGAGAGACACCCAGCACCTTGTAGGCATCCTCCAGCTCCGCCTGCGGGGTTCTGTTGCCAGTACGGCCGGCATGGGCGCCCCGCAGCATGGCTTCCAGCTGTTCCACCTGGGCCTCAGGCAGCCCCAGGCCCCTGGCCACACGCACCAGCATGTCGTGCTCCGCCGGGTGCACCTGGCCGTCGGCAGCCACCGCCGCCACCTGCACCTGCAGGAACATCTGCAGCAATGCCGGCTGGCGGCCACTGACCCGCAGAAACGAGGCCAGCTCTGCCTCCAGGTCAAAGTCGTCCTGCTTGCCCCGGTTGAAGGCCGCCTTGGCCTCTTCCCGCTGGGCGGCATTGAGTCGGAACTTCTCAAACAGCGCCTCCGCCGCCTGGATCTCATCCTGGCTCACGACGCCATCCGCCTTGCACAGGGCCCCCATGACCGCGAACACCGAACGGGTGAACTCCGACTGCACGGAGCGGATACGCTGCACCAGCTTGAATTTGGCCCACTGCACCAGTGCCCAGGCAATGACCGCCCCCACCACAAAACCGGGAAAACGGCCAAAGGCGAAGCCGATGGCACCGCCGATGAGAATGGCAAACAACATAACGGAATCCTGTATCGGGGCATTAAAACGCCGGGAGGGGCCATGGTAAAGGAATGACGCGTTGAGTGACAGATTCCCGGTTGTCACACACCGGTACTACAGGGGCCAGACCCACAGCAGCATGGGCACACTCACCAGCACCACCAGGATTTCCAGGGGCAGGCCAAGGCGCCAGTAATCACCAAAGCGGAATCCGCCGGGGCCGAGTATCAGTGTGTTGTTCTGGTGGCCAATGGGGGTCAGGAAGGCGCAGGAGGCGCCGATGGCCACCCCCATGAGAAAGGAGTCCGGGTTCACACCCAGCTGGGCCGCCGAGCTGATGGCGATAGGGCACATGACGGCGGCGGTGGCGGCGTTG
Source organism: Oleiphilaceae bacterium (assembly GCA_033721915.1). GTDB lineage: Bacteria > Pseudomonadota > Gammaproteobacteria > Pseudomonadales > Oleiphilaceae > REBR01. The sequence continues at coordinate 86,930 of JAWWAC010000006.1, forward strand.
TTCATGAAATCCGACAGCATCATGGTCACCACCAGCAGGGCCACCAGGGCCACGACGGCGTGGCCCTGTGCCAGGCTCTCCAGCAGGAAGCCCGCAATCAGGTCCGCCGTGCCGGTGCTGGCCATGGCGCCGGCCACGGGAATCAGTGCCGCCAGCAGCACGATCACCGGCCAGTCGATGGTGTCGTAGACCTGCCTTGGCGGCACTATGGCAAGTGCCATGAAGACCAGCACCCCCATGGTGAACGAGATGGCCGCCGGCATCAGCCCGAAGGCGGCGCCGGCAATGGCCGCCACCATCACCAGTGTGGCGATACCCGCCTGTCGCCGGTCCGGGATGGTGATCTCACGGCTGGCCAGTGGCGCACAACCGAACTCGGTACTGAAGCCGGACAACGCCTCAGGGCGGCCCTGGATCATCAGCACATCACCGGCCTGAATGGGGGTGGAACGCAGGCGCCGGATGCTGCGCATGCCCTCTCGGGAGATGGCCAGCAGGTTCAGGCTGTGACGGGCGCGCAGCCCCAGCGCCTCGGCGGAGCGGCCGATCAGTGCCGAGCCGGGCATGGCCACCAGCTCCTGCAGCTCGATGCCGTCCCGGTCCTGTTCGCGCTTTTCCTTTTTCTCTTTACGGCGCTGGGCTTTCTCCTCGTCGCTCAGTGGCTTGGCGTCCTCTGGATCCTCTTGCGGGGCTTCCTCACTGTCCAGCTCCAGACCCAGTCCCGAGAGCACCCCGGAAAGGGCCTCCGGCTCCGCCTCCAACACCAGCACATCCCCGGGCTGGAGCACCCGGCCGGGGTTGGGGGCCGTCACCCGCAGTGCGCTGCGCGCCATGCCCACCACCTGGGCATCCGCCTCCTCCAGTTCCGACTCCAGCTCACGCAGTGTCTTGCCGTCGGCCTTGCCATCGCCGATGACCCGCACCTCCGTGAGGTAGGTGCCGGTGTCAAAACTCTCCACGCCGGCCTGGTCCCGCCCAGGCACCAGAAAACGCCCCGCCAGGGCGATAAAGAGCACGCCGGCCACCGCCACCGCCAGACCCACCGGGGTGAAATCGAACATGCCAAAGCTTCCGGCCCCCGCCTCGGAGCGGAATCCGGAAACAATCAGGTTGGGGGGTGTGCCGATCAGTGTGGTCATGCCACCGAGAATGGTGCCGAAGGCCAGTGGCATCAGGGTCTTGCCCGGGGCCAGCGCATGCTTGCGGGCCAGCTGCAGGGCAATGGGCATCAGCAGTGCCATGGCGCCTACGTTGTTCATGAAGGCGGACAACACCGCACCCAGCCCCGACAGGGCGGCAATGGTTAGCATGGGGCCGGCGCCGCTGGGCAGCAGCCGCTGCGCCAGTGCGTCCACCGCACCGGTGCGCTGCAGCCCGTAGCTGAGGATCAGCACTGCCGCCACGGTGATCACCGCCGGGTGGCCAAATCCGGCAAAGGCGTTCTCCCCGGCCACCAGCCCGGTCAGTACACAGGCCAGCAACGCCCCCAGTGCCACCATGTCATGGCGCCATCGACCCCACAGGAACATGCCCACTGTGGTGGCCAGAATGGTGAGTATGATCACTTGATCCGGGGTCATTGGGCTCCGTCTCGTTGCCAGAAGGAAGTGCATCTTAGCAGATGATTGTGTGTATGAAGCCATGGGTAGGGCAATTCCTGGTCGCCTACAGGCATATCGGTTTAATGAGTAGGGGGTTACGCATAAGTCGGATTTTGGATAGGCTGTAAAACTAATTGGTGAGGACAGGAGGTACACCAGTGTCGCATAGGGAGCCATCAACGACAGTACAACACAGTCGGATTCAGGATCCGTCACGATTGAATGACCTGTACGCACTGCGGATTCTGGATACCCGGCCGGAAGTCCGTTTTGACCGGTTCACGCAGCTGACAGCGTACCTTTTCCAGGTGCCTATCTGTCTGGTCACCTTCATAGACGGACACCGCCAGTGGGTGAAATCCGCTTACGGTGGCCACGCACTGGAAACCCCCATCCCCGAATCTTACTGTGCCCATTCCCTGGATGAATCTCAGCTGATGGTGCCGGATACCCTCCTGGATCCCCGCTTCCGGGATAAGGCACTCACCACCGGTGACAGAGGGGTGCGCTTCTACGCCGGTGCACTGCTGAAGAGCCGGAGTGGGCACCCCATTGGCCGACTTTGCATCATGGACCAGGTTCCTCGCCGCCTCAGTGAAGGTCAGCAGTGGTGCCTCAGCCGACTGGCGGAGCTGGTCAACCAGGAAGTGCTGTTTGATGAACATCTGGAGTCGGCCAGGCAGGAGCTCTCCAGTGCGGCTCTGAACGATCCCGTGACCGGTCTTCCCGGGCAACTGGTCACTGAGGAGTGGATCGCCCAGGCGGTGGAGAAGAGCCAGGAGAGGGGGCAGTGCCTGGTTGTGGCCAATGTGCATTACCGGCGTCACGATCAGCTGCTGGGTCTCTATGGGGCTCAGGCCCTGAACCAGGTGGCCAGCCTGCTGGCCAAACGGCTTCTGGAGCTGGCCAGCGGGCAGGGTTTTGTCGGTCGCACGGAAGGAGACCGCATGGTGGTGGCCTGTTATCTGGACAGCGCCGGCGAGGCCCGCGAATGGAGCCGCACACTGCTTGAAACCCTCGAGAAACCCTTCGAGTTTGATGGCGGCAGCCGCTCGGCCCGGTCTTCCATCGGTATCAGCATGGCACCGGACCAGGGCCACAGTGCTTCCGAGCTGCTGAATCAGGCACTGCTGGCCAGCAGTGAGTGCGAGGGGCACGGCGTGGCGTTCTACTCCGGCGAACGCAGTCACTCCCTGAGGCGCCGTGACCGCCTGGTGGAGCGACTGGGACAGGCACTGGAGAATGGGGAGATCGAGCTGGCTTATCAGCCGGTGTACCGGTGCGATAACGGCCAGCCCGTGACCTGTGAGCCACTGGCGCGCTGGCAGGATGCCAAGCTGGGAGCTGTCAGCCCGGGGGATTTCATACCACTGGCGGAGGCGGACCCGAGGCTCTCACGACTGCTCAGCCGTCTGGTGCTCAGACAGGCCTGCGAGGCAGCGGTGGCCTGGAACCGTGGCCGTGACATCCCGCTGCCGGTGAACGTGAACATCGCCGGCCCGGAGTTTATGCAGCCGGACTTTATCGATGAGGTGGTGGCGATTCTCGGGAAGAGCGGGCTGCCCGGCGAGCTGCTGGTGCTGGAGCTGACCGAGCAGACCGTGATCAGCGACCTGAGCAAAGTGATCGCCACGGTCCGGGCACTGCGGGAGCGGGGAATCCGCTGCGCCCTTGATGATTTTGGCACCGGTTACTCTTCGCTCAGCTACCTGCGCCAGATCCCCTTCCATGCCCTGAAAATGGATCGCAGCTTTCTGCTGGACATCCTGGAGGACCCCGCATCACTGGAAGTGGCCCGAGGGATTGTCAATATCGGCAAGGCACTGGGCATGACTCTGGTGGCGGAAGGGGTGGAAACGGCGGAGCAGCAAACATTGCTGGGGGACATCGGCTGCGACGCACTGCAGGGCTTTTACCTGGCCAGACCCATGCCGCTGGATCAGCTGCAGCTGCGGCTGGCGGGTGATTCAGTGAGTCAGCGGTAATCCCACAGGTCCGCGGTGTTCAGTGCCGGCATGCGGGCCAGTGTGGCGGAGCCCTGGATCAGGAAGGCGTCCTCGTTGGCGTCCCTCACGAAACCGCCGTGGAAGGGGGTGCCGTTAGCGCTGACGATGGCCTTGATCCTGGGGACGTTGTGCTTTCTTGGCCGGTGAGTGACGATGGCGGTTTCCCCGTTGGCCAGTTTCACCAGGCTCCCCGGCGGGAAAAAACCCAGTGCTTCCAGCAGGGCTTCGCGGATCTCCCGGTCGGCCGGGTCACGGGCCGATGACAGGACCTCCCGCATGGCCTGGTCGGGCGTTCTTTGCCGGTGGTAAGCGCGCCGGGTAATCAGTGCCACAAAGTGCTCGGCCACGCCCAGTATGCGGGCGCCGTCCAGAATGGCCTCGCTTTTCAGCCCCAGTGGGTAACCACTGCCGTCGCCTCTTTCGTGATGCTGGCCGACGATGGCCAGCCATTGCGAGTCCTTGACCCCCACTTTGCGCAGTGCGCTTTCCCCCAGCTGGGGGTGTTTGCGGATAATGGCCCTCTGGGCGTCGTTCAGTGGTGCCGGGTTGCGGTTGAGCTTGTCCTGCAGAGGGCGCAGTGCCAGGTTGGCGGTCAGCGCCGCGGACATCAGGCGCCAGCTCTCCGCGCTGGTCATGCCGATCTGACGGGCGACCAGCTGGCAGATCAGGGCATGGAGCAGGGGCTGGGAACGGGCGCTGGAGTCCGGTGCAAAGAGAATCACCAGTGCAATACAGGCGTCCGTGTCTTCCTGGCAAAGCTGGTCGATATGCCGTGCCAGGCCCTGTATGCGGGCTGGTGCCCCCGGGTTACCGGCCAGTATGGCATTGAGTGACGGGTCCAGACGGTCTTCCAGGCTGGGGAATTCCGCAAAGGGGCTGATTCGCAGGGGCTCCGGCAGATCCTCCTCGAACCGGGTGTGGCGTTTTGGGGCAGGGAAGAACAGACCCCGGTTGTACAGGCTGTCCAGCTGGCGTTCATTGCTGATGACATAGCCCTGTGAGACCAGCAGGTTGCCTTCGCCATCATAGACAGGCCAGGGCAGCGGTTCCCCCACGGCCAGTACACCCGGTGACACCTTGATTAAATCCGACACTGGAATCCTCTGTTTAGCGCTGGATTTTTGACGCTCTGCATTTAGACACGTTCTCCTGTGCCCCATGGTTCGCACAAAGATGGCCAAGGGCAGAGAATACATTAGCACAACAGCGGCGGGATGGTTTTTGACGGCCATAAAAAAACCCGCCTGCAGGCGGGTTTTCGTGTACTGGTAGCAAGGGCGAGATTCGAACTCGCGACCCCAGCATTATGAGTGCTGTGCTCTAACCAACTGAGCTACCTTGCCAGTAAACCGTGAAGATCACCCGTGAGTGATGCTTCAGAAGGCGCGTATTCTCTGGATTTTTGCCCGGCCTGTCAAGTCTGACTGGCCGGGCAGAGCTTCTGTCAGGGTAATCGGTTCAGACATTGAAGCGGAAGTGCACCACATCCCCGTCCCGGAGGATGTATTCCTTGCCCTCAAGGCGCCATTTGCCCGCCTCCTTGGCGCCCTGTTCGCCGTTGTGGGCGACAAAGTCCTCGTAGCCCACCACCTCGGCGCGGATAAAGCCCTTCTCGAAGTCGGTGTGGATCACGGCGGCCCCCTGTGGCGCCGTGGCGCCGGTTTTCACCGTCCAGGCGCGCACTTCCTTGGGGCCGGCGGTGAAGTAGGTCTGCAGGCCCAGCAGGCGGTAGCCGGCGCGGATGACCCGGTCCAGTCCGGGTTCTTCCATGCCCATCTCCTGGAGGAACTCGCTTTTCTCATCCGCTTCCAGCTCGGCGATCTCCGCCTCGATCTGGTTGCAGATTGGGACCACCACGGCCCCTTCCTGTTCGGCAATGGCCCTGACCTGATCCAGGTGGGGGTTGTTGTCAAAGCCGTCCTCGCTGACATTGGCGATGTACATGGTGGGCTTGATGGTCAGCAGGCAGATTTCCCGGATCAGGTCCAGTTCTTCCGTGGTGAGGTCCATGGCCCTGACGGGGCGTGCCTCGTTCAGACCAGGCAGCAGTTTCTCGTACACCTCCAGCTGGGCTTTGGCCCGCTTGTCGCCCCCCTTGGCGGCCCGCTCGGCCCGTTTCACGGCCTTCTCGACGGTATCCAGGTCCGCCAGTGCCAGTTCCGTGTTGATGGTGTCGATGTCCGCCGCCGGGTCGATTCTGTTGGCCACGTGGATGACATTGTCGTCTTCAAAGCAGCGCACCACATGGGCAATGGCATCGGTTTCGCGGATATTGGCCAGAAACTGGTTGCCAAGGCCTTCCCCCCTCGAGGCACCGGCTACCAGGCCGGCGATGTCCACGAATTCCATGGTGGTGGCCACGGTCTTCTGGGGCTTGACGATCTCCGTCAGCTTGTCGAGGCGGGGGTCCGGCATGGCGACAACCCCGGCGCTGGGCTCAATGGTGCAGAAGGGGAAGTTTTCCGCACCCACGCCGGCCTTGGTGAGGGCGTTGAATAGGGTGGACTTGCCCACGTTGGGGAGTCCGACGATGCCGCATTTGAAACCCATAGTTGCCTCGGTGCTGTGGCTTCAGTCCTGTGACTGAAAGCTGTGTAAATGATTCATGGCCCTGGCCCAGTCCCCGGACAGTGCGTCCGGTAGCCAGCGGATGGCCTCGTCAATGGCGACGTCGATGGCGATTCGCTCAGCCTTGCCGGCATTGGACAATACGTAGTTCACCACCTGCTTGCTGTTACCGGGGTGTCCGATACCCAGCCTCAGGCGGGGAAAATCCCGGCTGCCCAGATGATTGATCAGGTCGCGCAGGCCGTTGTGGCCACCGTGACCGCCACTTTTCTTGAAGCGTGCCGTACCGGCCGGCAGGTCCAGTTCGTCGTGGGCAATCAGTATCTGTTCCGGGGGGATCTTGAAAAAGTCGCTCAGTGCCTTGACGGACTGACCGCTGCGATTCATGAAGGTGGTGGGGTTGAGCAGGTGCAGGTCGCGGCCCTGCCAGTGGACCTTTGCGTAAAGACCCAGAAACTTCTTCTCCGGCCGCAGCGTCTGGCCCGTTTCCCGGGCCAGCGCTTCAACGAACCAGGCGCCGGCATTGTGCCGTGTTGCAGCATAGTCATTACCCGGGTTGCCCAGGCCAACGATCAGTTGCATCGATGATGGCTGCTGCATAGGCCCTGCCGGCGACACAAGGGGGATTACTCCTTGTCGCCTTCTCCCTTGCCTTCTTCCTCGTCACCTTCACCTTCGCCTTCCTCGTCATCGCTGGCCTTGGCCGCGCGGGGCAGGTGGATGGAGGCCACGGGGTGGTCGTGATCTTCGCCGTGCTGCAGTGCCACGGAAACCACGCCCTTGGGCAGGGTCAGCTCGGAGATATGAATCACCTGGTCCAGTTCCAGACCATGCACGTCCAGCTCGATGTACTCGGGCAGGTCGTCCGGCAGACATTCCACTTCCAGCTCGTTGAGGTGGTGGGAAACCACGCCGCCCTGGAGCTTGACGGCCGGTGCCGTCTCTTCGTTCAGGAAGTGGATCGGCACCTGCACGGTGATCTTGTGGCCTTTCTCAACACGCATGAAGTCGGCGTGGGTCAGCAGCGGCTTGAAGGGGTGACGCTGCAGGTCCTTGATGATGACCTTCTCTTTCTTGCCCTCGATGTTCAGGGTCAGCACGTGTGAGAAGAAGGCTTCGTTCTCGATGGCCTTTTTCAGATCGTTGTGCCAGAGGGTCAGCATGACCGGCTTCTTGTTCTCGCCGCCGTAGAGAATGGCGGGCATCTTGCGCTCTACCGTACGCAGGCGGCGGCTCGCACCCTTCCCCTTGACGTCACGGTGGAAAGCTTCCAGTTCAAATTCTTGTGCCATGGGATAAATCCTCTTGCGCAGTCACAGGGCCCGCGACCAGGCCTGGTTGTGCTGCTTCGTTAAACGAAACATGGAGCCATCAGAGGCTCCATGTGTCGGCGGGGCGGAAGGCCCCGTTGCTTTGTGCGCCCGTTGATCCGGACCGTCTACTCGGCGGTGCTGTAATCAAACATGGCGCTGATGGACTCTTCATTGCAGACCCGGCGAATGGACTCCGCGATCAGGCCCGACATATCAAGGGGGCGGATTTTAGCACATTTTCTGGCTTTGTCACCCAGTGGAATGGTATCGGTGACAATCAGCTCATCCAGCAGCGAGGCATCGATGTTCTCCACTGCCGGCCCGGACAGCACCGCGTGGGTGACATAGGCCACCACCCGCTCGGCGCCATGCTCCTTGAGGGCGTTGGCGGCTTTGCACAGGGTGCCGGCGGTATCCACGATGTCGTCCACCAGTATGCAGGTCTTGCCCTTTACATCGCCGATGATGTGCATCACCTGGCTGACATTGGCCTTGGGCCGGCGCTTGTCGATAATGGCCAGATCGGCGTCGTCCAGCAGCTTGGCAATGGCCCTGGCCCGCACCACACCGCCCACATCCGGTGACACCACGATGAAGTTCTGGAAGTTCTGGCGCTGTACGTCTTCCAGCAGCACTGGCGTGGCGTAGATGTTGTCCACCGGGATGTCGAAGAAGCCCTGGATCTGGTCGGCGTGGAGGTCCACCGTGAGCACCCGGTCCACGCCGGAGCTGGTGATCATGTCCGCCACCAGCTTGGCGCTGATGGCCACCCGCATGGAGCGCACGCGGCGGTCCTGGCGGGCATAGCCGTAGTAGGGCACCACCGCCGTGATGCGTGCCGCCGAGGCCCGTCGCAGTGCGTCCGCCATCACCACCAGTTCCATCAGGTTGTCATTGGTGGGGTTGCAGGTGGGCTGGATGATGAACACATCCTGGCCACGCACATTCTCGTTGATTTCCACGGTGGTTTCGCCGTCACTGAATTTGCTGACAGTGGCGTCACCCATGGGCAGGTGCAGTTTCTGGACGACTTTCTGGGCAAGACGAGGGTTGGCATTGCCCGCGAAGACCATCAGTTTGGACACGGTGGAATCCTTCTGAGTGTTGTCTCGATCAGGGTGTGCAATAAAGGGAGGAAGATGGCTGGGGTGGCAGGATTCGAACCTGCGCATGACGGGATCAAAACCCGTTGCCTTACCACTTGGCGACACCCCATTTTTGTGTGTATCCGGCATCAGTCGAGCTCACTCAGCCGAGTTGACAGCGGCGAACGGTTCAGGCCACGGGCCGTGAATCCTTCGATGCCTTCAGGTCTCTGTGACAGTACACATTGCGCTGCAGATTGTGTGCTGGCGCGTCCGAAAACGCAAGACCCTGTGCCGGTCAGCTGTGACTTTGTCCGGGATCCAAGCCAATCCAGTGCGCTTGCCACTGGCGGATGCATGCTCCGGACTACCGGTTCACAGTCGTTTCTGAAGGAGTTCAGGTTCCCCTCAAAAGCGGTGCGTATTCTGCGTTTCGGTGTGTCCCGTGTCAACCCTTGGTGGCGGAAAACTTCTCCGGTGTCGATCCGGCAGTCGGGAATCAACACCACAAACCAGGGCTCGGGCAGTGTCACCGGGGTCAGTTGCTCCCCCACGCCTTCCCCCCAGGCGGCCTGCCCGCGCACAAAAACCGGCACATCCGCCCCCAGTGTCAGGCCCATGTCCGCCAGTGTGTCCATGGAGAGCCGGCAGTCCCACAGGCGGTTGAGTCCGTGCAGTGTGGTGGCGGCGTTGGAGCTGCCGCCCCCCAGTCCGCCGCCCATGGGCAGACGTTTCTCGATATGGATGTCCGCGCCGGCCCCTGCCGGGGCATGGGGCTGCATCAGCCGGGCGGCACGGACAATGAGGTTGTCACCGGGGGCAATGCCGTCCATGCCGGTCAGGTGAATGGCCCCGTCCTGGCGGGGCCGGAACTGGAGGCTGTCGCTGTAGTCCAGAAACTGGAACAGGGTCTGCAGCTCATGGTAGCCGTCCGGGCGGCGGCCATTGATGTGCAGAAACAGGTTCAGCTTGGCCGGTGCCGGCAGTGTCAGTGATTGGGCCTTCATGGACGGGATTCCGTGCTGTGGTGGCTGTCGGTCTCAGTCGGCGCCCTGCCACTGGGTCACCACCAGGCGCACCAGTGCGTCTTCATGGCTGGCGGTCATGCGTCTGGGCAGCTCCATGGCCCTGCTGCTGGCGGACCCGTCCTGGTCCTCTTCCAGGGGGGCGTAATTTTCATAGTAAATCTCCCAGCCCGACTGCAGCACATAACCCAGCTGCCCCTGGTCATCGAAGTACAGCTCGTAATCGGCCCCGGGGGCCGGCACGCCGCGAACCCAGTATGCCAGAGAGGCGATGGGCAGCTCCCAGCCCAGTGCCTCCCGGATCAGTGCCTCGGGGTCCTGTGAGACGAGTTTCTTGCCATCCGGGGTGGTGATCACCAGAAACTCCGGTGTGCCGGTCAGTCGCGTCGTGCCCATGCCCATGAAGGAGGAGGAGACGGTCAGGTCAAAGGCCTCTCCGGATTGTTGCCACTCCCGCACCACCCCGGTGTCGTTGCGGTCGGATTGGCGCACGGCGATCTTGCCCTGCAGTGTCCACTCGTCAAAGGCGGTCCGTTGCTCCTGTCGCTGTGGCCAGTCATCGGGCCGGGTGCGGCTGTGGTCCTGGTCCGGTGGCGGCGGCGCGCTGACACAGCCCTGTATCAGGGCGGCCAGCACCAGCAGTGGCAGTAAGCGGCGGGCTCTCAATGGGCTCGGCACCAGGGGCATTACAGCTCCTCCGGGTTCAGGTCGTAGCGCTTGATGTACTCCAGCACCGGGCTCACATCGTCCTCTTTTTTCGATTCCGTCAGTGCGCGGCGCCAGATCATCTTGGCCTCGTCGCGGCGATCGAGCTGCCAGAGCACTTCACCCAGGTGGGCGGCAATTTCCGGATCCGGCATGGTCTCGTAGGCTTTGTTGAGCCACTCCAGTGCGGCCTCCATGTCACCCTGGTGGTACAGAACCCAGCCCATGCTGTCCATGATGGCCGGGTTGTCCGGTTCCAGCTCGATGGCCCTGGCGATCAGCTCCCGTGCCTCCTCATAGCGATTGGTGTGCAGGGTCAGTGTGTAACCCAGTGCGTTGAGCGCGGTGGCATTGTCCGGATCCTCCTGGAGGATCTGGCGCAGGTCCTGCTCCATGGGCGTCAGGTTGCCCAGCTGCTCGTGGAGCATGGCCCGGGTATAGCGCATGTTGTGGTTGTCCGGGAATTCCTCCAGTGCCTGGTTGCTGGCCGTCAGGGCCAGCTGGGGCTCCTCCAGCTCCAGCAGCAGGTCGATCTCCACCAGCCACAGCTGTTCCGCCTGTTGTGGCATCTCCAGGCGCAGCCTTTCCAGCTTTTCCTGCACCGGAAACAGCGCCCCCTCGCGGGCCTCGATCAGGCTGGCCCGTGAGAGCGCCGGGAAAAAGCGTTGCCCGCCATCCACCTGTTCAAACTGGGCCAGTGCCTCAAGGGGTTTGTCCTGGCTCTCAAGCAGCCGGCCCAGGTAGTAATGAGCCTGGTTGCGCTGCTGCCCCTGTGCGATCAGCTTTCTGAGCTCCTCCTCGGCAATGCGGTCGTTGCCGTTTTCCAGTGCCACCAGGGCCCGTGACAGGCGCAGTCCGCTGGCGTCCGGGAAGCGCTCCACCAGTGATTCGAAGGCGTCCTCCGCCGCCTGCAGGTCGCCGCTGTCCACCAGCATGCGGGCGTAGAGGATGCCAAGTCGGCGGTTGTCCGGGTAACGGCTGGACTGGGTGCGCAGGTAGTTCAGTGCCTCCTCCTGCTGTCCCGTGTCGAAGAGCAGCTTGCCCTTGAGGGTAATGGCCGGCTGGTAATCGGGGGACTGTGAGAGCACCGGGTTGAGGATCTCAAGGGCGGCCTGGTGCTGCTTCAGCGAATGCTTGATCAGTGCCAGGCTGTAGCCCACATCGGGGGATTCCGGATGGCGGTCATACAGCTCGTGGTAAAGGCTGAGCAGCTCCGACTGTCGCTCCGGGTCCAGTGACCCGGCATAGCCGGCCAGCTTCTCGAAATCCGCCTGGGCGCCCTGCTCATGGAGGTTTTCCATATGGGTCAGTGCGGTTTCGAAGTCCCCCTCATCCAGTGCCTGCATGGCCGCCAGTCGCAGTGCATTGGGGTCGTCCGGGTTGACCTCCAGCCACAATGGGGCCAGTTGCTGCAGGGCGTTTTCCGCCCCCAGTGCCCTGGCGATGACCACGGCCCGCTCGATAATGCCCGGATCCCGGGTGTCCCGGGCCGCCTGGACGTAATTGCTCAGGGTGACATCAAAACGGCCGCGCTGGGCGGCCACCTCGGCGCTGAGCAGGGCAAACAGCACGTCCGAGGGGAAGTCCCGGTACTCGATATGGGCGGTGGCCTCGCGGACGGTCGCGGACGGTTCGCTGGCGGTTGCGGGGCTGTCGCGGTTTTCCTTTTTGCTGGTGTCGCTGTCGGAGTCGGGCGGGGTGTCGGTGGTGGCACAGCCGCTTACCATCAGGGTCAGTGCACCCAGTGCCATTATCAGGGGTTTGCGCATATCAGGTCCGTAGCAGTGAGTCCCAGTGAGAGCCTTGCACGGCGGGCTCCGGCAGCTCTTGAAGGCTCTATAATGGCACAGCCTGTGGCCTGTGCCCAACCGCCACGCAATGGGCTGCGTTGACGCTGGCACCGGAGGCTTCGGGCCGGTAAACTAGGGTTTGTCCATTTACCGCCTCCTGTGTGCCGCCATTGTTATCGGGCCGCCACAGACGGGGCAGACGCGGGATTGAATGGCATTGCTGATTCTGGGTATTAATCACCGCACGGCACCGGTTGCCCTGCGCGAACGGGTGGCCTTCCCCGAGGGAGACCAGGGCCGTGCGCTGGTCAACGGCCACCGTCTGCCCGGCGTTCAGGAGCTGGGCCTGCTCTCCGCCTGCAACCGCACCGAGCTGTACGTGGCCCACGATACGGTTTCCGTGGAATCCCTGGTGCAGTGGTGGAGCGAGTACCTGGACGTGGATGCCGGCGAGTTTGCCGAGAGCCTCTACTGTCACCGTGATGAAGCCGCCGTGCGCCATATCATGCGAGTGGCGGCGGGGCTGGATTCCATGGTGCTGGGAGAGCCCCAGATACTCGGCCAGCTCAAGGATGCCTACGCCATGGCCCGTGAGGCGGGCACCACCGGCACCCAGCTGTCGCGCCTGTTCGAGCACGCTTTTTCCGTGGCCAAGCGGGTCCGTACCGAGACGGCCATTGGTGAAAACCCCGTTTCCGTGGCTTATGCCGCCGTGTCCATGGCCCGGCAGATCTTCTCCGACCTGTCCCGTAACCGCGCCCTTCTGATCGGTGCCGGCAAGACCATTGAGCTGGTGGCGCGGCACCTGCAGGAAGTGGGGGTGCGGGAGATCATCATCGCCAACCGCTCCAGGGAGCGGGGCGACGCCCTGGCACAGCAACTGGGCTGCCAGGCCATCACCCTGGCGGAGATACCACAGACACTGCCCAGTGCCGATATTGTCATCTCCTCCACCGCCAGCCAGTTGCCCATTCTGGGCAAGGGGGCCGTTGAACGGGCCATCCGTCGTCGCAAGCACAAGCCCATTTTCATGGTGGACATTGCCGTGCCCCGTGACATCGAGGAGGAAGTGGCGGAGCTGGACGATGTGTTCCTCTACACCGTGGATGACCTGCGGGATGTGATCGCCGAGAACCTCCGCTCACGGGAAGGGGCGGCCCTTGAGGCGGAGCACCTGATTGAGACCGGCGCCGCGGATTTCATGTACCAGCTCAGGGCCCTGGATGCGGTCTCCACCCTCAAGCAGTTCCGTCAGCAGACGGAAAGCCTGCGTGACCAGGAAGTGGACAAGGCCCTGCGCGCACTGGAGGCCGGTGGCGACCCGGAAACCCTGCTGCGCAGCATGGCCCGCAGCCTGACCAACAAGTTTCTCCATGAGCCCACGGTCCGTGTGCGCCAGGCCACCGCTGAGGGGCGCAGTGAGGCGGCCGACTGGCTGCGTGAGCTGCACGCACTGACACCGATCTCCGCCACCACCGGGCAGTCGGCCACCGCCGATGCCCCCCGCGCCTCCGGCAGCGCCGTCAAAACCCCTCATTACTAGCATTTATCAGCGGGAGTCCCATGAAAGCATCCATCGCCGAGAGGCTGGATCAGCTGGCCGATCGTCATGAAGAAGTCAGTGGTCTTCTGTCCGACCCGGCCGTGATCAATGACCAGAAACAGTTCCGTGAGCTGTCCCAGGAGTACGCCGAGTCGGAGCCCGTGGTGGAGGCCTATCAGCGCTACCGGGGGCTGCTCGAGGATCTGGCGGAAGCCCGCTCACTGCTGCAGGACGGCGACAGCGAAATGCGCGCCATGGCCGGGCAGGAAGTGGAGGCACTGCAACAGCAGCTGCAGGAACTGGAGCAGGAGCTGCAGCGGCTGATGCTGCCCCGTGACCCCAATGACAGCAACAGCGCCTACCTGGAAATCCGCGCCGGTACCGGTGGCGACGAAGCGGCGCTGTTCTCCGGGGACCTGTTCCGCATGTACAGCCGCTACGCCGAGCAGCAGGGCTGGCGCATCGAGATCATGAGCGAGAGCCAGGGAGAGCACGGCGGATTTCGCGAGCTGATCGCCCAGGTCAAGGGCAACGGCGTCTATGGCCGTCTCAAGTTCGAGTCCGGCGCCCACCGGGTGCAGCGTGTGCCCGAGACCGAGTCCCAGGGGCGTATCCATACCTCCGCCTGCACCGTGGCCATCATGCCGGAAGTGGAAGAGAGCGGTGCCATACAGATCAACAAGGCGGACATCCGCGTGGACACCTTCCGCGCCTCCGGCGCCGGCGGGCAGCATGTGAACAAGACCGACTCGGCCATCCGCATCACCCACCTGCCCACGGGCACCGTGGTGGAATGCCAGGACGAGCGCTCACAGCACAAGAACCGGGCCAAGGCCATGGCCTATCTGCAGGCCCGTCTGCAGCAGGCCGAGGAAGCCCGCATTGCCGGTGAGCAGGCGGACACCCGCAAAAGTCTGGTGGGCAGCGGCGACCGCTCGGAGCGCATACGCACCTACAACTTCCCACAGGGGCGTGTGACGGACCACCGCATCAACCTCACCCTGTACCGCCTTGAGGAGGTGATGCAGGGCGGGCTGGATGCGGTGATTGAGCCGCTGCTTCAGGAGCACCATGCGGAACTGCTTGCCACACTGTCCACTGGCAGCGACTGAGGCGGGCCCTATGACTGCAACACTGGCTGAGGCTCTCAGTGAGGGGGCCGCTCTGCTGGCCGGCGCGCCTGCCTCCGGGGAGGCGGCTGGGGGGCTTCCGGAAGTGGCTGCTGACAACCACCGGCTCGAAGCGGAACTGCTGCTGTGCGCGGTGCTGGAGCGCCCCCGCGTGTGGCTCTACACCTGGCCGGAGAAAACCCTGGACGAGCGCCAGTGGCGGCAATACCGGGGCCTTCTTGAGCAGCGTGCCGAAGGCACCCCCGTGGCCTACCTGCTGGGTGAGCGGGAGTTCTGGTCACTGCCACTGAAAGTCAGCCGCCACACACTGATTCCACGCCCGGAGACAGAGCAGCTGGTGGAGCAGGCACTGGCGCTGTCATTGCCGGAGCAGGCCCGTGTGCTGGACCTGGGCACCGGCACCGGTGCCATTGCACTGGCGCTGGCCAGCGAGCGGCCACAGTGGCGGGTTACCGGTTGCGACTTTCTGCCGGAGGCGGTGACACTGGCCCGGGAGAATGCACAGGCGCTGGGTCTGGAGTCGGTGCGCTTTCTGCGCAGTGACTGGTTCAGTGCCCTGAGCGGCCGGACATGGGACCTGGTGGTGGCCAACCCGCCCTATATTGCCGCCGATGACCCTCACCTGGCCTTGGGGGATGTGCGACAGGAGCCCCGTTCGGCACTGGTGGCCTCCCGGGGTGGCATGGCGGACCTGATTCATATCCAGGCCACGGCGCCGGCGTATCTGGCCCCCTCGGGCTGGCTGCTGCTGGAACACGGCTGGACCCAGGGGCCGGCGGTGGCCGAAGCGATGAGAGCAACGGGTTATGCTGACGTCATGACCCTGAAGGACCTGGCCGGTCAGCCCCGTATTACCATGGGGCAGTGGCCGGGTCAGGGGCTTAACTGAATCTTTGCCGGAATAGCGCCAAAGGCGTTTTTCCAGTGACACCGCAACAGGGCAGGCAGAAGCCATGGAATTCACCGACCAGGAACTGATGCGTTACAGCCGCCAGCTGCTGATGCCAGCCTTTGATGTGACCGGGCAGGTGCGGCTGAAAGCCGCCCGTGTGCTGGTGGTGGGGGCCGGTGGTCTGGGTTGCCCGGTGGTGCTGTATCTGGCCGCCGCCGGGGTGGGGGCCATCACGTTGGCGGATGACGACCGGGTGGAGCTGGCCAATCTGCAGCGCCAGATTGCCTTTACCGAGGCGCACCAGGGGCAGGGCAAGGCCCGGACCCTGGCGGAGGCGGCCATGGCGATCAATCCCGGCAGCCGGGTGGAGGCTCTGGATCAGCGTCTGTCGGAGGC
>JAWWAC010000007.1:0-94560 GCA_033721915.1 Oleiphilaceae bacterium
ATGGTGTTGGCGGTGTACATGCCGCCGCAGGAGCCGGGGCCGGGGATGGCGGTTTCCTCGATCTGCTTGACCTCGATCAGGGACTTGTCCCCCTTGGCGTGGGCACCCACGGCCTCGAACACCGAGATGATGTCGGTATGCCCCTCGCCGGGCAGGATGGTGCCGCCATAGACAAAGATCGAGGGGCGGTTGAGCCGGGCCATGCCCATGACCAGCCCGGGCATGTTCTTGTCACAGCCGCCGATGGCGACAATGCCATCAAAGCCTTCACAGCCGGCCACGGTCTCCACGGAATCGGCAATCACCTCACGGGAAACCAGTGAGTACTTCATGCCCTCGGTGCCGTTGGCGATGCCGTCTGAGATGGTGATGGTGTTGAAGATCACGCTCTTGCCACCGGCCTCATCGGTGCCGGCCCCGGACTCTTCCGCCAGGCGGTCAATGTGCATGTTGCAGGGGGTGACCATGCTCCAGGTGGAGGCGATGCCCACCTGGGGTTTCCTGAAATCCTCGTCACTGAAACCCACGGCGCGCAGCATGGCGCGTCCTGCGGATTTGCCCACACCATCAACCACCTGGCTGGAATAGCGGCGCTTCTTGTCATCACTCATGGGACTGGCTCTCTTTTAACGGTGTTACGCTGTTATGATGTTCTTCAGGGAAAGAGCGCTATGGTATCGCGTGGCGGCTCCCGAGGTAAGGGGGCCGTGACAGCGGGTGAGTGCAAGGGATAGAAAAGCGAGGTAGCAACCATGTGGCAACAGCAACTGATCCGACTGTCTCCCCGTGGCAAGGGATTCCATCTGATTACCGATGAGGTCACACAGGCCCTGGAAGGTCTGGCCTCTGTGCGTGTGGGTGTGCTGCATCTGTTTATCCAGCACACTTCCGCCTCACTGAGCATCAATGAGAACGCCGACCCCACGGTGCGGGGGGATATGGAACGGTTCTTTCTGAAAACCGTGCCGGAAAACGCGCCGTACTATGAGCACACACTGGAAGGCAGTGACGACATGCCGGCCCATATCCGTTCGGTACTGCTGGGCAGCTCGGTGAGCATCCCGGTGGGTAACGGGGAGTTGCTGCTGGGCACCTGGCAGGGCCTCTATCTGGGAGAGCACCGTGACGAGGCCGGCAGCCGCCGCCTGATGGCGACCCTGCAGGGCGAAGCCCGATAAACCCACACAGGGCGAAGCCCGACAATCTGCGAACAGGAACCGTGCTGTGACCCTGGACGAACTCAAAGAACGACTCACCCGGTTTGAAGCCTGGCTGCTGGACAAGCCGGAGCGCCCTGAGGGCGTCCTCCTGGCCTTTTCCCATCGCCATCTCCGTATTGCCTACGCGGTGGGCCGTGACGTGGGCACCGGCAATCTCACACTGCATGCCATGAGCCTGGTCTACACCACGCTCCTGTCCATAGTGCCGATGCTGGCACTGAGCTTTTCCGTGCTCAAGGCCATGGGGGTGCACAACCAGCTGATGCCCTTTATCTACCAGTTTCTGGAGCCCCTGGGGGCGCGGGGCGAGGACATCGCCGAGAATGTGGTGCAGTTTGTGGACAATATCCAGGTGGGGGTGCTGGGTTCGGTGGGTCTGATCCTGCTGGTGTACACGGTGATTTCACTGGTGCAGAAAATCGAGCGTTCCTTCAACAGCGTCTGGCGCGCCTCACAGATGCGCTCCATGGCCCAGCGCTTCTCCAACTACCTGAGCGTGATCACCGTGGGGCCTCTGCTGATGGTCTCCGGCATCGGTGTCTCCGCCGCCGTCTTCGGCTCCAGCCTGATGCAGGAGCTGGCCAGCATAGAGCCCTTTGGCACACTGATCAGCCTGATCACCCGCATCATGCCTTTCCTGCTGACCGTGGCGGCGTTCACTTTTGTCTATATTTTTGTACCCAACACACGGGTCAGGCTCAAAAGCGCACTGGCCGGGGGGCTGGTGGCGGGTGTGGCCTGGCAGGGGGCCAGCCTGGCCTTTGCCAACTTTGCCGTGGGCAGCACCAAGTACGAGGCCATCTACTCCAGCTTTGCCATCGGGATCATGTTGCTGATCTGGCTCTATATCAACTGGATGATCCTGCTGGTGGGCTCCACCATCAGTTATTACCACCAGCATGAGAGGGCCATTTCGGCACGCCGTTCCGCCCGTTCTTCGCCGGAGCTGGAAGAGCGGGTGGCACTGACGCTGATGCACATGGTGGCGAGGGCCTTCGACCGGGGCGAGACGCCGCCGCGGCAGGAGCTGCTGGCGGAGCAGATGCATGTGCCGGGGGACATTACCGCACAGGTCAGTGCCAAGCTGACCAGGGCCTCACTGCTGCGACTGGGTGGCCCCCAGGGGGATGAGTTGCTGCCGGGGCGTTCACTGGACCAGATCCGTCTGCGGGATGTTCTCAGGGCCGTCCGTCTGGATGAAGACGCCCTGATGCGGCGGCTTCCGGACTTGGGTTGCCCGAGTCTGTCGGACATTGCCGATGAACGGCTGGACCGTACACTGACGGAGCAGGTGCGGGCCTGAAGCGCCCTCAGACGCTGGAGCCGAATATAAAGATGTACTGGCACAGGCCCGCCACAAAGCCCAGTGCCGCCCCCACCAGAATCAGCTTGATCTCGTCCTCCTGGAAGCAGGGTCTGAGCAGATCCTGGAACTCGTCCGAGGGCAGCTCCTCCATGCGCGCGCGCATGATGGATTCCACCGCCTCGGCACGGTCACGGACAAACACCGGGTTGTCGAAGGCGGTCCTGGAGATCTGGATGGCCTTCTCCCCCACATTGTGCTTGAGCCGGGCAAAGGCGGTGGGGCCAAAGGCCATCTGGGTGAAGGGTTTGCTGATGCCGGCGGTTTCATCCACCAGTGGCTTGATGTGCTTGCGCACCATGTTGCGGGCACGCTCTGCCTTGGGGCCTTCCAGTATGGCGGTGATGATGTTGCCCACGGTCAGGATCTCATGGGTGACAATGCGGCAGAATGAGGCGGCCACCTCGTTCTGACGCTGCAGGAACAGCCCCTGGAATGTCCAGCGACCCAGAATCTTCACCGGATGCAGTGGGCGGAAGATCACGTTCAGTGCAATCCAGTTGGTGGCAAAGCCCACAATCAGGCCGAATACCGGCAGTACCCAGGCGGCGGGGAAGTAATACCAGAACGCCATCTGCACCAGGCCGAACAGAAAGCCGAAGTAGAAGCCGGAGTTGATGATAAAGCGGAATTCCTTCTCGCCGCATTCCAGGAAGATGCGGTTGAGCAGCTGTTTGTCCGCCACCAGCCGCTCGGTCACCATGCCCTTGATGTCGAGCAGGTCCTCGATGTTGTGGGACACATCCGCCACCAGCTCATCCACCATTTCCGGCGCCCGCTTGTTGACACGGTCGTAGACCATCTTGCGGGCACTTTGGGGGAGGTTTTCCCAGAAGGTGGGATGCTCCTCGAGCATCACCTCGTCCACGTATTCCTGGGTGCGCGGCTGTATGGTTTCCACCACGTAACGGGCCAGTACATTGGGGTCAATGTGCTCGAAAATCTCCTGCACCGTGCCGATCTTGGAGATGGTGGCGTCCACGCTGATCTGGGACATTTTCAGGGCCTTGGAGGGGATGATGCCCTGCCAGCCCAGAAACGGGGGGATGCCGATAAACTTCAGCGGGTAAAAGGTGAGCTGGATGGCCAGCCAGTTGGTGACCCAGCCGATCAGCGCGGCGACAAAAGGGATGCTGATGTACTTCCACAGCTCGGTGTTGCCCAGCATGTCCATCATGGTTGATTTGGTCCCTGGCGGATTATGGGTGTTGTTGTCGGCCTCAAGGCTGAGGGGCCCGGTCTGTCGGACGGTCGAGACACTACCATGAGCCATAAAACGGACATTAGCTATCCGGGCCACATTGGCTTTATGGGCCAGACTAGCGGATTCCGCCCTTTTGTAAATCGCCCCAGAGCCACTGCATCACGGAAAGTGCGGTCACTGGTGCGGTTTCCGTGCGCATCACACGGGGGCCCAGTGTGCAGGCGTGAAATCCCGACTGCATGGCGGCGGTGATTTCCGCCTCGCTGAGCCCGCCCTCGGGGCCGATCAGCAGTGTCACGGCCGCGGGCGGTGGCATTTCGCCCAGGCTGCACTGGCTGCGGTGGTGCAGCACCAGGCGCAGCCCGTCCGGCGCCTCCGTCAGCCACTGGTCCAGTGCGCACAATGGGGCGATTTCCGGCACCCTGGCACGGCCGCACTGCTCGGCGGCACTGACCGCCACCTGCTGCCAGTGACGCAGCCGTTTGTCCTCACGGCGGGCATCGAGCTTGACCTCGCAACGCTCGCTGGTCAGTGGCTGTATGGCACTGACCCCCATCTCGACACTCTTCTGGATGACATAATCCATGCGATCCCCCCGGGAGATCACCTGGGCCAGTGTCACCGCCAGCGGGGACTCCGTGGCCACCACCGCGCCCTGTCCCAGCCGCACGGTCAGACGGGACTTGCCCGCCTCGGTGACCCGTGCCGGGTAATCACGGCCATCGCCATTGAACAGCACCAGTGGTTGTCCGGGGGTGACCCGCAGCACGCGGCCCAGGTGATGGGCCGGCGCCCCTTCCAGGGTCAGTTGCTGGTCGTCCTGCAGTGGCTGGTCCACGTGGATCCGGGGTCGTCGCATGGGGCCCTCAGTCTTGCACAGCCTTGTGGATGCCGTCCGTAGCCACCCGGGCCAGATGGTGAATCTGCTCCTCGTTGATTACATAGGGCGGCATGAAATACACCACATTGGCCAGTGGCCGCAGCAGCGCCTGCTGGGTCAGTGCGTGCTGGTAGACCCGCATCCCCCGTCGCTCCTGCCAGGGGAAGAGCTCCCGGGTCCTGCGGTCCTTGACCAGTTCGATGGCCAGGATCATGCCATGCTGTCGGATGTCCCCCACATTGGGGTGGTCCCCCAGGTGCGCCACGCTCTCGCCCATGCACCGGGCCAGTCGGCGGTTCTCGTCAATCACATTGTCCTGTTCGAAGATATCCAGTGTGGCCTCCGCCACCGCGCAGCCAATGGCGTTGCCGGTATAGCTGTGGGAATGCAGGAACGCCTTCAGGGTCTCGTAGTCGTCGTAAAAGGCGTTATAGATACGGTCGCTGGTGAGGGTCACGGACAGGGGCAGGTAACCGGCGGTGAGCCCCTTGGACAGGGTCATGAAGTCCGGGGTGATGTCCGCCTGCTCGCAGGCAAACAGGGTGCCGGTGCGGCCAAAACCCACGGCAATCTCGTCGGCGATCAGGTGCACGTTATAGCGGTCACAGGCTTCACGCAGCATGGTCAGGTAAATGGGGTGGTACATGCGCATGTTGCCGGCGCACTGCACCAGTGGCTCTATGACCACGGCACAGACTTCGTCGTGGTGCTTCTCCAGCATGGCTTCCATATGGGCAAACTGGCGAATGGCGTAGTCCTTCCAGCTCTCTCCCTCTTCCCGGTTGAAGGCATCCGGGCCGGGCACCGTGAGGACATCCATCAGCAGCGGCGCATAGGTGTCCCGGTACAGGGCCACATCCCCCAGGGCCAGTGCGCCCAGGGTTTCCCCGTGGTAGCTGTTGGAGATGTTGATAAAGTTTTTCTTGCCCGGTGCGCCCACGTTCTTCCAGTAGTGGTAGCTCATCTTCAGGGCCACCTCGATGGCAGAAGAGCCATTGTCCGCGTAGAAACACTTGTCCAGCCCGGGCGGTGTGGCCCTGATCAGGCGCTCTGACAGGGCGATCACGGGCTCGTGAGTAAAGCCGGCCAGCATGGCATGCTCGAGGCTGTCGATCTGCTGGCGGATGGCGTCGTTGATGCGCGGGTTGCAATGGCCAAACAGGTTGACCCACCAGGAGCTGACGGCATCGATGTAGCGATTGCCGTCAAAGTCATGGAGCCAGACACCCTGTCCGCTCTTGAAGGGGATCAGGGGCAGCTTTTCATGGTCTTTCATCTGGGTGCAGGGGTGCCAGACGGACTGCAGGTCCCGCTGGATCATATCCTGATTGGACGGCAAAACAACCTCCTCAACATCGCTCGGCAAGGGCTTTAAACGCGTGCATGGGATGATACGGCGGTGGCGCCCGTTAGGGAACCTCTGTGCCCTGACCTCCCGAATCCGGCGCTGGTGGCCTTGCACCCAGAGCCGCCGTCTTCCACAAAGTGGGGGAGCGGTGTTTGGCGTTCAGGGGGAGTTCGTATAGTCTGTTGGCGGTACTGGTTTTTTTGCCCCGGAGAACTGCCGTTTTGATAAAAAAAATACTTTGGCTGTTGCTGGTGCCGGCTCTGGCCCTGCTGCTGGTTTTACTGCTGCGCCCGGGCTCTGATGAGCCGGAGCAGGGGGTCAGTGAGGACCCCATGGATGAGCAGGCCCTGTCACAGGCCATCGGGCAGCGCCGTGGTGCCCTGGTGGACGAGGTGGTGTTTACCCAGCAGTCCGACGTGGGCAAGGTCACCGGTCTGATCGAGCAGGGGGCCTATCAGCTGTTTACCCAGGGCATTACCAACGCCTCGGTTTTCCACCGCCTGCGCACCTCGGAGAAAGGCGACTACGAGACCGCCTATGGCGCCTCCTCCGAACTGGCACTGAACCCGGCGGAATTCGAGACTGGCTTTAACCCCTTCTCCGTTCAAGCCATCCGGGAGGCCATGAACTGGCTGATTGATCGCCGCCATGTGGCGGAAGAGATCTACGGTGGCCTGGCGGTGCCCCGTGTGCTGCCCATCAACACCGCCTTCCCGGATTATGCCCGCCTGGCCGCCACGGCCAGGGCACTGGAGCTTGAGTACCGCCATGACCCGGAGCGGGCCCGTCGTGTCATCCACGAGCAGATGCGCGCCCATGGCGCCGAGCTGCGCGACGGGCGCTGGTTTCACGAGGGTGAGCCGGTGCCGGTGCGTGTACTCATCCGCACCGAGGATGCCCGTAATCAGGTGGGGGACTACGTGGCCAACCTGATGGAGGATCTGGGCTTTACCGTGCACCGTCAGTACCGCACCGCGGAGGAAGCCTCCCGCATCTGGATCGCCGGTGACCCTGCCGCCGGGCAATGGCACATCTACACCGGGGCCTGGGTGTCCACCACCATCAACCGGGACGAGTCCGGCAGCCTCAGCTTCTATTACACCAAGCGTGGTCGCCCTGAGCTGCTGTGGCAGGCCTATGAGCCGGGTGAGGAACTGGACACCATCGCTGCAAGGCTGGAGCGTCGTGACTTCGACACCATGGAGGAGCGCCGAGAGCTGATGGGCCGTGGCCTTGAGCTGGCCATGGAGAGCAGCTACCACATCTGGCTGGTGGACCAGCAGAGCATCATCCCCAGGGCCAGCAATGTGGTGCTGGCCTCGGACCTGGCCGGCGGCATTGCCGGCTCACGGCTCTGGCCCTATACGCTGCGCTACCGCGACCGGGTGGGTGGGCGCATGGTGGTGGGGGCCCCCAGCCTGCTGACCGAGCCCTGGAATCCGGTGGCGGGCAGCAACTGGCTGTACGACACCATGATCATGCGCTCACTGAACGATCCGGCACTGCTGCCGGACCCCTTCACCGGGCTTTACCGGCCACAGGGCATCGACAGCGCCGAGGTGACCGTGCAGGAGGGGTTGCCGGTGCAGAAGAGCCACGACTGGCTCAGTCTCGAGCGGGCCGAATCCATTGCCGTGCCGGAGGAGGCCTGGATTGGCTGGAATGCCGAAGAAGGCCGCCTTGTCACCGTGGAAGAAGCCCATCCGGACGGGGTGACCGCCCGCTCGAAAACCCGCATACGCTATGAAGAGGGCTTTCTGGACCGGCGCTGGCACGACGGCACCCCCATGTCACTGGCGGATCTGGTGCTGCCCTGGATACTGACCATGGCCCGTGGGGATGAAAACAGCCCCTACTTTGACCCCAGCCACGCCCCCCGGCTTGAGGTGTTCAAGCAGTATTTCCGGGGCTGGCGCATTGTCAGCCGCGAACCCCTGGTGCTCGATGTCTACAGTAACCAGGTGTTGCCGGATGCGGAGACCATTGTGGCCAATCAGGCCTTCTCGCCGCAGGCCTGGCACTCACTGGCCATTGCCATGAGGGCGGAGCGTAATGGCGAGCTGGCTTTCTCTTCCCACAAGGCGGACAGCAACCGGGTGGAGTGGATGAGCCTGGTCTCAGGGCCCAGCCTGGGGATACTGCGCCGCCATCTGGATGAGGCACTTGAACAGGGTTTTCTGCCTTACCGGGATGTGCTCGGTGACTTTGTGCGTGACGGTAATGAGATCCGTCAGCGCTACCAGGCACTGCAGGCCTGGGAGGAGCGCTACAACCACTTCTGGGTGGGGGATGGTCCTTTTTACCTCCACGCGGTGCATCCCGTGGAGCGCACCGTGGTGTTGCGCCGTTACGAGGGGTTCCCGGACCCGTCGGGCAAATGGCTGGATTTCACCCAGCCGGAGATTCCCGCACTGACACTGGACGGTCCGCTGATGGTGCGCCAGGGCGGGTCGGCCCGCTTCAGTCTGGATATCCGCTTCAACGGCGAGCCTTATCCCACCGAGGCCATCGAGTCCGTGAAATACCTGCTGTTCGATGGCGATGGACGCCAGTTCAGCCGGGGCGCCATGGAAACGGGTGACCAGGAATCCGGCGACCAGGACGGCAACTGGCAGCTGCGCCTGTCACCGGATGAGCTGGAAGCGCTGGGCAACGGAGCCAACAGCCTGGAGGTGGCGGTCATCTCCAGCCGCGTGGCGCTGCCGTCCTTCGCCTCCCACGCCTTTGCCACGGTGCCCTCCGGCACAAAGACCCTGGAAGAGCGGGACGAGGAACAGGACAAGGAGCCGGGCCATGAATAACCCGATGCAGGCCCCGGCGCCCCGCCAGGGCTGGCGTGATCTGCGCCGGATTCTCTTCTTTACCGCCAAGCGTCTGCTGGCGCTGTTTGTGACGGTGATGATCGGTGTCTACCTGACCATTGTCATCGCCAATATGGGCGGCAAGGTGGACGAGCTGCGCAAGTTGCAGATCCGCAGCACCATCGCCGAACAGGTGAGGGCGGACCCGTCCTATGCGGAGCTGGACTCCGGTGAGCGCAACAAGCTGATCAATGAGCAGGTGCAGCTGGAGGTGGAGCGGCGCAATCTGGACAAGGCCTTCTTCCCCCGCAGTATCGACTACCTGAAACAGGCGGCACAGCTGGACCTGGGCCGTGCCGAGGAGATGACCAGTGATGCCGGCTCGCGGCAGGTCTCCGCCATTATCGTGGAGCGGCTGCCGGCGACACTGCTGCTGTTCGGCACGGCCAACCTGCTGGTGTTCTTTGTGTCCGTCTATGCGGCGCTGTACCTGTCCCGTCGCTACGGCAGCCGAATCGACCGTCTGGTGATCGCACTGGCCCCCAGTTCGGCGGCTCCGGCCTGGTTCTACGGCATCTTCCTGATCCTGTTCTTTGCCTTTCTGGCGCCGGTCTTCCCCCCCGGGGGCATGGTGGACGTGCCGCCACCGGAGGGCAGCTGGGAATACGCACTGAGTGTACTGCGCCACATGGTGCTGCCAGTGACGGCCATGTTCCTGTCTTCCATTTTTATCTCCATCTATTCCTGGCGCACCTTCTTCCTGATCCATTCCAGCGAGGATTACGTGGAAATGGCCAGGGCCAAGGGGCTGCCTTCCAGCCTGATCCAGAACCGCTACATACTGCGCCCGACCCTCTCACCCATCATCACCAGCTTTGCGCTGATGCTGATCGGTCTCTGGAGTGGCGCCATTATTCTCGAGCAGGTGTTCAACTGGCCGGGGCTGGGGACACTGCTGTTCCAGGCCATCGGCTACCGGGATACGCCGGTGATCATCGGCGGCGTGGTGGTGTTCGCCTACCTGCTGGCGGTGACCGTGTTCATGCTGGACATCCTCTACGCCATTCTCGACCCCCGTGTGCGCCTTGATGGAGGACAGCCATGAGCCAACTGGGAGAAAAGCCATGAGCCGCTGGATCAACGGCCTCAACGAGCTGCGCCGCTACCCCTCCGCCATCGGCGGCCTGGCCATCATCCTGTTTCTGATACTCCTGTCCTTTTACACGGTGTTCACCATCCCCTATGGCGAGGCACTGGAGAAATGGCGGGGCGGTGACATGTGGCGGGATTACCCGGTGAATGCGTCCCCGCTCTGGCTGGACCGGATCACGGGGGGCAACCAGCCCGGCACCCGGGTGATCACCGGCGACTCCTCCAACGGAGTACAGGCCCCCTTTGAGGGGGGCCGCCAGGTGCGGCTGCCGTTGAACTTTGAGTTTGACGCCGACGGCTTCCCCAGTGAGATCAACCTGTTTCTCAAGACCCGGGGCAGCGAACAGCCGGCCTTTGTGCGACTGAACTGGGAAACACCGCAGGGCAAGGTGATCCCCCTGGGTGGCCAGCGCATCTCCCGCGACGAACGGGTCTCACTGTCACAGAACCAGACCCTGCAGAGCCGACTCGGGGCCGAACCCCATGTGGGGCTGTTCTCCGGCGACAGCCCCGGGGAGAACCCACAGGTCGAGCAGGGCGAGTACACCCTGACGGTGGACGCCATTCTCTTTGGCGAGGAGGCCGGGCTGTCCGCTGAGCTGGTGGTGTACGGTCAGGTGCATGGCCTGGCCGGCACCGATTACCAGCGCCGTGACCTGATGGTGGCGCTGCTCTGGGGCACCCCGGTGGCACTGGCCTTCGGCCTTCTGGCGGCGGTGGGCACCACGGTCACCACACTGGTGATCGCCGCCACCGGTGTCTGGTTCGGTGGCTGGGTGGATGCCACCATACAGCGCCTCACGGAGGTGAACATCATACTGCCCATGCTGCCCATACTGGTGATGGTGGGTACCCTCTATTCCACCAGTATCTGGCTGATGCTGGGGGTGGTGATACTGCTGGGCATTTTCAGCGCCGGTATCAAGACCTACCGGGCCATGCTGCTGCCCATCAAACAGTCCTCCTATATCGAGGCGGCCAGGGCCTATGGGGCGGGCAACGGCCGCATCATACTGCGCTACATGATTCCCCGCATACTGCCGGTGCTGATCCCCACCTTTGTCACACTGATACCCACCTTTGTCTTCCTGGAGGCGTCACTGGCAGTGCTGGGTCTGGGTGACCCGGTGCTGCCCACCTGGGGCAAGGTGCTGAACGATGCCCAGGAGCAGAGCGCCCTGTACAACGGTTTCTATTACTGGGTGGTTTCCCCGGCGGTACTGCTGATGCTCACGGGGCTGGGCTTTGCCATGCTGGGCTTTGCACTGGACCGAGTATTCAACCCGAGGCTGAGGACGCAATGAGCGACACCCTGTTAGAGGTCAAAGACCTGAGACTGCACTACCAGACCCGCAACGGCGTGGCCCGTGCGGTGGATGGTGTCAGCTTCGATATCCGCCGCAACGAGGCACTGGTGGTGCTGGGCGAGTCCGGTTGTGGCAAGAGCTCACTGGCCAGGGCGCTGATGCGGGTGTTGCCTCGCAATATCAACCACTTTGGCGGCCAGGTGTCACTGGCCGGCCAGGACCTGATGGCACTGAGCGACGAGCAGTTCCGGCGCCAGATCCAGTGGAGCCGTATTGCGCTGGTGATGCAGGCCGCCATGAACGCACTCAATCCGGTGGTGCGGGTGGGCGAGCAGGTGGCGGAGCCGCTGCGTGTGCACCGTGGCTGGAACAAAAAGCGGGCCATGGAAAAAGTGGCGTCCACCTTCCAGAAGGTGGGGGTGTCTCAGGACTTTATCGGCCGCTACCCCTTCGAGCTCTCCGGTGGCATGCGCCAGCGGGTGGTGCTGGCCATGGCCCTGGTAACGGAGCCGGAGCTGGTGATACTGGACGAGCCCACATCGGCGCTGGATGTGCTGACACAGGCCAGCATCATGAATGTGCTCAAGCGCATCAAGCAGGCGGACGGCACCAGCTTTATGCTGATCACCCACGATGTGGCCACCTCCAGCGAGCTGGCGGACCGGGTGGCGCTGATGTACGCGGGGCAGATGGTGGAGGTGAGCGACGCCCGGGATTTTTTCCACGACCCGGCACACCCCTACTCCAAACTGCTGATGGACAGTGTACCCAGGCTGCACCAGCCGCAGCCGCCGGTGCATATACCGGGGGAGCCGCCCAACCTGCACAATCCGCCATCGGGCTGTCGTTTTGCCGATCGCTGCCCGTCGCGCTTCGAGCGCTGCAGCCGCGATCCGCAACCGGTCACACTCAAGGCACGTCGACAGGTCAGCTGCTGGCTGTACGGGGAGGGGCACCATGGCTGAAGTGAAAGACAGCACGGCACAGCGCCGCTACGCCACCGCCAGTGTGGCAACACCACTGTTACGGGCCCGTGACCTGCACACCTGGTTTGAACTGCGTCAGTTCGGTTTTCTGCGGGTGGGTTCGGTCCGGGCCGTGGACGGGGTGGAATTCGAGCTGGGCCGTGGCGAGTCCGTGGCCTTTGTGGGGGAGAGCGGCTGTGGCAAGAGTTCACTGGCCCGCACGCTGCTGGGCCTGAACAGGCCCACGGACGGGGATGTGATCTTTGACGGTCAGCGCCTGAGTGAGCTCTCAGGGGCCGCCCGACAGTCCTACCTGGCCAGTGTCGGCTATGTGCAGCAGGACCCTTTCGGTGCGCTGCCCCCCTTTATGGATGTGCGCCGCCTTCTGGCGGAGCCGCTGATTGTCCACGGTGTCCGTGACCGCAAGACCCAGGATGAACGGATCCGCCAGGTCCTGAACGAGGTACGCCTGACCCGGGTGGATGAGATTCTCGGCAAGTTCCCCCATATGCTCAGCGGCGGCCAGCAGCAGCGGATTGTTATCGCCCGGGCACTGATTCTCGAGCCCAATCTGATCATCGCCGATGAGCCGGTGTCCATGCTGGATGCCTCGGTGCGGGTGGAGATCCTCAACCTGCTGCGCAGCATCCAGCAGAAACGGGAGCTGACACTGGCGTTTATCACCCACGACCTGTCCACGGTGCGCCATTTTGCCGACCGCATCTTTGTCATGTACGCCGGTCGTATTGTGGAGGAAGCGCCGGTGAACGAGCTGCTGGACCATCCCCAGCACCCCTACACACAGGCACTGCTGGCCTCCATTGCCGATGTGGATGCGGACAACGCACTGGTGCAGCGCGAGGTGCCCGGTGGCGAGCCCCCGAGCCTGCTGAACCCGCCCTCCGGCTGCCGTTTCCACCCCCGCTGCCCCCATGCCATGAAGGGCATCTGTGATGTGCGCGACCCCTACAGTCTGGAGCCGCGCCCGGGGCATTATTCCGCCTGCTGGCTGCATGAATAGGTGGCTGGCCGCCGGGGTCCTGCTGATGCTCTCCGGACTGGGCATGCTGCTGGCCATGGTGGTGGGGCGCTGGCAGCCGGGGCTGCTGCTGTCGCTGCTGAGTTACGGGCTGCTGTTTGCGGGGGTTTTCTGTTACGCCACCGGTGTCATCAGCCGGCGCTGATGACACCGGTGGACCGGCGGCAGCATCGGGTCACTACTGGCGAAAGCGCTGGACAATCGCCTCCAGCTCACCGGACTCGCGGATGCGCTCCAGCCCCCGGTTGAAGGCATCCACCAGTTCCGTGGCATTCTCATTGGCCCGGATGGACGCAAAGTGGATGGGCACCACAAGCAGGTCCACCTCGCTCAGCCGCACCCGCTCTGACAGGTGGGGGCTCTGGTCGATCAGGTTCTGCAGAATCAGCCGGTCCCCCACGGCCACGTCCAGGCGGCCCGCGGCCACCATATGCAGCATGTTCAGGTCGGTGCTGGCGGTGTGTCGCTGTATGCGGTCGTTGCCGTTAAAGATGCCGCCATAATGGCCGCCCTGGCGGGTTCCCACCCGCAGTCCGTCCAGGTCCGCTATGGACCGGGGTTCCTCGAGCTTCTCCCGGTGATAGGCGGCGGCGATATGGGACTGGTAATAGGGCTGGCTGAAGAGCAGGAATTCCTCCCGGGCGTCCGCATGCCAGATGCCCACCAGTCCGTCCACCTGCTGGCTTCTGGCCAGCCAGAGAACCCGCCGCCAGGGGTTGATGCGGATCTCCACCGAACGGTCTGACGCATTAAAGGCGGCAATCACAATTTCCACCGCCAGCCCTTTCCGTGGCTCTTCCATATACAGCATGGGCGGCCAGGCGGGGCCGGTCAGCACGATGGGCTCACTGGCCGTGGCCGGGCCAGAGGCCAACAGCCAGAGCAACAGTAATACCAGCGTTGTGCCCTGCCAGGACCGGGGTGGGTTGATCATCAATGGACTGTTCCTGAAATCAGTGGTCCCTTACAGCGGGGAGCCCGGGTCAGAGTGGTCTCCGACCCGGGCCTGACCGCTCATACTGTCTGACAGTATACATCAGCAGAGGCGCCGGGGTGCAGTGGGCCGGGGTTACCGGCCGGATTGCTCCCAGGCCATGCGCTCCAGATAATCCCGGGTGGCAATCATCACCCGTGGGGCCAGCAGCAGCGTGGCGATCATGGTGGGTATGGCCATCAGTGCGTAGCCGGTGGTGATCAGGTAAATCACCGCCTCGATGGACACCACCGCGCCCACCACAATCAGCACCAGGTAAAAATGGCGATACCAGTGCTGGTGCTCGGCACCGACCAGAAAGCCCAGGCATTTGGCGCCGTAGTACCAGAAGGTGAACATGGTGCTCATGCTGAAAACAATCACCAGTACCGTGATCAGCCACAGGCCCGGAGTCCCCAGGGCTTCGCCAAAGGCCCTGGCGGTCAGGGCGGCGCCGGCCACGTCGGTCCCCGCCTCCCAGGTGCCGGTGCTGAGCAGCACCAGTGCGGTGAGGGTGCACACGATCAGTGTGTCGATCACCGGCCCCAGCATGGCCACCAGTCCTTCACGGACAGGTTCACGGGTCTGTGCCGCGCCGTGGGCCATCACCTCGGTGCCGATGCCCGCCTCATTGGAGAAGGCCCCCTGGCGCACACCGGTGATGACCACACCCATCAGGCCGCCGGCAGCCATGGCGGAGAGATCCCCCTGGAAGGCATGGGTAAAAATGGAGGCCAGCGCGGCCGGGACGGCGTTGATGTTTACCCCCAGGATCAGCAGGGTGCAGAGCAGATAGATCACCACCATGGACGGCACCAGGCGGGCCGTGGTGTACCCCACACGCCGTATGCCACCGAAGATGACCAGACCCACAATCGCCGCAACCGCCACACCAAAGGCGAAGTTGAACATCCCCACCTGATCCTCGCTGATAACCCCCTCGGGCAGCAGTACCGCGTCCCTGAGTGTTTCGGTGAGCTGATTGATCTGGAAAATGGGCAGGGTGCCGATCAGCCCGGCCAGACAGAAGAACACCGCCAGTGGCATCCAGCGCCGCCCCAGCCCCTCGCGGATCATGTACATGGGGCCGCCCTGGACCTGGCCCAGGCTGTCCTTGCCCCGGTACATGATGGAGAGGGTGCAGGTGAAGAACTTGGTGGCCACCCCCACCAGTGCGGTGACCCACATCCAGAAAACGGCACTGGGCCCGGCATAGCTCACGGCGAAGGCCACACCGGCGATATTGCCCAGCCCCAGTGTGCCTGAGAGGGCCGCCGAGAGGGCCTGGAAGTGGCTGATATCACCCGGATCACTGCTGTCATCGTAACGGCCACGGAGGATGGCAATGGCGTGGCCGAAGTGGCGGTAGGGCAGTGCCCGCGAGTAGAACACAAAGAAAAGGCCGCCACCGACCAGCACAATGATCAGCGGCGGCCCCCAGAGAAAGTCCGAGCTGGCCTGAAACAGCGATTCCAGAAAATCCACGAGATCCCCTCCCTGTCAGTTCATGAGCAATCGGTTGTATGACTCACTTCAGCAACAGGGGGGGAGTCTGTCAACGCCTGTCCGGGTTCCGGGGGCTCAGAATGCCGGGGCCATGGGTGCCCTGAGAGCGCCCCAGTAGGCATCAGCGGGTGGGCAGATCCAGGTTGTGCCAGATGTTGAGGCTGGCTTCGGACTGGTTGAGTGTGTAGAAATGCAGCCCCGGTGCGCCGGCGTCCAGCAGTTGCTGGCACAGTCGGGTCACCACCTCCTCGCCGAACTGCTTGATGGACTCGGAGTCGTCCCCGTAAGCCTCCAGCTGCTTGGCGATCCAGCGTGGAATGTCCGCGCCGCACATGTCGCTGAAGCGGCGCAGGTTGCTGTAGTTGACGATGGGCATGATGCCCGGCACCACAGGCAGGTCCAGCCCCATCTTCTCGATGCGGTCCATGAAGTAGAAATAGCTTTCCACATTGTAGAAATACTGGGTGATGGCGCTGTCGGCACCGGCGAGCACCTTGCGCTGGAAGTTGCGCAGGTCCGCCTCGGCGCTGGGGGCCTGCGGGTGAAATTCCGGGTAGGCGGCCACCTCCAGGTGGAAATGATCACCGCTGTGCTCGCGGATAAACGCCACCAGCTCATTGGCGTAGCGCAGCTCACCGCCGCCGGAGCTGCCGGTGCCCGAGGGAATATCTCCGCGCAGAGCGACGATGCGGTCCACGCCGTTTTCCCGGTAGATATCCAGCAACTCCGCCACATCCTTGCGGCTGGCGCCGATGCAGGACAGATGCGGCGCCGTGGGCACTCCCTGACGGTTGAGGTCGATCACCGTGTTGAGGGTGCGGTCTCGGGTGGAACCGCCGGCGCCGAAGGTGACGGAGAAAAAGTCCGGGTTGTATTGCGCCAGCTTCTCGCGGGTGGCGTGGAGCTTCTCCACCCCCCTGTCGGTCTTCGGGGGGAAGAACTCAAAACTGAACCGGCGTGGGTAGGCTTGCTGTGTTTTCATGGTGTGGCTCTCGTTTCGGTCAACCGGGCATTGGCTAAAACGGGCCTGGTGGTCCACCAGGCAACGCCATACACCGGCTGTTGTTCATGGAGGCCGGCCACCAGGGCCGACTGCCTCTGTCAGGAAGGCTCTCCGGGCGACACCCCGTTTGCCGGAGCGGGTATCGCCTGGAGAGCGTTCCGGGAACGCTCTGTGTAAAGCCCTGCAACGGCCGCCGGTGGCGGCCGTTGCAGGGGGCCGGACTCAGTACTTGTAGCTGTCCGGCTTGAAGGGGCCTTCCACGGGCACGCCGATGTAGTCGGCCTGGTCTTTGCGCAGCTGTGTCACCACACCGCCAAAGCCCTGCA
The DNA here is from genome assembly GCA_033721915.1 of Oleiphilaceae bacterium. Lineage (GTDB taxonomy): Bacteria > Pseudomonadota > Gammaproteobacteria > Pseudomonadales > Oleiphilaceae > REBR01. Next base: position 17,088 of record JAWWAC010000007.1, read on the forward strand.
CCATGTAGCGGGCCACTTCCTCGTCCAGCTGCTTGGGCAGAACCTGGACGGTGATGTTCTTGGGCTTCTCCGCCGCGGGCAGTTTGGCGAACTGCTTCTCGAACAGGTGCATCTGGGCCAGCACCTGGTTGGCGAAAGAGCCGTCCATGATCCGTGAAGGGTGGCCCGTGGCATTGCCCAGGTTGACCAGCCGGCCCTCGGAGAGCAGCAGCAGGTGGTCGTTTTCCGCCTTGTTGCGGTAGACCTTGTGCACCTGGGGCTTGATCTCGTCCCACTCCCAGTTGTCGCGCATGTACTGGGTGTCGATCTCGTTGTCGAAGTGGCCGATGTTACAGACAATGGCGCCGGACTTGAGGGCGGAGAGGATGTGCTTGTCGCACACGTCCATGTTGCCTGTGGCGGTCACCAGGATATCGGTGTTCTGCAGCAGGTCCCGGTTGATGCTGTCGGCGGAGCCGGTGTTCCTGCCTTCAATGTAGGGGGAGACCACCTCAAAGCCGTCCATGCAGGCCTGCATGGCACAGATGGGGTCCGCCTCGGTCACCTTGACGATCATGCCTTCCTGACGCAGTGAGGCGGCGGAGCCCTTGCCCACGTCGCCGTAGCCGATCACCAGTGCCTTCTTGCCGGACATCAGGTGGTCCAGGCCGCGCTTGATGGCGTCGTTGAGGCTGTGGCGGCAGCCGTACTTGTTGTCGTTCTTGGACTTGGTGATGGCGTCATTGACGTTGATGGCCGGCACCTTGAGGGTGCCTTCCTTCATCATGTCCAGAAGGCGGTGCACACCGGTGGTGGTTTCCTCGGTGATGCCGTGGCAGTTCTCCAGGATGTGGGGGTACTTCTCGTGCAGCAGTCCGGTCAGGTCGCCGCCGTCGTCCAGGATCATGTTCGGCTTCCAGCCGTCCACGTCCGCACCCACGGTGCGCTCAAGGCACCACTCGTACTCGTCCTCGGTCTCGCCCTTCCAGGCGAACACCGGGGTACCACCAGCGGCAATGGCGGCGGCGGCCTGATCCTGGGTGGAGAAGATGTTGCAGGACGACCAGCGCACCTCGGCGCCGAGATCCTTGAGGGTCTCGATCAGCACCGCGGTCTGGATGGTCATGTGGATGCAGCCCATGATGTTGGCGCCCTTCAGGGGCTGCCGGTCACGGTACTTGGCCCGCAATGTCATCAGTGCCGGCATTTCGCTCTCGGCAATGACGATCTCCTTGCGGCCCCAGTCGGCCAGGTGGATATCGGCCACTTTGTAATCGGTAAAGTTGCTGTCAAAAGCTTGCATGGAATACTCCGGAGTCGGTTACTTGAGGCCCGCTGCGTCACGCAGGATTTCGGCCCTGTCGGTTTTTTCCCAGGGGAAGGCGGTAAAGGTGTCGTTGCCCACGGTCATCTCATAGGGGTCGCGGCCGAAGTGGCCGTAGGCCGCCGTGGCCTGGTACATGGGGTGAAGCAGGTCCAGCATGCGGGTCAGCGCATAGGGGCGCAGGTCGAATTCACGGCGCACCAGTTTCTCGATGGTGGCGTCGTCCACCCGCCCGGTACCGAAGGTGTTTACGGAGATGGAGGTGGGTTCGGCCACACCAATGGCGTAGGAAATCTGGATTTCGCACTTTTTCGCCATGCCGGAGGCCACGATGTTCTTGGCCACATAGCGCCCGGCATAGGCCGCGGAGCGGTCCACCTTGGAGGGGTCTTTGCCGGAGAAGGCGCCGCCACCATGGCGGGCCATGCCGCCGTAGGTGTCCACGATGATCTTGCGGCCGGTCAGGCCGCAGTCACCCACGGGGCCGCCAATCACGAACTTGCCGGTGGGGTTGATATGGAACTGGGTGTCCTTGTGGATCAGCTCGGCGGGGATCACGTTCTTGATGATCAGTTCCATGACCCCGTCCTTGATGTCCGCCATGGACACGTCCGGATCGTGCTGGGTGGAGAGCACAATGGCATCGATGCCGGTCACCTTGCCATCCTGGTAACGGCAGGACACCTGGCTCTTGGCATCCGGGCGCAGCCAGGGCAGCAGGCCGGACTTGCGCGCCTCGGACTGACGCTGCACCAGACGGTGGGCGAAGCAGATGGGGGCGGGCATCAACACGTCGGTCTCGTCACAGGCGTAACCGAACATCAGGCCCTGATCACCGGCGCCCTGGTCTTCCGGCTTCTGCCGGTCCACGCCCTGGGCGATGTCCACGGACTGCTTGCCGATCATGTTGATCACGCCACAGGTGGCGCCGTCGTAGCCCATGTCCGAGGAGGTGTAGCCAATGTCCTTGATGACCTTGCGCACCAGGTCTTCCAGATCCACCCAGGCGGAGGTGGTGATTTCCCCCGCAACCACGGCAACACCGGTGTTGACCAGGGTTTCACAGGCCACTCGGGCCAGCTTGTCGTCCTGCAGGATGCGGTCGAGTACGGCGTCGGAAATCTGGTCCGCTACCTTGTCCGGGTGACCTTCGGAGACGGACTCCGAAGTGAAAAGGCTGTAGTCGGTCATAGCTGACGACTCCTTCTGTGAGTGATTAATAACTGCGATGAATGAATTCCCGCACCTGGATCTGGAACCCATTGCGCAGGCCAATAAAGACGGTTTCGCCGCTGGTGAGCCCCGCGTCCAGGGCCCAGCCGGTGAGCTCCTCGGGCTCAAAGCCCTGCCAGAGATCACCGCAGTTGTCCCGCACCCAGCGTTGCTCATGGCGGCACAGCTCGCTCAGTATCAGCCGCCCCCCCGAGGCCAGCAGGCGGGCGCTGTGCTGGAAGACATCCGCCGGTCCGGCCATGTGGTGCAGCACCATGTTGGCCACCACCAGGTCATAGGCGCCGGCGGTGTCCGGGTCTTTCAGCAGCTGGTCGCACTCCCCCAGTACCAGCCGGACATTCTCCAGCCCCTGGCGCTGACAACGGGCCCTGGCCTGGTCGAGCATCTCCCGGGCGTTGTCCACAGCGGTCACCTGGTGGAAGCGTTCGGCCAGAGTGGCCAGGAAATCCCCTTCGCCGGGGCCGATTTCCAGTGCCCGGCCCGCCGGATGGCCCTGGAACTGGCGACGGATCAGCTCCGCCACCGGCTCGGCATACTGGGGGTGCTCCGCGATCAGCTCCTGCTGTTCCCGGAAGCGTTCCGCATGACGGGCAAAAAACGCCTGTGACTGGGCGGAGCGCTGCTCGCGGATCTCGGCCACCCGGGCCAGCAGCCAGGAGGGCAGTGGCAGGCTGTCCACGGCGGTAAACAGCGCCCTGGCCGCCTGATGCTGGGGGCTGTCCTGACCCCGCAGCAGCGGGCGGCGGTAGAAAATGGCGTTGCCTTCCCGCTGGGGCTCCAGCAGACCGGCCCGGGCCAGCACCTTGAGGTGATGGCTCATGCCGGACTGGCGCATGGCAAAGATCTGGCTCAGCTCCATGACGCCAAAGGTGTCACGGCGCAGCACCCGCAATATGTCCAGCCGGAGCCGGTCGCCACCGGCCTTGAACAGGCCCGCCAGTGTTTCCAGGGCCGACTCGTCCTCATGGGCGGTGACAGGCCTCTTTTCTTGTGAAAGGGCTTCTGCGGGAGCTACGGTGCGGGCGTCAGTCATGAAGCGGAGTGTATGGCGGGCGCCATCAGCAGGTCAACAACTATATCAAAAAAAGTTGATATAGTTCCGGGGTGCCTTGAGCTCAGCTGTCTTTGCGGGGGTCGGTGAAGGGGGCGTCCAGCAGTTGCCGGAATGATGCCTCCGGCAGGGGGCGGCTGAACCAGTAGCCCTGTCCGGAATCAATGCCGGCACTGAGCAGCTGCTGGTACTGGGATTCGGTTTCAATGCCCTCGGCCACCGTATGCAGTGTGAAACTGCTGGCCATTTGCTGGATGATGGGGATCATGGCCCGCCCTTTGCCTTCCTCGTCCATCTGGTTGACGAAGCTGCGGTCGATTTTCAGTGTCTGCAGCGGCAGGTGCTGCAGGCGGCTCAGTGAGGAGTAACCGGTGCCGAAGTCGTCGATGGCGATTTTAAAGCCATGGTTGCGAAGCTGGTGCAACAGCGCCTCAATGGCCACCGGGTCCACCATGATGATGCTTTCGGTGATTTCCAGTGTGATCCACTCCGGGTCCACATAAGGCCGGACCAGTGCGGCCAGGTGGTTGGCATCCCCGTGGGGGTGCAGCTGCTGCACGCTGAGGTTGACGGCCATGCGCAGCGGGTGGCCATCACGGTGCCATTGCTGCAGCTGCCGGGCCGCCGCCGTCAGGGCCCAGTTGCCCAGTGGCACGATCAGTCCCGTCTCCTCGGCCACCGGGATAAAGTCGCCCGGCATGACCATTTCCCCGTTCTCCAGTGGCCACCGGGCCAGTGCCTCGGTGCCGGTGATGCGCAGGCTGGCCAGGTCGAAAATGGGCTGGAAGTGCAGTTCCAGCCCCTCCCGCTCGATGGCCTGGCGCAGCTGTGCCTCCATGGAAAGCCGCTGCAGACGCTTTTCCAGCATTTGCGGGGAATACAGGTGGCAGCAGCCGCCTCCGGAGCGCTTGGCGTCGTACATGGCGTTGTCGGCGGCCTGGATCACAGCGCTGGCATCCTGGCCGTGGTCCGGGCACAGGCTGATGCCGATGCTGGCCCCCAGGCGATGTTCCTGATCGTTGACCATCATGGGGGACTGTATGGACTGGATCAGGCGGTTGGCCAGGTCTTCGGCCATGCGGGCAAAGCCGCAGCTGTCCCCGGAGGGCTGGCGTGGCTGGTTGCGGGGATTGTCGAACAGCACCACCAGAAACTCATCGCCGCCGTGACGGATCACCAGGTCCGAATCCCGTACCGTGTGACTCAGACGCTGGGCCACCTGGACCAGGACCTGGTCGCCGGTTTCATGGCCGAACACATCGTTGATGGGTTTGAATCCGTCCAGGTCCACAAAGAGAATGGCGGCGGAAGGGGAGTCCCTGGGTTCGGAGCGGGCCAGCAGATCGTCCAGGAAGCTGATCAGGTAACGGCGGTTGGGCAGTCCGGTCAGAGCGTCTGAAAAGGCCAGTTTCTGGATCTGGGCGGACTGATTCTCACGCTCCTGCTGGAAGCGCAAGGTGTTCAGTGTGTGGCTCAGGTTGGTGGCCATATGGTCCATCAGGCGGCACTCTTCCTGGCTGAAATGGTCGGGACGGTCGGAGTAGAGAGCCAGGTACCCGGTGGCGCCGATATCGGTGTTCAGTGTCATCAGCAGTGCGGAGGCCAGGCCCTGATCCAGAGCCCCCTGGTGACCCGGCATGGCGTGCAGTTCCTCCGCCAGATGATTCAGTACCTGCACCTGCTGGCGCTTGTCGGGCTTTTCCCGGCTGTCCGCCTGCTGCCGGTCAAGGCGGGCCTGCCAGTCAGCGACCATCCCCTCGGCACAACCTGCAGCCCTGCCGGCACGGGCATGGACGCTGGGGGGGCCGTCGTTGTTCTCCTGGCAGAAGCAGACCCAGGCCAGCTGATAGGTGCCTTTGGATATAATGCTCTGGCAGAAGGATTTCAGCAGCTCACTCTCATTGCGCGCCCGCACCATGACCTGGTCACAGTCGTTGAAGGTGCGCAGTGCACTGACCATGGCGGCCAGGTCCCGGCGTGCATTGTCCTGTTCCCGGGAGAGGTGGCGCAGTCGCAGCAGGTTGCCGATGCGGGCGAGCAGTTCCTGCCGGGTGCTGGGGATGCGCAGTATGTCATCCACCGTGTGCCCCAGCTCGCTGTTGCCGTTACGCGGGCTGGCTCTGAGTTCCGAGACCATCAGCACCGGCAGCACCATGGGTTCATGCTGGCGCCGCAGTCTCTGTATCAGCTCACGGTGGCGCTGCAGCATGGCTTCGTCCAGGATCAGCAGGTCCGGTGTCCGTGCCTCCAGTTGCCCCAGGTCCTGAAGCAGCGGGTAATGCCCGCCCAGCACCCGGGTCATCAGGCGGGCATTGGCGCTGTTGGTGATGCCAAGGGCAATAACGGGGGTGCCCCTGGCTGACTGAAGGGCCGCCGTGGCTGTCATTGCCGGTGTTCTCCGCCGGGTTCCGGCAGTTGTTCCGGCATGCCGCTGAGGATGCCCCTCAGCCGGCTCAGCGGTGCGCCCACCTTGAGGCCGTAACGGCTGATCTCGAATTCACGCAGATTCTTCTCGAAATCGCCGGTGCGTTTTTTCAGCACACAGATGGTTTTGCGGATTTCCCCTTCCAGCTCCAGGTAGCGCAGCAGGATGATGGTGTCCGCCAGGTAACTCACCTCATGTTCCGTGACCCGCAACTGCTCACCGGTGACCGAGAAGGTCTCATTCACCAGCAGCACCGTCACCCCCATGTTCACCAGGTAGCGGCAAAGGGCATGGATCCGCTCCTGCAGGTCCTCGCCCCGCACCGACTGGCGGTAGCCGGAGAGGCTGTCCAGCAGCACAATGCGGGTGCCGTTGTTCTCCACTTCATGGCGCACCATGGCGGAGAACTGGTCCGGGTTGTAGTGCAATGGCTCAATGGCCTCGAAGTAGAGGTTGCCTGTCTCCACCATCTGCTGCACCGGCAGCCCGATCTGCTGGCAACGACGGAAAAAGGTGCTGGCCCCCTCGTCAAAATTGTAAATCACGGAGCGCTCGCCACGGCTGGCCGCCTCTTTCATGTACTGGGCCGCCAGCGTGGTCTTGCCCACCCCGGTGGGGCCCGAGATCAGTGTCACGGTGCCCCGCTCAATGCCGCCATGGGTCAGCTCGTCCAGCTCGGGCACCCCGGAGCTGATGGACTCCAGCTCAAAGCGGCGGCTGTGCTCACCGGGGGCCAGGCGGGGGAACAGGATCAGCCCCCGGGGGCTGATCTGGTAGAAATGGCTGCCTTCCACGAAGCCTGAACCACGCAGTTTGAGCACCCGGCACTGGCGTCCGTGTTCCGTGACGCTCAGGTCGATAATGCCGTCGCTGAGAAAATGCAGCGTTTCGTCTTCCTGGTTATGGGACTGCTCCGAGGTGAACAGCACCGTGGCGCCACCGGTGGTCATTCGACGCAGCATGGACATGACCTGCTTGCGGTACTGGAAGACATCCGCCGAGAGGTAGCGCATATGGCTCATGGAGTCGATAAAGATGCGCCCTGGTCTGAGTTCCTCAACATGGCTGACAATGCGGTCGTGGATGGCGGTCCCCTCCACGTCCCAGGTTTCCAGCAGGCTGTAGGCATCGTCCCCTTCGCTGTCACTGCCGGGTGAGAGGTCGAGTATCGACACCTTGTCCAGTGGCAGCCCCATTTCAGCGGCGTTCTCACGCAGCTGGGACTCGCTTTCCCCAAGGCTGATAAACAGGCTGCCCTCATTGGCCCCCGCCAGCAGATAGTGCACCCCCAGGGTCGTCTTGCCGGAGCCGGGGCCACCGCTGAGCAGATAGGTGCGGCCGGGAATCAGCCCGTCATGGAGGATTTCGTCAAGGCCGGCTATGCCGGTGGAAAGCTTGTTGCTGGACAGGGTCATGGGCACTGCTCCCGTAGGCGTGTTGCTCTGCCATCAGGCACTCCTTCTGGCAGGGAGGGTCAGTGCGCTGACGGCATCTGTAAAACATGGTCTGGCCGGCCTGAAATGACTGGCCTGAACATCAATGTACACCCAGCCTCCTGATTCTGGCCAGCGGTTAATGGCTGGCAGAGCAGGCCAGTGAGAAGCCCCGGTTTTTACGGGCAAAGTCTGTATGCTGGCCATTGTAAGGTAAGGGAGCCATTACTGACAGTAACAGTGTGTAAGGTGTGCCTGCCCGGGTTCCAGATCTGGAATGGGTGTGGGGGTAAGGCGTGATGGCAAAGCTCCGGTGTGGCTGACTCCCGGGTCATGGCCGTGCTCCGGGCGCTCCGGCCGGGTCTTTGCCGGCACCCGGTTTCCGGCCAGGGTCTTAAAGCTGCATGAAAGTTGCTCATTGCCCCCCGGATCGGTGAAAATACGCGCCTTTATTTCAATGCGTCACCACAAGCCAGTTCGGGAGAACACCTGATGACCTCGCGTAAAGATCGTGCCAATGCCATTCGCGCCCTGAGCATGGACGCCGTACAGAAGGCCAAGTCCGGCCATCCAGGCGCCCCCATGGGCATGGCGGATATCGCCGAGGTGCTCTGGAACGACTACCTGCTGCACAACCCGAAGAACCCCGAGTGGCCCAACCGGGACCGCTTTGTGCTCTCCAATGGCCACGGCTCCATGCTCCAGTACAGCCTGCTGCATTTGTCCGGCTACGACCTGGGCCTTGAGGACCTGAAGAACTTCCGCCAGCTGCATTCCCGCACCCCCGGGCACCCGGAGTTTGGTTATACCCCGGGCGTGCAGACCACCACGGGCCCGCTGGGGCAGGGACTGGCCAATGCCGTGGGCATGGCCATTGCCGAGAAAACCCTGGCGGCCCAGTTCAACCGCCTGGAGCATACCGTGGTGGATCATTTCACCTATGTGTTCCTGGGGGACGGCTGCCTGATGGAGGGCATCTCCCATGAGGTGTGCTCACTGGCCGGCACACTGGGCCTGGGCAAGCTGATCGCTTTCTACGACGACAACGGCATCTCCATTGACGGCAAGGTGGAAGGCTGGTTCACCGACGACACGCCGGCCCGTTTTGAGGCCTATGGCTGGCATGTGGTGTCCGTGGACGGCCACGATCCGGAGCAGGTGCACCAGGCCATCAAGGCGGGGCGTGAAGCAAGCGACAGACCCACACTGATCTGCTGCAAGACCGTGATCGGCTTCGGATCCCCGTCAAAGCAGGGCTCCGAGAGCAGCCACGGTGCTCCGCTGGGTGAAGACGAGATCGCCGCCACCCGTGAGAACCTGGGCTGGGTTTACGGCCCCTTCGAGATTCCCGACGACATTTACGCGGCCTGGGATGCCCGGGAGAAAGGCGCCAGCGCCGAATCCGCCTGGCAGTCCCAGCTGGATGCCTACGCCAAGGACCACCCGGATCTGGCGGCGGAGCTTGAGCGCCGCCTGAAAGGGGAGCTGCCGGCGGAGTTCGCCGAACAGGCCCGCATCTACGCCCAGGACTGCCAGGCCAGGGGCGAAACCGTGGCCAGCCGCAAGGCCAGCCAGAACGCACTGGACGCCTATGGTCCGCTGCTGCCGGAACTGCTGGGTGGCTCCGCGGACCTGGCCGGCTCCAACAACACCCTCTGGAAGGGCTGTCAGGGCATTACCGCCGAGGACGCCAGCGGCAACTACCTCTATTACGGGGTGCGTGAGTTCGGCATGAGCGCCATCATGAACGGCATCGCGCTGCACGGCGGCTTTGTGCCCTACGGCGCCACCTTCCTGATCTTCATGGAGTACGCCCGCAACGCGGTGCGCATGGCGGCACTGATGAAGCAGCGCGTGGTCTTTGTCTACACCCACGACTCCATTGGTCTGGGTGAGGACGGCCCCACCCACCAGGCGGTGGAACAGCTGGCGGCACTGCGTCTGACCCCCAACATGAGCCTGTGGCGCCCCTGTGACACGGTGGAAACCGCCGTGGCCTGGCAGGCGGCACTGGAGCGCAGCGAAGGCCCCACCTCGCTGATCTTCTCCCGCCAGGGCCTGGCCCATCAGGACCGCACCGCACAGCAGCTGGAAGACATCCGCCGTGGCGGCTACATCCTCTCCGACAGCGAAGGCACGCCGGATCTGATCCTCATTGCCACCGGCTCGGAAGTGGGTCTGGCCCAGGACAGCGCCGATGCCCTGCGCGCCCGTGGCCACAAGGTGCGTGTGGTGTCCATGCCCAGCACCGACTGTTTCGATGCCCAGAGCGCCGAATACCGCCAGTCCGTGCTGCCACTGGAGGTGAGCCACCGCATCGCGATCGAGGCCAGCATGGCCGATTACTGGAGCAAGTACGTGGGTCTGGATGGCCGCGTGATCGGCATGACCGGCTTCGGCGAGTCCGCACCGGGGCCGGACCTTTACCAGTATTTCGGCTTTACCGTGGAGAATGTGGAGTCCGTGGCACTGGAGCTGCTGGGCGCGGTATCCTGACAGGGTACTCCTGAACGAGTCGGATTTATGCCACAGCGTATTGCCATCAACGGTTTCGGACGCATTGGCCAGTGCGTTCTGCGGGCCCTGTATGAGAACGGCTACCGGCAGGATCTGCAGCTGGTGGCCATCAATGAACTCTCGGACCCGGAAACACTGGCCCACCTGACCCGCTACGACACCACCCACGGCCGCTTTGCCGGGGACGTGGTGCTGGAGGGGGGCTTTCTGCGGGTCAATGGCGATGCCATCCGCATCCTCAGTGAGCCACTGCCTTCCCGGCTGCCCTGGCGCGATCTGGATGTGGACCTGGTGCTGGAGTGCACCGGTGCCTTCAGTGACCGGGCCACGGCACAGGGGCACCTGGACCAGGGGGCCGGGCGGGTGCTGTTCTCACAGCCCGCTGAGGCGGACGTGGACCGCACCGTTGTCTACGGGGTCAACCATGAGACACTGCGCGCCTCGGACCGCATTGTGTCCAATGCCTCCTGCACCACCAACTGCGTGGTGCCGGTCATCGTGGCACTGGACCGGGCACTGGGGATTGTCAGCGGCGCCATTACCACCATTCACTCCGCCATGAACGACCAGCCGGTGATCGATGCCTACCATCACCGGGATCTGCGCCGTACACGCAGCGCCTTCCACAATATCGTGCCGGTGGATACCGGGCTGGCCAAGGGCATCGAGCGGCTGCTTCCCCATATGGAGGGGCGCTTCAGCGCCGTGGCGGTTCGGGTGCCCACCATCAACGTCTCGGCCATTGACCTGACGGTGAACCTTTCCCGCGACACCAGTGTGGCGGAGATCAACCAGCTGATGCAGGACGCCGCCGGGGCCATGCCGCACGGGGTGATGGGCTATACCGACGAGCCACTGGCGAGCACGGACTTCAACCACGACCCCCGCTCGGTGATCGTGGACGGCGGGCATACCCGGGTCAGTGGCGGGCGCATGGTGAAGTTGCTGTGCTGGTTTGACAACGAGTGGGGCTTTGCCAACCGCATGCTGGATGTGGCCAGGGTCTGGCCCCGGAGTGACGACTGACGCGGTCAGCGCAGGACATTACAAGCCGCCTGTCGCGCCACAACGGTGGCTGCAGGCGCCACAGAATTCAATAAGCAGCAGCAATAAGGAAACCGTCATGCCCATCAAGCGAATGAGCGATCTGGATCTCAGCGGCCAGCGGGTGCTGATCCGGCAGGACCTGAATGTGCCACTCAAGAACGGCCGGGTCAGCAGTGATGCCCGTATCCAGGCCTCCATCCCCACCATTCGCCTGGCGCTGGCCGCCGGCGCCCGCGTCATGCTGATGTCCCACCTGGGCCGTCCCACGGAGGGGGAGTACAGCGACGAGTTCTCCATGGCGCCGGTGGCGGAGCATCTGGGTCAGTTGCTGGGGCAGTCGGTGCGGCTGGTGAAGGACTACCTGGACGGAGAGGTGACTGTGGCCGAGGGGGAAGTGGTGCTGTGCGAGAATGTGCGCTTCAATCCCGGCGAGAAAAAAGACGATGAGTCACTGGCCCGGCAGTACGCCGCACTGTGTGATGTGTTCGTGATGGATGCCTTCGGCACCGCCCACCGGGCCCAGGCCTCCACCCATGGCGTGGCCCGCTTCGCCCCGGTGGCCTGTGCCGGCCCGCTTCTGAGCGCCGAACTGGACGCACTGGGCAAGGCCCTGCTGGAGCCAAAGAAGCCGGTGGTGGCCATTGTCGGTGGCGCCAAGGTGTCCACCAAGCTCAGTGTCCTCGAATCCCTCTCCGGAGTGGTGGACCAGCTGATTGTGGGTGGCGGCATCACCAACACCTTCCTCGCCGCCAGTGGCAAGCCCGTGGGGCGCTCCCTGTGCGAGCACGACCGCCTGGACGAGGCCCGCGCACTGATGGCCAAAGTGGACATCGCACTGCCTCTGGATGTGGTGGTGGCCAGTGAGGTCTCTGAAGACGCCGAAGCGGTTGTGAAGGGCGTGGACGAGGTGGGGGAGCAGGACATGATCCTCGACATAGGCCCCCGGACCGCCGCCCAGTACGGCGACCTGCTGAAGGATGCCCGCACCATTATCTGGAACGGCCCCGTGGGTGTCTTTGAACTGGCCCCCTTCGCCAATGGCACCAAGGCCTTGTCAGAGGCCATTGCCGCCAGTGATGCCTTTTCCCTGGCCGGCGGTGGCGATACAGTGGCGGCAGTGGATCAGTTCGGGGTGACTGATCGCATGTCGTATATTTCCACCGGCGGTGGTGCCTTCCTGGAGTTTGTGGAGGGCAAGACACTGCCGGCGGTGGCGGTACTGGAGGCGAGGGGCGACTGAGCGGCGCCCCTGCCCGATTCCCTGTTACAGATTGCCCAAATTCGATAAAGGAGAAACACCATGGCTCTCATTTCAATGCGCCAGCTGCTGGATCACGCCGCCGAACGGGGTTATGGCGTGCCCGCGTTCAACGTCAACAATGTGGAGCAGGTGCGGGCCATCATGCAGGCGGCGGACAAGACCAACAGCCCGGTGATCATGCAGGCCTCTGCCGGTGCCCGCAAATACGCCGGCGCGCCCTTTCTGCGCCACCTGATCCTGGCGGCCACGGAAGAGTGGCCCCATATCCCGGTGGTGATGCACCAGGACCACGGCACCAGCCCGGCGGTCAACCAGCGCTCCATCCAGCTGGGCTTTTCATCGGTGATGATGGACGGTTCACTGGGTGAAGACGGCAAGACGCCCATGGATTACGACTACAACGTGTCCGTCACCCGCCGTGTGTCGGAAATGGCCCATGCCTGTGGTGTCTCCGTGGAAGGGGAGCTGGGCTGCCTCGGTTCACTGGAATCCGGCGAAGCCGGCGAAGAGGACGGTATCGGCGCCTCCGGCAAGCTGACCCACGAGCAGATGCTGACAGACCCGGAAGAGGCGGCCCAGTTCGTCAAGGAAACCCACTGTGACGCACTGGCCATTGCCATCGGCACCAGCCACGGCGCCTACAAGTTTACCCGCCCACCCACGGGTGACATTCTGGCCATCGAGCAGATCAAGGCCATTCATGCCCGCATTCCCGATACCCATCTGGTGATGCACGGCTCCTCCTCGGTGCCACAGGAGTGGCTGGACATCATCAACCAGTACGGCGGCGAGATCCCCGAGACCTATGGCGTACCGGTGGAGGAAATCGTGGAGGGCATCAAGCACGGCGTGCGCAAGGTCAACGTGGATACCGACCTGCGACTGGCCTCCACCGGCTCCATCCGCCGCTTCCTGGCCCAGAATCCGGCGGAATTCGACCCGCGCAAATACCTCAAGGAGTCCATACAGGCCATGATGGACATCTGTGTGGCCCGCTACGAGGCATTCGGAACGGCGGGCAATGCCAGCCGTATCACCCCCATCTCACTGGAGAAGATGGCTCAGCGCTATGAATCCGGTGAGCTGGATCCGAAAGTGAAGTGATGGCCACCACAGTGCAGTGAGTGCCCCGGTGGCACATCCCTGGCCATTTCCGGCCGGCCGCGATCACCTGCCACGCTGGCAGGGCGGTCGTGGCCACCCCTCTCCCTGACCCGGGCATTGCCAGCTTTTCCTGATAACCCGCCCCAGTCAGCCTCCAGGCGGAGTCCTGCCTGATGCGCCCCGACTGTCACTTTTTTTCACAAGGGGGTGTCGGCAAAACAGCGGGCGCTCCTATATACTTCACTGCGGATTGTGACTTCTGGAACGTTCACTTTTCGCCTTTATCAAAAAAACATTACAAAACCCTGATGCAGTCTCAGTTCGTGCTCCGCTAGTCTGTCTGTCTGATCGTGGTGTTTTCTGCTCTGGTCTGTTCGTGAAAAACGGGTAAGGAGTCTACGGAAGGTGTGTCTTACAGTCGTCAAAGGGATGAGGTTCTTCACTGGCCTTTTGGTACTGCTGGCGTCCATGCCGCTAATGGGGCAGACGCTGACACTGCCCAATCAGCCGAACTGGAGCCTGGACCAGAAAATGGAGTTCCTGGAGGATCCCACTGGCGAGCTGACACTGGAGCAGGTGCAGCGCCGTGACGACTGGCGTGAGCAGACCGGATCCACCTTCAACAAGGGCTACAGCGACTCCGCCTGGTGGTTGCGACTGTCCCTGAGCAATCCGCTGGAGATGCCCCGCAGGCGCCTGCTGTCCATTGCCTACCCGGTACTGGGGGACGTGCAGGTCTACCAGGTTCCCTCCCGGGGGGAGAGGGTGTTTTACCAGATGGGCCACAACTACCCCTACAGCCAGCGTCCCATTGACCACCGTCATTTTGTGGTGCCGGTGGAGTGGGAGGCCGGGGAGACGGTGAGCCTGTACCTGAGGATTGAGTCGGATACCTCGGTGCAGGCACCCATCACCCTCTGGGACCCGGACACCTTCTACAGCCACGACACCACCCGCAATATCCTCCATGGCATCTACTTTGGTGCGCTGCTGGTGATCGGCGTCTACAACCTGCTGCTGTTTTTTGCCCTGGGCGACCGCAATTACCTGTATTACGTGGGCTTTGTGAGCTTCATGGGGTTGATCATGGCGGCACTGACCGGCTTTGGATTCCGCCACCTCTGGCCGGCCGCCACCCAGTGGAACGATCAGGCCATCCTGTTCTTCCTCTCTGGCACACTGGCTTTTGCCGCCCTGTTCAGCCGCCGCTTCCTGCGTATCCGCCAGATTTCACGGACACTGGACATACTGGCCGTCACGCTGCTGGTGGTCAGTGTCCTGTGCGGGATACTGTCGTTTTACCTGCCCTACCGGCTGGTGATCGCACTCTTGATCCCGCTGGTGGTGGCAGGGTGCATGCTGGGTTTTGGCGGCGGCCTGTATGCCTGGTACCGGGGGCAGGTGACCGCCAAATACTACGTGCTGGCCTGGAGCTTCCTGCTGACTGGCGCGTCGATACTGGCACTGAGCAAGGGCGGTGTGCTGCCCTCCAACGCCTTTACCGACCATGCCGCCCAGCTGGGCTCCCTGTTCGAGGTGGTGCTGCTGTCCTTTGCCCTGGCCCAGCGCATCAATGTGGAGCGACGCCTGCGCTACGAGGCCCAGTCGGAAACACTGGCCACGGCACGGCGGCTGAACATGGAGCTGGAAGACCGGGTGCACGAGCGCACCCGTGAGCTGGAAAGCCTCAATCGCAAGCTCAATGAACTGTCGGTGACCGATGAGCTGACCGGACTGCGCAACCGCCGCCATATGGATCATGTACTGCGACTGGAGCTGGAGCGGGCCAAGCGCTCGGGCCGGCCACTGGCGGTGGCGCTGCTGGACATTGACCACTTCAAGCCGGTGAACGACAACCACGGCCACCCGGTGGGGGATGAGTGCCTCAAGCTGGTGTCGGAGATTATCCACGCCGGGCTGCGCTGGCCCTCGGACACCGCCACCCGTTACGGCGGCGAGGAGTTTGCCATTATCTTCCCGGATACCGACGCCCAGGGCGCCTTTGTGGTGGTGGAGCGCATCCGTGAGCGCATCCGCGAGACCCGCATCGAAGTGGACGAGCTGATGCTCTCCCTGACCGTCAGTGCCGGCATCTACTCACCGCCCATCCACCCCAGCCTGACGCCCGAGGAGCTCCTGCGGGGTGCCGACGAAGGGCTCTACCAGGCCAAGGAAAACGGCCGTGACAAGACCTGCATCTTTGCCCCTGCGACCCTGACCTGAGACGGGCCCGGTGCCCTGACGGGCGTATGGCTCCGGGGCATCAGGCCTCTTCCTGGTTGAAGTCCCGTATAAAGATGCCCCAGACCACCATGAACAGGGCGGCGATCAGCGGCCCTATGACAAAGCCGTTGATGCCCAGAAGCCACAGCCCCCCCAGTGTGGACAAGAGCACCACATAATCCGGCAGCTTGGTGTCACGGCCCACCAGTATGGGCCGCAGCAGATTGTCGATCAGTCCGATCACCACCACACCGAACAGCACCAGTATGGCCCCCTGTATCCAGTGCCCCACGGCGATCAGGTAAAGCGCCGCCGGCACCCAGATCAGGCTGGCCCCCACGGCGGGAATCAGCGACAGCACCGCCATCACCACCGCCCAGAGCACGGCCCCGGGCAGCCCCAGCACCCAGAAAATCAGCCCCCCCAGCATGCCCTGTATGGCGGCAATCAGGATGTTGCCCTTGACCGTGGCCCTGGTGACCTCGGCGAATTTGTTCAGCAGCAGCGTCTCACGCTCTTCCCCCAGTGGCAGTGCATCGCGGATCAGGCGCTTGAGTTTTTCACCGTCCCGCAGCAGGAAAAACGCCAGGTACAGCATCAGTGCCATGTGCAGGAAAAAGCGGAAGGTATTCTGGCCGATGTCCACCGCGTGCTGGGCGAAGTACTGCCCGCCTTTCATGACGGCATCAATGGCCTGCTGCTTGAGGTTGTCGGTGTCGATGCCCAGGCTGCTCATCAGGCTGCCCAGCAGTGGCACCGTCTCGCTGATCTCGGTCAGGAAGCGCTCCGGGTCCAGCTCCCCGGACTGTACGGCCCGGTAAAGCTGCAGCCCCTCATGGACGAACGAGGCCACCACCAGCAGTGTGGGGATAATCACGATGGTGACACAAAGCGTCAGAGTGGCCAGTGCTGTGAGGTTCTTTCTCGGGCCCCAGAGCCGGCCGAACCAGGGTTGCACCGGATGAAACAGGATGGCGATGGCGCAGGCCCAGAAGATGGGCGCGAAAAACGGCTGCAGCAGCCACAGAAAAAGCACACTCACCAGCGCCAACAACAGCAGGAAGGCGCGTTGCTCCATTTTTCCGGGCATTGTCCGGGCTCCAGTACAGGGTGATCCATGAAGTGGCAGACAGGGCTGCCGGGAAGAGGGTGATGATCGCACAGGGAACCCTGTAGGGGGTAGTATGGGGCCTTTTTCAGGTGGGTGGAAACGAGGGAGCCATGGGGTGTTGAGTGTCTGAGCAAAAAATCTATCCGGTGCCGCAGTGCTTCCATGAGGTGGTCACGGAGGTACGCAAGAGTCGCTTTATAGCCCGTGTGCATCCGGTGAGGGATCGCGGCGAGGCGCTGGCAGCGGTGGAGGCGGCGCGCAGGGCGTTTCCGGATGCGGGGCACCACTGCTGGGCCTATGTGGTGGGGGAGCCGGGTGCGGCCACCAGCGCGGCCATGAACGACGATGGGGAGCCTTCCGGTACGGCGGGCAAGCCGATACTGAATGTGATGGAACACAAGGGGCTGGGGGATCTGGTGGTGGTGGTGATCCGCTATTTTGGTGGTACCAAGCTGGGGGCGGGCGGTCTTGTGCGGGCTTATGCCGGTGCCACTGAGGCGGTGCTCTCTTCAGTGCCGGTGGTGCAGGCGGTGCCCATGGCCCGGGCCCGGCTGGGGCTGGATTTCTCACTGGAACAACGCCTTCGCCACTTCCTCGACCAGCATCAGGGCCAACTGGATCAGGTCAGCTACAGTGAGCAGGTTGCCCTCACCATCACACTGCCCAGCCTGCACTGGCCCTTGCTGCAGTCGGAGTGCGAAGCACTGGGGGTCACTCTGGAGAAGCTGTGACGGTAAACCGGACAGGGATAGGGCCTGGCCGCTAGAAACGGACCGACAGGGCCAGCTGGTTTGGTGTGACCATGACGTGGGGGTGGAGGATCACGGAGGTCTGGCCCAGTTTGAGCTTCAGGCCCTTTGTGCGGCTGAGCTGGCGGGGCTGGGTGCGGATGTTCAGTTCCGAGGTGATCATGCCGGACAGTGCGGTGCTCCAGCCGTCTCGGGGGCGGTTGTCGCCGACGCCGATAACCAGTCCTGCGGCGGTGTTGACCAGCACAGCGCCGATGCGCTGGTGCCATTGGTGGCGGTGCTGTTCGGTGCGGGCCACCTCGCGGGCCAGCGCCCGGGCCTGTTCCAGTGACAGTGGGCTGTCCGGGTTCTGTTCGCGCAGTTTCCGGAACTCACTGTAGGCGGGTCTGTGGGGCAGTGGGTTCATGAGGGTGTCCGCCAGTGCCAGTGTGGAGGTGACGGTGCGGACACGGGCGTCGTAGCGTTGGGTGGCGCGGCCGTAGGTGCTGGCCAGCACGGCGCCGGTGATGGCGGAGCCGCCGTAGAGGGTGGCCCAGGTGCGGGACCAGAGTCGGTCGTGGCGGGCGCCACTGGCGAAGCTCTGCTCCAGTGTTTCCCAGCCGGGCTGTGACAGGGCCTGTTGCGGCAGAACCAGCACAAGCAGTGCCAGCAGCAATGGTGCTGTGGGGCGTAAGTGTCCGGGAACCGGCATAACAGACCCTCTGTGGGTGATCAGTGAAAAGGCCGGCCCGGAGTGGGCTCAGCGGTTGAACTGGTTAAGCAGCAGGCTGATAAGCAGGCTAATCAGTATCATGCTGGTTACCGGAAAATAGAGCGTACTGTTTTCCCGGTGGATCACAATGTCTCCCGGTAAATGCCCCAGGGGCAGTTTGGTCAACCACGGCCAGAGCAGTCCTGCGGCCAGAAGCAGCAATCCGCTCAGTATGAGTATTCTGGACATTGGGGCTTTCCCTTGGGTATGCTCGCCACTGTTTACGCTTCAGCGGGCAGCAGGTCCCCGCCGGGTGCCGTCATGGCACCGCTTTCAGCGCCATTGTTTATCGTGTCAAAACGGCGCATTCAGCACAACGCAAACGCCAGGGAGTTGTCGGAACCTATGCTGCTTGCAGTCCTTTCAGGTTTTTTGCTGGCCATCGCCGCTCCCTGGCTCTGTCCTCTTCTTAAGGACAGGGTGGGCTGGTTTATGGGGCTGCTGCCGGCGGTGCTGACCCTGTATTTCGCCAGCCTGGTTCCCGTGGTGGCCGAGCAGGGCCCCCAGGTGATGGCCTATTCCTGGTTCCCGTCACTGGGCATCCACCTGAATTTCCTGGTGGATGGCCTGTCGCTGCTGTTCGCGCTGCTGATCAGTGGCATCGGCACCTTTATCCTGATCTATGCCGGCGGTTATCTGAAGGGCCACCGCTACCTGGCCCGGTTCTACGTGCTGATCCTGTCCTTTATGGCCGCCATGCTGGGTCTGGTGCTGTCCGAGAATCTGATTACCCTGTTTGTCTTCTGGGAACTGACCAGCATCACCTCCTACATGCTGATCGGCTTCAACCACGAGGACGTGAAGGCCAGGGCCAGTGCACTGCAGGGGCTTTTTGTCACCGTCGGCGGTGGTCTGGCCCTGATGGCGGGCTTTATCATGCTCGGGTCCGTTTACGGCAGCTACTCACTGAGCGAGATCCTCAGCAGCGACCTGGCGCTCCATGAGCACGGGCTCTTTGTCGGCATTCTGCTGTGCCTGCTGGCTGGTGCCTTTACCAAGTCCGCGCAGGTGCCGTTCCATTTCTGGCTGCCCAATGCCATGGCCGCCCCCACGCCGGTCTCCGCCTATCTCCACTCCGCCACCATGGTCAAGGGCGGTGTCTATCTGCTGGCCCGTCTGAATCCGGCCTTTGACGAGAGCTCACTCTGGACGCTTCTGCTGAGTCTCTTCGGCGGCCTGACCATGTTCACCGGCGCCTACCTGGCCATCACCCATACCGGCATCAAGAAGCTGCTGGCCTACTCCACGGTCATGGCACTGGGCACACTGGTGATGCTGCTGGGCATCGGCACCGAGATGGCCATGGTGGCCTTTGTCTGTTTCCTGCTCGGGCACTCCCTGTACAAGGGGGCCCTGTTCATGATCGCGGGCATTCTGGACCATGAAACCGGCACCAAGGACATAGCCGCCATGGGCGGTCTGCGCCGGCTGCTGCCGGTGACCGCGGTGTTCGCCGCCATTGCAGCACTGTCACTGGCGGGCCTTCCGCCCCTTCTGGGGTTTGTGGCCAAGGAGCTGCTGTTCGAGGCGGTGCTCGAGGCGCCGGTGCTGCAATGGCTGCTGTTGCTGCTGTCACTGGGTGCGGCGGTTTGCGTCATGGTGGTGGCCGGGGTGGTGGCCATCAAGCCCTTTTACGGCCCGCTCCGTGAAACACCGAAGTCCCCCCATGAAGCCCCCCTGTCCATGCTGGCGGGGCCGGGGGTGCTGGCCAGTCTGTCACTGCTGTTCGGTGTGATGCTGTTCCTGCCACAGGAACTGCTGATCGCCCCCGCCGTCACCGCCATCCATGGGGACCCGGTGGCGTTCAAGCTCTCACTCTGGCACGGCATCAATCTGCCACTGGGGCTGTCACTGCTGAGCCTGGTGCTGGCGCTGGGGGTGTTCTTCAACTGGCACCGCCTGCAGCCGTCGCTGGCCATTCTGCGGGAGGGGGTGGGCCGCTTTGGCCCCGAGGCGGGGTATTTCCGCTTCATGAAAGACCTGACCCGGGTGGCCGCCTGGCAGACCCGTGTTCTGCAGAACGGTACCATGGGCAACTACATGATCACCCTGATCATGACCACGGTGCTGGTCACCGGCTACACGCTGCTCAGCCAGCATGGCAATACACTGACACTGGATTTTGACGGCGGTTTCTTCGAGCTGTTTGTGGCGCTGCTGCTGCTGCTCTCCGCCGGTTTTGCCTCCATGACCCGCTCACGGCTGGGCGCCGTGGCCAGCATGGGGGTATTGGGCTTCAGCGTGGCGCTGATGTTCGTGCTGTTCAGTGCGCCGGACCTGGGCATTACCCAGGTTCTGGTGGAAACCCTCACCGTGATTCTGCTGGTGCTGGTGCTGTTCCGTCTGCCCAGCTTTGCCAGCCTCTCCTCACCCCTGGAGCGGGGCAGGGACCTGGTGGTGGCCATTCTGATCGGCTCGCTGATCACGATGCTGATGCTGGCGGCCATCGAGATGCAGTATTTCGAGCCCATTTCCGACCAGCTGGTGAAGGACAGCGTTCCCGAGGCCCAGGGCCGCAACATCGTGAACGTGATCCTGGTGGACTTCCGGGCACTGGACACACTGGGTGAGATCTTTGTACTGGCACTGGCGGCCGTGGGTGTCTTTTCCATGCTCAAACTGCGGGCGGAGGATCCGGAATCCCATGGTCGGTAACAGCACCAGCAACACACTGATACTGCGCACTGCCGCCACCTTTCTGGTGCCGCTGCAGATGCTGTTCTCTGTCTTTCTGCTGCTGAGAGGCCACGATGAACCCGGCGGCGGTTTTATTGCCGGCCTGGTGGCCACGGCGGCGGTGGTTCTGTACCTGTTTGCCTACGGCGTGGCCCGGACCCGCTTGCTGATGCGGGTGGACCCCAGGGACCTGCTCAGCACCGGTCTGATCCTGGCGCTGATCTCCACCGTGCCCGGGGTGTTTCTCGACCAGCCTTTCATGACATCCCTGTGGTACGAGCTGGTGGTGCCCGGCGTGGGCAAACTCAAGCTTTCCACTCCCTTGCTGTTCGATATCGGGGTCTATTTCACGGTCATGGGGTCCATCCTGACCATGGTGGTGGCACTGACCGAATCGGAGGGGGAGAAATGAGCGTCACCGGTAACGGAGTCTGTTTATGGAAACGGTAATGGCCTATGTGGTGGGCGCCATGTTTGCGGCCGCCACTTACATGATGCTGCGCCGCTCACTGGTGAAACTGGTGATCGGGCTGATGATACTCAGCAACGCCGCCAACCTGCTGATCTTCACCGTCGCCGGCATGACCCGGGGGGCTCCGCCACTGATTGAGTATGGCGCACTGGCGCCGGAAGGGGCGGTGGCGGATCCGTTGCCCCAGGCGCTGGTACTGACCGCCATCGTGATCGCCTTCGGTGTACTGGCTTTTGCCGTGGTGCTGATCCACCGGGCCTACCAGGTGGTGCAGACCGATGACCTGGACCAGATGAAGGATACGGACACTTGAGACTGGAAGTTGCCCTGCCAATACTGATACCGCTGCTTGCCGGTGCCCTGTCGCTGGCCTGCTGGCGTTCGCGGATTCTGCAGCGATGGCTGGCGGTACTGGGCACCGGTGCCCTGCTGGTCTCTTCGGTGGACCTACTGCGCAGTGTTTCCACGGACGGTATCGCCGTGCTGCATATGGGCAACTGGCAGGCGCCCTTCGGCATCAGCCTGGTGGCGGACATGCTGGGTGCCATCATGGTGGTGCTCACCGGCATCACCGGCCTGGCCATTGCCCTGTTCTCACTGGGGTCCACCCCCAGGGCCCATGAGAAATTCGGCTATTACCCCCTGATGCACCTGTTGCTGGCCGGTGTGGCCGGTTCCTTTCTGACCGGTGACATCTTCAACCTCTATGTCTGGTTCGAGGTGATGCTGATCGCCTCCTTTGCCATGCTGACCCTGGGGGGTGAGCGGGCCCAGATGGAAGGGGCCATCAAGTACGTCACACTCAACCTGTTTTCCTCCGCCATTTTTCTCTCCGCCGTGGGGATTCTCTACGGCCTGGTGGGCACGCTGAACATGGCGGATATCGCCCAGAAGCTGGGGCAGGTGGAAGACCAGGGCATGGTCAATGTGGTGGCGGTGATGTTCATGGTGGCCTTTGGCATCAAGGCCTCCGCCTTTCCGCTGTTCTTCTGGCTGCCCGCCTCTTACCACACGCCGCTGGTGGGGGTGTCGGCCCTGTTTGCCGGGCTGCTGACCAAGGTGGGGGTGTATTCGCTGTTCCGCATGTTCACACTGGTGTTCAACCAGGACCCGGATTACACCCACACCATACTGGTCTGGGTGGCGGCGCTGACCATGCTCACCGGTGTGCTGGGGGCGGCGGCGCAGTTTGAGTTCCGGCGCATACTGTCCTTCCACATCATCAGCCAGATTGGCTACATGATACTGGGTCTGGCCCTGTTCACCCCACTGGCCATCATTGGTGGTGTGTTCTACATCATGCACCACATCATCGTGAAGACCACCCTGTTCCTGGTCAGCGGTATCACCTACCGGCTGCTGGGCAGCCATGAGCTGAAGAACCTGGGGGGCGTCTACCGTCACCGGCCCTTCCTGTCCATCCTGTTTCTGGTGCCGGCCCTGTCACTGGCGGGGCTGCCGCCACTGTCGGGCTTTTTTGCCAAGCTGGTGATCGTCCGTGCCGCCATTGAGGCCGAGGCCTGGGTGGTGACGGGTGTGGCGCTGCTGGTGGGGCTGCTGACCCTGTACTCCATGATCAAGATCTGGGCCGAGGTGTTCTGGAAGGCGGTGCCGGACAAGGTCACTGAAACCCGCTATCTCAGCGGCACTCTGCCACTGGCCGGTGTCTGGTGGATGTATCTGCCGGTGATACTGCTGGCGGCCTGTACCCTGTTCATCGGTCTTAACGGCGAACCCATTTACCAGATGGCGGAGGAGGCCGCAGAGCAGCTGTTTGCGCCGGAGCAATACATTGAAGCGGTTCTGGGGGCCACGCCATGATCGGTTTTTTCTGCAATGTGTGTCTGGCACTGATCTGGGTGGCGCTGACCGGCAGTTTTTCCGTGGGCAATATGCTGCTGGGCTTTTTCTTCAGCTACGGTGTGCTGTCCCTGATGCAGAACGCGGTGCCGGGTCTGAAGGGGTACTCACAGCGTCTGCCACGGCTGATCCGGTTTGCCGTGTTCTTCCTCAAGGAGCTGGTGGTGGCCAACCTGAAGGTGGCTTACGACGTGGCCACGCCGGTGTGGTACATGAAGCCCGGTGTGGTCGGCATGCCACTGGCGGCAAAAACGGATCTGGAAATCACACTGGTGGCCAATTTTATCTCCCTGACCCCGGGCACCCTGAGCCTGGACGTCTCGGATGACCGTGAAACCCTCTACATCCACGCCATGTTCGCGGATGATGAGGAGGATCTGATGACCAGCCTCAAGGAGCTGGAGCGGCGCATACTGGCCATCATTCGCTAATCAACTGTGAAATCCCGGAGAGATCCGGTGCTGGAGTGTTCGTGATCGATAGCCTGATTATCCATGTGATCTACCCGATGCTGGCCCTGGCCCTGCTGATGGCGTCGATCCGTCTGGCCAGGGGGCCGTCACTGCTGGACCGTGTGGTGGCGCTGGAGCTGATGGCCTCCATTGTGGTGGGGGTAATTGGTGTGCATACCATCCAGACCGCCACACTCAGCTTCCTGGATGTGGCCATTGTGGTGGCGCTGATTGCCTTCCTGGCGGCGGTGGGTTTTGCCCGCTTTATCGAGCAAGGAGGACCCCGAAATGATTGATCTGCTGGTGGCGTTTTTCCTGCTGAGCGGTTCCGCCTTCATGTTGCTGGCGGCACTGGGTGTCCTGCGGCTGCCGGACCTGCCCACAAGGATGCATGCTTCCACCAAGGCCGGTGCCATGGGGGCGATACTGATCATGGGGGCCGTGGTGTTCGCGTTTCTGGAATGGATCGCCTTTGCCCGCAGTGCTGCCATTGTCCTGTTTATCGTACTCACTGCCCCCATTGCCGCCCACGCCATTGGCCGAGCCGGTTATTTTGTGGGTGTGCCATTGTGGAACGGCACCATCAAGGATGAGCTGCGTGAGCGCTATGACCGGGAAACCCACGCACTGCGCAGCGTGGTCAAGCGTTCCGACACGGATGCCGACCCGGACCCGGACAGCGGCGAACGGCGCCCACCGCCCCGTTGACCGCCTCCCCCCGTTAATACGCTTTTCTTGCAGGGTCGGCTCCGCTACTGTGACCGGATGGCGGACCGTGAACACACCCCGGCTGACAGGAGGCTTCAGGCAGGCAATGTGGCAGAAATGGCGACAGATACTGCTGAACCCCAGTGTAGATCCGGACCTGCTTGAGCAGGCCCTGACCCGGGCCAGTGAGCAGCAGCCGCCACCGGTGCTGTGGCTGCTGGGCAAGACCCAGTCCGGCAAGACGTCCATCATCAGGGCCCTCACCGGCAGCGGCCGGGCGGAAATCGGCAATGGATTTGAGCCCTGCACCCGCACCGCCTATTTCTTTGACTTCCCTTACCAGGCACCGGTGGTGCGCTTTCTCGATACCCGGGGCCTGGGTGAGCGTGACTACGACCCTGAGGAGGACCTGCGCTACTGCGAGCAGCAGTCCCATCTGGTGGTGGCGGTGATGAAGGCGTCGGATCAGGACCAGTCCGCGGTCTGGCGGGTGCTGGAAACGGTGCGCCGCCGTCACCCTCACTGGCCGGTACTGCTGGTGCAGACCGCGCTGCATGAACTGTACGAGCCGGGGCAGGAGCATGGGCGGCCCTGGCCCTTCCAGGATCCGGCACTGGCCCATTGCATTCCGGGGGATCTGCAGCGCTGCCTGGCCCATCAGCAGGCTTCACTGAGGGCCCTGCCCGGTGAGGGGCGTCTGCTGAGCGTGCCGGTGGATCTCACACTGCCGGAAGACGGCTTTGAGCCACAGCATTACGGCCTTGAGGCGCTCTGGGATGGCATCGAGGCGGTCTCATCACTGGGCCTTCAGTCCATGCTGCAGGGGGATGCCGGGGTGGTGGACGCCTACAGCCGCGCAGCACACCCCCATATCATCGGTCACAGCCTGGCCGCCGCCGCACTGGGGGCCATTCCACTGGTGGATGTGGCGCTGATTCCCACCTTACAGGTCAAACTGCTGCAGTCCCTGGCCTCCCTCTATGGGTTTCGCTGGGACCGGCGCCGTGCCACGGAGTTTTTCGGCCTGCTCGGCGCCGGCCTGGTGGCCGGCTACGGGCTGCGCTGGGCGGGTCGCGGGCTGGTGAAGCTGATCCCGGTCTGGGGGCAGACCGCCGGGGCGGTCTGGGGGGCTTCCTCCAGTGCGGCGGTGACCTTTGCCCTGGGCAAGGCGGCCTGTTACTACCTGGCCCGCAAGAGCGAGGGCATGGCCGTGGATGCCACCACACTCAGGAGCATCTACGCCGAGGCGTTCCGCCGTGGCGTGCCTCTGGGTGACTCCTCCCGGCCGGGGCCGGAGGAGCCCGGGCCATGAAATCCCTGCTCAGGGCCTTTGGCCCGCTGCATCTTCTGGCACTGCTGATCACGGCACTGCCACTGATGGCACTGCCGGCTCTGGGGGGGCTCTGGCTGTGGCAGTCGGGGGCGTTCTGGTACTGGGTGGCAGGGCTGACACTGTCGGGTGTCTGTGGCTATGGACTGCATCGACTGGCACTGGCCCGGGAAACGAAAAACGCCACCCCTGAGACCGCCGGTCAGGGCCGCCCCGTGACAGGGCCCGGCGAGCACTGGCCCCCCTCCGCGCAAACCCCCTGGCAGGCGGTCACGGCACTGGCGGATGAGGTGGACCCGGCGGAATGGCCACTGGCGGACGGGGCCCGCCTGTGGCAGCTGGGCCGTGACACCCTGGAGACAGTGGCCCGTCACTATCACCCCCACCGCAAGAACCCGCTGCTGGAGATGACACTGCCCCATGCACTGCTGATTATTGAACGGGCCAGCCAGGAGCTGCGCCAGAGAATCACCGACCATGTGCCATTCAGCCACCGCCTGACACTGGGGGCCGTCTCCAGGGCCCGTGGCTGGAAGGAGCAGGCCAGCCGCCTGGAGACCCTCTATCGGGTGGGTTACGGTGTGCTGGACCCCTCAAGCGTGGTGTTCCGGGAGTTTCGCCGTGAGATGGGCAACCGCATACTGGGTTACGGCTCACGGCAGGTGCAGACCTGGCTGCTGCAGGAATACGTGCGCAAGGTGGGCTACTACGCCATTGAGCTCTACAGCGGCAAGCTGCTGCTCTCCGGTGAGCCCCCCGGGCAACTGACCGACGAATCCGCCCGCCAGCGGCAGTCGTCCTCCCCGCGGCCCACTGAGCCCTTGCGGATTCTGCTGCTGGGGCGCAGCAACGCCGGCAAGTCCAGTCTGATCAACGGCCTGTTCGGGGAGCTGACCGCCGCGGAGGATGTGCTGGCGGACACCACCGGCGAGGTGAGTGCCTACCGTCTTGAGCGCTCCGGCATGACGCAGGCGCTGGTGCTGGATACGCCGGGTCTGGACGCCAGCCTGTTAAGCACAACAGAACTGCAGCGCCAGCTGGATTCCGCCGACCTGGTGCTCTGGGTCAGCGCTGCCCACCGCCCTGACCGTGAGCAGGAGCGACAGCACCTGGACCGGGTACGGGACTGGCTGCAACGGGATCCGGACCGTCGCCCGCCTTCCATGCTCTTTGTGCTCAGCCATATCGACCGGTTAAGGCCACTGCGGGAATGGCAGCCACCTTACGATCTGCAACAGGGCGACAGCCCCAAGGCGCAATCCATCCGCGCGGCGACACAGGCCGCGGCCCGGGACCTGGGCGTGGCGCCGGAGTCCATGATTCCGGTCTGTTTGCATCCGCAACGGCGCTACAACCTGGACGACACCCTCTGGGCCGCCATGCTGTCCCAGCAGGATGAGGCGCTGCGTGTGCGTCTTCTGCGCTGTATCCATCAGCAGCGACGTCGGGAAAACTGGTCTCTGCTGAGGCAGCAGCTGGTCAACAGCGGCCGCCTTCTGGTGTCCGTGGCGGCGGGTCGCCGTGACGGCAGAGCCGATCCATAAAATACTTTAAAACCGGGCTCTTTCATCTGGTCTGCCAGGATCATTGCGCCGTATGATTATCATATTCACTCTGTCTGGAGGCGCAACTTCGCTCAATATGGCCCTGAATAAAACGATTTCCCAGTCCCCACTTTCACCCAGGCATGCCTAGACCCATGCCCAGAATCCTAGTGATTGATCAGGATCCGGGCTCGGTCGCCATCACGGCGCGGATTCTCCGCCGCAACGGTTACGAGGTGCAGGAATCCCCGGGCAATGGCGACCACTTCCAGAAACTGTGCCAGTTCCGGCCGGATCTGGTGCTGTTGGGGCTGCGTCCGTCGGATGTGAAAAGTTCTCCCCTGGTAAGGGCCTTGCGGGAGGATCCGGACCTGTCCGCCACATTTGTGGTGAGCATTTCCTCCAGCCTGGCCCAGCCCGGTGACAGTGCCCTGCACCACGAGACCGGTGCGGACGGTTTTATTACCCGGCCCGTGTCCGATGAGGAGCTGCTTTCCCGGGTGGACGGTTTCCTGGAGCTCAAGCGCACCCAGGACAAGCTGCGAGACAGCCAGCAGAACCTCAACAAGCTGGTGGAAAGCAATGCCGACGGGATACTGATTGTTTCCAGCGATGGTGAGGTTCTTTATGCCAACCAGGCGGCCGCCAGAGGCTTCGGTCAGGATAAGTACGCACTGATTGGTGAAAGTTTTGGCTTTCCTCTGTCCCCGGGTGAGAGCACTGAAATCGAGGTGGGCCGAAGCGACGGCACGGTCACACTGATGGAGATGCGGGTGGTGGATCTGGTCTGGCACGGTCAGCCGGCCTGGCTGGCTTCCCTGCGGGATATCACTGAGCGCCACCAGGCCCATGAGGCCATGCAGGCGCGGCAGCGTGTGCAAAAAACGGTGCTGAGTGTGGCCCATGGGGTTTCCGGGCAGAGCGGCCATGCGTTTTTCGAGCAGCTGGCCTGCCACATCAACGAGGCCGTTGGCAGTCAGGCTGTGATCATTTCCAGGCTCATGCGTCATGAAGGGGCGACATTGCGCACCCTGTCCGTGGTCCACGGTACCCGCTCCTGCGCCAACAGAGATCACCCGCTGGCAGGCAGTTTCTGCGAGAAGCTGCTCAGTGAGGGCACTTATTCCGTATGCCGGAATCTGGCTCAGCAGTCTTATACCATTCCAGGGCCGGGCTGGCCGGACATGGCGGCCTGCATGGGGTTGCGCCTGGACAACAGCGCGGGGCAACCCATTGGCTTCCTGCTGGTCCTGTTCAGCCACCCACTGCAGGAGCAGGACCTGCTCAGTCACACACTGACCATCTTTGCCAGCCGGGCCGCCGCGGAGATTGAGCGCATCAACACCGATGTGCGGATCCGCGACCAGGCCTCACTGCTGGACAAGGCTCAGGACGCCATCATGGTCCTGGGCATCGACCAGCGGGTGCTGTACTGGAACAAGAGTGCCGAGCGTCTATATGGCTGGAGTGCCGATGAGGCATTCGGACAGTCTCTGGAAAGCCTGATCGCCGAGAACCGCGAGGATTTCGCCCACAGTCTGATCCGGGTGCTGGAGCAGGGCAGCTGGAATGGCGAGGCCACTTACCGGCACCGTGACGGCACCCTTCTGGTGGTGGAAGGGCGCTGGTCGCTGGTCCGTGATGAGGATGACCGGCCACAGTCCATGCTGGTCATCAACACCGACATTACCCAGAGAAAGGCGGCGGAAAAGGAAATCGAGAACCTGGCCTTTTTCGATCATCTGACGGGACTGCCCAACCGCCGGCTTCTGGTGGACCGTCTGCAACAGGCACTGGCGGTGACCCAGCGCAGCGGCGAAATGGGGGCCCTGTTCTTCCTGGATCTGGACGAGTTCAAGACCCTCAATGACACCATGGGCCATGACCTGGGAGACCAGCTGTTGCAGGAAGTGGCCAGCCGCCTCCTGTCCACTGTGCGTGAAAGTGACACCGTGGCCCGCCTGGGAGGGGACGAGTTTGTGCTGATGCTGCCCTCGGTGGACCGTGACTCGGGTGTGGTCGGTGGGGTGGCTTCCACCATCAGTGACAAGCTGCTGCGCTCTTTCCAGTGGCCCTTTCTCCTTAAAGGCCAGGAGTATTTCATCACCCCCAGCATCGGCGTCACCTTTTTTGATGCCCACTCCCGCAGCGTGGACCAGTTGCTGAAACAGGCGGATCTGGCCATGTACCAGGCCAAGGCCGCCGGGCGCAACGCGGTGCGGTTCTTTGACCAGGAAATGGAGTCCGCCGTCTCCCTGCGGGTATCCCGTGAAAAAGAGCTCAGGCAGGCCATTGAACAGCATCAGTTCTGCCTGTATTACCAGCCCCAGGTCAACCATCGCGGTGAGGTCGTCGGCGCCGAAGCGCTGGTGCGCTGGCAACACCCGCAGCGGGGCCTGGTCAGCCCGGCGGAGTTTATCCCCCTGGCAGAGGAGACCGGCCTGATCCTGGAGCTTGGCCGGCAGGTATTGCGTCTTGCCTGCCAGCAGCTGATGAAGTGGGGGGAGGATGAGCGGATGGCCACGCTGGTGCTGTCCGTGAATGTCAGTGCCCGGCAGTTCCGTCACCCGGAGTTTGTGGCGGAGACACTGGCGGTCCTGGATCAGAGCGGTGCCGCCCCCCATCGTCTGAAATTCGAGCTGACCGAAAGCCTGATGCTGGACGACATGGACCGGGTGATTGACCGCATGGGCGCACTGCGCAAGCGGGGGGTGACCTTCTCGCTGGATGACTTCGGCACCGGTTACTCCTCGCTGTTCTATCTCAAGAACCTGCCACTGGACCAGCTGAAAATCGACCAGTCTTTTGTGCGGGATGTGCTGCAGGATCCCAACGATGCGGTGATCGCCCGAACCGTGATTCGCCTTGGTCAGAGTCTGGGACTGTCTGTAATTGCTGAAGGGGTGGAAGAGGAGGCCCAGAAAAACCTGCTCAGCGAATACGGTTGCCTGGAATACCAGGGTTATTATTTCAGTCGCCCCGTACCCATCGGGCAATTCGAAGCCTTTATGAAGGATAGCTGCCCCCATGACGGATGAGATTGTTGAGCTGGTGCTGTATGTCACCGGCGACAGCGGCCGGGCCCGGCGGGCCATCGACAGCCTCCAGTCCCTCTGTGACCGGCAACTGCCTGCCGGCAGTCATTTCCGGGTGGTCGATGTGGTGGCCGAGCCGGAACTGGCCCGTAAGGCCCGGATTCTGGCCACACCCACGCTCCAGAAACTCTCACCGGGCCCGCCAAGGCGCATTGTGGGTGATATCGCCAGTATGGACGGAGTCCTGTCCGCACTGGATCTTGAACCCAAGTGACGGTTCGGCCTGTCATGGCCTTATGAATGATGGATGCCACAAGGAGTAATCCCATGAATTCAGACTCTGAACACTCTGCCACGACCATCAAGAAACTGCCTACCGGCATCCCCGGTTTTGACCATATTGCCAGTGGTGGCCTGCCCAAGGGGCGCACCACGCTGGTATCCGGCACCGCCGGCAGCGCCAAGACGGTGATGGCGGCCCAGTTTCTTGCGGAGGGCATACTGCAGTTCGACGAGGCCGGCATTTTCATTACTTTCGAGGAAAGCGCCAGTGACCTGAGGCGCAACTTCAAGAGTTTCGGCTGGGATATTGAAGGCTGGGAAAAAGCCGGCAAATGGACCTTTGTGGACGCTTCACCGGACCCGGACATGGACACCATTGTGGTGGGTGAATACGACCTTGGAGGGTTGATGGCCCAAGTGGGCCATGCCATCGAGAGCGCCGGAGCCACCCGTCTCTCCATGGACTCACTGGGAGCGGTGTTCAACCAGTTTACCGAAAGCGCCAATATCCGCCGTGAAATGTTCCGCGTGGCCGCCTACCTCAAATCCAGGGGGATTACCGCGCTGCTGACCGCGGAGAGAGTCCACGAATACGGCGATATCGCCCGTTACGGCGTGGAGGAGTTTGTTGCCGATAACGTGATCATACTGCGCAATGTGCTGGACGGGGAAAAGCGCCGGCGCACCATGGAAATCCTCAAGTTCCGGGGCACCGGCCACCAGAAAGGGGAGTATCCCTTTACCATCGTGGACGGCGAGGGTCTGGCCTTTATGCCTCTTTCCGCCATGGAGCTCACTCAACCCTCTTCGGACAAGCGGGTCAGCTCGGGCAGCTCTGACCTGGATGAAATGTGCGGTGGTGGCTTTTTCCGGGACTCCATCACCCTGATCAGTGGCGCCACCGGCACCGGCAAGACCCTGATGGCCACGGAGTTTCTCGCCGGTGGCGTGGATCGGGGTGAGCGCTGCCTGCTGTTTGCCTTCGAGGAAAGCCAGGACCAGTTCACCCGCAACGCCCGGGGCTGGGGCATCGATGTGGATGCCATGGAGGCCAAGGGGCTGCTCAAGGTGGTGTGCAGCTACCCGGAGCGCACGGGCATCGAGGATCACCTGCTGGAAATGCGCCGTCTTCTGTTGGAGTTCAGGCCGGACCGTGTGGCCGTGGACAGTCTCTCGGCACTGGAGCGGGTGTCACCCACCAAGGCGTTCCGTCAGTTTGTCATCAGTCTCACGTCCGCCATCAAGGAACAGGGCACCGCTGGCATGTATACTGCTGCGACACCGGATCTTTTTGGGGGCAGCTCCGTGACGGAATCCCATGTATCCACCATTACCGATTCCATCATATTGCTGCGTTATGTGGAGACCGAAGGAGAAATGCATCGTGGTATCACGGTTCTCAAGATGCGCGGTTCGCCCCACGACAAGAGCGTGCGCGAGTTTGTCATCGACGGTGACGGCATGCACATCGGCCAGCCCTTCGAGAATGTGGTGGGCATCATTTCAGGCCAGCCCCAGTACCGGGTGGAGCCACAGCGGGACTGACCTGCGCCGTTGTCTGGCGCTGCTGTTGATGCTCCTGTGTGGCCAGGCACTGGCCCAGCCGGTGACGGCGCCGGATGACGAAGCCCCGCAAGACGGTGGGTCTGCGGTTCTGGACCCGGTCACGGTCACGGCCCCCGGGCTGGCCCGTGACATACAGGCCACTCCGGCAGCGGTGTCATTGGTGGAGGAAGAGGACCTGCAGCAGGCGCGACAGCACCTGCAGCTGGATGAATCCCTCAACCGGGTGCCCGGCGTCTTCTTCCAGAACCGCTACAACTTTGCCCAGAACCTGCGCCTGTCCATCCGCGGATTCGGCGCCAGGGCTCCCTTCGGTGTCCGTGGCATACGGCTCCAGCTGGACGGTTTTCCCGAGACGCTGCCCGATGGCCAGTCCCAGGTGGACACCATTGACCTGACATCGGCCCGTCAGGTGGAAGTCCTGCGCGGTCCCTCATCGGCCCTCTATGGCAACGCCTCCGGCGGCGTGCTGTCCGTTCGCACCCGTGATGGTCGCGAAGGGGACAGCCTTGAGGCCGAGGCACAGGGTGGCAGCTACGGTTACCGCCGCTTTGCCCTGCAGGGTGGTGGCGAACGGGGTCCCTGGCGTGGTTATGCCAGCGCCTGGCACATGGACTACGACGGTTACCGCCGCCAGAGTGAAACAGAAAAGATGCTGTTCAACAGCCAGGCCCGTTACGCCATTTCACCACAGCGGGATCTGACGGCGGTGTTCACCGCCTATGACCAGCCCAAGGGGGAGGACCCGGGCGGGCTGAAGCGCGAGGAGGTGCGGGAGGACCGCCGACAGGCCAATACCTTCTCGGAGAAATTCGATGCCGGACAGACCGTGGAGCAGCAACGCCTTGGCCTGACCTACAGCGACAGGGCCCTTTGGCCCGGTGAGCTGCAGCTGAAAACCTTTTTCAGCCGCCGTGACTTCCGCCAGCAACTGCCCTTTCCAGGGCCCAGCCTGATCCGCTATGACCGCCGCTTCTACGGCTTCTCCGGCAGTTACACCCACAGCAATGAGCTGCTGGGGCTGCCACTGAGTTATGTGGTCGGTGCGGAGGTCCGTGAGCAGCGTGACGACCGGGAGCGCTTCATTCGTGAGTTCAACGGCGACCTGGGGGCACAGACACAGGACGCCATTGAAACCGGCACCAGCACCGGCGTTTACGGCCAGGGGGATCTGTCACTGACCGAGCGGCTGACACTGACACTGGGCGCCCGCTTTGACCGGCTGCGTCTGGATATCCGGGACCAGCGGGGCCAGGGTGAGGCCTCGGGGGAGGAGACTTTCAATGAGTTCAGCGCCACACTGGGCCCCTCCTACCAGTTGCACCCAAGGCATCGCATCTACGCCAACCTGGGCACCTCTTTCGAGTCCCCCACCTTCACGGAATTCTACGACCCCACAGAGCCGGACCAGGGCTTTGACCCGGGGCTCGACCCCCAGCAGGCACTGAATATGGAGCTGGGTATGAAAGGCTTTCTGGGTGAGCGGGCCCGTTATGAAGCCGCCCTGTACCGCATCCGCACCGAGGACGAGATTGTGCAGGTGGACAGCAACCCGGACCGTTTTGCCAACGCCGGCGAGACCCGCCGTGAAGGGGTCGAGCTGGGGCTGGAGTATTTTGTCAGCCGCCAGTGGACTCTGAGCAGCAGCTACACTTTTTCCAATTTCCGCTACCGCCGCTTCACGGACCAGCAGGGCAACGACTTCAGCGGCAACCGGCTGCCCGGCCTGCCGGAGCACCAGTTGTTTGCCGAGCTGGCCTGGCGGGACCCGGCCTCCGGCTGGTATGCCCTGGTGGACACACTGCTGGTGAGCCATGTCTTCGCGGAAGATGGCAACAATGAGCGTGTGGCCGGCTACGGCCTGCTCAACACCCGTGCCGGGCGGCGCTTCACACTGGCTGGCCGGACGGTGGAGGCCTACCTGGCTATCAACAACCTCACGGACAAGGAATACTTCAGCAATGTCCGGGTTAATGCCAGTAACGACAATTTCTTTGAGCCGGCTCCGGATCGCAATCTCTTTGCCGGTGTTGAGCTGAGTTTCTAGAAAGACATTGTCGTCATCAAATGGTGTATAATTAGGGTGTTCTTTGATTGTAAGCGTTTACTGATATCTTGATTTTTATAAAAATTAAGAAACTTTTCGTTAGGGATGCCAACGAGGATTGTCAGTGGTTTTAATCCCGTCATTGTCCCGGAGTCTGTTATGAAGGAAGACACCAGACTCGCCGACCTGCAGCGCCGTATCCGTTACTGGCTGCCGGGGGAGTCGGTTCAAGAGCCCTCTGGCGAACACTCCATTGAGAACCTGGAGGCGGATTTTTCGGTGCTGGAAAATCAGCTGCTGGCATTGTTTCCCGAGAGAGAGAATGGGAGAGAGTCCTCCGCATTGCTCCAGGAGCAGGTGGTGATGCGCACCGTGCTGGATTCCATGGTGGAAGGGGTGGTGGTGTCCGACATGGAAGGGAACCTGCTGGTCTTCAACCAGGCGGCCAGGGGCTTGTTGGGTCAGAAAAAGTCGGATTCGGGACCGGAAACCTGGAGTGAGGACTATGGTTTCTTCCACATCGATGGAAAGACCCCCTATGCCTCCCAGTCGCTTCCTCTCAGCCGGGCCCTCCAGGGGGAATCCGTGGATGATGAGGAGCTGCTGGTTCGCTCACCGGCGAATGCTCAAGACTGCCATATCTCCGCCAGCGCCAGGCCTCTGCTGGACAGCGCAAGACAACAGGTGGGCGCTGTTGTGGTTTTTCACGACATCACCCGTTCCAAGCAGGTGGAGCAGGAACTTCGGAAGGCCCGTGAAGTGGCCGAGGCCAGTGACCGTGCCAAAAGCGAATTCCTGGCCAATATGAGCCATGAGATCCGCACGCCACTGACGGCGGTGCTGGGGTTTTCCGACCTGCTGATGGACTCGAACCTGGGGGAAAGTGACCGTCTCAACTATATCCAGTCGATCCGCCGTAACGGCGAGCACCTGCTGGCACTGATCAGCGATGTGCTGGATCTGTCCAGGATCAATGCCAACAAGCTCCGCATCGAGTATCTGGATTGCTCACTGCCCAACATTCTCCATGAGGCGGCTTCAGTGATGCAGGTGCGGGCACTGGACAAGAACCTGACTTTTGAGCTGATTTACGAGACTCCCCTGCCGGTCCATCTCTGCAGTGATCCGACCCGGGTACGGCAGATCCTGCTGAATCTGCTGAGCAATGCCATTAAGTTCACCCATGAGGGTGGCATCCTGGTGGTGGCCCGCTGTCTGGGCAAGGGCAGTGACAGGGCCCGGGTGGAGGTGGATGTGGTGGACACCGGCATCGGACTCAGCCAGGAACAGAGGGATCTGCTTTTCCAGCCCTTTCATCAGGCCAACCTTTCCACCACCCGTGAATACGGTGGTTCAGGCCTTGGGCTGGCCATCAGCCGCTCACTGGCGGAAGCCCTGGGAGGGGACATCCGTGTTCACAGCACACCCGGCAAGGGCAGTACCTTTACACTGGTGCTGTATGATGAGATACCCGTGGATGGGGAGGAGGTTCATGAACCTGGCGTGATCAGCGATGTACTGGATACATCGGTGCCCCAGCAGGACCCGGCCGGTCAGCTGGAGGGTCGCATCCTGCTGGCAGAAGACGGCCACGACAACCAGATACTGCTCGCTACCATATTGCGCAAGCAGGGACTGGCGGTGGAAATTGCAGATAATGGTCAGGAGGCGGTGGAAAAGGCCCTTGAGGCGATGCGCAACCAGGCCCCCTTTGACCTGATCCTGATGGACATGCAAATGCCCAAACTGGATGGTTATGGCGCCACGGCCAAACTCCGTGCCCAGGACTATTCCGGCCCCGTCGTGGCACTCACCGCCCATGCCATGAGCGGTGAGCGGGAACGTTGCGTGGCCGCCGGCTGCGATGACTATCTCACCAAGCCCATTGCCCGCCAGGAGCTGATCGCGGCGGTGGCCAGCTATCTCAATGGTGCTCTGGGCGAAGTGGATCCGGCTTCGCCCGCCCCGGATTCAGGCGACCATTCCGGGCCGCCACCGGCGGACAGTCCTCTTGAAAGCCTCTATGCCCACGATCCGGAAATGAAGGACCTGGTGGCGGGTTTTGTAAAGCGCCTGCCCGGTCAGTTGGAGGCCATACAGACCGCTGCCGAGGAGGATGACCTGGAGAGGCTGCTACGGCTGGTTCACCAGATCAAGGGTGCCGCGGGAAGCTATGGATTCATGCCACTCAGTGATGAGGCCCGGGTTCTGGAGAACGCCGCCCGGGAGGCAAGAGGCGGTGCTGAGATCCGGGCGGCACTCAGACGCTTCAGCGCTCTTTGTGAGCGGGTTAGCCGTGCCGGAAACAGGAGCGGTCAGAGTGAGTGACCTGATAGAGCAGTCGGTTCTGATTGTCGATGATTCCGAGGACATTCATTATCTGGTGGGTGCCCGCCTGAAGTCCCAGAGGCTGAACCTGCTGCACGCTTACAGCGGCAATCAGGCTCTGGCGCTCGCCCGGGAAGAAAGGCCGGACCTGATGCTGCTGGATCTGGATATGCCGGACACAGACGGCATGACACTGTGCCGGCAGATCAAGGCGGATGAAGACCTGACGCAGATACCGGTGATTTTCCTCACCGGCACCATGGATACGGCCACCAAGGTGGAGGCGTTTGACCTGGGGGCGGTGGACTACGTGACCAAGCCCTTTGACGCAGTGGAGCTCAAGGCCCGTGTTCGCTCTGCCCTTCGCACCAAGCGCTACCACGATCTGCTGGTGACAAAGGCCCAGATCGATGCCCTGACCGGCCTCTGGAACCGGGGGCACTTCAACGATCAGCTGGCCGTGGAAACGGCGGTTCTGGAGCGTCACGGCCACTGCGTCTCGCTGCTGCTATTGGATGCCGACCACTTCAAACGGATCAATGACCAGTACGGACACCCCTTCGGCGACAGTGTTCTTCAGCGCATGGCTGCGGTGCTCAACAAATTCTCACGGGAGAGTGATGTGGTCTGTCGTTACGGCGGTGAGGAGTTTGCCATTATTCTCCGCCACACCGACTCGACGGGGGCTGGTGTGATCGCGGAACGCATCCGCAGTGAGATCGCCGGACTGGTCTTCCATTCAGGCCAGGAGAAGATACAGGTAACGGCCAGCTTCGGCATTGCCGGCAGTGATGAGTGGGGCGAGGGAGAGCCATTGACGGGTGAGGCCATGCTGGCCACGGCCGACAAGGCTCTGTACCGGGCCAAGGCCAGTGGCCGTAACCGCGTTGCCTGGAGCCGTGACAGGGACTGAACCCGGGCGGGGCCTGTCAGCGACTGGGCCGCTGACTCAGTGGGGCTCTATAACGGCACAGGCAATGCGGGAGCCGGCACCGCCGATGGGCTGGTCCACGTGGTTGTCCGGGTTCTCGTGGATCACCAGTGCGGCGCCGTCCTCATCCAGGATCTTCGCCCCATAGCTGCCGTCCAGGCTGGCACGGGGGTTGAACAGCTCGGCCCAGCCATAGCCGTTGTCATGGACATAGAAGTTGTTGAAATCCCCGGCGTCCGGCCCTTCCTCGTTCATCAGGCCGTGCTTTTTGCCATCCGGGTTCAGGTGCCCCCCTGAGTCCTTGAAGCCGGCTTCGTGATCCTCGCAGGTGCCCTTGCCGTGGATATGAATGGCTTTCTTCCCCTCAGGAAGACCCTCGATCTCCAGTGTCACCAGAACGCCGTTGGGGCCCTGGTCCATATGGGCTTCCCCCACGGCATTGCCCTCGTTGTCATGGAAGTTGGCATGGGCTGAGAGCCCGCCGTAGTCGTGCCCGGCCAGTGCCGGGCTGGCCAGTAATCCGGCAAGACTGATGGTGGCGATAAACGGTTTGAGATTCATGTTTATAACTCCTTTTCATAAATTCATGCAGTAATGTAATTGGCAGTAATCACGCCAGAACGTGCCAGTGTTTGTATACTGCAGTAGAGCGTGCCAGTGTTTGTATACTGTCGTAAAGAAGGCCCGGATTCACAAGGTCAATGACACTCTCTGTCCAAGGAGGCCCTATGTTCAAGCAGGTTATCGTTGGTGTGGACTTTTCCGAAGCCTGGCAGGAACTGGAAAAACGGCTTCAGCCCCTGTTGCAGTTGCTGGGTGTACAGCAGGTCACACTGGTGTATGTGCACAAGACGCTGCGCTGGCAGAAGGAGTCCCCGGAGGAAGGGGCCAGCCAATTAAGCCATCTACGCCAGCTGGCAGAGGATTTGGGTAAGGCCTACGGACTGCCGGTGGCCCACGAGTTCCGCCGTGGCATGCCCGCCAGTGAGCTGATCGAATGCGCCCGTGAAAGACAGGCGGACGGGGTGATTGTGGGCAACTCCAGCCATTCCGTGTACCGGGATTTCATACTGGGCAATGTCACCCTCAATGTGGCCCGATTGGCCCAGATACCGGAGGTGGTGTTGCCGGTGGATGCCACCGGCACCACGGAACAGTCCCCGCTGCTGCTGGCCACAGACGGCTCCGAGGCGGCCAGCCGGGCGGAATCCCTGTTTGCCGGGCTGATCGGTGGCCACAACAGCGGGGAGGTGGTGATGGTCAGCGATGGCGATAGTGAGCCGCTGTCTCCCGAAGAGCTGGAAAAAGGCCGGGCAATGGCGGACAGTCTGGGCAAAGACATGCCACTAAGGACGCTGCAGGGAGACCCGGCCACAGAGCTGACCCGCTATGCCAGGGAGTGCAGTGCACGCCTGATGGTGATGGGCAAGCGGGGTGAGACGGATATGCGTGAGCTGCCACTGGGCAGCACGGCCGAGTCGGTACTGCGGCTGGCCGTTACCCCCGTTATGCTGGTTCCGCAGCATATTGTCCGAAGCTGAGCCTGCCCTCTACCCGGCACCAGGGCCGAGTCCGCCCTGGTGTATGGGGCCTGTGTGACCTCGCTCTCTGGCAATTTGTCATGAAAACCCTGCGATCTTTGTCGAAAAAGGCCTTAAAACTTTCGTTCTTCATTTCTCGCCATTGATCACAAATCCATCAGTTCCCCGTGGACCCTCACTGCGCCTGCTCATTATTGTTGATGCTGACAATAAGAAGTCAGGGAGATGTGATTATGAGGGTTCTACTGCGAACAGGTCTGATCCTGGGTTTTGTGGTGCTGTCAGGCTGCGGTGGTGGCAGTGGCGGTGGCGGTGGTGATGACAGGAAAACCACCTCACCCGGAGACAATCCGCCGGAAGAAGTCACTCCGGTTGCGGACTGCACCATCAATGGCGTGATCGCCGGCGGCATGGAACAGGCGCTGGTGGAAGCCGCCCGCTACGACGGCAGCGGCTGGAATGCCGTGGGCGAGCCGGTGCGCAGTGACGGACAGGGCCGCTTCACGCTGGCATTGCCGGAAATGGAACAGCCACTGCGTGTGCGCATCAGCAGCACCCCGGAGAGTCTGCGCCGCTGTGACGCGCCCTCCGGCTGTAACGGCGTGGCACAGGGAGAGCGCTTCAGCCCGGACAGCGGTTACACACTGAGCACACTGGTTCCCACGGACGGTGGCTGCCCCGTGGCGTCCGGCACGCTGGTGGTCAGTCCCATGACCACCATGGCCGCCCACTGGGCCGGGCAGCTGCCGCCGGGGCTGAGCAATGCCTCCACGGAACTGTCGCTGTCGCGCATGGGCCAGCTTCTGGGCCTGGCCGGCAGCCCCGCCACCACGGCGCCGGCGGACCTGTCCCATGGGCAGTCCGTGGCGGATGCCTCAACCGGCGCCCGTCGTCACGCCTATTTGTCCGCGGCCTTTGATGAACTGGCCCAGTCCTCCCAGTGGACCGTGTCCGAGCTGTCCGAGGGGGCGGCGGTGATGTTCAGCGCACTGGGCGGGCAGCTGCCCATCGCCGCTGTGGACCTGGAAGGCGGACCTGTGGCGGAGTCCCTCAGGGCGCTGGGTCTGGACCCGGAGTCCGTCTGGCCGGACCTGGAGCAGACCAATGTGACGGTACCGGGGCTTGAGAGCCTGCTGGCGGCCGCGGCCACCGTGGCCGAGAGCATCCGCCCCGGCAGCGACGACGCCGCCGAGGTCGCGGTACTGCTGGACCCCTGGGAGTCCCGCAGCGTGACCGCAATGGTGGGCAGCGCACGCCACTCGCAACAGGATCTGGACCAGGCCATGTCACTGGTGGAGGAGATCCTGGTCTATCGCGACCAGGCCATCGCCGGTGCCGATTCCGTGCACCCGGACCACCGCGGACTGGGCTGGCTGTACGCCGATGAACAGGCCCGTACCGACACCGCAGACATGCTGGGTGTTCTGGGAGAGGCCCTGGGGTTTGCGGTGGATGCCGCCCTTTGCGTGCCTGAGAGAAAGAACGGTGGCTCCTGCGACGTGGATCCTCCCTACGCCACTCTGGTGGAGGATTCCGGAAAGACTTTCTGGAGGAGCGGCTCACTGATGATTCAGGGTGAGCGTTCAGGCCAGCAGGTGGACCTGGTGTTCAGTGCGGAAGATATCCGCGACCTGGTGACCGGTGAAGGGCAGATGCCGATTACCATGGAGGGCCAGATTGTTAACGATACCGCCGAACTGACACTGGACCTGCGGCTGGACATGGACTTGGGTGACAACGATCTGTCCGGCTTTAACGAACTCAGCACGGTGGAATTTGCCAACGCGGAGATTCGTGACCCGCTGATTGAAGAGCTGCTGGCGCATCTGCGGGCCGCGATCACTTTCACCGGGGACTTCAGCCTGGTTGCCCGGGACGAGAGCATGGGTGAATACCGCATCAGCAATATCGACACCCGGCTGTGGCTGGACCGCTCCGTGCTGACACAGGGCACCGATGGCCCCCTTCTGGATATCCGGGTGGTCAGCGGCGAGCGGGTCAACCCCGCCGGCGAGACCCTCTCCACGCTGGACGGGCAGGATGGCCTGCGCCTGACACTGGAGGATGCCATCCGGTTCTCCACCGCTTTTGTCAGCGACCGGCTCGGACTGCCCCCGGTGACGGTGGTCGCCAACAGCGAGCTGGAAGGCGGCGAGGAACTGGTGGCGGTGATGGAAGACCTGCTGGACACACTGCTCTCCGGGGAAGGGGATCTGGCGGATCTGGACCTGGAGCCGCTGATGGCGGTGCTGACACCGGATCTGCTGGACTTCCAGGGGGAGGCGACAGTCTCCGTGGCGGACACGGAAAAAGGCCAGCGTGACTTCGGACTGAGCCAGGCCCCCCAGGGCGGTCTGGCCATCACCGGCGCCAACAGCCAGTCCACGGCCATGGTGCTGCACCTGCCGGGCCTGTACGGGGCGATTTCCCGTGGCGAAGGGGTCCTGGCCACGGTGCATCCGGGGCTGATGGAGGATGACTGGATGCTGGCGCGAGTGGACGGCACCTCAGAGACCATCGCCCCCTTCGAGCGGTCCCTCGAGGACAATCGGGTGGGCAATCTGATCGAGCTGCTGATCCCCCTGTTCGAGGCACTGGTGCCTGAAGAGGAACAGTAACGACCCTCCAGCCGGGCTTCACCCCAGCGGGTGCGGCCCGGTGTGTTTCAGACCATAAAAAAACGCTGTCCATGACAGCGTTTTTTTATGGTACTTCGCACTCAAGCGGGAAACAGCATCCCTTAAAACCGCACCCGTGCCTGTCCGGAGAGGCTGTCGGCCACCCGTGACGGGTTGTTGTCCAGGGATTTCTCCCAGCGGTACTCCACGGAGAGGCTGATCAGGCGGGTGAGGAAGAGTTCGGTGCTGACCCGGGGGGAGACGTTCTCCTCCTGGCGGTTGCTGGAAATGTTGATGCCGGTGCCGATGCTGATGTGGCGGTTGTAGTAGAGCTCGGCGCTCAGGTCGGTGATGGTGCTTTTGAGGGGGTTGTCCACCAGCTCCTGCACCAGCTCCAGGTTCAGTGCGCCGCCCCCTTCCGTCTGGTGGAAAAACTTGGTGGTCACGGCGACCACGGGGCGCTGGAAGTGGTCCGGGCTGTTCCAGGTGACGCCGGCGGTCAGGCGCAGTTGCGGCAGGCTCTGTGGCACCAGCCCCAGCACGATGCCAAATCCGGTATCGTTGCCCTCATCCAGTTCCGGCTGGGCGAACTTGCGCACATGGGTCACCTGTGCCGCACCGTACATGCCCGGTATGTAGTAATAGTCCGCCCCCAGGCGATAGATCTCCTGGAAGGTGTCGTCCTCGTACTCGTAGCTGGCATGGATGGCGGTGGCCCGGTTCACAAAGGCCAGCTCCTTGAGGGGGTGACAGCAGGTGCGCACCGGCTGGGGGTAATAGATGGCCTGGAAGTGGCCACGGTTGCGATCCTCCGGTGTGTCCTCCGGGAACGCCAGGGGCTGGAAACCCAGTTGGGTCTCCCACTGATAGTCGTGGTCGTAATCGTAGGCCAGAGCCGGTGAGGCGCTCAGTGCTGCCACCATCATCAGCAGGTGCGCTTTGCGGTTCATTAGGGGGTGTCCTCCTTGCTCGGGCCTGATGATGCATCAGCCGGTTACGTCACAGGCACTGGCGGATGGGCCCGTTATCCAGCCATCGGGTTGCCGTCGTTTGTTAACAGGACGCCCGGTCAAAGACACAATCTGCCATGACAGGGCGCCACAGGCAGTGCGTTATGCACGGTTCTGGCCAACGGATGTCACTGTTGTGACGGAATTGGAACACGAAGGACCCATTAATGGGTTGTCCCACTTAACGTTTACTGCAATCGGTGGGGCGATCTGGCCTTCAGGGTCAAGGGAGGGGCTTTAAAGAGGCAGGGCGCTCCGGCAAAGGCCGGAGGCCCAGGTCAACCGGGTCGCTTTTCAGAAGCGGGCCCGTGCGGTGAGTGAGAGAATATCCGCCTCTACGGAGGGGATATTGTTGAAGGAAGCGTCCAGTGTGTAATCCACCGCAGCACTGAACAGCGGCGTGAGAAAGACCTCGCTGCCAAAGGTGAACGCGGTATTGTCGTCCGCGTCGTTGTCGACGCGCTGGCCTCCCAGGCCGACACTGATGCTGTTGGTGAGGAAGTAATCCCCCCGTACATCCAGCACCGTGGTGTCA
This sequence comes from Oleiphilaceae bacterium, assembly GCA_033721915.1. Lineage (GTDB taxonomy): Bacteria > Pseudomonadota > Gammaproteobacteria > Pseudomonadales > Oleiphilaceae > REBR01. The sequence goes on from JAWWAC010000007.1 coordinate 60,228, forward strand.
TTGTCGTCATCCACGATGTCGTAACGGGCTTCCAGACTCAGTGCGGTGCCGGCCTGCATGGACTGTACCCATTTGCCGCCAAAACGCAGCACGTCTTCCTGGAAGTGGTCCGGGCTGTCAAGGGCCCCGCCCACGGTAAGACGCAGACTCTGCAACTGCGGCGGCAGCCAGCCAATATCCACGGCGGCACCGGTATTGCTGGATTCCGCGTTACTGCCCCCTCCGCCGAAGTCTTCCACATGGTTGACTTCCACGCGCCCGTAGAAGTCCTGCACATAGCCTTCAGCGCCGACACGGACCTTGTCCTCGTGGCTTTCATCCTCGTGCCGATAACTGAGAAAGAGGTTGTCGGAACGCTCCAGATAGGCCGCCTCAGCCAGTGGATGGCCCGCCGTACGCACCGGTAACAGATGAAAGCGACCCTCCACAGCGCCCCGGTCGCGGCTGACGACTCCCGGCCGGTCAAAATCCAGGTTCTGGTAATTCAGCAGGCCTTCCACCTGATAATCCTGTGCCGACACCATGGCGGGTGTGGCGCTGATGGCGGCAATGGCGAGAGTGAGTGCGGTTTTTTTCATGGTCATTCCTCCTTATTGGATGGCCTGCCACCCCGGGTTGCGGGGCTGGGACAGGCTGTGCTTCTTGCACTAACTGCAGCAGAATGGACAAGCACTTGAATGCTTCGGGTGACAGCGTGTTTGTCCTCCTGAGACACCCTTCCGGCAAAGCTGTTACGGTCACGGAGCCCACTGCCGGAGTTGAATGGGCTAGAATTCAGGCTTACCGGCGCAGGCCCTGATCCCGTCACCGTATTCCGGACCCATGGCACAAGGGAACACCGGCTGCCCATTCAGTGCAGTATCGTCAACTTGGACAAAAGGTATGGCAATGGTTCCTGCAAGCACACTGGCGCCGAAGCGGGAGATTTTCGGCTGGGCCATGTTCGATTTCGCCAATCAGGGCTATACCCTGCTGATTATCACGGTGGTGTTCGGGGACCTCTTTACCCGGGTCATTGTGGGGGACGCCCCGGATTACCGGCTGGGCAATCTGCTCTGGAGCCTGTCACTGGCACTGAGTTACCTGATGGTGGTGGTGTCCAATCCCCTGTGCGGGGCCATCATGGACTTTACCCGCAGCCGCAAGCGCTTTCTGTTTATCAGCTACCTGGCCACGGTGGTGGCCACGGGGCTGCTGTACTTTGTGGAGCCCGGCTGGATTGTGCCGGCCATGGTGCTGATTATTGTCTCCAATTTTGCCTACGCCATGGGGGAGGGGTTTATCTCCAGCTTCCTGCCGGACCTGGGCTCGCGGGACGATCTGGGCTGGATTTCCGGCCTTGGCTGGGGGCTTGGCTATATCGGCGGCCTGGTGGCCACTGCCTTCACCCTGTTTTACCTGGGGGAGGTGACGGCGGAGAACTACGACACCATCCGCTGGGTGGGGCCTTTTGCCGCCGTGTTCTTCCTGCTGGCGGCCATTCCCACCTTCGCTTTTCTGCGGGAAAGGGGAGAGGCCCACCCGCTGCCTGCCGGTCAGTCACTGATGGCGGCGGGCATGGCCCGTCTGACGCGGACCCTGTCCGAGGTGGGGCAGTTCCGGGACCTGCGCAGCCTGCTGATCTCGGTGTTCTTCACCATGGCGGGCATCTACATCATCATCAGCTTTTCCTTTATCTATGGGGCACAGGTGATCGGCTGGGAGGACTCGGTGCGCAACCTGATGTTTATCACGGTGCAGATCACCGCCGCCGTAGGGGCCATTGGCTTTGGTTATATCCAGAGCCGCATCGGTGCCCGCACCACCTACCTCATCACACTGGGGCTCTGGCTGCTGGCCATACTGGCGATCTGGCAGACACCGGCCCTGACAACCCTGGCCGGGCACTGGCTCGGGGTTGACTGGGAGGCCCAGTATGTCTTTCTTTTTGCCGGCGTGCTCTCCGGGCTGAGTCTCGGTTCCGCCCAGTCCGCCGGGCGTGCCCTGGTGGGCGTGCTCACACCAACGGGCAAGGCGGCGGAGTTTTTCGGCTTCTGGGGCACCGCCTCCAAGCTGGCGGCCATTTTCGGCATACTGGGGCTGGGGCTGATTCAGTGGGTGCTGGGGCTGGCGGATGCCATCCTGTTCTGCCTGGTGCTGTTTGTACTGGCCATTATCGCGGTGCTGCCCGTGAACGAGGCCCGTGGCCGTCAGGTGGCGGAAGACTGGCGGGAATAGCCCCGCCCCTGACGGCGGCTTTCAGCGGGGCTGGTGGTTATACAGGAAGTTGATGGCCTCCTCGGTGGCACCACCGGCCATGAGGAAGGTCAGGAAATGGCCCCGCATCCGCACCGGGTAGAGCTCCGACGTTACGCCGGCATCGCGCAGTGCCTGATGGAAATCCTCGGAGTGGTCAAAGGGCACCAGCCCGTCCAGAGTGCCATGGAACAGGAAAAAGGGCGGGGCCTGATCGTGGACATGGAAGACCGGTGAGGCCCGGCGATACCTCTCAGGCATCTCTTCTTCCCGGCCACCCAGCAGCTGTATCAGTCGCCGGCCACTGTCGAACTTGGTCAGGTCACTGGGGATGCCGCCGGCCATCACCGCCACAGGACGGGTTTTTTCACCGCCGTAAGGAGTGTCCAGTTCTCCGCCCTGTCCGGCCACCAGTGCCAGCAGGCTCACCAGATGGGCCCCGGAGGAGTAGCCATAGGCACTGATGCGCCGGGGGTCGATGCCGTACTGGCCGGCATTGTCGTGAATCCAGTGCATGGCCTGCTGCACATCGTGGAGCTGCGCCGGGAAGCGATTGGCGGGGGCGAAACGATGGTCTATATTGACCACCACAAACCCCGCCCTGGCAATCTGCCGGGCCCTGGCCTCCATGTCACTGCGATGGCGTCCCTCCCAGCCACCGCCGTGGACCATCAGCACGGCCGGGTTTGGTCCCGGACGGTCTGGCTGGAAGATGTCGGCGTAAAGGGCCTTGCTCCAGCCCCCGGGGCTGTAACGCTGGCTTTCCGTCACAGTGACATCGAAGGGGGCATTGGCCGGGGCTTCGGCGGCTGTGGTGGCGCAGCCACTGAGAACCATCAGCAGGGTAATGAATGAAACAGTGCGCATGGGCGGGATCCGTCAGTTGGAATTGGCTGTTGTTACGGCTGCAAGGGATGGTTGGATTCAGGAGACGGGCTTTTGAATAATGGGGAAACAGGGTCATCGTCCTCGCGGCTTTTCGGGGGGATGACATGAGTCCGCTGGAATGGCTGCCCGTGGTGCTGGTGTTGCTGGTGGCCGCCTCCATCCTCTTTTCCACGGTGCGCTACGGCATGTCCCCCATGCCCAGCCTGGGCCAGGCACGACGGGTCATGGTGGAGGAGGTGAGCGAAGCGCCCCGGGGGCCATTGTGGATATGGGGTCCGGCTGGGGCACACTGGCCATTCCCTTTGCCCGGCGTTTTCCCGACACGCAGGTAATTGGTTATGAGGTCTCCTGGTTCCCCTGGATAACCGCCTGTGTGCTGGCTAAATTGTTACGGTTACGTAATCTTCACTTCTACCGCCGTGATTTCCGCCAGGCGGACCTCTCCGGTGCCTCGGTGCTGTTGTGCTATCTCATGGCCCGTGGAATGCGTGCGGTGAGTGAGCGGTTACAAAAAGACCCCGGATCCGTGCAGTGGGTCATCAGTCACCATTTCGCCCTTCCGGGCTGGCAGCCGGTCCGTACCCGCAAACTGGCGGATTTATACGGCACCCCTATTTATACTTACTCTGTGACGCACTTCACCCCAAAGCATTGACACCTTATAGTGATGCTGACTAGCTGTCAGCGCGCTGTGTCTGACAAGAATCCTCAACACGTCTTATGGAGACTTGCCAGTGGCCTGTCACAAGCCATTCCGGATCCTTGCCCCCCTTGTCCTTTTTCTGTTGTCTTTTGCCCTGATGATTCCGCTGCCCACCGTGGCGCAAGAGGGCAGCACCGAGGCACCGCCCAGCTACGACACTCTGGCGGATATGCTGGAGGACGACGAAGCCCGCAGCCGCCTTGTGGCCGAGCTGAGGGCGCTTTCCGCCGCCCGTGATCAGGCCGCTGTGGCGGAAGCATCCACGGACGGGGAGGCGTCCGGCGGAGAAGGGCTGATCGAGGGCATGCCCGGTGTCCAGGAGGAAGAACAGCTCTCCTTCCCGCGCCGCATTGCCAACAGCACCCAGGACTTTGCCACCAACTTTACCACGGAGTTCTCCAGTGCCATGGAAGCCCTGCGGGCTCTGGGGGATTCCGGTGCCGCCGCGGACCTGGGCGGTCTGACACTGGCGGCCTTCAACCTGGCCATGGTGATTCTGGCCACACTGGTGGCTTTCCTGCTGCTGCGGCGGCTGGCCAGGCCACTGTTTGCCGCGGCCAACCGCTGGGCCAAAAAAGACACCCGTGGCAGTCCTCTGCTGCGACAGAGCATGGCCGTTGCCGGTTCGGCACTGGCGGATTTCCTGGTGATTGTGCTGGCCTACGTGGGTGGCTTTCTGGTGGCGCTGTTTGTGGTGGGCGAGCCGGGTGAGATGGATACCCGCGAATCCCTGTTCCTCAACGCCTTTCTGGTGATCGAGGTGTTCAAGGCGCTGCTGCGGGTGGTGTTTGCCTCCAGGGACGAGGGGCTGCGTGTACTGCCACTGACCGGTGAGCAGGCCGCCTACTGGAATGCCTGGCTGGCCCGGCTCAGCGGCTTTATCGGTTACGGCATCCTGGTGGTGGTGCCCATGATCAACTTCAACCTGTCACCGGCGCTGGGGCGCATTGCCGCTCTGGTAATCATGGTGCTGGCCTTCCTCTACGCGGTGGTGATCATCCTGCAGAACAAGCAGCTGCTGTCGGACCGCCTGGAGGCACAGGCTCGCAGGGCCGACCTGGCCTTCTCTCGGCTGTTGCTGGGCATGCTGGCCAAGAGCTGGTATGTGCTGGCCATCGGCTATTTTGCCGCGCTGGTGCTGGTCACTGTGGCCCGTCCCGAGGATGCACTGCCCTTTATGCTGGGGGCCTCGTTCCAGACGCTGGTGGCCGTGGGTGGCGGAATCTTCCTGTCACTGGTGATCAGCCAGCTGATTACCCGGGGCTTCAAAGTGCCGGAGGAAACCCGTCTGCGTTTTCCCATGCTGGAGAACCGCCTCAACAGCTTCCTGCCCACGCTGATGAAAGTGATCCGGGTGCTGATCCTGATTGCGGTGATTGGCCTGGTGATGGACGCCTGGGCCCTGTTCAGCCTGGCGGAATGGATGGCCTCGGAAGGCGGCTCAAGGGCACTGTCGGCGGCCATTTCCGTCACCATCATACTGGCCGTGGCCATGGTGCTGTGGATCGGCCTGGCCAGCTGGATCGAGCAGCGGCTTAACCCGGACACCGGCAGCGGCGAGCCCAGCGCCCGGGAGAAGACACTGCTGACCATTTTCCGCAATGCCATTGCCATTACACTGATTGTGATCACCCTGATGATTGTGCTGTCGGAAATCGGCATCAACATCGGGCCACTGATCGCCGGTGCCGGTGTGCTGGGCCTGGCCATCGGTTTCGGCTCACAGAAGCTGGTGCAGGACATCATCACCGGCGTCTTTATCCAGCTGGAAAACGCGGTCAATGTGGGTGATATCGTCACCGCCGGCGGGGTGACCGGCACGGCCGAGAAGCTCACCATCCGCTCACTGGGGATCCGTGACCTTTCCGGTACTTACCACATGATTCCCTTCTCCTCCATCGACAACGTGGCCAACTACATGCGCGAGTTCGCCTACCATGTGGGCGTCTACGGCGTGGCCTACCGGGAGGACATCGACGAGGTGATCGTGCGCCTGCGAGAGGCGTTCCAGGAGCTGATCTCGGACCCCGAGGAGAAGGCAAAAATCCTCGGCGACCTGGAGGTGCACGGTGTCACGGCACTGGGTGACAGTTCCATCGATATCCGCATCCGCATCAAGACACTGCCCGGTGTGCAGTGGGCCGTTGGGCGCGCCTACAACCGGCTGGTGAAATACCATCTGGATCGTGCCGGTATCGAGATTCCGTTCCCCCATATGACCATGTACTTTGGTCAGGACAAGGACGGTACGGCGCCACCGGCTCCGGTACTGCTGCAGCAGCCCAGCGGAGGCAAGGTGGCATCCGGGCAGAACGGCGGCCATGGTTCCGGAGACACCAATGCCCGGTTCAAGGGTGACTTTGACGAGGGCGACTGAGGCCCGGGGCTCAGCCCTGGGCCCCTGAATCGCAAAAGCCGGTGCCCTGACAAGCACCGGCTTTTTTGTGGCCGGTTTGTTTCCCTGGCACTCTTTCGTCAGTATTGAAGTGATTCCTCGGGGCTGCCGTCCCCCCCGGCAGAGCGCCGGTAGGCATCAGCCCGGGACTGTGAAACCATGAAGTCTGTTGTGTCCGGGACCAGCCGGCCCGGGGGCGGGCTGTCACGAGCAGGCACTTATAACGGTAAAGGGAGGCACCATGAGCATTCTACTCTTGTTGGTCGTTGGACTGGTTGTTCTGTACCTGGGGTTGCGCCAGTGGCCCGCGGCGGGGTTGCTGACTGTGGCGGCCCTGGCGGGCATGTGGCTGGATGGCTGGCACTGGCTGAGCGTTCTCTCGGGAGGGCTGGTACTGGCCCTGTTGCTGGTGCTGATACTGCCCACCGGGTTGCGCCGCAACCTGCTCAGTGAGCCTCTGCTGGGCTGGGTGCGCTCTCGACTGCCAAAGCTCTCGGACACGGAAAAACAGGCACTGGCGGCGGGCTCCGTGGACTGGGACGGTGAACTCTTCTCCGGCCAGCCCCAGTGGCAAAAGCTGCTGGAATTGCCCCATCCCAAGCTCACCAGCGAAGAACAGGCCTTCCTGGACGGGCCCACGGAAACCCTCTGTGCCATGATCGACGACTGGAAGATCACCAATGAGCTGTTTGATCTGCCGGAGGAGGCCTGGCGCTACATCCGCGAGCAGGGCTTTTTCGGTCTGGTGATCGACAAGCAGTACGGCGGCCTGGGCTTTTCCGACACGGCCCACTCGGAGGTGGTGATGAAAATCGCCTCACGGGGTGTTTCCGCGGCCGTGACCGTCATGGTGCCCAACTCACTGGGGCCCGGTGAGCTGATTACCTACTATGGTACCCAGGAGCAGAAAGACCACTACCTGCCACGGCTGGCCGGTGGCCAGGAAATTCCCTGCTTTGCACTGACTTCCCCCATTGCCGGCTCCGATGCCGGGGCCATACCCGACCGTGGCGTGATCTGCCGTGGCCAGTGGGATGGCGAGGAAGTGCTGGGCATGAAGGTCACCTGGAACAAGCGCTACATCACACTGGCTCCCGTAGCCACGCTCATCGGCCTGGCCATCAAGGTGTATGACCCGGATCAGCTGATGGGCGGCGAGTCGGACCTGGGTGTGACCTGTGTCATGATTCCCAGCGACACCAAGGGGGTCAACCACGGCCCCCGCCATATGCCCATGAACTCCATGTTCATGAACGGCCCCACCTGGGGGGAGGATGTGTTTATCCCCCTCAAGCAGGTGATTGGCGGGCCGGACATGGTGGGGCAGGGCTGGCGCATGCTGCTGGAATGCCTGTCCATCGGCCGCTCCATCTCACTGCCGGCACTGGGTGCCAGCGGCGGCAAGATGGCCTGCCTGACCACCGGCGCCTATGCCGCCGTGCGCGAGCAGTTCGGCCGCTCCATCAGCGAATTCGAGGGGGTGCAGGAGGCCATGGAGCCCATGGCCGGCTACTCCTACATGATGGATGCCGCCAGGGTGTTCACCTCCGGCATGCTGGACCGTGGCGTGAAGCCCTCGGTACCATCGGCGCTGCTGAAATACCGCAACACCGATTTGATGCGGACCGTGGTCACCCACGCCATGGACGTGGTGGCCGGTCGCGGTGTCATCCGTGGGCCCCGTAACTTCCTGGCCAGGGCCTACCAGGCCATCCCCATTGCCATTACCGTGGAAGGGGCCAACATACTCACACGCAGCCTGATGATCTTCGGTCAGGGGGCCATCCGCTGCCACCCTTATATCGTGCAGGAAATCGAGGCGGCGGGTAATGACAACAAAAAGGAAGCGGTCAGCCAGTTTGACCGGGTCTTTTATGCCCATATCGCCCACACCACCCGCAATGTGATGCGCTCTGCGCTGCTGGGCCTCACCGGTGGCCTGCTGCAGCCGGTGCCCGGTGAGGGGCGTATCCAGCGACATTACCGGCAGCTGTCCCGTTTCTCGGCGGTCTTCGCCGTCATGACCGATGTCAGCCTGCTGACACTGGGTGGCGGGCTCAAGGCGCGTCAGCGCTTTACCGGGCGCATGGCGGACTGTCTGGTGCACCTGTATTACGCGTCCGCCACCATCAAGCAATGGCACGAGGAGGATTACCCGGAATACAGCCGTGATATTGTCGAGTGGGCCCTGCAGCGCTCACTCTACGATCTTCAGGTGGCCATGGACCAGGCCATCCGCAACTACCCGGTGAAGGCACTGCGGGTGCCACTGCGTGCCATGGCCTTCCCGCTGGGCCGGCGTCTGACGCCTCCGGACGACGAGCTGGGGGGGCGTGTGGCGAAAAGCATTGTGGAGCCAGGCCCCATGCGGGAGCGGATTATCCGTGGTGTCTACATCAACGAGGATCCCGAGGATTCCGTGGGGCGGATCATGAACGCTCTGCGACTGGCCCGTGAGACCCGTCCGGCCCGTGACCGGATCAACCAGGCCATCCGCAAGGCCGATCCGGACGAGCTGCAGGATATCGAGATGCTGCTGGGTCACCAGCGTGAGGAGCTGCTGGACTGGGCCATTGAGAGGGAGCTGATCAGCCAGGATGAACGGACCTCTGTTTCAGAGGCCATGGCGGCCATGTACGATGTGATCCGTGTGGACGCCTTTGATGCCCAGGGCATCCGCGAGCTGGCGGAATGCAGTCAGGGCAAGTTGCGCCTGGTGGAGCGTCCGCCGGAGGCGGAGGGCTGAGCGGGTTCTTCCGCCCGTTGCGGCCCACGGAAAGAACAGGGAATGTGAGAGAACCGTAACAGGCCGCAAACAGGAGGCCAGCGGGTTCGCCATCTGATAGACTCGATGGTAACCCGCTGTTTTTGTTTGTGAGGTGGCGGGATCTTGCCCGGTGACCGATTCCGGGTCGTGCATCCGGATTACAGGGGTTGGGCGGCGTTTGGACAACACAGCAATGAAGCCCCAAAGTGACTCTCAGCCGCTCTGGTCTCTGCAGGGTGAAGAAGCGCAGTGGACCCTGTCCATCCAGGGCCACTGGTCGGCGCAGTTGCGCAATGCGCCCCCTGAACGGGACCACCCCGGCGCCAGTCCCTTACGGCCACCCAGTGCCGATGCGATACTGGCGGCCTGTCCCGACTCACTGCAACGACTCACCGTGGAGACCCATGGCCTTCAGAGCTGGCACAGCGCCATGCTGCCGGCATTGCTTTATAACCTCCGGGAGAAGCTTGAGGCCCGGCAGGCGGAGCTGGTGATCCACTCCGAAGAGCCCTCACTGCAGGCGCTGATGGAGCTGGCCCGCCCCGATGAGCACCCCCCGGAAACCTCGCGGCCGCTCAGCCTGCTGGAGCAGCTGGGTCAGCGCGCCCTGGACTGGGAGCTGGCCATCAGTGCAGGGGCCCTGAGCCTGGCGGAATTTATCGCCGGACTGGGACGGCTGTGTGTCGGGCGGGCCCGCATGCGGTGGCGGGATCTGCTGGACGCCATGAGCGAGAGCGGCACCCAGGCGCTTCCCATTATCACTCTGGTCAGCCTGCTGGTGGGCAGCATACTGGCCTTTGTGGGCGCACTGCAGCTGCGGGACTTTGGTGCGGAAGTCTACATCGCGGAAATGGTGGGCATCGCTGTGGCCCGGGAAATGGCCGCCATGATGACGGCCATCGTCATGGCCGGGCGCACCGGCGCCGCCTTTGCCGCCCACCTGGCGACCATGCAGGTCAACCAGGAAGTGGACGCCCTGAAAACACTGGGCGTCTCTCCCTTCGATTTCCTGTCCATGCCCAGGATGCTGGCACTGACACTGATGATGCCCATGCTGTACATCTATGCCTGCGTGATCAGCATGGGCGGAGGCCTTCTGGTGGCGCTGATGGCACTGGGGCTGGAACCGGCCGTCTTTGTGCAGCGCATACTGGATGGGGTGGCACTGCAGCACTTTGCCATCGGCCTGCTCAAAAGCCTGTGCTTTGGCGCACTGATCGGGCTGGTGAGCTGCCATGTGGGGCTGGCCTCGGGTCGCAGCGCCGCCGCCGTGGGGCAGGCCGCCACCAGGTCGGTGGTGATCAGCATTGTGGGCATTATCCTGATTGATTCCCTGTTTGCCATCATCAGCACCTACACCGGAGTCTGATCGTGACCGACAAACCCACAGAGACGCCGTTGATCCAGGTCCGTGACCTGACCATGGCCTTTGACGGCGTGGCGGTGCAGCAGGATCTCAGCTTCAGCGTGGCCAGGGCCAGTATCTTTGCCATCATGGGGCCCAGTGGCTGTGGCAAGAGCACGCTGATGCGGGCGCTGGTGGGTCTCCAGCCGCCCACATCGGGGCAGGTTCTGCTGGCCGGTGAAGACCTGTGGGGGGCCAGTGAGGAGCAGCGCAGCCAGCTTCAGCGCCAGAGTGGCGTACTGTTCCAGGACGGGGCCCTGTGGAGCTCCATGACCGTAGCGGAGAACCTGGCGCTGCCGCTGCAGCTGTTCAGCACCATGTCGCCATCGCTGATTGCCGATCAGGTGGCTTTCAAGCTGGCCCTGGTGGGGCTGGCCGGTGCCGCCGACCAGTACCCCGCGGAGCTGTCCGGTGGCATGCGCAAGCGGGCCGGTCTGGCGCGGGCACTGGCACTGGACCCGCGGCTGCTGTTTCTGGACGAACCCTCCGCCGGCCTGGACCCACTCAGCGCGCGGCGCCTGGATGAGCTGATACTGCAGCTGAGGGATGCACTGGGCATTACCGTGGTGCTGGTGACCCATGAGCTGGAGAGCCTGTTCGCCATTGCCGACGACTGTCTCTACCTGGACCCGGAAACCCGGACCGCCATCGATCAGGGGCCTCCGGCGGCACTGCGTGATGGCAGCAGGCACCCCAGTGTGCGTGAATTTCTGGCTCCGGGCGCGGCCCGGAGCTCAAGGGAGCGGATCCATGAATAAAAGCAAACCGGCACTGACCGGCCTCTTTGTGATGGGGGCACTGGCGCTGGCCATTATCGGCCTCCTGGTGTTCGGCGGTCTGCAATGGTTTGAGCCCAGCCAGAAATCCGTGGTGTATTTCGAGGAAAAACTGGGTGGCCTGAATGTCGGAGCACCGGTGACCTTTCGAGGCATTGAAATGGGCACGGTGCGGCAGATGCGCATCCAGGCGGACCCCAGGGCCGGACGGGTTCTGGTGCGGGTTCTGCTCCAGCTGCGGCCCGGGGATATCAACCTGGCGGACAAAGAGGGAGCCACACTGGACCTGGACGACCTGGTGGAGCAGGGGCTGAGGGCACAGCTGAGGCCCCGCAGCCTGGTGACCGGGCAGATGGCGGTGGAGCTGGATTTTCTGCCCGACACCAGTGCCCGTCGCTATGGCCGTGAGGGGGATCCCCCGGAAATCCCCGCGTTGCCCTCGGAGATCGAGCAGCTGCGCAATACCCTCATGGGATTCCCCTGGGAGGAAACCCTGGAAACGGTGGTGTCCACCATGGACTCACTCAAGTCACTCAGCGAAACACTCAACAGCGAGCTGACCGGGGTGGGGGACAAGCTGCACCGGACACTGGATGACAGTCGAGAGCTGATTGGCGAATCACGCCAGACACTGGAATCACTGGATCAGCGCTCCGCTGCCACGCTGGAGAATGTTGACCGCCTGTCCAGCCGTGGCATCGATCACCTGGAGAGCCGCAGCCAGGAGCTGGAGGCGCTGCTGGACAGCGCCTCCGTCACACTGGAGCGGGTGGATGGCGTGGCGGTGCGGATGGAGGATCTGTTCCACCCCCGCTCACAGGAGCGGGATGATCTGCGTCGTCTCCTGCGGGACCTGTCCTCCAGCGGCAACAACCTGCGCCGCCTGACGGAAAAGCTGGAGAAACAGCCCAGTCTGCTGATTTTTGACCAGGAAGAGGAGTCACCATGAAGACGCATGCCCTGGCACTGACCCTGCTGCTCGGACTGGCCGCCTGCGCCAGTCCTCCGGAAACCCGTTTTTACACTCTGAGTGATGCGGAGCCGGTCAGCACCGAGGCCCCTGTGTCCCCTCAGACTCCGCTGATGATGTCCCGCGTGCAGATGCCGGAATACCTGGATGACCGCCGTCTCTGGGTGCGGACCGAGTCCCATCGCCTGCAGGCTCTGCCCAATGTGCGCTGGGCGGAATCACTGCCCAGGGCCACCACAGGCTATCTCCAGCAGCGTCTGGGGGCGGTGACAGAGAGGGTCCATGATGGGGGCGGCCATAGGCTGCTGGTGGATCTGGACCACTTCGAGGCCCGCTGGGGGGAGTCCGGTGAAGAGGATCGTATGATCCTCAGTGGCCGCTGGCGCCTGGAGGGCCAGTCCGGCCCCGCTCACCCCTTCCGGGAGGAGCGGGTACTGGAGGACCGTCAGGCGGCCACTCTGGTGGCGGCCAAATCCCGGCTGCTGGAGCGGCTGGCGGAGGAAATTGCCAGCACTGTCTCGCAACAGAGGCGTCAGCAGGCCCACTGAAACAGGGCGGTAGGGGGCCTGTCGCAACGGGGAGATTGTCCCTTACCAGTAACGCCCGCCAGCGCCGATCACCACCACTGCCAGGCCAATCACCAGGTTGATGGCCACAAACAGCCGCATCTGCCCCACACGGCGACTGCCTTCGGCCGTGTCACCGGCCGCCACGGCCTGCTTCAGGCGCCGGTAGGGGGCAAAGTACAGGTGCAGGAAGATCAGCATCATCAGCAGCCCCAGACCGTGCATGGCATGGATATGCCAGTTCACCGCGGCCATGCCGCCATAGGCGCCGATCAGCCCGTATCCGGTGACCAGCAACACCACAATGGCCCCCCAGACATAGCGGAAGAACCCGGCGAAAGTGTGCATCCACAGGGCGGGGCGCTGCCCGACGTCCACCACCCTGGCCACGGCGGGGCGCATGGCCATGTAGGCGAAGAACATGCCACCCACCCAGATAACGGCGGCAAGTGCGTGTAAGGCCGTGGATAAACCCATGGAACGTCTCCGTTTGGTCAATGTTGAAGTCCGGTCAGTATAGCAGCATCGTCTCGCCGGCTGTGTGCCTGATGTGCTGATCGATGCATTCAACGGGCTTCTGTAAAAGATATCCGTGAAGGGACCCCGGATGGCGTTGTGCACTCAGTGGCCATCGGTTGACAGCGGAATCCGCGAGGCAAAGAGCCCTGTTGACTGTAACAGTCCTCAATGACACATTGCTCTCAGCAATTGTTCAGGTTGATACAGCATCCCGTCCGGAGTTTGCACCATGCCACGAGTCCCGCAACAGTCCCGCTCCAGGGCCACGGTGGACGCCATTGTCCAGGCCGGTTTTATCGTGGTGGCGCAGCGGGGCCTGGAAGGCACCACCACGCGACACATCGCCGAGACCGCCGGCATCAGCGTGGGCTCGCTGTACGAGTATTTCGCCAACAAGGAGGCGATCTACGACGCCATGTATGAGCAGATTGTCTCGGAGATCGTGGGCATGATCCGGCCGCTTTTTCCCAGGCTGGTCACCATGGAGCAGCGGGAGCTGGTGGTGACGCTGCTGTACGAGTTCCGCCAGCTGTTATTGCGGGACAACGGCCTGTACCTTCACTACGCCCGTTACGCCATGCACCTGGCCCAGCGGGATCACCTGGAGCCCATCAACCGCTGCCTCAACGAGCTGATGATGCAGTACGCCATGCACCAGCCACGGGTGCTGAAGATCCAGGGCATTCCCGCACTGGGTTACATCATCATCAATGGCGGCGTCTTTGCCGTGATACGCCACCTCTCGGAATCCGCCCCGGTGATCAGCTTCGAGACACTGGCCCGTGGGCTGGCGGACATGGTGTATTACTGCACGGAAGGGGCCCTGACGGAATCCGGCGGGGAATAGGGGGCGTTACCGGTTACTCTCCCTCGTCTGCGGGTTCACCCTCACGGGCCCTGTCCGGGCTTTTCTCGCGGGACTCCAGTGCCGCCACCTGGCGGCGTTCATAGGCCAGTGCGGCACCATTGACCGGGCCACTCTCACCGGTTTCCAGCCAGCGCCGCACACGCCCGCCGTCACCCAGTGGCGTGCGCCGGCCAAAGGCGTTGAGAAAGACCATGGCAACGGGCCGCCCCTGGAATCGGGCCACCATCACCAGACAGCGCCCCGCGTCGTCCAGATAGCCGGTCTTGCTCAGGCTCAGATCCCAGCGGGGACTGTGCACCAGTGCGTTGGTGTTGCCGTAGCGCAATCGGTAACGGGGCTGACGGAAGCGGACCGTGTAACCGGCGGTGGTGGAGAGGTGGCGTATCGGGTCGTAGTCGTGGGCGGCCAGCACCATGCGGCTGACATCGCTGGCACTGGCGACATTGCCCGTGGACAGCCCGTCCGGGTCGACAAAGTGTGTCTGGCTCATGCCCAGTTTGACCGCCTTGGCGTTCATGGCCTCGATGCAGGCATTGAATCCCCCCGGGTAGTGTCGGGCCAGGTTGTGGGCCGCCAGGTTCTCCGAGGCGGTCAGCGCCATACGCATCATCTCGCGACGGGGCGCTTCCGAGTGGATGCGTATGCGCGAATAGGCATTGGCCGGCGCCGCCCTGTCCCGCTCCAGGAAAGGCAGCCATTCCTCCAGTGACTGGCCGGCATCCAGCACCACCATGGCGGTCATCAGCTTGGTGATGGAGGCAATGGAGACGGGGATGTCCGCATGCTTGCTGACCAGCCGGCTGCCCGTGGACAGGTCGGTGACCACGGCATGGACCGAAGCCAGTCGCAGTCGCGACAGGTCCCGCTTTGCAAAGTCACTGGCATTGCCGGCCGCCTGTGACGGGGCAAGCAGTGGCGCTGCCGCCAGACCCATGGCCAGTGACAGGAACTGGCGCCGGCTGAGTGGGCTGGTTGGACTGTTCCGCAGGGTCTTGTCATTCATGGCCGGTCTCTGTGCTGTCTTTTTTTAGGGTTGCTGATTGTTACGCAGGCAGGGCCTGTGGGTCAGTGAATATCCACCACACGGCTGTTCTGGCGGTAGCGTACCCGCCAGCCGGTCCAGCTCGGCAGCTCCCAGCGTCTGGGCTGTGCCTTGCGCTCCCCGGCACGCTTCTCCAGGGTAATGCGACGGGCGGCGGGGTGATAATACACAGCCAGCTTGAGATCGCCCAGTGACAACCGGCGCGGATACTGCCGGTCAAAGGCTTCACGCTGCCACTCGGGGATGCCCGCAAAGCGCAGGTCGCCGGGCTCCAGCAGATCCGCGTCGGCGGCTTCCTCCACACCCAGTGTGGCCAGGCGCTGCAACAGCCATGGGTCCGCCTCGGGGGTGGGCTCTTCCAGTCCCTCAAGGGTCACATAAAGCTGCCACTGGGCCAGGTCCTCCCGCAGCTGTTCGCCGGCGGGCGCCAGCAGCCGCCCCTGCAGGATCAGCTGGCACAACGCCTCACGCAGACGCTCTCCGCAGGGGGTGCGGGTCTCGCTGGCAATGACCCGGCCCGCGTAATGGCGCTCCTCGGTCACCACCGGCAGGCCCTGCTCCAGTGTGGCCTCCGCCAGGCTCACCTGACCCAGGCCTGCACGGGCCAGCCACTGCAGGGGGACCGGGGCCAGACAGGTGCCCAGTGTCAGTGTCTGCTTGTGGCCACGGGGGCCGGCCTTGTGGTATTCATCCAGCGCCAGTGCCGCCTCCTGATCCTCCGCCAGTCGTGAATGGTCCGCCGGGCTCAGTTCGCTGCGGTCATTGCCCATGCTGTGGCGGCGGCGACTGCGTCGCACATAGGCCAGCTCCGGTGCGGCGTCGATGATGGCCTGCAGCCAGCGTTCCCGGCTGGGCTCATCCAGTGGCTGTTGCGGAATGCTGTCACCGCTCTTGTCACCGGTGACGGGTGACAGTGTGCGGCGGATCTGACGGGACAGTGCTCGTGCCTCGCGCCGGGCGGTGGCGGAAAAGGGCAGCTCCGGTGGTGGTGTCTGGCGCAATGCCTGCACCAGTGTGGTGGCGTCACAGGGCAGCGGCTGCCACTGCTGCAGCGCCTGCCGTGCCGGTTCCCCTTCCGGCAGGGTCAGCAGTCGCGGACGGGTGCTGAGCGCGGCGCTGAGGTCGATCATGGCGTCACGGCAGTCAGCGTCCGGCATGGCGGTGATCAGGTGGGCGTAGAGGGTATCCAGTGGCAGCGCAAAAAGGGCGCGGCCATGGTCCGTGGCCAGGCCCCGGTCATCCAGCGCCTGCATGGCCTCGAGGCGCTCCCGTGCCTGTGTCAGTGCCTTCTCCGGCAGCGGGTCCGGGAAGGCCAGCTCTGCGGCCGGCACTCCGGCACAGGCGGCGGCCAGCACCAGCTCTGTCAGCTCCTCCCGCTGGATCTGAGGTGGCGTGCGCTCCTCCAGTGGGGCGTGCTCGCCCCAGAGGCGCAGACAGAGGCCGGGGCCGGTGCGCCCGGCACGGCCCTTGCGCTGCTCGGCACTGGTCCTGGCAATGCGCACCAGTGAGAGCACGGTGCGGCCGTTGCGCTGGTGGGTGCGCCGCTCAAGGCCACTGTCCACCACCGCCTGCACCGAGGGAATGGTCAGTGAGGTTTCCGCCACATTGGTGGCCAGAATCACCCGGCGCTCCCCGCCGGAGCCGCTCAGGACCTGTTTCTGCTCTGCGCTGGTGCTGCCGCCATGGAGCGGCAGAAGGGGCACTTCCAGCCCCTGCAGTGCCTGTGTCATCTGCTGGATTTCGCCCCGTCCCGGCAGAAACACCAGGACATCACCGCCGCTCTGGGCAAGGGCGCTTCTGACTCCCTTGACCACCGCCTCACGGAGTCCCTTCATGGCAGGCAGTGACTGGTCATCCGTGGCCTGGTAGCGCACCTGAACCGGGTAATTGCGACCCTCCGCATGGAGCGGCTCCGCCCCCAGGTAGTGGCCCAGTGCACCGGCATCCAGTGTGGCGGAGGTGAGCAGCAGGCGGTGGCGGTCCTGCCGTCGCAGCAGCGCCAGCAAGAGGTCCGTGTCCCAGCGCCGCTCGTGGAACTCGTCAATCAGTATGCTGTGAAAGCGCTCCAGACGCCCCTCGCTGAGCCAACGCAGTGCAATGCCGGGGGTGACAAACACCAGTGGGGTGTCGCTGCGGTAGCAGGCATCAAAGCGGATGGCGTAACCGATCCGCTCCCCCAGTGGGCTGTCGTCACAGTGGGCCAGGTAGGAGGCCAGTGCGGTGCAGGCCACACGCCGGGGTTCCACCACCAGCACAGGCCCCTGCTGCAGTGCCCAGAGTGGCAGCCGGGTGGACTTGCCGGAGCCTGTGGCGGCGGAGAGCACCAGATGGCGATGGGGCAGTACCTGCCGGACCCGGTCACGGATCTGGTCAATGGGAAGGGAGTCAGTCATGGCGGCCATTCTAGCCCGACTCTCAGGACGGGTCGAGCCCGCCTTATCTTTATTCTATTTTAATCAATGAATTGGAGTTTGTTCTCCGGGCTGGAGGTGGCTGCGTGGTTTCCGCAACAGGGGCCGGCTATGGTTGAAAGTGCGACATAACAGGAGTAAACCTTATTTTTTATTGGCTGTAACAAATCCATTTTCACCCAACCTAGGAGCTGATTATGACTGAGAAGAATCCGGACAAGGGTTACGTGGCCCTTCTGGGATGGAGTCTCAATGCCATAGAGGCGCTGGACAACTTCGACCGTCGCTATGTGGTTGTGGCGCCCACCTGGGCGGCCGATTACTGCGAGCAGCACAAGATCCCCTACATCCCCTGGAACTTCGAGCGACTCAACGACCGCTCCATGGAAATCGCCCAGACCCTCAAGGACGAAGGGGTGGATGTGGCCATACCGCTGTTCGAGGAGACCGTGGAATGGTCCGGCGCCATCAACTCCGTGCTCATGGACAACCCCCGCCTCTACGGCCAGTCCATCCTGTTCCGGGACAAGGCACTGATGAAACGCCGCGCCCAGCTCGGTGGTATCCGTGTGGGCATCTTTGAGGAAGCCCACGACAAGTCGGATGTCATCCGCTTCCTCAAGCGTGTCAACCAGACACTGCTCAAGCTCGATGGCGACCCCAACGACCCCATTCACCTGAAGGCCTTCGACAAGGCCGGCTGCCTGGGTCACCGGGTGATCCGCACCCCGGACGAGGTGGACACCATCCCCGATGAGGAATTTCCGGTACTCATGGAGAGCCACCTGGATGGCTGGGAATTCGCCGTGGAGTGCTGGGTGCACGACGGCAAGATCAAGTTCCTCAACATTTCCGAGTATGTGACACTGGGCTACTCCGTGTTTGTGCCCGCCACACCGGAGCTGGAAAGCTGGCGCGGTCTGATCACCAAAGAGATCGAGAAGCTGATCAAGACCTTCGATATCCAGTTCGGCTTTATCCACCCGGAATACTTTGTCACCAGCGACGGCACCATGTACTTCGGCGAGGTGGCCTACCGTCCGCCCGGCTTCAAGGTATTCGAGCTTCTGGAGCGGGCCTACGGCTTCAATGCCTACCAGGGCATGGTGCTGGCCTTCGACCCCAAGACCACGGAAGAGGAGATCAACGCCTTCTTCCCGAAAGAGGTGGAGGACGCCAAGGGCGTGGCCGGCTGCTTCGGTGTCTATCCCCGCCGCCGTGTGGTGAGCCGTCTGGAGATTCCCCCGGAGACGGAGAACCACGAGTACTTCGAATACCACGAGCTGACGCCGCCACTGGAGGAAACCGTCACCAAGCGCACCGCATTCGGTACCCACTGGGGGCTGGTGTACTTCTTCGGCGACGACACCCACACCATGCGGGATCTGCTCAAGGCCCAGGAGGATCTGGATTTCTACGTCTGACTCCGCCAACACCACCGCTCCGTGACGGGGCGGTGGCTGTCAGGGCCGGCTTATCGTGTCTGTGAACACAGGGCCCTGAACAGCAGCCCCGCCGCCACCGCAAACAGCCCCAGTGCCCACACCATAAAGACCCCGTTGAGTGACCACTGGGCAATCACCGGTGAGGCCACCAGTGGGGATGTGAACTGCCCCATGAAGAACACCGACGAATAGCCCCCCATGATGCGACCGCGCATGGCCGCCGGCGCCAGCTCCATGAGCCACATGTTCAGGTTGGGCATCATCAGCCCGCCCCCCAGACCGCCCAGGGCACAGCCCAGTAGCAGCCCGCCATAGGAGTCCGCCAGGTACATCACCACATAGCCCACGCCCATTCCGGCAAAGGCGATGCTCTGCACCAGTCGGTAACCCGGCCGGCTGCGCAGACGGCCATAAACCAGACCCACGCCGGCGGCGGTCAGTGTGGCCAGTGAAATGGCCAGGCCGATCCAGACCGTGGTCAGTCCGGTCTTCTCGATCACCAGGAAGGGAAACTGCACTGGCATGATGTAAAAGCTCATCATGCTGAAAAACCCCAGTCCATAGACACCGGCCACAGGCCAGAGTGGCAGAGGGGCGGCCGGCTGGGCCGCTTCTTCGGCACTGGGGGTGCGATCCGGCTCGGACACCAGCCAGATGGCAAAAGGCAGCAGTATCAGCGCCAGCAGGTAGACCAGGAAGGGCCCGCGCCAGCTGATCTCCGCCAGGACACCGCCCATGTTGAGGTAGACCACGCCCCCCAGGGCCATGAAACTGCCCTGCAGGCCCATCAGTTTGCGTCGCGCTTCCCCGCGGTAGTAATCACCGATCAGTGTGGTGACCAGGCTCATGATGCCCGCCACCCCCAGGCCCAGAACGGCACGGCTGGCCAGCATCAGGCCGATGTCCGAGACCAGAGCCCCGGCCACACCCCCCAGGGCATAGACCACCAGTGAGCCCAGCAGCAGACGGCGGCGACCAAAGCGGTCCGCCAGTGTGCCGATAAAGGGGGCGACAAGGGCAATCACCAGTGCCGGCAGTGTCAGTATCAGCTTGACCATCCAGTCCGGGTGGCTGGCAAAGAAGCGGCTGATCTCAGGCAGCGCCGGGGTGATTATGGAGCCGGCCATCACGGTCATGCTGCTGCAGATCAGCAGCACGGCGGGGAGAAGTCTGTGATGTGCCATGAAAACCCGGGTCAGGAAGTGGTGCTGGGATTATGGCCGAGCGGGGGAGGGAATAACAGGCCGGGGGGCTGACAGCCCCCCGGGAGGGTCAGGCTCGCACGTTGATCAGCTCGCCCACCCGTTGCGACGGGTCCGCGGCTCCGGCAGCCGGGTCCGTGCCGCCGGGGGCCGGGATGGTTTCAAGCAGTCCCAGTTTGGTGTTTTCCTCGGCTTCCAGCCCCTTCTTGAAGCTGGCCAGCTCGGCGGTTTTCTGAACCTGTGCCTGGGTGTTGGCGGTGTTGCTCGCAATCAGTGAACCGATGTCGGACATAAGGACTCCTGTGTCGGGGCACAAACCCGTGATGGAATGAAAGCCATACGAAGAGGGTAGCAACGGATTACGGCTTTTTGGGCCACTGAAGGTTACCATCCGTCAATATCCGACCCTGTTTCCCGCCGCGCGCCCTGATGGAAGGGGGTGCAATGAGGGTGTCCGCTGACCCGCAGCCACGCTCCTGAAGCCATTGTCCTTTTAAGTGCCCGGCGGAATCGCCACAATAGGAGGGATTTTGGCTGGCCTTTCACCAGGCCCGGTTACCCTTTGCCGTAAGGAGACACTGATGGAGCTGGATCCCGTCCTGCTTTCCCGCATTCAATTCGCCTTTGTGGTGTCCTTCCACGCCATATTTCCGGTGTTCACCATTGGCCTGGCCTCGTTTATCGCCTTCCTGGAAGGCATGGCACTGAAAACGGACAACCCCCTCTATGAGCGCCTGTCCCGATTCTGGATCGAGGTGTTTGCCGTGGTCTTCGGCATGGGGGTGGTGTCGGGCATCGTGATGTCCTTTCAGTTCGGCACCAACTGGAGCAACTTTGCCCAGGCCACCGCCAACTTTCTCGGACCCATGCTCAGTTACGAGGTGATTACCGCCTTTTTCCTGGAAGCGGCCTTTCTCGGTGTCCTGCTGTTTGGCCGTGGCAAGGTGCCCCGAGGGCTGTTCTTCTTTGCTGCCTGCATGGTGGCCATTGGCACCTTTATTTCCTCGTTCTGGATACTGGCGGCCAACAGCTGGATGCACACTCCGGCGGGCGTGGAAATGCGCGATGGCATGTTCCAGGTGGTGGCCTGGTCCGAGGCCATCTTCAATGCCTCCTTCCCCTGGCGTTTCCTGCATATGGTGATGGCCTCCTTCCTGACCGGCGCACTGGTGGTGGCGGCGGTCAGCGCCTGGTTTCTGCTCAAGGGCCGTGAGCTGGAGGCCAACCGCAAGGCCCTCTCACTGTGCCTCTGGCTGCTGCTGGTGCTGGCGCCGGCCCAGGCGGTGGTGGGTGATTTCCACGGTCTCAACACACTGGAGCATCAGCCGGTGAAGGTGGCGGCCATGGAAGGCAACTGGCAGCGCTCCCAGGGGGTGCCGCTGCTGCTGTTTGCCTGGCCGGACCAGGCCAGCCAGAGCAACCACCTGGAAGTGGGCATCCCCAGGCTGGCCAGCTTTATCCTCACCCATGACTGGAACGGCGAGGTGCCCGGCATCAGTGAGACGGCACTGGAGGAGCAGCCCCCGGTGGCCATCGTGTTCTGGGCTTTCCGTGTCATGGTGGGTATGGGGCTGCTGATGATCGCCTTTGCCGTCACCGGGCTGGTGCTGCGCCGCGGCGGCCGTTACTGGCAGACCCCCTGGTTTCTCAGGGGGCTGACGGTGATGGGCATCGCTCCCTTTATTGCCGTGCTGGCGGGCTGGTTTGTCACGGAAGTGGGCCGCTCACCCTGGCTGGTGTTCGGACAGATGACCTACGAGCAGGGCATTACCCCGTCACTCACCGGGGGCATGGCCCTGTTCACACTGATCGGCTACATCGTGGTCTACGGGCTGGTGTTCACCGCCGGCACCTACTACCTCACGCGGGTCTTCAGGGCCGGCCTTGAGGCCCAGGATGAGCCCCATGAGCTGGAGGAGTCGGAGCGGCCCAAGCGGCCCTTCTCCGCCAGCCATGTTTCACTGGAAGACGATTACCCGGTACGGGGCACAGGAGCGACTCATCATGGAACCCTTTGACCTGACGATTATCTGGGCCGGCATTATCGCCTTTGGCGTTATCATGTATGTGCTGATGGACGGCTTCGACCTGGGGGTGGGTATCCTGTTTCCCTTCGCCCCCGGGGAGGGGGAGGAAGCCCGTGATGTGATGATGAACTCCGTGGCGCCGGTCTGGGACGGCAACGAGACCTGGCTGATTCTCGGTGGCGCAGGCCTGCTGGCCGCCTTCCCGCTGGTGTACAGCATCATACTGCCGGCACTGTACATCGGTGTCTTCCTGATGCTGGCGGGGCTGATCTTCCGGGGCGTGGCCTTCGAATTCCGCTTCAAGGCCAACCGCTCCCGCTATCTGTGGAACTGGGCCTTTGCCGGTGGCTCCTCACTGGCCGCCTTTGCCCAGGGGGCCGTGGTGGGCTCCTACATCGAAGGCTACGAGACCGCCAACCGGGTCTTCACCGGGGGCCCCTTTGACTGGCTGACCCCCTTTACCGTGCTCACCGGCGTGGGGCTGATGATCGGCTACGCCCTGCTGGGCAGCACCTGGCTGATCATGAAATCGGAAGGCTACATACAGCGCTGGGCCTATCGCATCACCCCCTATCTGCTGATGGCGGTGCTGGCGGTCTTTGCCATCATCAGCCTGTGGACGCCCTCCGTGGATGAGACGGTGCGTGAGCGCTGGCTGTCCCACTTCCACATTATCGGCATTCTGCCCACACTGGCGGTTTTCTGCGCCTGGAAGCTGATGCGCTCGGTGCGCAAACGCCAGGAGGGGGTGCCCTTTGTGGCCACCATGGGTCTGTTTGTCTTCACCTATCTGGGGCTGCTGGTGAGCAAGTGGCCCTATGTGGTGCCACCCAGCTACACTCTCTATGACGCCGCCTCCGCCTACGAATCCCAGCTGTTTCTGCTGCTGGGGCTGCTGTTCGTGATTCCCATTGTGCTGACCTACACCGCCTGGAGCTACTGGGTGTTCCGTGGCAAGGTGCGCGCCGGTGAAGGCTATCACTGAGCCGGACAGCGCCCGCGGCACCCCGTCGGGGGAGCGCCAGCGCAGCCGCCGTAACCGTCAGTGGCTGCGCCAGTGGGGGCGCACGGTTCGCCCCTGGCTGTGGCTGAGTGTGGCCACGGGCACCCTGTCCGGTCTGGCCACCCTGGCGCAGATGGGGCTGATGGCCTGGCTGGTGCATGGTGTGATTGTCCTTGATCGTCCCCTCAGCGAACTGCACTGGCCGTTGCTGGCACTGGTTGTCGCCATACTGCTGCGCTCCGTCGGGCAGGGACTGCAGGGCATCAGCGGTGCCAGGGCGGCCATGGCGGTGCGGCAGGGGGTGCGACAGGCACTGATGGCCCGCTGGTCGCAACAGGGGCCTGTGCATCTGGCGGGACAGTCGCCGGCGGTGCTGGCCGGTGAGTGGGTGGAGCAGGTGGAGGCACTGGAGGGCTACTACGCCCGATTCCAGCCTCAGCTGTGGCTGTCCCTGATTCTCCCACTGGCAGTGCTGGCACTGGTGTTTTACCTGGACTGGCTGGCGGCGCTGTTT
Source organism: Oleiphilaceae bacterium (assembly GCA_033721915.1). Classification (GTDB taxonomy): domain Bacteria; phylum Pseudomonadota; class Gammaproteobacteria; order Pseudomonadales; family Oleiphilaceae; genus REBR01. Next base: position 83,964 of record JAWWAC010000007.1, read on the forward strand.
CTGCTGGCCGCCGCACCGCTGATCCCGCTGTTCATGGCTTTGGTGGGCATGGGGGCGGAGCGCCTCAACCGCCAGCACTTCACCAGTGTCACCCGTCTGGCGGGGCACTTTCTGGACCGGGTGCGGGGCCTGACCACATTGCAGCTGTTCGGACAGGACCGGTCCGCGGTGAAGGGGGTGGCCAGGGCCTCGGAGCACTACCGCCGCCTGAATATGCGCACACTGCGGGTGGCCTTTCTCTCCTCGGCGGTGCTGGAGTTTTTTGCCTCGGTGGCCATTGCCGTGGTGGCCATCTATGTGGGCTTCGGACTGCTGGGTTACATCCAGCTGGGTCCGGCCGGGGAGCTGACCCTGTTCAGCGGACTCTTTGTGCTGCTGTTGGCGCCGGAGTTCTTCCAGCCACTGCGCACACTCTCACAGCACTACCACGACAGGGCGGCGGCTCTGGGTGCGGCGGACCATCTGCTGGACCGGTTGCAGCCGTCTGTAAGCGAGCCCGCACCGGCCACGGACCACCGGGCGCCGTTACCGGACCGCGGCCCGGAAGACGCGGTGACCGTGACGGACCTGGTGGTGCGCTACCCCGGCCGTGGCCGGGTGTTCGATCCGGTGAGCTTCCAGCTGCCATGGGGACAGTCACTGGTGCTCACCGGCCCCTCCGGTTGCGGCAAGTCCAGCCTCCTGCATGTGCTGGCCGGTTTCTATCCTGCCGCCGAAGGCCGGGTCAGCCTGTTCGGGGCGCCACCGGGCCGGGTGCCCGTGGCCTGGATGAACCAGAGGCCCTTCCTGATCCAGGGCACCTGGGCGGACAACCTGCGGCTGGTGCAGCCTCGGGCCACGGAGGCGGCCATGGAGGAGGCCCTCGCCAGGGCCGGACTGGCGCAGTTGCTGGCGGCACAGCCAGAGGGCCTGGATACCCCCGTGGGTGAAGGGGGCCAGGGCCTGTCCGGTGGACAGGCCCACCGACTGGCACTGGCACGGGTGTTTCTCGCACCGGTGCCCCTGATGCTGCTGGACGAACCCACCGCCGGTCTCGATCCCTTTACCCGTAACGATGTCATCGAGGCACTCAAGGCGCTGCCCGGACAGGGCATTACCCTGATCATGGCCAGCCACCAGCCGGAACTGGTGGCCATGGCGGACCATCAGCTGTGGCTGGGACAGAACCGGCAGGCGCCGGCGCCATCACTGGCCGGGGAGGCGCCCCATGGGTGAGTTGCGTCCCTGGCTTGGGCTGCTGATGAGCCGGCGTTGGCGGTTGCTGGCGGGTGGGCTGCTGATGGCCGCCACACTGCTCTCCGGGGTGGGGCTGCTGACTCTCTCCGGCTGGTTTATCACCGCCACCGGTGTGACGGCGCTGGCCTGGGCCGCCGGTCTGGCCGCCAGCCTTGAGGTCTATGTGCCCGGTGGCGGTATCCGCTTCTTTGCCCTGACCCGCACGGTGTCACGCTACCTGGAGCGGCTTTACAACCACGACACGGTGCTGCGGCTTCTCTCGGATCTGCGGGTGCAGATGTTCCGCTCACTGAGCCAGCTGGACGGGCTGACACAGGCCCGCTACCAGGCCTCCCAGTGGCTCAACCGGCTGACCCGTGATATCGACACACTGGATAACCTCTATCTGCGCCTTCTGGCACCGCCACTGGTGGCCCTGCTGGGGACCCTGCTGATGGCACTGGGCATGGCCCTGTTTCTGCCCGGCCCGGCCGTGTTGCTGCTGATCTGGCTGTTGCTGGTGCTGTTGCTGGTCACGGTGGTGATGGCTCTCTGGGGGCGGCGCCTGAGCCGGACCCAGGTGACCCGGGCGGACCGACTGCGGGTGAGGGCCATCGAGCAGCTGCAGGGGCTGGCGGAGCTCCAGGCCTGGCAGGCTCTGGAGGCCCACCAGCAGCAGCTGCTGGCACTGGAGCGGGGCCAGTCCAGTGACCGCTGCCGCCTTGAGGGCCGTGGTGCCGTGGGACAGGCGCTGGTGGTGGCCGGTGTGCAGGGTGCGTTGGTGCTGGTTCTGGTGATGACCCTGTCCGCCTATCAGCAGGGTCTGATCAGTGCCCCGGTGCTGGTGATGCTGCCACTGGGGGTGATGGCACTGGCCGAGGCCTACAGTGCACTGCCGGGGGCTTTTGTGCACTGGGGCAGCAGCGAGGCGGCCGCTGCCCGGCTGAACGAGCAGGGCGCCCTGGCCGGGCGTCTTGCCACCCCGGGGCAGCCAGAGACACCGGCGCCCATGGCGGCACTGGCGTGGCGCCAGGCGGGGTTTTCCCATGACACTCAGCGCCTGTTCCGGGGGCTGAATCTGACACTGGCGCCCGGTGAGAAGCTGGCCATTGTGGGGCCCTCCGGTGCCGGCAAGTCAACACTGGCGGCCCTGGCCGCCCGCCTGGTGGAGCCGGATCAGGGGCAGGTCTGCTGGGGCGGAGTGCCACTGTGGGCCCTTGATACGGCGGCCTGGCGGAGTCAGACGGCGGTACTGACCCAGAACGCCCATCTGTTCAATGACACGGTGGCGGCCAACCTGCGTGTGGCCGACCCCGATGCCAGTGACCAGGCACTGTGGCAGGCACTGGAGAAGGTGGCGCTGGCGCAGTGGCTGTCTGGCCTGGAGCTGGGGCTGGACACACCGGTGGGGGATTTCGGGCGGCAGCTTTCCGGCGGGGAGGGACGGCGCCTGGCACTGGCCCGGCTCTATCTGCGCAACCCGGCACTGGTGATTCTGGACGAGCCACTCACCGGGCTGGACGGGGCCACCGCCCGCCATGTGGTTCGCCATCTGGATGAGTTCCTGTCACAGCGCTCGGCGCTGCTGCTGGGTCATGAGGTGGCGGCTCTGCCGGCGGCGGACCGGGTGTTGCTGCTGACCCGTGAGGGAGCGCTCACGGAATGGGCCGGCGAGGCTGGCTGAGGCCGGTCCGCTACTGACCCCAGCGGGCCGGTGTGCCCCGGACATCCACATGCACAAAGGGGCCACGCCAGGCGTTGGGCCCGTAGAGGCCGGTGCCCCCTTCCAGGTCCGGGCGCCGGTGGCGCTCCGGCAGGCTGCTGGCCAGGTCGTAGAGGAGGCGGGCATCGTCCCTGTCGGCGGCGCCGTCGCCATTGAGGTCGTCCATGCGACCGGCCGGGGCTTTCATGTCCACAAAGATATCCGCCGCACCGCCCCAGAGATGGCGGGAATAGGCCACGTTCTTGATGGTCCTGTTGTAGAAAGGGGTGCGGTAACCGCTCATCACATGGAAGCGATCCGCCGGGATGCCCAGCACCCGGTTCACATCCCCCAGCAGCAGCTCCAGCTTGATGATCAGCTTGGGGCGCACCATGACATACATGGGGTAGTCGTTGGTCTGCTTGCTCAGGAACTGCTCCAGGCGGAAGTGGGGCGACAGCCAGGTGCCCCGGTTGGCGGCGGTGACTTCCACCAGGCCCGCGGGCTTGCGGTCAATGGCCTGCCCGGGCCTTGGCGGGGGGTAGTCCCCCACGCGGAAGCCCTTGATGCGCCCCTGTTGTTTCTCATCCAGCGAAGTCAGTACAAACAGCTGCAGTGTCATCACCTCACCGGTGCTGAGGTTGCTGAGGGTGGCCGGGTAGACACCGCTGTCCCCGGGCGGGTGCCACAGCCAGCTGGCCGGGCCCTGTTGCACCAGTCGCCCCGCGGAGTGGGTCAGGGTAAAGCGGTCCGTCCCGGGGGTAACCACCGACACCGGCATGGGCTGGCCTGGACGGGCCAGTCCGTAGAAGCGGTAATAGGGGCTGACCACGCCGTTGACCGATGCGCTGAAACCCAGTTCCCCCGGGTCAAACTCCGACGCTGCGGCGTTGACCACTGGCCCGGTCAGCCACAGTGCAAGTGTCAACAGAAACCCCGTGAAACCGGACAGGAACCTTGCCATCACCGTCTCCTGCTAAAGAACACTGGCGTTAAGGGCCTGGCCCAGGGGGCCGTCCCGGTTGTACAGATCACGGCGCAGCTGCAATGTGCCGTCTTCATCGGCCCAGGCGGTCCAGTACTGGATGTGCACCGGCACGGTTTCCCGCAGGTTCACCGCCTGTGTCCGGCCGCTGGCCACCAGTGCGTCAATGCGCTCACGGGTCCAGGACGGATCCCGGCCAAGCAGTGTCTGGGCCAGTGTCATGGGGTCCTCCACCCGCACGCAGCCGGAGCTGAAAGCCCGGTTGGCCTGGCGGAACAGGTCGCGGGCGGGCGTATCATGAAGATAGACGTTAAACCGGTTGGGGAACATGAATTTTACCTGGCCCAGCGCATTCTCGGGGCCCGGTTGCTGCACCAGCCGGTAGGGGAAATCCCGCGGCGATACGGACTGCCAGTCCACACTGGCCGGGTCGATGGTCTCCCGCTCCGCGCCCCAGCCGCTGTAGACGTGAAAGCCCAGGCGCTGCAGATAGTCCGGGTCATTGCGGATCTGTGGCAGCTGGTCCCGTACCGCCAGGCTGGGAGGGACGATCCAGGTGGGGTTGAATTCCAGGTAACGGATCTGGTCACTGAACACCGGTGTGCGTCGGTAGTCCCGTCCCACAATGACCCGCTGCTTCAGGACGGTTTTCTCCCCCTCCACATAGCTGAGTGTGAATCCGGCAATATTCACCAGCACATAACGGTCCCCCAGATGCCGTGGCAGCCAGCGCCAGCGCTCGAGGTTCACATCCAGCTGTTTCAGGCGCTGCTCCGGCGTGACATTCAGTGCCGCCAGAGTGGCGGGGCCGATAATGCCATCGGGCTCCAGCCCGTGGCGGTTCTGGAAGCGTTCCAGTGCGGCGGTGAGTGACGGGTCCAGTGGCTGGGAAGCCGGAGGGGTGGATTCCCCCGCGGATGGCTCTGGCACCTCCGTGGATGGCTCTTCCCCCGTTGATGGCTCTACTGCCGTTGATGGGGCTGACTCCACAGAACCGGTTTTCAGGTCTCCCAGCAGGCGCAGTCGTTGCCTCAGGTCAGGAATCAGGGCCGACTCCTGTCCGGGGCGGATCAGTCCACTGGCGGTCAGTGTCGGCCAGGGCTCCTGTCTGAGTCGGGCGAGCTGGCTGCGTGCCTCTTTCAGTGCGCGGAACTGAGGATGCACCGGGGACAGGGCCGCCAGGTGATGCCTGACGGTGCCTTCCGCCAGGGCACTGGCCAGCAGGTGTTCCAGGTCCTGGTTGTGTCTTGCGGCAAACCACTCAGGGTCGATGGTTTCCGGGTTCACCTTGCCCCTGGACAGGTGGGCCGCCAGGACAATAAAGCTCTCGGACAGCAGCAGGTCCAGGTCCACCCGGGCCCGTTCCGCCAGGGTGTTGTCCCTGGCGGAATCCAGGCGGGCCCTGATGGCGGCATGATGATAGTCCTCCGGGTTCAGGCCCTGGTCACCGGCGTCGTCCACCGCCGCCAGCAGCTCCCGGGCCTGGGGGCTCAGCGCTCCCTCCTGCCACCAGGCCAGCCTGAAGCCCTGGCTCTGGTAGAAGCGTTGCAGTGGCTCGGTGGCCTTGAGTGGCTGGTCCGCGGCCATCAGCGGGAACCCCGAATCCAGGGCATTGAAACGCAGGCGCAGGTTGTCACTGGCCAGTGCCGCTGAAGGCAGCAGGCAGGCGATGAGCAGTAGGACAGTGCCGAAAGGGGCAGGCAGCTTCATTGTGGTTCTCTCAACAGTAAACGGCGGGGAAAACTGGGTACTATAATAGAGCGTCGCCGATAACAGGCAACAGGCAACAGGTCATTGGCCCGGGCGCAGCGCTCTCTCTTTGCGGCCCTCAGTCCGGGCCGCCGTCACCGCGGCGGAATGGCAGCGCCGATTCCGCCTCGGCGGCATAGGCGGCCACGGCCCCGGATTCACGCTGGCAGAAATCCGCCACCGCATGGCGGAAACCCGGTTCCGCCACCCAGTGGTAGGAGCGCAGCTGCTGCGGACGGAAGCCCCGGCGCAGCTTGTGCTCCCCCTGGGCGCCGGCGTCGAAGCGCTCAAGCCCCAGTGCGATGCACAGATCAATGCCCTGGTAGTAGCAGGCCTCGAAGTGCAGGTGGTCGAACTCCTCCAGGCAGCCCCAGTAGCGCCCGTAGAGAGTGCTGTCATCGTGCAGGAACAGCGCCGCGGCACAGTAACGGCCCTGGTGGCTGGCCATGACCAGGCTCAGGTGTTGCGGCAGGCTCTGGTGCAGGTGCTGGAAAAATTCCCGGTTCAGGTAGGGAGACTGGCCATGCTTGAGGTAGGTGGCCTGGTAGAAGACGTAAAAGGCCTCCAGTGCCTCGGGGCGGATGTCACTGCCAGTGAGGTGGTGCAGTGTGATGCCCTGTTCCGCCACCTGCCGTCGCTCCTTGCGGATCTGTTTGCGGCGTCTGGCGTTGAGCGTGTCCAGAAAATCCTCAAAGCTTCTGAATCCCCGGTTCTGCCAGTGAAACTGGCAGTTCAGCCGGGTCATCAGTGCCGGATGGTCGCTGATGGCCGCCTGCGTGGCGGCGTCCGGGAACAGCAGGTGCCATGAGGAAGCACCGGTGGCTTCCCCGTGGGCCAGTAACTGGTCACAGGCGGCCCGGCCCATGGCCCGGGCATCGGCCCCCGGGGCCAGTAACAGACGGGGCCCCACGGAGGGGGTAAAGGGCACGGCGGTGAGCAGTTTCGGGTAATAGTTCAGGCCCTGTTCCGCCCAGGCCTGTGCCCAGGCCCAGTCGAAAACATACTCGCCATAGGAGTGGCCCTTGAGGTAGCAGGGCATGGCCGCCACCAGCTTGCCGTCGTGGCCATGGTGGACCCAGTGCTGCGGCGCCCAACCGGTGCGGGCGGTGGTACAGCCGGTTTTCTCAAGGCCATGGAGAAAGGCATGGCGCAGAAAGGGGTTTTCGGCACCCTGTAGCCGGTCCCAGTCACGGGCATCCACTTCCGAAAGGCTGTTTAAAAAGGGCATTCAGTCACCGTCACATTGACAGGGCCATCGATGGGGGCCCCGAAGCCATGCATTCCCGGGAGGCAGCCTTCAATTGTGTGCCCTCAACCCGTGGCGGCGGGCATGGTGAGAATGGCGGAGGCAATGCCGAAATAGATCAGTATGCCCGCCACGTCCACGATAAAGGTAACCACCGGGGCACTGGCGGTGGCCGGGTCCAGATCCAGCAGGTTGAGCACAAAGGGCAGTGACATGCCGATCAGGCTGCCTGCCAGTACCACGATAATCATGGTCAGAGCCACCACCGTGGCCATGTCAGGACCGCCGCGCCAGAGACCGATGCCGGATACGGCCAGTGCCATGGTCAGGCCCAGTGCGCCACCGACACTGAATTCCCGAACCAGCATGCGGGCCCAGTCCTTCATGACCACATCGCCGGTGGCGATGGCCCGCACCATCAGTGTGGCGGACTGGGCGCCGGCATTACCGGCACTGGCAATCAGCAGTGGCAGAAAGAACACCAGCCCCACATGTTCGGCAATGGTCTCCTCGTACATGGCAATGCCGGCCCCGGAGAAGACGTTGGCGAACACCAGCAGAACCAGCCACAGCACCCGTTTCTGGTACAGGACTTTCAGGCTGACTTGGCTGACGCCACCGGTCATGGCTCCCACGTTGGCGCTCTTGTGGAAGTCTTCCGTGGCTTCCTCTTCCTGTACGTCCATGGCGTCATCGTGGGTCACAATGCCCACCATGCGGTCCTGTTCGTCCAGTACCGGGACCGCCAGCAGGTCGTAGTCCGCCACCATCTGTGCGGCCACGGACTGTGGCTCGTCGGCGCGGACCGTGACCGGGTCCTGCTGCATCAGGTCTTCCACACGGTCGTCGCCGTTGGCCACCACAAGGCCGCTCAGACTGACGGTGCCCACCAGCTTGCGCTCGCTGTCGAGCACATAGGCGATGTAGATGGTTTCCTTGTCCAGTGCCTGTGCCCGGAGCTTCTCGATGGCCTGGCGGGCCGTGTGGTGGCTGGCCACGGTGGCGTATTCGCTGGTCATGATGGCGCCGACCGTGCCCTCCTGGTAACTGGTCAGCCGCAGAAGGTCTTCCCGCTCCGCCTTGGCCAGTGCCGGCATCAGGGACTCCTGCACGTCTTCCGGCAGCTCCTGGTAGAGGTCGGCCCGGTCGTCGGCGTTCATTTCCGTAAACAGCCGCGCCAGTGCATGGCGGTTGAGACGGCGCACCATGCTCAACTGGTGGGCCGGCTTGAGGTAGGCCAGCACCCGTGACTGATTTTTCAGGTCCAGCTGGTCAAACAGTCGAAAGGCGTGTTCCGCTTCAAGCTCGTCAATAACCGCACCCACCTCGGCGGGGTGTCGGCTATTGAGAAGCTCAAAGGCCTTCTCGAATTCACTGTTCTCAAGCAGCTCTTCTACTTCATCCTGCAGATCCAGAGTTTCAGTCATTCAGCAGTCCCTCGGAGTTTTGATAGCTGGCTTCTTTGATGGGTGCCAGATACGGCTCATCCAGCATGGCCTCAAAGGCGGAAGACAGATGGGTGCGGAATTCACCACCGCGCCGCTCAATCAGCAGTGCGGGGATGTCGTGTTTTTCCGCAAAGGCGAGACTCTCGTGGGTGCCCATCACCATGAAGCTGGTGGCCAGTGCGTTGGCTTCGGTGTTACTGGGGGTGAAGACACTGGTGGAGGCCAGGCGGTGGCGCACGGGCTGGCCGGTACGGGGGTTGATGATATGGGAATAGCGCCGGCCGTCGTGCTGGAAGTAATTGCGGTAGTCGCCGGAGGTGGCCAGTGACTGGTCGTCCAGTGGCACCACATGCTGGGCCTGCTTTTCTCCGTCACGGGGTATTTCCACGCCCACCTGCCAGGGCCGCTCGGGGCTGCGGCGCCCGGCGGCGGTGATGTCACCGCCGATGTTCACCATGAAGTTGCCGATCCCACGGGCCCGCAGGTAGTCCGCCACGGCATCCACGGCAAAGCCCTTGGCGATGCCGGAGACATTCACATTCAGGTCCGTCAGGCGCCGTGCCCGTTGCCTGTCCATGTCCAGCTCCAGGTTGTCGATGCCGGACTGGGACAGGCGCTTTTGCAGTTCCTCCTCATCGGGGCGTCCTTCCGGGCGGGCCTCGGGGCCGAAGCTCCACAGGTTGACCAGCCCGCCCACAGTGACATCAAAGGCGCCGTCGGTTTTCTCGGCGAACAGCCTGGACTGGTCCAGCACGTCCATCAGTGCCGGTGGCAGTGTCACCCACTCCCCCACCTGCGCGTTGTTGAGACGGTTGATGTCCGAGTCCGGCTGGTAGCTGGACATCTGCTGGTCCACCTGCTGCAGCAGGTCCAGAAAGCCCTGTTCCAGCTCTTTCGCCTCTTGTTCCGGGTAGTCTCCCACCAGTGTGACCTGGTAGAAGGTGCCGAAAATGCCCCCCTCAAAACGGGTGGCTGGGGGCAGGTTGTTCCCGTTGTTATTACAGGCCGTGATCAGCGGCAGCAACAGAAACGCCGTCATCAGCGCCATCAGGGGGTGTCTTTTGCGAAGGATTGCGGACATTAGCGGTTCCTGGGAGTGCGGCCTGTCGTTGGCCGGCAGTATAACGTGCTTTTGTCAGGACTTCAGCGTCACAGGGGGGAAGGGGCCGGGCCACAGGGTGGCGGGAACGGACAAAAAAATGCCCCGCCTGGGGCGGGGCACTGACTGGTGCCTTGGTTGTTGAAAGGGTTCAGCCCTGCTGCTCGTACTTCTTGATCAGCTCCTGGATCATGTCCAGAATCTTCTGGCCCTTGTCGCCGGCATCTTCCAGGTAGATCTTGCGCACATCGCGGCTGGCCTCCCGGAAGACTTCCCGCTCTTCTTCCGTCAGCTCCACAAACTCGGTGCCGCCCTGGTCCAGGATTTTCTGCAGACGCTCATCGTTGTACTCCGTCTGCTCCTTGTCGATCCAGTCCACCATGTCATCGCGAATGTCGGTGATCATGTCGCGGTGTTCCTGCGGCAGGTTCTGGTACCAGTCATGGCCGGCCACCACGGCCGCCACAAACTGGGCGTGACGGGCGGAGGTCAGCACATCCTGCTCCTCGTAGAAGCTCATCTCCTCAATGGCAAAGATGGGATTCACCTGGCCGTCAATCTGGCCCAGCTGGAGGCCGCTGTAGACCTCGGAATAGGGCGTGGGCGTGGGATTGGCGCCATAGGCCTTGTAGGACTCCACCAGTATGGGGGAGGTCATGGTGCGGATGCGGAAGTCCTCGAAGTCCTCGGGGGAGCGCAGCGGCTTGTCGGCACTCCAGACCATCCAGCCCTCCTGGACCAGTGACAGCAGTTGCAGGTCCTGATCGCTGAAGGAGTCGTTGAGGGTATCCAGCAGACGGGGGTCTGACAGGACCTGACGGTTGACCTCGCTATCCTCGGACAACAGGAAATGCAGGGTAAAGGCACCCACTTCCGGGATCAGGTCCGCAAGGTGGCCGGCGGAGGCGAAGCCGAGCTCCAGTGCGCCGTTCTGCAGCAGTTCGGTAATCTGTGATGAGGTGCCCAGAGAGCCGTAAGGGTAAACCTCTACATTGATCTGACCATCGGTGACTTCGGCCACGCGACGTTTGAATTCCTGGGCGTAAGCGTCTTGCACACTGCCATCCACTTCCTCAAGGGCAAATCGCCAGGTGGTGGGCTCCCTGTTGGCCGCCAGCTCTTCATCTGTCTTTTCGGTGGTGTCGGATGAGTC
>JAWWAC010000008.1:0-76144 GCA_033721915.1 Oleiphilaceae bacterium
GGCGCCGGCGGCCTTGCCCTGGCTCTTCATGCTGTCTGAGGCCTCGGTGGTGAGCATCAGTATGGGGGTGCGTTTGTACTGGCCCAGCCCGCGCAGCGAGCGGGTGAGGGTCAGACCGTCCATCTTCGGCATGTTCTGATCGGTAATCACCAGGTCAAACTGGCCGGTGCGGGCCTTTTTCAGGGCCTCTTCCCCGTCCGCCGCCTCGGTGACGCTGTAACCGGCTTTTTTCAGTGTGAAACCCACCATCTGACGGATGGAAATGGAGTCGTCCACAATCAGAATGTTCTTTGCCATTGTCGCTCTTTCCTTATTGTCGCCTCACCGGGAGCACGGTGAGCGGGTCGGTTGAAGGGTTCGGGTCTAACTGGGTTCAGACTGTGGGATCACGAATTCCACCTCCGCCGTGGCGCCGTTATCCAGAAACTGGAGACTGTCCACCAGGCTGGCCACCAGCTGTATGCCACGGCCATGGGGAAAGCGGTCCCGCTCAGGGTCACTGGCGAAGGTGGCAAAGTCGGCGGTGTTAAAGCCACTGCCACTGTCCATCACCATGAAGCGCACCCGGCTCTCGCCGTCGTGATGCCCCCGAGTGGCCAGGACCTTGATAAACCCCTGATCCAGCGTCTGCAGCAACTCCTCGCGACGGCTCATGTAATCCTCAAAGCCGTCTTTTTCCTGTTTGGAGACGGACTCCAGGCCCAGGACGCCGTGATCCACGGCGTTGTTGATCAGCTCCGTCAGCACCACGAAGGCCCTGGCCCGCAGTTGGGCGGGCAGGCGCAGGTTTTCCAGCACCTGGTTGACGGTGGGCACGATTTCCGTATGGGCCACCTCGGCGCCTCGCAGCTCAATGCGGAAATCCCAGCCCGCCAGAGCGTTATGGTCGCGGTTATGACCCCTGACATGACCATTAAAAGGTGTGTCGGCCGCAATACGAGCTTCTGAAGGCGGTTCCACCGACAACACCAGCAGAGACTGGTCGTCGTCCGGTGCGACGCTGCCGCGGAATTCCGCCAGTGCCCCGTTGACCCGCTCCATGATCGGTGTCTCCAGCGTGCATTCCTGCAGCAGTCGGACCAGACGCCCGCTGCCGAACATCTCGCCGGTTTCATTGCGGGCCTCCACCAGACCGTCCGAGCAAGCCACCAGACGGTCGTAGTGGGCTACTGTGCACAGTGTGGTGGCGTCTTCAAACAGGCTGTCTTCCAGCACACCCAGTGGCGGGTGGGCGGACGGCAGCTGATGGTTGATGTGGCCCTCCGGATCCAGTACGTAGGCGGTCGGGCAGCCACCGTTCCAGATCTGCAGGCTGTGCCGCTGTGGGTTGACCAGCGCCACCATGGCGGCCAGAAACTGGTTGGCGGGCAGGCGCTCTTTCAGACGCAGGTTCATCTGCCGCACAATGGAGGGCACGCCATAACCACGGCGGCTCATCTGGTAGAAAATTTCCATGGCCGGCAACAGCGTGATGGCCGCCGGCAGTCCATGCCCGGTGGCGTCCGCCAGCAGTGCGTAGGTATTGCCGGAATGGGAGTTGACCACGGAGACCACATCGCCGCTGAACTGCTCCAGTGAACGCACGGACTGGTGGATGCGGGTGTCCGATGTGGCGGAGTTGTGCATGATGCGCTCGATCATCTGCTGAGCGAGCTCATTTTCAGCCCGGCTGCTGCGGTAGTAGGCGGACAGCTGTCGGTTGCGCTCCTCCAGCTGGCGGTGGAGGTTGGCAATGCGCTGTGACGCCCTGAGCTTGGCCACCAGAAGAGGGAAACTGATGGGTTTGGTGAGGTAGTAATCCGCCCCCACGTCCATGCCCATCACCTGATCCTGCTCCTCGTTGTTGGAGCTGATCATCATCACCGGCACCCAGCGGTCCTGCATCTGCCCCTTGAGCACCTTGCAGGCCTCCATGCCGTTGGTCTCCGGCATCATCACGTCCAGGATGACCAGATCAAAGGGGGTGCGTGCGAAAGCCTCGATGGACTCACGGCCGTTTTCCACGGCTGTCACTGAGTGGCCGCTGCGCTCCAGGTAGGATTGCAGCAACTGTCTGCTCAGTGGGTCGTCCTCCGCCAGCAGTATGGACAGGGCATCGGCGCTCATAACTATCAGTGGTTCTTCTGTTCGATGAACCGGAACATGCGCTGGAAATGGGCAATTTCCAGGATTTCCAGCACGATGCCAGTGGCACCACTGATGGCCACATCGATGTTGCGGTCCTGGGCTTTTTCACGCAGAAGGAGCAGGGTGCCCAGTGCGGCACTGTCCAGGTAATCCAGCCTGCTGACATTCAGCACAATGGTTTTCACCGCCGGGTTTTCCAGCAGCTGTGTCTGGTGGGGCTTGAACTCCGTGTAGGCGTTAAAGTCAAACTGGCCTGCCATAAAGAGTGTGGCGGTACCATCGTCATCAATATGGGGCTGAATGCTGAACATGCTGTGTCTTTCCTCGTCAGGGGTCATGGGTCGTTATCAGAAAACAGTGGGCCGGGGATCAGAAAAGATCCACGCTGCCCTGTGACATGGACTGCTGTGTCACCGGGTTGTCACGGATCCGGGACTGTTCCTCACGGGCCCTGGCGATTTCCTGCGCCAGGTGCTCCAGCCATTCCTTGCCGTTGTCGGCCTGGTGGTCATTGATGCGCAGCACGGAGTTGTCCACCAGCGCCAGTCGCTCGTCCACGCGGCCGAGAATCTGCGACACCATGTCCTGAAACTGCATCTTGCGAACCACCACGCTGACGTCCTCCGCCACTTCGCTGGCGATTTCCGCCAACTGCAGTGCGCCCTGGTTGCGCGCCTCGTCCAGGCGCTGGATTTCCTCCATAACCTTCTCCACGGAGCGCTTGGACTGGAGGGCAAAGTTCATGTCCTGCGACGCCATGCGGGTAATGGACTCCTCGGCGAACGCCACCAGGCCGTTCACGTCCGTGACGCTGCCCCGTATGTCTTCACTGAACTGTCGTGAACGGGCCGACAGGTGCTGGACTTCCTGTGCCACCACGGCAAAGCCACGCCCCGCCTCACCGGCCCTGGCCGCCTCGATGGCGGCGTTGATGGCCAGCAGGTTGGTCTGGCCGGCAATGCCGTCCATTTCCTCGAGGCTGTTGTTGATCTTGTGGATTTCGCGGGAGATGCCGCTCATGGTGTCTACCAGCTCAATGGAGGTGCGGCTGGTGCTGACAATGGAATCCACGAATTCCTGCAGGACCTTGCTCACATCGGAGACCATTTTCTCGAAGGTGAGGGCCTCGCCGTCCACCACCATCTCATCATTGCGGGAGAGGTGATTGACCACCTCGTTCTGGCGGTCAATGTGGTTCTGCAACTGGAAGAAAAGCGTCATGATCTCTGGTACTGAATCGTCCATCAGAGAACGCATCTGGTGGGTGTCGTCGCGGATGGTGCCCAGGTTGCCCTGGTAGGTTTCCAACATCTGCTGCAGCTGCTGCCGGAACTGGCTGAGCTGCTCGCCGGCGGCATTGACCTGTTGCTGCTGAAGCCCTGACAGGGTGTTGAGCTGTCGCTTCAGTCGCCATGTCGGCATGCCCACCAGAACCACTACGGCCATGCTGAAGACGGTGGCCAGGGTCAGGGTCAGGGCCTGTAGCAGGTAAGCTCCCCAGAGAAGCGCCACAATGATTGCCGTGGCCAGTAATAACGGCTTGATATCGGGTGCAGGTTTGTTCATGCCATAATCCGGTGATACATGGTATTCCACATCGGTAGTGGGCTCTGTAGTCTGTTAACGGCCCTGAAACGGGCATCTTTATTGGCCATTTACGCGGGAAAGCCCTTACTTACCCGCATCTATACCTCCCATAAAGGTGGACGGATCACCGGCTTTCATTAAAGCGTGTAAAATAAGCGGTCTTAACCCATACCGGCCTCATGGCCGCCGTTCTGGAGCCCCTGTGTACTGGACCCAGCAAGCATCCGAGTTGTCACTGCCGGACTGGCAGCGGGAAGACGCCATGGCACAGCTGCCGGCCATGGATTTCCGGACGCCCCCCCCGATGGGGGAGACCGCCAGGGACTACTGCCGCTTTTATGGGCTGGATCTGGCGGAGAGCCGACCGGCAGTGCGCCACCATATGGGCACCCTGAACGTCGACGGTTACTGTCTGGCAACCCACTATTATCGCCATCAGTATAGTCGTGGCACGGCGTTTGTGTTACATGGTTTTTTTGATCACGCCGGGCTCTACGGCCGCCTGATGGGGCATTGTCTGGACGAAGGGCTGGATGTGCTGGTGTTTGACTTGCCCGGTCATGGACTGTCCAGTGGAGAAAGGGCGTCCATCAGCAGCTTTAGCCAGTATCGCCGTGTGCTCGCCGGGGTCATGGAGTCCTGCCGCCCCCATCTGAAGGGCCCCTGGGTGGCGGTGGGACAGAGCACCGGTGGGGCCCTGCTGATTGATTATCTGCTGCTTTCGGGGCATGACCGGGACAGCGCGGAATTCAGTGCGGTGGTGCTGCTGGCCCCTCTGATCCGGCCGGTGGGCTTTACCTCGGGGGGGGTTCTGCACAGCCTGCTCAAGCCTTTTGTCCGCCACTGGAAGCGGGCTTTCGTGGTGAACAGCAACGATTCCGTGTTTGTGCGTTTTCAGCAGCATTACGATCCGCTACAGTCACGGAGGTTTGCCGTGAAATGGGTGACGGCACTGCGTGAGTGGGTCAGCCAGGTTGAGTCCGCGGTTCCGGTGGATTACGACCTGACCGTGATACAGGGTGAGCAGGACAATACCGTGGCCTGGCGACATAATCTGCGGGTGCTGAAGCACAAGTTCGCCCGTCTGTGGGTGTTCCAGCTCCCACAGGCCCGTCACCACCTGGTCAACGAATCGGAAACCCTACTGGCCGAAGTTCTGCACGCGGTCAGCGAATCCTTCAACCGGGTGCTGCCCCCCAGGGTAAAGGCACCGGGAAAACACAACCGCAATGAGTAAGGAAATGCCATGCGCAAACTGATTCTGGTCACGGCTATCAGCACCATGACACTGGCAAGCTGTGCCACCTATGATCCCTACACCGATGAAAAGGAAACCTCCAAGAGCACCATTGGTGCGGCCATTGGTGCCATTACCGGTGCCGCTGTGGGGGCGGCCACTTCCAGCAAGAGTGACCGCAAGAAGGGCATTCTGATCGGTGCCGCCGCCGGTGGTATTGCCGGTGCCGGTGTGGGTGCCTACATGGACCGCCAGGAGGAAGAGCTGCGCCAGAGGCTGCGTGGCAGCGGTGTCAGTGTGGCCCGTGAGGGAGACCATATCCGTCTGGTGATGCCGGGCAATGTGACCTTTGGTGTCAACGAATCCAGCATACAGCCCTCCTTTCATGACACACTGGAGTCTGTGGCGCTGGTGCTCAAGGAGTTTGATGAAACCGCCATTGCCGTCAGTGGCCATACGGACAGCACCGGTGGCATGGAGCTCAACCAGCGCCTGAGCGAAGACCGCGCCGAGGCGGTGGGAGGCTTTCTGCAGCAGCAGGGGATCAGCCGTGGGCGTCTGCACATTCGCGGTTTCGGCCCACGCCAGCCCATTGCCAGCAATGATACCGTGGCAGGGCGTCAGGCCAACCGTCGTGTGGAGCTGGAGCTGATGCCGCTGCAGTAAACGCTGTTGCTACCCCCTCGCCTCAGGCGGGGGGGTAGAGCAACATGGCCATGGTCACCGTGGTCAGGCCGCAAATGATGTTCAGCGGCACCCCCGCCTTGACGAAATCCATGAACTGGAAGCCCCCGGGACCGTAAATCATCAGGTTGGTCTGGTAGCCCAGTGGGGTGGAGAAACTGGCGGAGGCGGCCATCATCAGTGTCAGCACAAAGGGCTCCGGCGGCAGGCCGGCAGCCTGCGTGATGGCCAGCACCACCGGCAGCGTCAGCAGCGCGGCGGCATTGTTGGTCAGCATTTCCGTCATCAGGCTCACCAGCAGGTAGGTGCCGATCAGCATCAGCAGATAATTCCCCTGGGTCAGCGAGAGAATGCCGTTGGCCAACCAGGCGGCGGCCCCGGTGGTGCCCAGTGCATTACCCAGGGCAAAGGAGCAGGCGATGGTCAGCAGCACATGGCCGTCGAGGCTGCGACGCGCCAGGTTCAGTGTCAGGCAGCCGCTGGCCAGCATCATGATGGCGCCCAGCATGGCGGCGTTGAGCATGCTGGTGGTTTCGGTGGCCGCCAGGGCAATGACCCCGAGCAGTATTGCCCAGGCGCGCCAGGACTTGCTGTGGTCCGGCCGCTCCTCTTCGGTGTCGTTGATCAGCAGAAAGTCCCGTGAATACTTCTGACGGGTGACAAAAGCCGGCCTGGCCTCCAGCAGCAGTGTGTCCGCCGGCTCCAGGCGGATGTTGCCCAGGTTGCCCTGTATGCGTCGGCCATTGCGGGCAATGGCCAGCACCACGGCACCGTATTTTTCCCGGAAGCGGCTTTCCCGGATGGTGCTGCCCACGGACAGGCACTCCGGTGAGACCACGGCCTCCACGATGCGACGCTCCGGGGCGGCCTTGGCCAGCAGTGGCTGCTCATCCGTGGAGGGCACCAGTCCGTGGATCTGGCGCAGCTCGATCACCGCTTCCACGTCACCGGCAAACACCAGTCGGTCGCCGCTGCGCAGACGCTCCTCGGAGGGCACGGCCGTGACCAGTCCGCTGTCCCGCTCGATTTCCACCAGGTAGAGCCCCCGCAGGTGGCGCAGTCCGGCCTCCTGCACCGACTTGCCCACCAGCGGGCCGTCGTTGGCCACGGCCATCTCCACGGTGTATTCCCGGAAATCACCGAAGACCTTTTTGCCATCGCCCTTGTGACGTCGCAGTGCGATGGGCAGCCAGAAAATCATGAACAGCAGGCCGACAATGGCCACAGGGAGGCTGATCCAGGTGATGTCAAACAGGCCGAATCCCGGATTGCCGGTCATCTCCACATAGAGTCCGTTGGCGATCAGGTTGGTGCTGGTGCCGATCAGCGTCAGTGTGCCGCCCAGAATGGCGGCATAACTGAGTGTCATCAGCAGCACCGGCAGTGGCAGCTCCATCTGCTTGGCCCAGCGTGCGATGGCGGGAATGAAGGTGGCCACCACCGGGGTGTTGTTGAGAAACCCCGACAACAGCGCCACCGGGCCGACAATGCGGGACTGGGCCGCACGGGCCCTGGTGGGACGCCCCAGCAGGTGTTTGATGACCCAGTCCAGACCGCCGGTGTTGTTGATGCCCGCAGCGATCACGTACATGAAGGCCACGGTGATCAGACCGCTGTTGGAAAAACCGGACAGGGCCTGTTCGGCCGTGAGAATGCCGCTGACACTGAGAAACACCAGTGCCGCCAGCATCACCAGGTCGGTGGCCAGTCGGGTGGTGATCAGCGTGACGAGTACGCCGGCAGTAGTCAGAAGGCTGACCCAGCCCATCCATTCCATCGATCGGATTCCTGCAATGGTGAATTGAGGCGTGACCTTAGCACCACTTTTTTATCGCTGGAAATTATTATTTATTCTTTGGATATAACCAGAGAGATGGTCGAGTGATGGGAGCGGGAACGGGTTGAAGGAGAGGGAGAAGGGCGGTGGCGAGTCAGGGCCCACCGCCGGGAAGGGCTCAGGACTTGCGGTTGAGCCAGTCTTCCACCTGGCTGCGGATTTCCTTGAAGCGGGACTCTCCGCTCTCTCGCAGCTCCCTGAGCTTGTCGCGGGCGCCTTCGATGTCGTTCTGCAGCTTGTCGATGCGCTCTGCGGTCTTGGCTTTCAGCTCTTCTGTGGCTTTTTCATTCTGTGCCTTGGCCTTGTACTCGTTGAACTGGGCCTTCAGGGTGTCGAGTCTGGACTCCCAGCTATCCACCTGTTTTTCCAGTTTTTCAATCAGAGTGTCTTTCAGTGACATAGTGTGCGTCCCTTTCTGTCTGTGGGTGAATGTAAGAAAGCGCCCCCGGTAATGGCCCAGGGGCAACTGTCTCTAAACTACGTCAAACCCGCCCTGCCAGGCAATGCCGGCCGGGGACTCAGAACAGCACGCGACAGCGGATGGTGCCCTTCACAGACTTGAGTTTCTTCAGTGCCAGCTCGCCGTAGGCCTTGTCCACGTCGATTACCACATAGCCGATGTCTTCATTGGTTTGCAGGTACTGGCCGCAGATATTGATGCCGTTCTCGGAGAACACCTGGTTGATCTCGGACAGGACGCCGGGGATGTTCTCATGGATGTGCAGCAGCCGGTGCTGATCCGGATGGGAGGGCAGGGCCACCTCCGGGAAATTGACCGAGGACACGGAGGTGCCGTTGTCGCTGTAGGTGGAGAGCTTCTCCGCCACCTCCAGGCCGATATTGGCCTGTGCCTCGGCGGTGCTGCCACCTACATGGGGTGTCAGTATGACGTTGTCGAACTCACGCAGTGGCGAGATGAACTCGTCGTCGTTGGACTTGGGCTCCACCGGGAAGACATCAATGGCCGCCCCCAGCAGCTTTCCGCCACTCAGTGCGTCCACCAGCGCGTCAATGTCCACCACGGTGCCCCTGGAGGCGTTCAGCAGTATGCTGCCCTGCTTCATCTGCTCGAATTGCTCGGTGCTGATCATGTTGCGGGTGGACTGCAGGTCCGGCACATGCAGCGTGACGATGTCGGAGATGGCCAGCAGCTCCTTCAGTGAGCCCACCTGGCTGGAATTGCCCAGCGGCAGCTTGGACACCACATCGTAGAAGTACACATGCATGCCCAGTGATTCCGCCAGGACGCTCAGCTGGGTACCGATGCTGCCATAGCCCACAATGCCCAGGTTCTTGCCGCGGATCTCGTAGCTGTCCTTGGCGGTCTTCATCCAGCGGCCACGGTGGGCGGCGGCGTTTTTCTCCGGGATGCCCCGCAGCAGCAGTATCGCCTCCGCCAGCACCAGCTCCGCCACGGAGCGGGTGTTGGAGTAGGGGGCGTTGAACACCGCGATGCCCCGGCGTGTGGCGGCCTTCAGGTCCACCTGGTTGGTGCCGATGCAGAAACAGCCCACCGCCACCAGCTTCTTCGCCGACTCGAACACCGCCTCGGTCAGCTGGGTGCGTGAGCGGATGCCGATAAAATGGGCATCCCGGGCCTTCTCGATCAGCTCGTCTTCTGCCAGGGAATGGGTCAGGTACTCAATGTTGGTGTAACCGGCGTTATTGAGCGTATCAACGGCGGAAGTATGCACACCTTCCAGTAACAGAATGCGGATCTTGCTTTTATCGAGGGATTTCTTGGCCATGGGATGTCCACTAGGTTCCGGTCGCGTTAGTTTCGTCACGGGCGTGCCCGTCAAACGGGGCGCTATGATACCATACTGAGCCGCAAGCATAAGCGTTGGTTCGTCGACAATTTAGAGGACAGTCACTGTCATGAATGCACCCTCAAAGCCCCTGGATCTGGATTCGCTGGCCGCACTGATGACAGAAGGGGGCAAGCTGCTCCGTTCTGCGCAAGACCTGGCGGAATACGGCCGTGACTGGACCCGGATTCACGAGCCCAGGCCGGTGGCCGTGGCGCTGCCGAAAACCACCGCCGAGGTACAGGCGCTGGTGCGTTTCGCCAACGCCCACCAGCTGGCACTGGTGCCCTCCGGCGGTCGCACCGGTCTGAGTGCCGGCGCCGTGGCCGCCAATGGCGAGCTGGTGGTGTCCTTCGAGCGCATGAACCGCATACTGGATTTCAATGCCAGCGACCGCCAGGTGCACTGTCAGGCGGGTGTGGTGACACAGCAGCTGCAGGAATTTGCCGAGGAGCAGGGGCTGTACTACCCGGTGGACTTCGCCTCCGCCGGCTCCAGCCAGATCGGTGGCAACCTGGGCACCAACGCTGGCGGCATCAAGGTGATCCGCTATGGCATGAGCCGTGACTGGGTGGCGGGCCTGACGGTGGTCACCGGGGCCGGCGAGATACTGGAGCTGAACCGGGACCTGGCCAAGAACAACACCGGCTACGACCTGCGCCACCTGTTTATCGGCGCCGAGGGCACACTGGGGTTTATCACCGAGGCCACCATGAAGCTGGCCCGCAAGCCGGAGAACCTGACGGTGCTGGTGCTGGGCCTGAACGACCTGAGCAACACCATGGACGTGCTGCGCTGCTTCCAGGACAGCCTGGACCTGACCGCCTACGAGTTTTTCTCCCACGAGGCCATGGCCTACGTGCTGGCCCACGGGGATGTGCCAGCGCCGTTCGAGACCCGGGCCCCTTATTACGCACTGATCGAGTTCGAGGCCATCTCGGAGGGGGTGCTGGAACAGGCCATGGCCCAGTTTGAGCACTGCATGGAGTCCGGCTGGGTGCTGGACGGCGTGATCAGCCAGAGCGAGACACAGGCGAAGAACCTCTGGCAACTGCGTGAGCGCATCTCCGAGTCCATCGCACCGCGCACCCCCTACAAGAACGACCTGTCGGTGCGGGTGTCACGGGTACCGGACTTCCTGAACGAGATCGACAATGTGGTGCGGGAGCACTACCCGGACTTCGAAATCATCTGGTTCGGCCATATCGGTGACGGCAACCTGCACCTGAACATCCTCAAGCCGGAGGCCATGGACAAGGGGGAGTTTTTCGAGCGCTGCAAGGCGGTCAACGTCTGGGTGTTTGACATTGTCCAGCGTCACCACGGCAGCGTTTCCGCCGAGCACGGTGTGGGCATGGTCAAGAAGGATTATCTCAGCTACAGCCGCAGCGCCGAGGAGATCCAGCTGATGCGGGGCATCAAGCGGGTGTTTGACCCCAACGGCATCATGAACCCGGGCAAGATCTTCGACCTGTGAGCCCCATCCGGCTGGGCCCCGGGGCTCAGCCGAAATCCTCCGGGCTCAGCCCCACGTAATCCGCCAGTGCCTGGCGGAAATCCGCGCGCACCCCCAGGCGCTTCATCATCCAGTAGTGCCCCACCACCATGCGGTCCACCAGCAGGCTCTCCACCGGGGGCTTCAGTGCGCTGAGGTTCTGGAACACGGTGTGGGTCTGGGCGGCGGCCTGTTTGTGGATGTCCGCCGTGGCAAAATCATAGGGTTGGTTGGTGGCCATGAATGGCTGGATCAGGATCTTGCGCCACAGTGCGTAGTACTCCGGCGGCAGCGCCGGCTGCTCCGCCACACGGGCACCGAGGGTGATCAGGTGATGGTCCAGTGCCACGTAATCCTCCAGCAGAGCGGCACGCAGTGCCTGCCGGTAGGCGGCCACTATGGAGGGGCGCAGCTTCTTGATGCAGCCGAAGTCGTACAGGATGATGGTGCCGTCCGGGCGGTAGGCGAAGTTGCCGGCATGGGGGTCGCCGTGGATGCACTGGTGCACAAACAGCTGATCCCCCAGTGTTCGGAAGATGCGCTGTCCGATCTCGTCGATCACGCTCTGGGGGTAGCGCTCCGGGGTGACCTCGCTGATGTGATCCCCCACCACCTTCTCCATGGTCAGCACCCGGCGGCTTGACCGTTCCGGCACCAGTGCCGGCACGATCAGCTTGTCATCCCCCTGGTGCATGCGCCGGAACAGCGCCATGTTGCGCCCTTCGTTGACGTAATCCAGCTCTTCGTGGAGCCGGTCGCGGATCTCGCCGAACAGGGCGTTGACGCTCTCTCTGGACATTTTGAGAAGACCGCCAAGGCGCAGTGCCGTGCGCAGCTGGCGCAGATCCGAGTCGCAGGACTCGTCCACCCCCGGGTACTGCACCTTTACCACCACTTCACGGCCGTCCTCCAGTACCCCTTCGTGCACCTGTCCGATGGAGGCGGCGGCATAGGGGGTTTCACTCAGTTCCCGGAACAGGGTGTCCACGGGCTGGCCCAGCTCCGACTCGATCTGCTGGCAGATCACGGAGAAGGGCATGGCCGGGGCTTCTTTCTGCAGTGTCTGGAGTGCTTCCGAGAACTCCCTGGGCAGGAAGTCCTGGGTCTGTGAGGCGATCTGCCCCACTTTCATCACCGCCCCCTTGAGATCCCCCAGTGTGCTGGCGATGTCCTCGGCCATGCGGGTGTAGTTTTCGCTCTGGCGTTGCTCGTCCGTCTCGCTGAACCAGCCCCGTGCCCGTTGCCCGGCGTAGCGGGAGGCCACCGAGGCGGTCATGCCTGCCAGTCGGAAGAATCGTCCGGTGCGGCTGGTGACCGGTTTTCTGCTCATAAGGTTCCTGCGTGGTTATCCGGTAATGCTGGCCCCTGTGCCACCCGGGTGCGCTCTGTCAGGCCCTCCTGGTCCCCCAGCTCCAGGGCCAGCTCAATGTGCTGGTCCTGGTAGAGAGGGCCCACTCCGGCCGGGGTGCCGGTCAGGACAACATCCCCGGGGCACAACGTAAAATGCTGGCTTATATACGACAGCAGTTCCGGTATGGCTTGCAGCATATCCCGGGTGTTGCCCTCCTGGCGCAACTGGCCGTCGATGTGGGCGCTGAAGCGAAAGCGCCGGCTCGCGCTCAGCCCGTCCACCGGTGCGAACCGCGTCAGGGGGCAGGCCCCGTCAAAACCCTTGGCCAGCTCCCAGGGGTGGCCCTTTTCCTTGAGCCGATCCTGGCGATCCCGCAGAGTCAGGTCCAGTGCCAGTCCCACCCCGCGGATAGCGGCCAGTGCCGTATGCTCGCCTGCACGGGTCAGTGTTTCCCCCATCAGCAGAGCCAGCTCGGTCTCAAAGTGCACCGCACCCCGGTTGACCGGCAGTGTCAGTGGCTGATCCAGGTCGCACACGGCGCTGGCGGGCTTGATAAACAGCAATGGCGTGGCGGGTACCGGGTTGTTCAGTTCACGGGCATGGGCGGCGTAATTGCGACCGACACAGACCACCTTGCTGATGGGTTGCTCAAAGCGGCTGTCGTCACTGAAGCGGGCATGGATCATGGCAGTGCTCCTGCGCATTGGGGAACCGGATTCGGGCACCTCATGCTAGCACGTTTGCGGTTTTTTGCCGGAAGCGGGGGCCGGATTCCGGGGGTTGAACCAACGCCTTTTAATCCGGTATCACTACAAATACGAGACGATGGGTCCGGCCCGGAGACAGGCGGACCCTTCAAGGCAGACGCCGTAACGTAAAAAGAAAGGAGGTCGCTATGCAGCATTGTCCTCATTGCCAGAACAAACTGAGTCTGCTGGAACGGGCCAGACTCAACCATGGCACTCTGTATCACTGCCCGGCCTGCCACAAAACCTCCCTGCCGGGTGACGGCTACATGGCCCTTCACTGGATGCTGGGGGGTGGCGTTGGCGCTCTGGTGGCTTTTGTGACACCAGGGCTTGAGAGCCTGGCCCTGGGGGCCGGCGCCGGTTTGCTGGCGGGGCTGTTTTTCCTGCGCTTCGGCTCCGAGCTGTATCCCGCAAGCCGGGAGCCCAGCGGAGGCTACTGACTCCGTTATCACCGGGGATTTCTCTCCGGTGATCCAACAGGGTTACAATCCTGGGCATCCCTTGTGTCCAGGAGATTCCTTTTGCCGGAAGAATACGCCCCCCAGTACAGCGAGAAACAGAAACGGTTGCTGGTCTTTGTGATGGTGACCCTGTCCGCCCTGTTGATTCTGGGTGTACAGACCCTGCTTTTTCCCCAGCTGATGGCCTTTGCCAGTGTGGCCCACTGCTATGAGATCCTCGGTGTTGAGGGCCCCAGGCTGCTGCTCTACGGCATCTTCACGGGCCTGCCGCTGTTGCTGGCGCTCACCCTGGGGGCCTGGTTCAGCTGGCGGGGGTTGCGGATTGTCCGTCACAGGCAGACCCCGTTGCCGGGGGAAAAGGTGTTCCAGACCCGCCCCATTGTGTTCGGTGACAGGGCGGTGCGCCTGGGCTGGCTGCACCACCTGCCCATGGTGCTGCTGCTGGCGTTTGCCCTCTGGGGGGCCTTCCAGGCGGAAGGGATACTGGCCGCCAGCAACGCCTTTGCGGCGGATTACCGGCTCTGTGCGTCCTGAGCCGGGCCGGCTTACAGGCAGTTATGATCCGGGTCCCGCTGCAGCCGGATGTCAAACTTTACCGCCAGCATCCGCACCGTGACGATAAACACGAGTCCGGTGGCCAGAGCCAGTGTCTCGTTGCCGGTCCACCAGTCCATGAAGAAGTACAGCCAGCAGCCGGCAAAGGCCACGGAGGCGTAGATCTGGTCCTTGCGGAAGATATAGGGCACTTCGTTGCACAGTGTGTCCCGCAGCAGACCGCCAAAGGTGCCTGTCATCACCCCCAGGAGTGAGGCCACAAACCAGGAGTGTTCCAGTGCCAGTGCCAGCTGTGCGCCGAGCATGGCGAAAATGCCCAGGCCAATGGCATCGGGCAGTACGATATTGCGCTCGCGGATCTTCTCCAGGGGGCGCACATAGCTGAACAGCAGCGCCATGATCAGGATCAGTATGGGCTGCTCCTGGTGCTGGATCCAGTACAGGGGGTGGTTGTCCAGAATCAGGTCCCTCAGGGTGCCGCCCCCCAGGGCGGTAATAAAGGCAATGGAGAACACCCCCACCGGGTCCATGTTCTTGGCCCTGGCGGCAATCATGCCGGAGGTGGCAAAGGCCACCACACCCACCATTTCCAGCAGATAAATCACATCAAACCCCATGGGGGAAACCTCGGTCTGGTTCGGTACGGGCCATTTCGCGGGCGCAACTATACGGGTTTCTGTGCACTATTGCACCAGAGGAGGGCCTTTCCCCTCTGGTTTTATTCACAATACTGATAGTCGGCAATTACAAAGATTCATTTGAATCATAGTATCCGCCGGGACATGATGACGGGCTGAACCAACAATAAAAGAGGTGAGTATGCGAGCGATCCTGTGCAAGGAATACGGTCCGGCGGAGTCGCTGGTGATCGAGGATGTGGCATCGCCACAGGCCAAGGGCAGTGGCGTCAAGGTGCGGGTGAAGGCGGCGGGCCTGAACTTCCCGGATACACTGATCATTGAAGGCAAGTACCAGCTCAAGCCCTCCATGCCCTTTTCTCCCGGTGGCGAGATGGCCGGTGAGGTGCTGGAGGTGGGCGAGAAGGTGACCCGCTTCAAGGCCGGCGACCGGGTCATGGGCCTGACCGGTTACGGGGCCTTTGCCGAGGAAGTGGTGGTGCCTGAGGCGCAGCTGATCCCCACCCCGGACGGCATGAGCGATCAGGAAGCGGCGGCGTTTTCCATGGTCTACGGCACCTCTTACCACGCACTGAAGCAGCGGGCGGATATCCAGCCCGGCGAGAAGCTGCTGGTGCTGGGGGCCAGTGGTGGAGTGGGTCTGGCCACAGTGGAGCTGGGCAAGATCATGGGCGCCCATGTGATTGCGGCGGCCAGCTCGGCGGACAAGCTGGAAGTGGCCAAAGAAGCCGGTGCCGATGAGCTGATCAACTACACCGAAGAGAACCTCAAGGACGCGGTCAAGGCCCGGGCCCGGCAGGGGGTGGACGTGGTCTACGACCCGGTGGGTGGCGACTTCACGGAACAGGCACTGCGTTGCATGGCCTGGAAGGGGCGGCACCTGATTATCGGTTTTGCCGCCGGTGATATCCCGAAGATTCCGGCGAACCTGCCGCTGCTCAAGGGCTGCTCGGTGGTCGGCGTATTCTGGGGCAACTTCACCATGCAGGAGCCCAAGGTGAATATGCAGAACATCATGGAGCTGCTGCAGATGTACAGCCAGGGCAAGCTCAAGCCTCGTGTCAGCGAGGTCTATGACTTTGAGGATTACGCCTCGGCCCTCAATGCCCTGACCCAGCGTAAGGCCAAGGGCAAGATTGTGCTGAACGTGGCCTCGGACTGAGAGGCGAGTCCGGATTTTCAGCCCCGAAAAGGCGCACCCTGGGTGCGCCTTTTTCTGTAATGAAACCCGAAAACCGGCATTGGATGCCATGTACCCGGAGGGGCTGTAGTGTGCCAGATGGTCCTTGTTGAATCAGTGGTGATACCGAAGCTGGGCGATAAGCAAAGCGTCAGCCGTGACCTTGTACACCATTCGGTGCTCATCATTTATGCGTCGTGCCCAGTAACCGGCGCGTGAGCCGGGCGTTGGGCGACAAGAAAAGGCGCATGGGTCCGGTGCAAGGGAGTGGTATGATATTGTCATACTTTTGCTATGTTGGGAGCATCAGCAATGATGCATGCACCGGAAAACCATCACGCTGACTGAACAACAAGACGACTGGGTGAAAGCCCAGATTGAAAGCGGCCACTTTGGCAATGACAGTGAGTACATCCGCGATCTCATCCGAAGGGATCAGCAGGCGAAAGAACGTCTTGCCACGTTGAGGCAAGCCCTCGTTGAGGGTGAGTCAAGCGGGGAACCGAAACCGTTGGATATATCGGCTATCAAGGCGGCCGCCCGTAAGTGGATCAAGGCGGCTGATTAGTGCTTAAGTTGAGCGTCACGCCGAAGGCGGAATCAGACCTCATCGGAGTTTGGGTGTATCCCTGCGAAGAATGGGGCGTTGATGAGGCGGATCACTACCTGGATCGGCTTGAGGTAGGCATGAAACGGCTGACTGATCATCCATTACTTGGCGCGAACTACAGTCATGTTCTTACAGGGTATCGCAGATTACAGGTCGAGCATCACTCTGTTTTTTATCAATGGCTTGAATCGGAAGTGCTCGTTGTTCGCGTGCTGCACGAGGACATGGATGCACCGGAAAGGCTTCTGGAGTAGTGGGACTAGATTTTCGGCACAGCTTCAAGATTTTCATCGAAAAATTTACGGGGTCTGACCAGGCCATTGATCTGAATTCATGGGGATTTTCCGGTGTTTTCGGCTGAATAATGCCCTTACGGGCGTTATTTCCCCCCTGGAAAACCCTTTCTAAGGTTCTCCGTCACCCGTCACCGATAAAAAGGGCGCCTTGAAGGCGCCCTTTTTGTTGGTTTCTGGTCTGAGGCTCAGAAGGCGTACCGGCCCTGGTCGATGTCCTCGACCATTTTCTGGTCCAGTTTCTGGTAGCCGGGTTCCCGGGGGAGCTTGGCGTAGACTTCGTCGTTGTTGTCCTGCAGGTGGTAGGCCTGTTTCTGCAGGTCCGTTTTCTTGTACTTGAAGGTGCCGGTTTTCTCGATGGCATCCGTGACCCGGACAAAAACCGGCACGGCGTAGGCGGGCAGGTTGTCGCTCAGGTACTGGTAGAACTTCTGCAGGTCGAGCTGGCTGTCGTCCGTGGGGACAATGGTGGCCATGCCAGCCTTGCCGTTGGTGCCCGGGATCTCCACGCCGTAGACGATGGCCTCTTCAATGCCGTCGAAGCCGTCCATGACGTTTTCCACTTCCGTGGTGGACACGTTCTCGCCCTTCCAGCGGAAGGTGTCACCCATGCGGTCCACAAACTGCAGGTGGCGGCAGCCCAGGTTCTTCAGCAGGTCGCCGGTGTTGAAGTAGGCGTCGCCCTTGCTGAAGGCGTCCCGCACAATGGCCTTTTCGGTGGCTTCTTTCTGGGTGTAGCCCTCGAAGTTCCACTTCTTGGTGATCTTGCCCAGAAGCAGTCCCGGTTCGCCCTTTTTCACTTCCTCAAGGCGCCCCTTTGCGTTACGGATGGGCTCCTTGGTGCCTTCCTTGTAGCGCACCAGCTTGAAGGGGGCGGTGGACATGCCCACGGTGCGGTCCATGTTGAAGACGTTGGTGAAGCCGATGTTGCCCTCGCTGGAGGCGTACAGCTCCGAGACCTGCTCGATGCCGAAGCGCTCCTTGAACTCGTTCCAGATGGAGGGGCGCAGGCCATTGCCCACCATCTTGCGCAGCGGGTGGTTACGGTCCTGTGGAGAAGGGGGGGCGTTGAGCAGGTAGCGGCACAGCTCGCCCACGTAACCGAAGGTGGTGGCGTTGTAGTAGCGCACATCGTCCCAGAATTTGCTGGCGCTGAAGCGGCGCTTGATGACGATGGCGGAGCCACCGGCCAGTACCGCACCCCAGCACACCACCAGTGCGGTGGCATGGTAGAAGGGCAGTGTGCAGTAGAGGACGTCGTCTTCGGTCATGGACAGGGAGATCAGGCCGAAGCCGCCCAGTGCCTTCATGAACTTCACATGGCTGCCCGGGGCGGCCTTGGGCAGGCCGGTGGTGCCGGAGGTGAACATGTAGATGGCGGTGTCACCCAGTGTGGGGGGATCGCTCAGTGTGGGTTTGCTGGTGCTGTAGCTGCGGACCATTTCCGCCAGGTTGTCGTAGCCCTGTGGCACCTGGCCTGGGTTCTCGCGGGTGTCCTGGTCGGCCAGGCAGAGCCAGCCGTGGCTGTGGCTGATCTCCAGGCTGTCACGGATGCCGTCGATGGACTCCACCACTTCGTGGCCCACCACAATCATGCGCGGCTTGATCAGGTTGATGCTGTGCTCCAGCACACGGCCCTTCTGGGAGGTGTTCAGCATGGCGCAGGCCACGCCTACCTTGGCGGCGCCGGTGAGCACGGCCAGCAGCTCAGGGCGGTTCTCCAGCATGATGGCGATGCTGTCGCCCTTCTGCAGGCCCTGTGCCCGGAAGAAGTGGGCGTACTGGTTGGCCCAGGCATTGAAGGTGGCGTAGCTGATGCGGCGGTCTTCGTAGAAAATGGCCGGGTTGTCGGCGAATTTTTCTGCATTGCGCTCGATCAGGGTACCCAGTGTCAGTGGCTTGTTACGACGCTTGATGCCGTAGTAATACAGTCCGCGGACGATAAAGGGGAGGCGCTTCATTACCAATGGAAGCTGCCGCCCGATGTCCCGGGCGGTGATCTGGTCTTCTGCTGCGCTCATAGTGGGTTCCTTTGTGGTCTTTTCCAGTTGAGAGCGGACTCTGGCGATGGCCAGGACGCGTCCGGTTCCGGTTGTCGGGGACGGTTCTCCCGGCGAGTCCCCAGAGGCGGCGCCTCACGGATGCAGGCTGGGCTGGCAAGGGCGCCATCATGATTCCTGATGGTACATGGATGGAGCGAGAATAAGGGATCGGGGGGCGGGTGATATTGGCAATTGTGACGGATGGCACCGGCAATCAGGCGTGAGGGGCCCTATCCGGTAAGGGCGCCAGTGCTGGAGGCCCCTGTCAGGAGGGCCACAGCCAGGGCTTGCGGGAGGTGGCGCCTTTGGCAGTGGCCGTTCAGGAAGCGGGGATTATTCGTCCAGGAACAGATCCGTCATCAGCTCAGGGCCGTCCGGGTCGTAACGGTACTGGCTGAAGTCCTGCACGCCTTCCTGCCTGAGGACGTCCTCGTCTATCATGCACTGGCCGGTGGTCTGCTCCGGCGCACGGCGCAGCAGTGCCAGTGCCGCATCCGCCATGATGGCCGGGTGGCGGCCACGGGCCATCATGTCCGGACCGCCCACTTCGAACTCGATGGCGGCGGTGGCAATCAGCGTACGTGGCCACAGGGAGTTGACCGCCACGGGCAGGCTGCGGAACTCCTCCGCCATGCCCAGTGTGAGCATGGACATGCCGTACTTGCTCAGTGTGTAGGGGGCGTGCTGGGCAAACCATTTGGGGTTGAGGTTCAGCGGTGGTGACAGGTTGAGGATATGGCCATGGTCCGATTCACGCAGCCAGGGCAGTGCGGCCTGGCTGCAGACAAAGACGGCGCGGCTGTTGACCGACTGCATCAGGTCGTAGCGCTTCACCGGCAGCTGGGCCACCCCCTGCAGGCGGATGGCGCCGGCGTTGTTCACCAGGCAGTCGATGCCGCCAAAGTGTTCCGCCGCCTTGGCCATGGCGTCTTTCACTGACTCGGCATCCTGTACGTCCAGCTGCAGTGGCAGTGCCTGCCCGCCGGCCTGGCGGACTTCCTCGGCCACCTCGTGGATGGTGCCGGGCAGCTTGGGGTGGGGTTCTGCGGATTTGGCGGCGATCACCACATTGGCGCCATCGCCGGCAAAGGCCAGTGCCATGGCGCGGCCGATGCCGCGGCTGGCGCCGGTGATAAAAACGGTTCTGTTGCGCAGTGTCCGGCTCATTGGGCTGTCTCCTTGGCTTGGGCCCGGTGTGAGTTGGTCCGGGCCCGTAACGGTCTCTTGTGTCGGCTCAGGGCAGCTTTCTACCGAATCCGGCTCAGGGCTGCCTCTCGGGCTCAGGGCTGCTCTGGCTCAGAGTGTTTCTCTGGCTCAGGGCTGTCCGATCCATCGGGCTCAATGGTGATCAGCAGCTCATCGGCCCCCACCTGGTCGCCTTCACTCACCAGCACTTCAGTGACAGTGCCGTCACAGAGTGCGGCCAGGGGGTGTTCCATCTTCATGGCCTCCAGTACCGCCAGTGTCTGTCCGTGGCTGACCCGGTCGCCCACGGCCACACTCAGGGCAATGAGTGCCCCGTCCATGCTGGCCCGGATGGCACTGCCGTCTTCCACCCTGTCGCCTTTGGCCGGGGCCTGTGTGCGGTCGTGGATCACCAGCGAGCGGCCTTCGATGAGCAGATAAAGGCTGCCACCGTCGAGATGATAGTGGCAGTCCTGATTGAC
The DNA here is from genome assembly GCA_033721915.1 of Oleiphilaceae bacterium. GTDB lineage: Bacteria > Pseudomonadota > Gammaproteobacteria > Pseudomonadales > Oleiphilaceae > REBR01. The sequence goes on from JAWWAC010000008.1 coordinate 20,322, forward strand.
ACCATCAAGGGCGTAACGCAGACGGCCATGGTCTTCCGCGATCACCGCCAGTGACTGGGCCCCTTCGCTGTCCCGCACATCCAGATGTCCGCCCCGGGTGGCCACCAGTTCCAGGCGCACCGGGTCCTGCTCCGCCGGCTGCAGCCAGAGTGGTGTGGGGTTGGGCAGGCTGTTGCTCCAGCCGGCCCGGTCGGCGAAGGGGCGGAAGCGCTGCAGGTCCCGCTGGAAGAACAGCAGTGCCGCCACTGCCAGAGTCTCACGGGGCACCTGGGCGTCACTGCCGCTGCCACTGAGGTTGTTCTGCTGCAGAAAGGCGGTGGTGGCCTCGCCGCTGGCAAAGCCCGGGTGGGCCAGTATGCGCCGCAGGAAGCCGCCGTTGTGGGTGACACCAAAGAGCAGGGTCTCATCCAGTGCCCGGATCAGCCGCCGCCGTGCGCTGTCCCGGTCCGGCCCGCTGGCGATGACCTTGGCCAGCATGGGGTCGTAATGGGGGCTCACCAGCTGCCCTTCCCGGATGCCGGCGTCCACCCGAACGCCTTCACCGGCGGGGGGCTGCCAGCGGTGGATGCGGCCAGTCTGTGGCTGGTAGTCACGGTCCGGGTCTTCCGCGTAGAGGCGCACTTCCATGGCGTGGCCGCGGATCTGTACCTCTTCCTGAGTCAGTGGCAGCGGGTCACCGGCGGCCACCTGCAGCTGCAGTGCCACCAGGTCCAGCCCGGTGACCATTTCCGTGACCGGATGCTCCACCTGCAGCCGGGTGTTCATCTCCAGAAAATAGAAATGGCCTTCAGGGTCCACGATAAATTCCACAGTGCCGGCACCCCGGTAATCGCAGGCTTTGGCGGCCTTGACGGCGGCCTCGCCCATGGCCTGGCGCATGGGCTCGTCCACGAAGGGGGAGGGGGCCTCTTCAACCACTTTCTGGTGGCGGCGCTGCACGGAGCAGTCCCGCTCACCCAGGTGGATGACGTTGCCGTGGCTGTCGGCGAAGACCTGGATCTCGATATGCCGTGGCTCAACAATGGCTTTCTCCAGGATCAGCTCACCGTCGCCAAAGGCCTGCTGCGCCTCGGATCGGGCACGCTCCAGCCCTTCCGCCAGCCCCTTGGGGGCGTCCACCAGGCGCATGCCACGGCCACCGCCACCGGCGGAGGCCTTGATCATGATGGGGTAGCCGATCTCCTCGGCGGCCTTCTGCCAGACTTTCGGGTCCGTGGACTCGCTGGCGAAGCCGGGCACCGTGGGCACGCCGGCGGCGGCCATGGCCTCCTTGGACTGGCGCTTGCTGCCCATCAGGGCCATGGCCTCGGTGGGCGGTCCGATAAAGGTCAGCCCGGCCCTGTCACAGGCGCTGACAAAGTCACTGCGCTCGGAGAGAAAGCCGTAGCCCGGGTGCACCGCGTCTGCGCCGGTGCGGCGGGCCGCCTCCAGCAGGGCCTCGATATTGAGGTAGGACTCCGCAGCGGCGGCCGGGCCGATGCACACGGACTGGTCGGCGGCGGCCACATGGGGGGCGTCGGCATCGGCCTCGCTGTAGACCGCCACCGTGGGGTAACCCATGGCCCGGGCGCTTTGGATAATACGCAGTGCGATTTCGCCACGGTTGGCGATCAGGATCTTGCTGAACATGAGCGGTCCCGGATTGGTTAGTGTGGGTTGTTGTCGGCCCATTTCGGCGGGCGTTTCTGCATAAAGGCGGTGGTGCCTTCCTGGCCTTCGGGGCCGCGGATGGCCCTGGCGAATTCCCCGGCGGCGTCATCCAGCAGCTCCTCCAGTGGCTTGTGGCCCACCTGCAGCAACATGGCTTTGGTGGCGCGGCTGGCGACGGGGGCGCAGTAGCGCACACGGCTGATAATGTGGGCCAGCTTCTCTTCCAGTGCGGCGTCGTCTTCCGCCAGGAACTGGCTGACACCCAGTGCCTGGGCCTCCGGGCCCTGGAAGCGCTCTCCCAGCAGTGCCAGCCGCCGTGCCTGGGTCAGGCCCACACGGCGCACCACAAAGGGGGCGATCTGGGCTGGCGGTATGCCCAGTGTGGTCTCCGGCAGTGCGAAGCGGGCGTTGCTGTGGCTGAGGCTGATATCCGCCACACAGGCCAGTCCGAAGCCGCCGCCCATGACGGTCCCTTCCAGCACCGCGATCACGGTCTGGGGGACCTGCTCCATTTCACTGAGCAGGTAGCCGAAGGCCCGGTTGAGGGTGTAGAAAGGGTCTTCCTTTCCCTCTTCCACCTTCTGGCCCCGTGCCCCGGCCATGTCCCGGATATCGCCGCCGGCGCAGAAATGCCCGCCGGCGCCGCGCAGCACCAGTGCCCTCAGGTTCTCGTCCTGGTGGCACTCACCGATCAGTGCGCGCAGCTCCTGAACCATTTTCAGGCTCATGGCGTTGCGGCTTTCCGGGCGGTTGAGGGTGATGTGCAACACCCCCTCATCCAGTGCCAGTGCCAGTGTCTCGCACTCGGGTAATGCTTTCATGAGGTCCTCTCCCCGTGGTCCGTGATCAGGATTTCTGCTTGCCGGGCATGATGCCCATGAGCTTGCAGATAATGCCCTGCATGATTTCATCGGCACCGCCGCCGATGGACACCAGACGCACATCCCGGTAGGCGCGGGAGACGGGGTTTTCCCACATGTAGCCGTTACCGCCCCAGTACTGCAGACAGCTGTCGGTGACTTCACGGCCCAGACGGCCGGCCTTGAGCTTGGCCATGGAGGCCAGCTTGGTGATGTCCTTGCCGGCCACGTGCAGTTCACAGGCCTGGTAGGTGAGGGCGCGCAGGCACTCGATCTCGGTCTGCAGCTCCGCCATGCGGTAGTGGATCACCTGGTTGTCGATCAGTGGCTGGCCGAAGGTCTTGCGCTCGCGGCAGTACTCGATGGTGGTGTTGATGCAGTATTCCAGGGCCTTGAGGATGTTGCCGGAGCCCCACAGGCGCTCTTCCTGGAACTGCATCATCTGCATCATGAAGCCCGTGCCTTCGGCGCCGAGACGGTAGCGCTGGGGGACGCGCACATCGTCAAAGAACACCTGGGCGGTCTCCGAGGAGCGCATGCCCAGCTTGTCCAGGTGCGGTGAGACGGTAATGCCCGGAGTCTTCATGGGCACCATGATCAGGCTCTTGTTCTTGTGGGGCTTGTCATCGGAGGTGTTGGCCAGCAGGCAGATAAAGTCCGCGCTGGGGGAGTTGGTGATCCACATCTTGCTGCCATTGATGATGTAGTCGTCTCCGTCCTTTTTGGCGGTGGTTTTCAGGCCCGCCACGTCCGAGCCGGCACCCACTTCACTGACACCGATGCAACCCACCTGCTCGCCGGTGATGGCCGGGCGCAGGAACTGCTCCTTGAGCTCCTCGGAGCCGAAGCGGGCCAGTGCCGGTGTGCACATGTCGGTCTGCACACCGATGGACAGGGGCACGCCGCCACACAGGGCGGTGCCGAACTCCTCGGCGGCCACCAGGTTGTAACTGTAGTCCAGGCCCATGCCGCCGTAGGCCTCCGGCTTCTGGATACCCAGCAGTCCCAGGTCACCGAGCTTCTTAAAGATCTCGTGAATGGGGTAGTGGCCGGCTTTTTCCCATTCGTCGCAATGGGGGTTGATCTCTTTTTCCACGAAATCCCTGACGGTCTTGCGCAGTGCTTCGTGTTCCTGGGTAAATTGCATGGTGTCACCTTTATTGTGTTGGTTGGGTCGGGGGCCTGAGCGGTAAGGGCTCTAGAGCCTGGCCACCCCGTAGGAATTGGTGTTGGGCTGGCGCTGTCCGGCCTCCTGGCAGATGGCCAGCACTTCCCCCACCACACGGCGGGTGTCCCTGGGGTCGATCAGACCATCGTCCCAAAGTCTGGCGGTGCCATAGAGCGCATGCGAGCCGTCATCGAGTTTTTTTGCCGTGGACTGCTCCAGGAAATCCAGTGTCTTGGGGTCCGGCTCAATGCCGTTCTTGCGCTGTTTCTCCTCGGCCACGATGCGCATCACCTTGCCTGCCTGGGCGCCGCCCATGACGGCGGTGCGGCTGTTGGGCCAGGCGAAGATAAAGCGCGGGTCCAGACCGCGGCCACACATGGCGTAGTTGCCGGCCCCGTAGGAGCCCCCCACCACCACGGCGATCTTGGGCACGCGGCAGTTGGCCACCGCCTGGATCATCTTGGAGCCGTGCTTGATGATGCCGTTCTGCTCCGAGCGGGTACCCACCATGAAGCCGGTGGTGTTGTGCAGGAACAGCAGTGGTGTGCCCGCCTGGTCGCACAGCTGTATAAACTGGGCCGCCTTGCTGGCACCGGCCGGCGTAATGGGGCCGTTGTTGCCGATAATGCCCACGGAGTGCCCGTAGAGCTGGATGGTGCCGCAGACGGTCTGGCTGTCGGTGTCGTTCTTGAAGTCCAGGAAGCGGGAGCCATCGGCGATGCGGGCCAGTATTTCCCGCACATCGTAGGGCTTGCGGTTATCCGCCGGGATAATGCCGGGCAGCTCCTCGGGGCTGTACAGGGGCTCATCCCACTCCCTGGGGGAGGACGACCGGGCATCCCGCTGCCAGTCCAGTGCCGCCACGATCTCACGGGCCTGGCGGATGGCGTCGGCGTCGTTCTCCGCCAGATACTCGGCGGTGCCGGCCACCCTGGCGTGCATTTCAGCGCCACCCAGATCCTCGTCCGTGGCCACCTCGCCGGTGGCGGCTTTCAGCAGCGGCGGGCCGGCCAGGAACATCTTGGACTGCTCGCGCACCACGATCACATAATCCGACAGTCCCGGCTGGTAGGCGCCGCCGGCGGTGGCGTTGCCGTGCACCACGGTGATCTGTGGCAGACCGGCGGCGGACATGCGGGCCTGGTTGGCAAAGCCACGGGCCCCCTGCACAAAGATGTCCGTCGCGTAGTTGAGGTTGGCGCCGCCGCTCTCGGAGAGGGAGATCACCGGCAGGCGGTTTTCCGAGGCGATGGTCTGGGCCCGCAGTGTCTTGTCCAGCCCCGCGGGGGTGATGGTGCCTCCCTTGATGGCACTGTTGCTGGCCACCACCATGCAGCGGGTGCCGGCGACAAAGCCGATGCCGCAGATCATGCCGCCACCGGCCATGCTGCCGTCCTTGTCGTCGTGCATCTTGTAGCCGGCCAGTGTGCAGACTTCCAGGAAGGGAGAGCCGCGGTCCAGCAGCAGTCCGATACGCTCCCTGGGCAACAGCTTGTTGCGCTGCTCAAAACGGGGGCGGGCCTCCTCGGCCTTGTCGCGCACTTTCTGTTCCGCGGCGCGCAGTGTGTCGATGTCCTCCTGGAGTGCCGCGGCATTGGCGGCAAAGTCCGGGGAGCGTGGGCTGAGATCGGAGCTTAAGGGTTGCATGGTGTGCCCTGTCAGTCTTTGAGTACGTTGGGAATAATGCTGCGATGGAAACCATCGTAGGCTTCGTTGTTTTTTGCCTCCGGCAACGGCCAGACACGGGTGCCCTGTGAGGCACCGCCGTCGATGCGCACCGTGGTGCCGGAGATAAAGGCCGAAGCGGGGCTGAGCAGGAAGCAGATCACACCGCTGACTTCCGCCTCGGTCCCCATGCGCTTGCAGGGCACCGCTTCCTGCAGTGAGCGGATCCAGGGCTTCATGCTGTCCGGGTAGCTGTCCATGCCGCTGGAGGCAATCCAGCCCGGAGCCACGGCGTTGCAACGCACGCCATTGGCGCCCCATTCCACGGCGGCGGTCTGGGTGAGGTTGACCATGCCGGCCCGGGCCGCACCGCTGTGGCCCATGCCCGGCATGCCGCCCCACATGTCGGCGACGATATTGACCATGGCGCCACCGGTTTTCTGCATGGACTGGTTGAACACCTCACGGGCCATCAGGAAGCCGCCGGTGAGGTTGGTGCGCACCACCGTCTCCCAGCCTTTCTGGTTGATGCCCGCCAGGGGGGAGGGGAACTGGCCACCGGCGTTGTTCACCAGTCCGGCCACCGGACCCAGTTCGCTGATCAGGCGGCGCACGGTCTCTTTGACCTGCTCTTCCACCCGGATATCGCAGGCGTAGGCGCTGGCCTGGCCGCCGTCTTCGCGGATTTCCCCGGCCACCTTGTCCAGCTTGTCCTGCTTGCGCCCCACCAGGGCCACACGGGCCCCCAGTGCCGCCAGCTCATGGGCGGTGCAGCGGCCGATGCCGGAGCCACCGCCGGTAACGATCATCACCTGGTCGTCGAACAGGCCGGGCCTGAGTACGGAGTCATAACGCATTGTGTTAGTCCTAATGTTGTTCGGGAATCAGGGAGGCCGGAATGGCCACCGGGATTTCCAGCAGCTGCTGGGCGAACGCCTTGCCCTGGGGGTCGATGCGCAGGCTGGCCACACCGCCGCCCCCCAGGCTGTGGCGCAGCAGGAAGTTATAGCCGTTAATGCCCGGCAGACTCCAGCGCTGCACGTCGCTGCCTTTCTGATCCAGTGTGTGGCCCATCCACTCGGCCACCCGCTCAACGGTCAGTGCCGCGCCGATCCAGGGCCAGTAGGCCGGGTCACGGGCCACCACGCCGATATTGCTGTGGTCGCCCTTGTCGCCACTGCGGGCCCAGGCGAGCTGGATCAGTGGCACTTCCCGGTCGGCTTTCTCAGAAGGGACTGCCGGCTTGGCGTCTTCCGGAAGCACAGCCGTATCGAATCCGCCGTCAGTGGCCACGGTGACGTCCTGCTTCTGATCGCCGATGCCGGCGCTGATGCTGAGACGCTCCTTGGGCACCAGGCAGGAGAACAGCCGGATCTTGGGCCAGACCGTGGGGCGTCCGCCGACAATGCCGGTGATGCCCGGGGCCATGCCCGTGGCGGCCTGGGCGATTTCCCGGGAGAACAGCACCAGGGCCTTTTTGTCCTTGTGGGTGACGCTGATCTTCACCACGACCTCACGGCTGTCCTGGCGACGGCCATGGGGGCCGTAAGTGGCCTCGCTGCCCAGCAGCTCCACGTGATGGTCGCTGTAGGGGGCGAAGCCCTTGTCTTCCAGCAGCCGGCCGGACTTGGCCAGTATGGCGTCGGCCACGGCGGAGGCCTTGCGCACCGCGTCGATGCCCGCCATCAGGAAGGTTACGGTGCATTTGTGGCCGTCGGGCCAGGTGCCGGCCACCTTGTAGCTGTCCGTGGGGGGGTGCCCCCGGGCGCCGGTGACCGCGACACGGTCCTGGCCGGTCTCTTCCAGTGTGACCTGGGTGAAGTCGCAGACCACATCCGGCAGCAGATAGGCCCTGGGGTCGTCGATCTCGTAGACCAGCTGTTCCGCCACGGTGCCGTAGCTCACCTGGCCGCCGGTGCCTTCCGGCTTGGTGATCACGCAGTGGCCGTCAGGGCCGATTTCGGCGATGGGAAAGCCCATATTGTCGAAGCCTTCAGCCACCGCTTCCCAGTCGGTGAAATTGCCGCCGGTGACATGGGCGCCGCATTCGATCAGGTGCCCGGCCAGGCTGCCCTGTGCCAGTTTGTCGTAGTCGTCCCAGGCCCAGCCGAATTCGTGCACCAGCGGGGCCAGTACCACGGCGCTGTCCGCCACCCGACCGGTGACGATGATGTCCGCCCCCTGTTCCAGTGCCGTCACAATGCCCGGTGCCCCCAGGTAGGCGTTCATGGAGACCATCATGGGGGGCATGGGGGCGTCCGTGGTCATCTCCCGCACACCCGCCTCGGACAGGGCCTTTTTCTGGGGCAGCAGGTCATCGCCCAGCACCAGTGCCACCTTGAGGTCCACGCCGGCCTTGTCCACCAGCTGTTGCAGAGCATCCCGGCAGGCCACCGGGTTGACCCCGCCGGCGTTGCTGATGACTCGGATCTTCTGGCTGGCGATTGTCTCCAGCAGCGGGCCCATGACCGTGTGCACAAAGTCCGTGGCATAACCGGCGCCGGGGTCTTTCATCTTCTGGCCGGCCATGATCGACATGGTGATCTCCGCCAGGTAATCGAACACCAGGTAATCCAGGTTGCCCTTGTGCACCAGCTGCTGGGCCGCTGTCTGGGTGTCTCCCCAGAAGGCGGAGGCGCAACCGATGCGCAGTGGGGCGGTGTTTGTGTCGCTCATAGTGGGTCCTTGATCGGCAGCTGAAACTTGATTCAGGGGCGTCCTGAAGGTCAGGAGACAATGTACCGAAGCGGTAAAAACCAAGCAAGCGCTTGGTTAATAATTTTCCTTTTGGGGTGCCCGTCTCTGGTAGAGAAGCATGGCTTGACCTATGCTCTGTGTCCAAACCACGCCATCGCCCCAGGGAGCCGACAGTGAGCGCTATCGAGAACAGCCGGGAACCGGCCTTTACCGACCCCGACAGCCCGCGGGGCCGATTGCTGGTGCAGGCGGCGCATCTGTTCCGGGAGAAGGGCTATGAGCGCACCACGGTGCGGGACCTGGCGGCGGCGGTGGGTATCCAGTCCGGCAGCATCTTCCACCACTTCCGCAGCAAGGAGGAAATCCTCCAGGCAGTGATGACCGAGGCGATCCTGTTCAATACCCAGCGCATGCGGCAGCGCCTGGACGAGGCCAGCAGCCTGACCGACAGGGTGCGTGCCCTGATCCGCTGCGAACTGGAGTCCATCAATGGACGCACCGGTGAGGCCATGGCCGTGCTGGTCTATGAGTGGCGCAGCCTCTCGGCGGAGAGTCAGTCGCGGATCCTGAAGCTGCGGGATATCTACGAGGGGCTCTGGATGGCGGTGTTGCAGGAGGCGGCGGATCAGGGTCTGATCGGGGCGGACCCCTTCGTGCTGCGGCGCTTTCTCACCGGGGCTCTGAGTTGGACCATCACCTGGTACCGCCGGGAAGGGGGCATGACCCTGGAGGATCTGGCGGACCAGGCCATGGCCATGCTGAAATTACCGGAGTAAGCCTCCGGATAAGCCGGATTTTCTGGGACGGTGTCCTGATTTTTACGAAAATGTCACACAAAATCCCCCCGCTGGCCCTTTGTAACTTTTTGTACAAGGGGTCCTGAGATAGCCTGTTGGCCTGAAAAACCCGGATTGGCTGTCTCGCCAGTCATTTCAATTTGTAACAAAAAAGCCGATTGTAGAAGCCATAAACAGTTGTCGGACAATAACTGATGCTGTCCCTGAGTCGGCACGGGACCCTCGACAGGGCCCGTGAACCACAACAATAAAGATTTTCAGGAGAATCCAGATGTTTAAGCCGTTGCAGCTTCTCCCTTCGCGCTCGTTGCGCCCTGTCCTGGTGGCGCTGGTCGCCTCGCTGTTTGTGGCCGGCTGTGGTATCCACCCCATCTATACCCCCACCGGGCAGGTGTTGTCCGGGTACGGCGAAAGCCATGCCACCCCCTATGTTCTGGAAATGGACGATATTGGCATGGCCTGTTCACTGGGCGAATCACTGGATCCGCTGCTGTATTCCTTCAAGCGGGTCAAGGCCAACCCGGAGACCACCGGCTCACTGCTGCAGGTGCTGGCGGGTATCTGTGCGGAGAGGGAGGCCGTTGAGGAGGAGCTGCGCTACCTGCGTGCCGAGCACAAGAACGACCTCTCGGGGATGCGCGATGCCCGTAACGCCATGCAGCGCAAATACGGTGCAACAGCCAATCGTCGCCTCAAGGCCTTTAACCGGGGCATGACCGCTTTCCGCTTTGATCCCGCCTCCCAGGTAGAAGAACTGGACTGCCCCTGTTACCGGAATGACCAGGATGAGCTGACCTTCATGATGGCCCTGCTCAGCGGCGCCCAGGCGGTGCTGGATGACGCCAAGGCCGGCGGCCGTGCCGGTGTGTCCCGCAGCCTGGCGCCCCAGGTGGAGCGGGCCGCCGCCTGTCTCGACAGCGAGAAATGGGGCGGATTGCCGGGCAATATCCGCGCTGTGATCTGGGTGCTGTTGCCGGATACACGCCCCGATGACGATCTGGACCCCTGGGCGGTCATGAAGGCCAACCGAGAGGTGGCCATGGCTGCCGGCATGCGCACGGCCATGGCCCTGGAGCTGGTGATGGCGGAAAACGTGGGCCGTACAGAGACCGTGGCGGAGGTGCTGGCTTTCCTGGCGGAGTCCGAAGAGCGCTTTGTGGTGCGCCCCGAGTACCAGCTGGTGGACCTGGTGGGCATGGAAGTGGCCCTGTTTGTCTCGGACCGCATCTGGACGGACCGCTATGGCTACCGCACACCCAGCAACCGCTTCGGCCGCATCAGCGACGAGCAGGAGCAGGATGAATCCATTAATACCGAAGGCCTGCTCTAGCAGCGGTCTTTGTATGACAACTCACAAAACGGTTTTAATCAGGAGTACTGAATCATGCGACTTCGTAGTTTGACGGCTGCGGCCCTGGTGGGGCTGGCCTCTTTCAGCCAGAGCCATGCGAGTGAGGCGATCGACACCTGTGTGTTCGATATCATCGGTTCCAGTGGCGATCAGTACCAGATGATGCAGGATTACGCTCTGAATATGCGTGAGCATGGGGTTCGTCTCGACCTCATCCCCTACACGGATGAGAGCGTGGCCCTGGCGGAGTTCTCCTCCGGCTCCTGCGACATTCTGGTGGCTACAGACCTGCGCACACGACGGTTTAACCGTTTTACCGGCACACTCAGTGCCGTGGGCGCCATTCCCTCCTACGACGAGCTGAAAACGGTCATGAAGGTGCTGGCCAGCGAGGGGGCGGCCAAGCACATGGTCAACGGGGATTACGAGGTGCTGGGGATCTTTCCACTGGGTGCCGGCTACCTCTTTGTGACGGACCGCTCCATTGATACCGCCGCGGATCTGGCCGGCAAGCGCATTGCCACTCTGGACTACCAGAAAGACGCCATCCATATGGTGAATTACGTCAACGGCAGCGTGGAGCCTTCCGATATCACCAACTTTGGTGGCAAGTTCAACAACCGCTCCGTGGATGCGGCCTATGCACCGGCTTTTGCCTATGAGGCACTGGAACTGTACCGGGGCGTCAGTGATGACGGTGGCATTGTCCGCTACCCACTGGCCCAGCTCACCGCCCAGGTGATTGCCCGCAAAGGGGTGGTGGATTCCGAAACGGCCCAGAAGGCCCGGGAAGTGGCTTACAGCATGTTTGACGACACCATGGAGCTGATCCGCCGCTACGAGGAGGGTATTCCCGAGTCCAGCTGGGTGGATATCCCGGACAAGGACATTGACGACTACCAGGAGATGTTCCGCCAGAACCGCATCCAGCTGCGTGACGGTGAGGACAGCGATGGCAACTCCGTCAGTCAGGTGTACGACGGCGACATGCTGACACTGCTGCGTCGCGTTCGCTGCCGTGAAAACCCGGACGCCTCCGAGTGTACCGCCTCCGACCGGGAATAAACGCCCGGTCAGGCCGGGGAAGGCTCCCCGGCCACGCCAACACCCTCCAAAAATAATGATTGATTCGAGGCTTCATCGTCATGGTTGAACCCAAGAGCGTCGAGCAGGGGCTCGCCAAACCCCACTGGGGACAGCGTCTGCACGGCATCGTTGTTGTCACGCTGCTGATTGTCGTGCTGCTGCTGGGTCTTGGCAGCTCCATGCACTCACGCATGCTCTCCATGGGAGAGCAGATCTGGCCGGGGTATTACACCCTCAACCCCGGGGCCAGTGAGCCCAGCTGCGAGTACGACGTGGACATTGAGCGCCGTGTCCAGGAGGAAATGGCCGCGGAAGAGGAAGGCGGGTTCGACCTTGGGGGGGATTTCGGCCCCGATGAAGACGCCATCCGCCGCTCCATCGAGCGTAACCTGGAGCGCTGCGAGCGCAGTCATGCCCAGTACGAGGCCCAGCAGGAACGCATCACCCCGATTCTGGTGGCCTACAAGGCCACCGAGCGGGCCATGGCCACCTGGCTGACCGACAACATGGCCCTGTCCACCTACCTGTTTATCATCCTCATGGGGATTGGCGCCGGCACGGCCGCTTTCGGCAATGAGCATATTGCACTGCGTCCGCCACTGAACCGGGTGGACTGGCGTGTCTCCCAGGGGGCGCAGTTGCTGGTGAACGGTCTGATGGTTTACTCCATCAACAATTACCTGTTCAACCTCAACCAGATACCCGAAACCGAGCATTTGCAGTCCCTGCAGAATGCCTGGATGGCGGTATTCAGCCTGCTGGCGCTGATCAATGCGATCCGTCTGGTGAAGGTGCCCCTTGAGCTGCCACAGGGGAAGCTGATGCTGACCAGCGCCCTGGTGCCGCCGCTGTACTGCGTCATGGGTGTCACGGGCTTTCTCTACTTTATCGGCATCGGCAATCTGTTCCTGCCCCAGTTACCGGTCAACTGGGACTCCGCTGGGCTGGGTGTCTACATCAACCAGATGACAGGCCATGCCAACCTGTTCATCAATATCGGCCTCTACGTGTTCGTGGGCATGATGCTCAAGCAGACCACCATTCCGGAGCGTCTGCTCAAGGCCGTTCACCCCTGGCAGTTGCCACCCGCGGCACTGGCCTCACTGGTCATCTTCGCCACCGCCTTCCCCACGGCCTTCACCGGCGCCTCGGGCATCTTCATCCTGGCAGTGGGTGGCACCATCTACGACGAGCTGCGCCGTGCCGGCGCCGGACGACAGCTGTCACTGGCCACCACGGCCATGTCCGGCAGCCTCGGCGTGGTGCTCAATCCCTGCCTGCTGATCGTGGTGATTGCGGCACTGAACCGGGAAGTGACCACCGTGGAGCTCTACAACGTGGGCTTCTGGGTGTTTATCCTCTCCGCCTGCCTGTTTTCCTTTATGGTCTGCACCACGGAAGGGGAGTGGAAGCCCCGGGCCATCAGCAAGCGCAAGGCGGCCATGGAATCCCTGCGGGCGCTGAGGCCGCTGATTCCCTATGTGCTGATGATTGCGGCGGTGGTGCTGGCCTTCCGTTACCTGCTGGGCGTGAGCTTCGATGAGTACAACGCGCCCATGGTGCTGCCGGTGGTCATGATGATGCTGGTGCTGATGGACTCCCGGAAGGGCTCCAGCCGGGTACTGGACTGGGGGCGCCGCATTGCCACCGGTGCCAGCGAATCGGCGGTGCACGCCGGCGCACTGCTGACGCTGATCGGCCTGTCCATGTCCGTGGGCGGCATACTGGAGCGCTCCGACCTGGTATCCACCATTTTCCCGTCAGAGGCCGGTTCCGTCTGGCTGGTGATGCTGGCCCTGGTGGTGATGCTGACCATCATCGGCATGTTCATGGACCCCTTCGCCGCCGTGGTGCTGGTGTCGGCCACCATCGCCCAGCCGGCCATGGGTCTGGGCGTGGAGCCGCTGCATTTCTGGATTGTCACACTGGTGGCCTTTGAGCTGGGGTACCTGACGCCGCCCGTGGCACTCAACCACCTGCTGACCCGGCAGGTGGTGGGGGCCCGTGAGGCGCTGATCCCGGAGCTGGAGGGCAGCTTCTACCGGCGTTACCAGCGGCTTCTGCTGCCGTTGATGGTGATGTTCACCACACTGATGCTGGTGGCCTTTATACCGCTGTTCTTCTACACCAGCTAAGGCCGGCTCAGGGGTAACTCCGAGACAAACCGCCGCACGGGGCAACCCGGCGGCGGTTTTTTTATGCGCCTGCTGCTCTGCCAGGGCGCAGCCCCCCATTTCCCCTGCCTTTTTTCAGTCCCGCCGGGAAAAACACCCCAAACCGTGAACTGGCCCCGGCAAAGCCTCCCGCCACTCTTGCTAAGCTGTAATTCGTTTTTCCTGAGCCATCAGAAATTGTTTTCCAGAACAACCAGAAAGGATTCCAGGTGCGACTTCATGCTGAACCCTGATGATCGACAATTCCGGCCGATGGAATGGATAGTGCGGAAGTCCGGATTGGCCTGGACCCGGAACAGGCCCCGCACCATGACCCGACCACGCAAGCGCAGGCGGCCATTGGCGCTGATCCGGCCAATGGCGCTCACGGTCGCCTTTCTGGGTCTGTCCGGCTGTGGCGGCTTTCACCTGATTTATACTCCCGTCGGCCAGGGCCTGTCCGGTTATGCCAGGGACCATGCCACTCCCTATGTACTGGCAATGGACGATGTGGGCATGGCCTGTGAACACGGACTGGGGGTGGAGCCGCTGCTGTATTCCTTCTCCCGCGTGACCCACAACCCGGATCTTACCGGCACACTGCTGCAGGTACTGGGCGGAATCTGCGGTGAGCGTGATGCGGTGGAAGAGGAGCTGCGTTACCTGAGGGCCAGCTACCACAACAACATCAGTGAGATGCAGGATGCGCGCAGCAGCCTGCAACGCCGCTATGCCATCAACGCCAAACGGCGCCTTCTGGCCTATGAGCGGAGCATGGCCGCCTTTGATTTCGACCCCACACAGCCGGAACTGGATGAGTGCCCTCCCTACCGCAACAACCAGGACGAGCTGACTTTTATGCTGGGGCTTCTCAGCGGACTGCAGGCGGTGATGGACGATGCCAGGAGCGGCGGCCGCGCAGGGGTTTCAAGGGGGCTGGCAATGCAGGTGGAGCGTGCTGCCACCTGCCTGGGTAACAAGAAGTGGGGCGGCATGCCGGGCAACCTGCGGGCTCTGGTATGGACGCTGCTGCCGGATTCCCGCCCCGATGGCATCGACGACCCCTGGCAGTTCATGGCGGAAAACCGCCAGCTGGCCATGGACAAGGGCGTCAGAACCGCCATGGTGCTGGAGCTGGTCATGGCGGAGAACCTGAACCGCACGGACACCATGGCGGAGGTGCTGTCGGTTCTGGCGGAATCCGAGGGCAACTTCACCGTCAGTCCCGATTACCGCCTGGTGGACAGCACCGGCATGGAAGTGGCCCGTTTCGTTTCAGACCGTCTGTGGACCAGGCGCTACGGCCACGCCACACCCTCCAACCGTTTCGGCCGCATCAGCAAGGACCGTGAGCCGGGGAAGGAGATTGATACGGAAGGTCTTCTATGAAGCCCTTTTCCCTGGACAGCCCTGTCACCCCAACCGATTGCAGGAGTGCCTCTATGCCACCAAGCTTCAATAACCGACTCTGGCGGCCGGCAAGGCTGGCGGTCATGGCCGCCCTGGCGGCTGTCTTACTGGCCGGCTGCTCCGGTTTCCACCCCATCTACACCCCGGTGGGACAGATCATGACCGGTTACGCCGAGCGGGATGCCACCCCCTATGTGCTGGAAATGGAGGACGTGGGCATGGCCTGCTCCATGGGGGAGTCGCTGGATCCGCTGCTGTACTCCTTTTCCAGGGTCACCTCCGCGCCCAATACCACCGGCACACTGATGCAGGTGCTGGCCGGCATCTGCGGTGAGCGACAGGCCGTGCAGCAGGAGCTGCGTTACCTGAGGGCCTCTTACCAGGACAACACCAGCGAAATCCGCGATGCCCGCAGCGATATGCAGATCTGGTACGGGGCCACCGCCAGCCGCCGCCTGATGGCCTATAACCGGGGGCTGGAAGCCTATGATTACGACCCGGATGCCAGTGAACGGATGTGCCCCGATCTGGGGGATGATCAGGACGAGCTGACGTTTCTCACGGCACTGCTCAGTGGCGCCCAGGCGGTGATGGACGATGCCAAGTCCGGCGGCCGCGCCGGTGTTTCCCGCGCCATTGCGGCCCAGGTGGAGCGTTCTGCGGGCTGCCTTGAGAATGCCAAGTGGGCCGGTATACCGGGCAATCTGCGGGCCATTATCTGGGTGCTGTTGCCGGATCTGAGCCCCGAAGAGGTGGAGGACCCCTGGAAGATCATGGCCATGAACCGTGAGACCGCCTTCAAAGGGGGATTGCGCACGGCCATTGCACTGGAGCTGGTCATGGCGGAGAACGTGGGCCGGCTGGATGTGGTGGAGTCGGCCCTGTCCTACCTGGCGGACATTGAAGACCGCTTTGAGGTCAATCCCCGCTACCGGCTGGTGGACGAGGTGGGCATGGAAGTCTCCATGTCGGTTTCTGACCGGATCTGGACCGAACGTTATGGCCACCGCACTCCGGCCAACCGGTTCGGGCGCCTGAGCAAGGAGCCCGAACCCCGGGAAGACATCGATACCGAGGGGCTGCTGTGACTGGCCTTTATGGCCCTGTGTTCAGGCCGTCTGTCCACTAGTGTCCATGTCTCCCTGAAGAGCTCGCAACAAAAACAAGTCATGCCAAGCCCCGGAGGGGTATCAAGGAGAACACCGTTATGCGAATGCCCACCCTGGCCAGTCTTGCCCTGGCCGCTGCACTGTCACTGACCGGGCCGGCCCAGGCCGAAGAGAATGAGAAGCCCATTGATGTCTGCGTGTTTGATCTGATCGGTGCTGCAGGGGACCAGTACCGGCTGATGCAGGATTACGCACTGATGATGCGCGAACAGGGCATCCGTCTGAATCTCAAGCCCTACACCGATGAAAGCGTTGCACTGGCCGAGTTTTCCGCCGGCGAGTGCGATGTGCTGGGTGCCACCCACCTGAGAACCATCCGCTTCAACCGCTTTGCCGGCACACTGGGAGCGGTGGGGGCCATTCCCTCCTACAAAGAGCTGGAGACCGTGCTGGCGGTACTGGCAACCGAGGCCGCCGCCAAGCATCTGAACGGCGATGAATACGATGTGGTGGGCATTTTCCCCGCCGGCGCTGCCTACCTCTTTATTACAGACCGCACCATGGACCGGGTGGAGGATCTGGCCGGCAAAAGGATTGCCACGCTGGATTACATGCCGGACGCCATCCATATGGTGAACTACGTGGGGGCCACCGTGGAGCCCTCGGACATCACCAACTTCGGTGGCAAGTTCAACAACCGCTCCGTGGATGCCGCCTATGCCCCCGCCTTTGCCTACGAGGCGCTGGAGCTGTACCGGGGCGTTCGTGACGACGGCGGCATCGTGCGTTACCCCCTGGGGCAGCTCACCGGGCAGCTGATTGCCCGGGCCGATGTGTTCAACGATGAGCAGGCTCAGAAGGCCCGTGAGGTGGCCTTTTCCCTGTATAACGAGATCATGGATCTGGTGCTGCAGTTTGAGGCGGACATTCCGGAGGATGTCTGGGTGGATATCCCCGAAGGAGATATTGACGAATATCAGGAAATGTTCCGCCAGAACCGGATACAGCTGCGGGATGGTGTGGACAGTGACGGTAACGACATTGCCAAGGTCTATCACCCGGAAATGCTGACACTGTTGCGCCGTGTGCGCTGCCGTGAAACCCCCTCCGCCTCGGAGTGCACCGCCCCGGACCGGGAATAATCCGGGCAATGGGGCTCATTGTGAACGGGCCATTGAAACAGACACAGAAGGTCCTGATAGGCTGGTGACTGGTTGTGACAGGGAGCGTCACAGCGAGAGCGAGGGTCACAGGGGGTTGAAGTGTCATCCGCCCGGCATCAACTGAATCAACACTCGCAGCAGTTCAAGGCTCATCACGGATTGAATCACTGCAACAGGAGATCGAGTATGGGACTTCCTTCACTGGCGACCCTGGCCCTGACCGGCGCCCTGTCACTGATCGCCTTCACGGGCTCCACACTGGCTCAGGCCCAGAGCGACAAGGGCATTGATACCTGCGTTTTCGACATCATCGGCTCCGCCGGAGACCAGTACCAGTTTATGCAGGACTACGCACTGCGCCTGCGCGAGCACGGTCTGGAACTCAACCTCAAACCCTACACGGACGAAGGCGTGGCCCTGGCGGACTTCTCCGCCGGCAAGTGCGATATTCTCGCCGCCACGGATATCCGCACCCGGCGATTCAACCGCTTTGCCGGCACCATTGGTGCCGTGGGCGCCATCCCCTCCTATGACGAACTGGAAACCGTGCTGGCGGTGCTGGCCAGTGAAAAGGCCGCCGATTACCTGTCTGGCAATGGCTACCATGTCATGGGGGTCTTCCCCATGGGGGCGGGGTATCTCTTCGTCACGGACCGGTCCATGGACACGGTGGAGGATCTCGCCGGCAAACGCATCGCGGCACTGAATTACCACCCGGATGCCATCCATATGATCAATTACGTGGGGGCCAGCGTGGAGCCCTCAGACATCACCAACTTTGGCGGCAAGTTCAACAACCGCTCTGTGGATGCCGCCTATGCACCGGCCATGGCCTACGAGGCGCTGGAGCTGTACCGGGGCGTTCGCGATGACGGTGGCATCGTGCGTTATCCACTGGGCCAGCTGACGGCACAGATAATCGCCAGGGACGAAGTCATTGACAAAGAGATGGCCCTGAAAGCCAGGAAAGTGGCTTTTGATATGTTCGATGACGCCATGGAAATCGTGAAGTCCTTTGAGGAGAAGATTCCGGAAGAGGTCTGGATCGATATTCCGGATTCAGACATCGACGAGTATCAGGAAATGTTCCGGCAAAACCGGATTCAGCTGCGGGACGGCGTGGACAGTGAAGGCAAAAAAGTGCCCCAGGTGTACCACGGGGAGATGCTGACACTGCTGCGCAAAGTGCGCTGCCGCGAGAATCCCGATGCGTCGGAATGCACCGCACCGGACCGGGAGTAAGGGGACTGTAACCGGCCATTTTCCTGAGTCATCGAGGCTGTCATGGTGGAGACAGGTCACACAGGAGCACTGGCGCAGCCCCACTGGGGGCAGCGGCTGCATGGCCTGATCGTCGTGCTGCTGCTGCTCGTGGTGCTGATGCTGGGACTGGGAAGCTCGCTCCATGCCCGGATGCTGTCACTGGGTGAGCAGATCTGGCCCAGCTACTACACACTGAACCCCTGGGCCAGTGAGCCGGACTGCCGGACCGATGTGGACATCGAGAAGCGGGTCCGGGAAGAGCTGGCCCGAGAGGAGGAAGACCCATTCGGTCTGGGTGGTGGCGGTGATCCCGACGAGGACGCCCTACGGCGCTCCATTGAGCGCAACCTGGAGCGTTGCCAGAGAGAGCATCAGCGCTTTGAGCAACAGCAGGCGCGCATCACCCCTGTGCTGGTGGCCTACAAACGTGTTGAACGGGCCATGGGAACCTGGCTGACGGACAACCTGATACTGGCCACCTACCTCTTTATCACACTGGTGGGCGTGGGTGCCGGCACGGCGGCGTTCAGCAACCACCACATCGCACTGAGGCCGCCCACCACAAGGCTGGAGTGGCGTATTGCCCAGGGCGCTCAGCTGCTGGTGAACGGTCTTCTGCTGTCGGCCCTGTACCAGTACCGGGGCAATATCGGCAGTATTCCGGAAACCGAGGCGGTGCAGTCCGTGCAGCGGTTCTGGATGATCGTCTTCAGCCTTCTGATGCTGATCAACCTGTTCCGTCTCTGGCGGATACCGGTGGATCTGCCACAGGGCCCCTTCAGGCTGACCAGCATCCTGGTGCCGCCCCTTTACTGCTTTATGGGGGTGGCCGGCTTTGTCTACTTCAGCGGCCTGGGCAATCTGTTTCTGCCGGAGTTTCCAGTGAACTGGCGCACGGCGGGCCTGGGGGTGTACCTGAACCAGCTCACCGGCCATGCCAGCCTGTTTATCAATATCGGGCTCTATGTCTTCGTGGGCATGATGCTCAAGCAGACCACCATCCCGGACCGTCTGCTCAAGGCCATTCAGCCCTGGCAGCTGCCTCCGGCGGCACTGGCCTCACTGGTCATTTTTGTCACGGCCTTTCCCACCGCCTTCACCGGTGCCTCCGGCATTTTCATACTGGCGGTGGGTGGCACCGTGTACGACGAGCTGCGCCGTGCCGGGGCCGGCCGCCAGCTGTCACTGGCCACCACGGCCATGTCCGGCAGCCTGGGTGTGGTGCTCAACCCCTGTCTGCTGATTGTGGTGGTCTCGGCTCTGAACCGGGAAGTGACCACGGTGGAGCTGTATAACGTGGGCCTCTGGGTTTTTCTTTTCACGGCCTGCCTGTTTACCTTTGCGGTCTCCCTGAGTGAAGGCCGGTTTCGCCCAAGGGCCCCTGACAGAAGACAGGCAACCCGGGAGTGCCTGGCCGCACTCAGGGCGCTGATTCCCTATGCATTGCTGATTGCCGCGGTGGTGCTGTTTTTCCGCTGGATACTGGGCATCGGCTTCAGTGAGCACACGGCCCCCATGGTGCTGCCCATTATCATGATGGCACTGGTGATGATGGACTCACGCAAGGGCCTTAAGCGCCTTCCGGACTGGGGGCGGCGCATTGCCGTGGCCGCCAGTGAGTCCGCCGTCCACGCCGGGGCCCTGCTGACACTGATCGGGCTGTCCATGTCCGTGGGGGGCATACTGGAGCGGACCGATCTGGTCTCAATGATCTTTCCCTCGGAGGCCGCCTCGGTGTGGCTGGTCATGCTGGCCATGGTGGTGATGCTGACCATCATTGGCATGTTCATGGACCCCTTTGCCGCCGTGGTGCTGGTCTCCGCCACCATCGCCCAGCCGGCCCAGGGCATGGGGGTGGACCCGCTGCATTTCTGGATTGTCACACTGGTGGCCTTTGAGCTGGGTTATCTGACCCCGCCGGTGGCTTTGAATCATCTGCTCACCCGGCAGGTGGTGGGCGCAAGGGAGGCGCTGGTGCCCGGTGAGGGCAACTTTTACCGCCGTTACCAGCGCCTTCTGATGCCGCTGATGATCATGGGCAGCACACTGCTGCTGGTGGGTTTTGTGCCACTGCTGTTTTATGGCGGCTGAATCCTGATAGCAAAAAATGACACGATCAGGATCTAAAAGCCCCGGTGAATCGTTAGAATGGTCAATAGAGACATTTTGAGCCTGGTATTCGATCCGGGAGCGATTCAGGTCAGAGGCCGTGCCAGTGATTTTCAACCAGTATGTCATTCCCTTGGGGGTCAGAGGGAGAGTACCCCATATTCTGCTTTGCGGGTTCTTTGTGCTGTTGACCGCTTGTGGCAGTGGCGGCGACTCCGCACTGGAGGCGCCCTTTCTCAGTGGCACCATTACCCTGGAGCAGGGCACCCGTGTGGACCAGGACACGGCACTGGTCATTCTGCAAGGGGAGGGACTGGCGGCCGATCCCCAGAGCCCGGCACTGCCGGGGAATGTGCTGCTGGGTGGCTTTGTCAGCCATCAACAGGGCCGCTATAACGAGAACTTCGTCTACCCCCAGGACAGCAGTGACACGCTGCGTCTGTCACTGAGTGCCGGTCAGTCTGTCAGCCTGCAGCTGTTCAACTCACTGGACAGCAGTGCGATCAATGTCCGCACCCGGTTGCTGCTCAATGGTACGACAGTGGATGAGACGGCGGCGGAGGACAGGGACAGCCCGGAACGTCTGCTGACCGCCCAGGAAAGTGGCGAGCATCTGCTGGAGATCCGTGTGCCGGACTCAGGCCCGCCGGTGCGTTATCTGGTCAGCACCGCATCGGAATCCATCAGTGACGGGATGACCCAGCTGACCGGGGATTTCCTCCCCGGTGAGGCGCTGATCACTCTGAATAAGCCGGAGCCCGGGCAACTGCGGATTGCCTCCGACGCCATGCCCCAGTCCGTCTCGGAATCCGTTTCACTGGGCGGACGACACCACCGGGTACGCATGCCTTCCCCACTGAGCCCGGGTAATGCGACAGACGCCCTGTCCACGGCGGTCGCCACGGTGCCGGACAAGGTGGCCACACTGGAGTGGATCCGAGAGCTGCAGCAGGATCCGGCTGTCCAATCCGCCTCTCCCAACTACCGGGTGTATCCCATGGTGGATCCGAGGGGGCAGAGCGACTACGAGCTGCAAAGCTGGCATTATCAGCTCAGCGGCCTGGAAGAGGCCTGGAATGATGGATTCAGTGGCGAGAATGCGGTCAGCCAGCAGCGAATCCGTGTGGCGGTTCTGGACACCGGTCTCTATTCCCCCAATAACGGGGGGCGCTGGCACCAGGAACTGGACCCCAATATTAATTGTGATTCCGGGAGCAACCTTGGGTGCTTCAACGCCACTGACCCGAATACCCCCCCCATTGATGACAACCTCAGCCTGCTGCACGGTACCCATGTATCAGGTACTGTGGCCGCGGATGTGGACAATACCACCCAGTTTGGCGGTGTGGCCTTCCGGTCACGGCTGATTCCGGTCAAGGTGCTCGATTCGGAAGGGGGGGCACTTTCCGACGTGGTCAGGGGGGTGCTATGGGTACTGAATGAAGGCGGCACTCCCAGGGCGGATATCATCAACCTCAGCCTGGGTGGCACCGGTAACTCCCCCACTCTGGAGCAGGCGCTGATCGACGCCCGCCAGGCCGGCATTCTGGTCACCGCCGCCGCCGGCAATGAGTCCAGCCGCCGTCGCATTTTTCCCGCCGCCTACGACTCGGTCCTGTCCGTGGGGGCCGTGAACTGCAATGGCAATCTTTCAAACTTCTCCAACTTTGGCTTCTGGCTGGACCTGGTGGCCCCGGGGGGGGGTGCCGGTTGCAGCGGCAATGATGGCTTTGTCTGGAGTGCGGCTTTTATCGATGGTCAGGAAACCATCGGCGGTTTACAGGGCACCTCCATGGCGAGTCCTCACGTGGCCGGTATCCTGGCACTGCTGCTGGAGCGGGCGGACCTGTCACGGCGGACACTGCTGCCACCCATAGTGGATGCGCTGGTGCGTGAACAGCGGCTGGTCTCGGCCCAGGACGCGGCCTTCAGTGAGCTGCTGGGTTACGGGCTGGTGGACGCCAGTAAGCTCGATGGCCTGGGTGACATCGCCGAGCTGTCGGTGCTGGCTCCGGACCGGCGACGGGTGGTTTTTGCCGCGGATGAAACCGGGCAGTCACTGACACTGACCGCCCGTGGCCGCAACCCGGACCAGGTGCACAGTGTGTCCGTGGTGGACGCCAATAACGATCCCTGGCTGTCGGTGATGGACCAGGGGAATGGCAGCTACCGGATCCTGCTGGACCGCAATCAGCTCCCGGACAGCAGCCGCGCTGCCCGTGGCGACCTGAGAATCCGTTACACCAGCGATGGCCAGGAGCAGGCGTTTCTGCTGCCGGTGAGCGTGCTGCCACCCAGCGATGAGAATCAGCGCAGTGCCGGCGTGCATTTTGTGCAGCTGATTCCGGTGGACAGCAACGGCGAGCGCACCGATGAGGCGGTGATCGAGCAGGAGGTGGCGGTAGAGAACGGGCGTTATGAGTTCCGTTTCGACCCCAGGGACATTCCCCCCGGGGATTACCTGCTGATTGCCGGCTCCGACCTGGATAACAACGGGTTTTTCTGCAATGCCGGAGAGGCCTGCGCCCGCTTCCCCGACACGGAAGAGTTCGCCCCGATCACCATCAACGCCGACACCCGCCGGGATCTGACACTGGAGAGCAAATACCGCTTGCCCTTCAGCCCTTCTTCCGGCGAAGCTGTGGCGGGTTACCGGGTTCAGGGCCGCTGAAGGGCCTGTTCCGACCCTGGCGGTCACCCCCATACCGCTCAACAGGTGGAGAGACACAATGGCAAGAATCCCCCGGGTAACAATGACACTCATGGCCTCTCTGCTGCTGGGGGCCTGCCAGTTTTTTCAGGGTCCGGCCCACGGTGCCGCCGGCAAGGTGCAGTCACTGGGCCAGGCCAGCCACTGTGGCTATAACAGCCCGCAACTGGTGCTTCTGCGCAAAGGCGATTCACTGCCGGCCTTGCGCGGTAAACTGAGGGAGACCCTGAACGCGACCCTGGAAGAAGGCCACCTGGTCCTGCTGGTGGCACTGGGTGAACGACCCACCCCCGGTTACGGGGCCGAGCTGGACCGGGTGGAGGTGGTCTCGGGGGACCGCCTGAGCCTGCACCTCAATGCCAGCAAGCCCGAGGAGGGCAGTCTGCTGGCCCAGGTGATCACCACCCCCTGCCTGGCCCTGTCACTCCCCGAAGGGGGCTGGAGTGCGTTGACAGTGGAGCTCCCGGTCAAGGGCTTCCCGATTACCCGGCCACATCCCTGACCCGGGTCTGGCCTCAGGGCCAGTTATGGCTTTAAAGGCCGGCCCGGTCATTTCCGAACCCTGTCGGGGGTTCTGGAGTCCGTGACGGGCTGGTTCAGGGGCGGCGCAAAGTCTGCTACATTAGGCTCTTTCCGCAACCGTCCATTCGCGCAGGAAATGCCCCTTCATGACGCAGTCCAACGATTACAACGCCGACGCCATCGAAGTCCTCAAGGGACTGGACCCGGTGCGCAAGCGCCCCGGTATGTACACCGACACCAGCCGTCCCAACCACCTGGCACAGGAGGTGATCGACAACAGCGTGGACGAGGCCCTGGGCGGGCACGCCAAGCGCATTGACGTGGTGCTCCATGAAGACGGCCGCCTGTCCGTCACGGACGACGGCCGTGGCATGCCAGTGGATGCCCACAAGGAAGAGGGCGTGCCCGGGGTGGAGCTGATCATGAGCCGGCTGCACGCCGGGGGCAAGTTCTCCAAGGAGAACTACCAGTACTCCGGCGGCCTGCACGGTGTGGGCGTGTCCGTGGTCAACGCCCTGTCGCTGGAGCTGGAGGTGCTGATCCGTCGCAATGGCCAGGTCTATCGCATTGCCTTTGAGAACGGCGACAAGGTGAGTGACCTGGAGGTGGTGGACACGGTGGGCAAGCGCAACACCGGCACCACACTGACGTTTCTGCCGGACCCTTCCTATTTTGAAAGTCCCCGTTTCTCCATCCCCCGCCTGCAGCACAACCTGCGGGCCAAGGCGGTGCTGTGCCCCGGCCTGACGGTGACATTCACCCAGAAAGCCACCGGTGAGAAAGACGAATGGTATTACGAGGACGGCCTGACGGATTACCTGCGCGGCGCCCTGACGGACCGATTCTGCCTGCCCGAAAGCCCCTTTACCGGCAACCTGGCCGGCACCACGGAAGAGGTCAGCTGGGCGCTGCAGTGGCTGCCTGAGGACAGCGACATGGTGGCGGAGAGCTACGTCAACCTGATCCCCACCGCCCAGGGGGGCACTCATGTCAACGGACTGCGCACCGGTCTGCTGGAGGCCATGCGGGAGTTCTGCGAGTTCCGCAGCCTGCTGCCCCGTGGTGTGAAGCTTACCCCGGAGGACATCTGGGACCGTTGCAGCTACGTGCTCTCCTTCAAGATGCAGGAGCCCCAGTTCTCCGGACAGACCAAGGAGCGTCTGTCCTCCCGCGAGGCGGCCGGGTTTATCTCCGGCGTGGTGAAGGACGCCTTCAGCCTCTGGCTGAACCAGCATACGGATGTGGCAGAGGCACTGGCGGAGTTTGTGATCGGCAACGCACAGCGCCGTCTCAAGGCCTCCAAGAAAGTGGCTCGCAAACGGGTCACCTCGGGGCCGGCACTGCCCGGCAAGCTGGCGGACTGCTCCGGCAGTGATGTGAAGCGTGGTGAGCTGTTCCTGGTGGAGGGGGACTCCGCCGGTGGCTCCGCCAAGCAGGCCCGTGACCGGGAGTTCCAGGCGGTGATGCCGCTGCGGGGCAAGATACTCAATACCTGGGAGGTGGACCCCTCGGAGGTGCTGGCCTCACAGGAGGTGCATGACATTGCCGTGGCCATCGGCGTGGACCCGGGTTCCAATGACCTGGCGGGGCTGCGCTACGGCAAGATCTGTGTGCTGGCGGACGCCGACTCCGACGGTCTGCACATTGCCACGCTGCTGTGCGCGCTGTTCGTCAAGCATTTCCGCCCGCTGGTGGAGGCGGGCCATGTCTTTATGGCCATGCCGCCACTGTACCGTATCGACCTGGGCAAGGAGACCTTCTACGCACTGGACGAGCATGAGAAGCAGGGCATACTGGACCGGCTGGCGGCGGAGAACCGCAAGGGCAAGATCAACACACAGCGCTTCAAGGGCCTGGGTGAGATGAATCCCCTGCAGCTGCGGGAGACCACCATGGCACCGGATACCCGGCGTCTGGTGCAACTGTCCCTCGTGGACGGCGATGGCACCGACGACAACATGGATATGCTGCTGGGCAAGAAGAGGGCCTCGGACCGGCGCAGCTGGCTGGAGAGCAAGGGCAACCTGGCGGATATCCCGGTCTGAGTCAGGTCCGCTGAGGCATGCCCTCATTGACAGGCCTGTATAGATCCCGGGTTGATCAGACCGCCATGGACGGGGCCGGCTGAGTGTCACTGAGCGCCGGCGGCACGGGCTCTGTCAGCATCTGACGGATGCGCTCGCTGTCCTTCTCCCGGCGGATGCGCCGGAACAGTGCCTCGGCTTCGGGGTAGCTGCGGCGGAGGTAATTGAGCCACTGCTTGAGCCGCCCCGGTGCGTAGCGGGCCAGCAGCTGCGAGGCCACCTCGTCGTAGAAATCCACCAGCCAGGGGTGAAACGACGCCCAGCTCATGGTTTGCACCGGTTCACCGGCCAGAAACTGACGCACCTGCAGGGCCAGATCCGGCCTTGCGATCAGCCCACGCCCCAGCATGACATTCTCGCAGCCACTCTCATCGCGACACTGGCGGTAATCCGCCAGTGTCCAGATCTCCCCATTGGCCACCACCGGAATACTCACCGCCTCGCGGATGCGCCCGATCCAGGGCCAGTAGGCGGGGGGCTTGTAGCCGTCGGTCTTGGTGCGGGCATGCACCGTGATGGTGGCGGCTCCACCGGCCTCCAGGGCCTGCCCGCATTCCACGGCCAGTGACTTGTCCGTGTAGCCCAGGCGCATCTTGGCGGTCACCGGTGTGTGCGCCGGAACGGCCGCTCGCACGGCACTGACCAGCTGGTAGAGCACCTCCGGCTCCTGCAGCAGAACCGCACCGCCACGGTGGCGGTTGACGGTCTTGGCGGGGCAGCCGAAATTGAGGTCCACCACCGGGGCCCCCAGCTCAACGGCCCGGGCGGCGTTTTCACCCAATGTGTCCGGGCGGCTGCCCAGCAACTGCACATGCACCGGTGTGCCGGCGGCGGTGACAGCGCCGCTGGCCAGCTCGGGGGCAATGCGGTGAAAGACCCGCCTGGGCAGGCAGACATCCGTGACCCGGATAAACTCGGTGACACAGTGGTCCACACCGCCAATCTGGGTCAGTACACGGCGCATGGTGGGGTCCACCAGGCCTTCCATGGGGGCTAGATGAATCTGCATGGGGGTGTTCGCAACGGTTTGCCAGTGGTGCTGTCAGGGAGACCTAGTCTGCCAGAATATCGCAGCAAAGCACACGGGTCAGGCCCTGCAGCTGGAAGGAAAGGGACAGGGTAATGCACATATGGGCCCCGGTGACGGAGAGATAGGGCCTTGTGACCTGTATCTGGGAGGGGTTGTGCAGTGCCCGGCGCAGATAATGCTGCCGGTACCAGTCCGCGCGGCGGGTATCTTCCAGGGGCCGGAAGCGGGGGTCCAGAGCGGCCCTGGGGGCCTGCCCGATCAGTGAATCCTCCAGCTGCACACCGTCTTCATCAATCAGGTACACCCGTGACACCGTGTGGTGCTCCAGCAGGCAGCTGCAGGCCTCCCGGAAGGGGATGGTCTCCTGCAAGTCCGCCGCCACCTCATCAAACAGCCGGGAGAAGAAATTGGCGATGCCCTGGGAGGGGTCGGTAATGTCCTCCTGGCTGTGCTTGTAGTCGTTGAGCAGCTCATCGAAATTGACTTCACCCCGTGCCAGGTTGCCCAGCTCCGTGGTGGGCCGTGAGAAGTAGAAGCCCTGTACAAAATCCACGCCCGCGTCCACGGCAATCAGTGCCTGTTCCCGGGTTTCCACCCCTTCCAGCAGCACCAGGCAGCCGGACTGGTGCAGCAGTGTGGCAATGCCCTTGATGATCTGTCGCGTGCGCTTGTCGTCCGTGGCCCGCACCAGCATCTGCCGGTCCAGCTTGACGATATCCGGCTTCAGGTTCCAGATGCGCTCGAAGTTGGAGTGGCCGGCTCCGAAGTCGTCAATGGCAATCAGGCATCCCAGCGCGCGGTAATACTCCACCGTGCGGCGCAGCTGTGTGGCGTCGTCCGTGGGCTGCTCGACGATTTCCACCACCACCCGGTGGGGCGGGAAGCCGGTCTTCTCAAGCAGCTCCCCGAAAAAGGCATCGTGCTGTGTGCCTCCGGCCACGGTCTTGGGGGAGACGTTGAGAAACAGCCAGTTGATGCTGTCCGCCAGATCGCTGAAGTTGCGCACATGGAGGTAGCGGCACAACCGGTCCAGCAGCAGGTTTTCCCCCTGGTTGTCCGGCAGGTCGAACAGATGCAGTGGCAGCACCGGTGAACGGTCATTGTCCAGGGGGCGTACCAGCGCCTCGTAACCCACGATGCGTTTGTGGGAAATACTGAAGATGGGCTGCAACGCCGTCTGCAGTGTCAGGCCCTGGTAATGGGCGAGCCAGTTATGATCACCGCAGGGGCTGTCCAGATAGGCGCCTACCTGGTCCAGTTCCGACGGGAGTGTCATAGCATCCAATGGCGACATGGCGACTGCGTACCGATTGCCACTGGTTCACAGCAGGGCTGTGGTGCGCCAGTGGATTTATTGGGCGTTATTGGAAAAGAGCATAGTACCCTCATGGATTCCACTCTAGGGGACAATCGTTGCAAAACTGTAACAGACTCAACAGAAGTCATGTTTTGAGTCCCGCTTCCCGGCAACAAGACGGTTCCCGGGCGCCACCGGGTTGTTCAGATTTTCTGAGCAAGCTGAGCAAAACCTTTCTGTTTCCAGTGGCCTGCCAAGGGGCTAAGGTATTTTCAAGGTAACGGTACTTGAGGAAAGCCAATGCCATTCAGGAACACACCAGAGACCTTCGGATGGGTCAGCATCGTATTGCACTGGGGTGTGGCCATTGTGGTGTTTGCCCTGTTCGGGGTCGGTCTTTACATGGTGGACCTGTCCTATTACCACAGTCTCTATCAGACACTGCCCCACTGGCACCGCAGCGCGGGGCTGCTGCTGTCGGCGGTGGTCCTGCTGCGTCTGACCTGGCGTTTTTATTCGCCACCGCCAGAGCCACTGCCCAGCCACAGTGCCAACGATCAGCGCATGGCCGCGCTGGCCCACTGGGTCATGTACCTGCTGCTGGTCGGCATGTTCGTCAGCGGTTACCTGATGTCCACGGCGGATGGACGTGGCATCAAGGTGTTCGACTGGTTCCAGGTGCCCTCCGTCACGGGGCAGGTCAAAAACCTGGAAGACTGGGCCGGTGATCTCCACTACTGGCTGGCATGGACCCTGATGGGGCTGGTGGCCCTCCATGCCGCCGCCGCCATCAAGCACCACTTTGTGGACCGGGACAGCACCCTTCGACGAATGCTGGGATTGTCACGGAAGGATTGACTGAAGGCACGACCCATTAACCCGACCCGGACAGGGCAGCAATGCCGGGAATATTGTCCGAAAAACCGAGGAGAAAGCACCATGATAATGAACAAGACCCGAATGATCCTGGCCGGCGGCCTGATGGCGGCCATGACACTGTCGCCGGTTCAGGCCGATGAGCACAGTGGCACCTATGCTTTTGACCGTGAAGGGCAGCACCAGTTTATCCAGTTCAAGATCGGCCACCTGGGCTTCAGTTACCTGTACGGGCGTTTCAACGACTTCGACGGTGAGTTTGTCTACGATGCCGGGAACCCGGAGAACTCCTCCGTGACCGTCACCATCGATACCGCCAGCGTGGACTCCAACCACGGTGAGCGTGACCGCCACCTGCGCAGTGACGACTTCCTGCACGTGGACGAATACCCGCAGGCCACCTTCAAGAGCACCTCCGTGGAAATGCACTCCGAAGAGCATGCCACGGTCACTGGGGATTTCACCCTGCGAGGCGTGACCCGTGAAGTGGACCTGGACATGAAAATGGTGGGCCATGGTGACGACCCCTGGGGCGGCTACCGCATGGGGTTTGCCGGCACCACCACACTGACTCTGGACGATTTCGGTATCCCCAAGGATCTGGGTCCCTCCGCTCAGGAAGTGGAGATCATCCTGTCCGTGGAGGGTGTCCGGCAGTAAGCAGTGCCGGTTCTACTTCATGGCGGTCCGTCAGGGCTGTCTGTACAAAAAACCCGCAACGGGCGACCGGTGCGGGTTTTTTATTGCATATGCAATGACGGTGCTAGTGGGAATGATGGTCTGATTGTGCCGGTGTTGCCGGCTGTTCAATGGGCTGCCAGTAATGCTCTCCCCGCAGACGGAACTCTTCCCCATGGCGGGTGATGACCATCTCCCAGTGGGACAGCACCTGACGCCGGCTCTTGTCGGAGGGCGTTGGCGCGTCACTGAGCCTGGGGTCCATCCAGGCGTAGCGTCCGCTGTCGGAAACCGGGGTCCACGCCACGGCCGGCTCCTTCGTCGCCTCATCGCCACCGGTTTCCTTCAGGGCCTGCCAGGTGCTGCTGGCGAGGTTGGCCTGCACACCCTCCTGGCTGAATCGCAGGAATGGCTCCTCGTCGCCGCCATGTAGGGTCAGGGGTTCGGGCTTCTGGTACATCACCATCATGCCCTGGGACGGACCTTCCAGCAGCAACACCTGCAGTCCATCAATGGACGGGGTCTGCGTCAGTCGGGACTGCACCATGCCCTCCGGCAGGTTCTCCACTGCGTCCGGGCCGTGGGCCATCAGGCCCTGACTGAACAGGGCCGCGCCGGCCAATGGCAGTATCCAGGCCTTCATGGTCACAGCCCCACCAGGTCGAGCAGGCTGCCTTCATCGAGTTCCCCGTCGCTGCCGTCCAGTGGGACAGCGTCACGGGCCTTGTCCTCAAGACGGTCGGTGAGGCACTCAATGTCAGGATTCACCACGGTCACCGGGGCCGACACGGAGGGAATGCGCATGCCTTCACCTGGCTTGCTGACAAACAGCATGTATTCACCGGCGGGCAGCACGTTCTGGCTGTCCGGCATGGCCAGTCGCAGGTTGTTGCCGGTGCGTCCGGTGATGCGCAGCTCCACAGCCCTCTGATCGCCGTCGATCAGGTGGGTCATGACGGTGCGACGGATCAGCAGGACCTTGTCCACCTTGCGGTCATCCACCTGGATGGCGAAATCCCGGCCCGGCTCCACCGCCTCCGGTGCCCTGAGAATCCGTGGGCGGTCTTTGCCCATGGCGTAAGGCGGTGTGTAGATCTCGAAAGAGGGGTCACGGCCATCATTGGGGGAGAACCCCAAGTCCTGCAGGTCGATGCTGGACAGGTAGGCGGTATTGATGGGGGCATGACCGGCCACCATGACGCGGCCGTCCGGCAGCAGAATGGCGGTATTGTGGTAGGTGCGTGGCTGATGGGCCTCGGCCATGACGGTCCACTGCCCGGTTTCCGGGTCAAAGCGCTCGGCGGTCCTGATGGGGGCGTCCAGTCCGGGCCCGACGACGCCATCGCGGTTGCCGCCGCTGAAGACCATCACACTGCCATCGGGCATCAGCACGTTGGTGCCGTACCAGCGGGGCTGATTCAACGGGCCGGTCAGGCGGGATTCGTAGTCAATCCGGTCACCATTGGTGCGGATGCTGTCCACACGGCTCTGTGCCACCGGGAAGTAACCGCCGGGGTTGGTCAGTGCCGCATAGCTGGGCACGCCACCGGCGGTGAGCAGCTCCACATTGCGGTAGACGCCGTCTTCGTCGGGCCGGAGTGGCAGCATGGTGGAGGAAGTGGAGCCTCTCATGCCACCGGCCAGTGCGATCTTCGCCTGCTCCGGATCCAGTTCGAAGTCATCGAATGCGGTCATCAGGTTTTCCGGGCTGGTCATCAGATCGCCCAGCAGACCGGAGGACTGCTCTTCGGAGAGGTTGGTGAGATTCAGTGTGCTGGCCAGCTGACCCAGGCCCACTTCGTCCAGGCGCAGTGGCAGTCCGGCGTAGCCCAGATCGCTCCAGCGCTGGGTGTCGGGGTTGTAGGTGGCGACAATGTTCCACAGGGCCTGGTCGTAGCCCTGGCCGAAGGGGTTGAAGGCCTGGCCTCCGGCGTTGTAGATCACATGGCCGTTGGGCAGCAGGTGCAGCCTCGGGTACAGCGGCAGTGAGCGGTCGGCGCTGGCGGGGTTCTGGGTCCAGACGCCGGCGCAGGGGTTGTAGGTTTCCGTCTGCACCACGTTGCGGCCAGACTGGATGGGGTCTTCCGGGTAAACCGGCTTGATCAGCTTGGTGACACCGCTGGCCACAAAGACATTGCCGCTGCCCAGCGTCACCATGGAGGGATACCAGCGGCCGTAGTTCATATTGCCGCTCTGGCGCCAGTTGTTGTTGACCGCATCAAATATGCGCGAGTTCTTGATGCCCTCCAGTTCCGCCACACCCAGCGGCAGTCCGTCGATGCCGGGCTCTGAGTAGTAGTCCGTGCCGCCAACGGCCATGACACTGCCATCCGCCAGGCCAATCACGTCAGAGCAGAACAGGGCGCCGTCGTTTTTGCTGGTGTTACCGGAGGTGTCCAGCGTACCTTCCGGCAGAAATTCCCCGAAAGGGGTGCCTTTTTGCAGTGTGGTGGCATCACTGCCATCGGGGTTGGCGCCGGCGCGAAGCACCTGGGGCTTCTCCCAGCGCGGAGTGCCGTCGGCGGCCATGGACAGCACCCGGCTCTGATCGTTGATGGAGACTTCACCGAATTCGGCAACGATGGACAGCTCCACATTCTCGGTGCCTTCCAGGGCGTTGGTGTAAAGCAGGCGATTGTCGGGCAGCAGGGCGATGGTGCCGGCCGCGGGCTTGCACTCCTGATTGCCCTCGCTGTTGGTCAGGCACTTCTCGTCGGTCTCGATTTCCTCACCTTCGGACACAATGGTCGGCTCGGAGAAGGGTTCACTGAAATGGCCGCCGGCGCTGGGCTCCTCCTGGAAGACAAAGGCACCGGATGTGCCGGGAGAGCCTGCAAACAGGTCTTCCTGCAGTTCTTCCACGGGAATCTGGGCGGTTTCCGTGGCCGGGCTTCCAGTCGTGGCCTCGGTGACATTGCTGCTGTTTTCACTGCCGGCGGGGCAGCCGGACAGGATCAGTGCGCTGCTGGCGAGTGCAGCACTCAGGAAAATTCGGTGCGGGTGAAAGTGCATGGTTCACTCCAATGGCTTGTTTTTATCGTCAGACCGGGGTAAGGGGCCGTCGCTGCTGGCGAGTGGCACCGTGTTGTTGTCAGACAATTCAACAATGCCCCGGAAGAGCAACACGATGTCACAATGCCTTACAGTCGGCAATGTGGCCCGGCGCACACTAATACCGTCAAATAAGTCACGTTAGTGACAACAAACAGAGAGGTTTGCGGCATGGAAAGCGGCCCGGTGTTCCGGCCAAAACGGTGAGGAGTGAAATGGGCTGGATTATGACTTAATGGTAATGTTTTAAGGTGGAACCCGGGGCGAAGCGGATGCGTATCGCCCCGGTTTTTGCGGTCAGTACGTTTTCAGTGATGGCCACTGCTGTGCCGGTTGTCTGTCTTAGGCAGTGGATGCCAGTGCAGATCTCCGGACACCGTCTGTGTGTCGCCACCGTGGTTCAGCCCCATACGCCATTGTGACAGGGTCTGGGGTTTGTCGGTGGACACCGGTGCCTCGGCTGCGGAGAGCCTGGGGTCCATCCAGGCGTAGCGGCTGGAGCTGGCAACCGGTGTCCACCGGGGGTCCCCGGCGTCCGTTTCCGACGGGGACGAGTGGCCCTGCATCTTTTGCCAGGTGGGGCTGGTCTCGTTGGCTTCCACGCCGTTGTGGCTGAAGCGCAGCAAGGGCTCCTGTTCACTGCCCAGTACCGTGAGGCTTCCGGTGCCCTGGTAGCTGAGCAGTATGCCCTGGCGGGGCCCTTCCAGCAGCAGTATCTGCAACCCGTCAATGTCCGGCTGTTGTGCGATGCTGGCCTTGACCAGCCCCGCAGGCACATCCTCGACACCCTCAGGGCCATGGGCCAGAAGGCCCTGGCTGAACAGGGCCAGCGCCAGTGACAGGATGATCATTGGTTTTTTCATGATCACAGCCCCAGGGCGTCCGCCAGCAGGTCGCTGTCCGCGTCCTCGTCCAGTGGCACCGGATCCCGGGCATTGTCCTCGGTGTTCAGGCACTCGATCTGCGGGTTGACCACGGTGACCGGAGCGGACACGGACGGAACACGCTCACCATCTTCCATCTTGCTGGCGAAGAGCATGTATTCCCCGGCGGGCAGCACATTCTGGCTGTCCGGCATGGCCAGCTCCAGGTTGACGCCGTTGCGACGCTGGATGGCCAGCTCCACGGCCCGCTGGTCACTGTCCACCACGTGGGTCATGACGGTGCGGCGGATCAGCAGGACCTTGTCCACCTCCGGATCATCCACCTGCATGCGGAAGTCCAGACCCGGCTCCACGGCTTCCGGTGCCATCAGGATACGGGGGCGGTCATCGCGCATGGCATAGGGGGGCGTGTAGATCTCGAAGGAGGGGTCACGGCCGTCGTTGGGGGACAGACCCAGATCCTGCAGATCGATGTGGGACAGGTAGGCGGTGTTGATGGGGGCGTGGCCGCCGATCAGCACCCGGCCGTCGGGCATCAGCACGGCGGTGTTGTGGTAGGTGCGGGGGTTGATGGCCTCGGCCATTTCCGTCCACTGCTCGGTTTCCGGATCAAAGCGCTCTGCAGTGCGGATGGGCTCTTCCAGGCCGGGGCCTGCCACACCATCACGGTTGCCGCCGCTGAATACGGTGACACTGCCATCAGGCATCAGCACATTGGTGCCGTACCAGCGAGGCTGGTTCAGGGGGCCGGTCAGGCGGGACTGGTAATCCACCTGGTCGCCGTCGGTTGTCACCGTATCAATGCGGCTCTGTGCGACGGGGAAGTAGCCACCGGGGCTGTTGAGCACCGCATAGCTGGGTACGCCACCCGCTGTGAGCAGCTCCACATCCCGGTACACACCGTCTTCATCGGGCCTGAGTGGCAGCATGGTGGAGGAGGTGGAGCCTCTCATGCCACTGCCAATGGCCATGCGCAGCTGCTCTTCGCTCACCTCGGCATCACCGAAGGCTTCCGGCAATGAGCCTGAGTTTTCAATGACGCTTCCGGCCAGTGCCTCCACCTGGCTGTCAGAGAAGTGGGTGATATTCAGTGTGCTGGCCAACTGGTCCAGTCCCGCCTCGTTGAGTTTCAGTGGCAGGCCGGCGTAGGCGATGTCGTTCCAGCTCTGGGTGTCCGGGTTGTAGCTGGCCGCGATGTTCCACAGTGCCTGGTCGTAGCCCTGACCGAAGGGATTGAAGGCCTGGCCACCGGCGTTGTAGAACACGTGCCCGTTGGGCAGCAGGTGCATGCGCGGATACAGTGGCAGTGAGCGGTCGGCGGAGCTGGGGTTCTGGGTCCAGAGGCCGGCACAGGGATCGTAGGTCTCGGTCTGCACCACGTTGCGGCCACTCTGGATCGGATCTTCCGGGTAGACCGGCTTGATCAGCTTGGTGACACCGCTGGCGACGAAGACATCGCCATTGCCCATGGTCACCAGAGAAGGGTACCAGCGGCCGTAGTTCATGTCCCCGGTCTGGCGCCAGGTGTTGTTGGAGGCATCAAAGATGCGCGAGCTGACAATGCCTTCCAGCTCCGCCACACCCAGCGGGACATCGTCGTTACCGGGCTCTGAGTAGTAGTCGGTGCCGCCCACGGCCATGACACTGCCATCGGGCAGGCCGATCACGTCGGAACAGAACAGGGCGCCGTCGTTGCGGCTGTCGTTATCGGCGTTGTCCAGCATGCCGGCGAAAGGGGTGCCACTGGTGAGGGTGGCGCTGTCGTTGCCGTCGGGGTTGGCGCCGGCCCGCAGTGGGTTGGGCTTTTCCCAGCTGGGGTTGCCGCTGGCATCCAGTGACAGCACCCGACTCTGGTCATTCACGGAAACCTGACCGAATTCACCCACAATGGAGAATTCGACGTTTTCAGTGCCTTCCAGTGCGTTGGTGTAGAGCATGCGGTTATCCGCCAGCAAGGCCAGTGTGCCGGCGGCGGGCTTGCACTCCTGGTTGCCTTCGCTGTTGGTGATGCACTTCTCGTCGGTCTCGATTTCTTCGCCTTCGGAAGTGATGGTGGGTTCTGCAAAAGGCTCGCTGAAATGCCCTTTGGGGTTGATTTCCCCTTCAAAGGGAATGCCCCTTGAAGCACCGGGAGAGCGGTTGGCGCGACTGGGGTTGTTGGCGATACCGGCCTGCTCTGACTGGGCGGATTGCGCATTGCTGTTTTCAGACGCCTCGGAGTTGGCCGTTTCTCCGGTGGGGCAGCCTGTCAGCACCAGGGTGCCTGCGGCGAGGGCAATGCCCAGATACAGTCGGCTCTTGGCAAGAGACATGTTTCGCTCCTCTTTCAGTTGTTGTTGTGGATAGCGGCGAGCGGAGTGAGCAAAGTCCGTTTGGCAAAAAAATCGCCTATTGTCGAACAATTCGACACGCATCAATTACTGACACGATTTCATCTTTGCTTACGTTCCGAAATACTTTGAGATGCAGGTAAAAGCGTGATGGATCAGGGGCAGGAACGGGTGAGGCGGAAGTTGGGGCCGGGGACAGATGCCGGGGGCGTCTCAATCGTTACCAGAGCCCGGTGGGCCCGATGAGGAGGCATCGGCGATCTTTTTCTGGCGCAGCAGTGTGAACAGACGCACCAGGAAGGCCAGCAGGGTGACGGCCAGGCTGGCCACAAGCACCAGCGTCAGATCCGGCAGCCGGGCGGTGAGGGCGAGTTCCGAGGCAAGAATCAGCCCGAGGGTGCCGATGCCGATCATGCCTGCCTGTAACAATGCCCGGTAGAATGCCAGAATCATGGCCTTCGGGGTGTCCTGCCTGCTGGAGTGTGTCAGAGTCTGCCTGAAGGGTATGTCCGCAGGGGCCCGTGGTGCCATTCGTGAAATCCACTATCGTCTGGCTGTGGCGCGGGTTCGCGGCGGTGATGCCTTTCCCCGGTAACGGCACTTTCTATAGTGTGCCGGCCTTCCTATAATGACCCGCACTTTTTGCGGCGCCGCCATGATGGCAGAGGCGGTGCCGGCACCGGGTTTTCCACCACAGAATAACAGGGGCTGCTATGGCAGAGTTCGAGACCACCGAGGACGGCTTTGAGCGGGTCGCGCTGCGGGAATACACCGAGAAGGCGTACCTGGATTACTCCATGTACGTCATTCTGGACCGGGCGCTGCCCAATATCGGCGACGGTCTCAAGCCGGTGCAGCGGCGTATCATCTATGCCATGTCCGAGCTGGGCCTGAAGGCCAGCGCCAAGTACAAGAAGTCCGCCCGCACCGTGGGTGACGTTCTGGGCAAGTTCCATCCCCATGGGGACAGCGCCTGCTACGAGGCCATGGTGCTCATGGCCCAGCCCTTCTCCTACCGCTACCCGCTGGTGGACGGCCAGGGCAACTGGGGCAGCCCGGACGACCCCAAGTCCTTCGCCGCCATGCGTTACACCGAATCCCGCCTGGCCCGCTTTGCCGAGCTGCTGCTCAGTGAGCTGGGGCAGGGCACAGTGGACTGGGTGCCCAACTTTGACGGCACCATGAACGAGCCCTCCACGCTGCCGGCCCGGGTGCCCCATGTGCTGCTCAACGGCACCACCGGCATTGCCGTGGGCATGGCCACGGACATTCCGCCCCATAACCTGCGTGAGGTGGTCTCCGCCTGTGTGCATCTGCTGGACAAGCCCGATGCCAGCCTGGCGGATGTGTGTGAGCATATCCAGGGGCCGGACTTCCCCACGGAGGCGGAGATCATCTCCTCCCCCCAGGAGATCAACCAGCTCTATGAAACCGGCCGGGGTTCCCTGCGCATGCGGGCCCGCTGGGTGAAGGACGGCGGTGAGGTGATTGTCACGGACCTGCCCCACCATGTCTCCGGCAACAAGGTGCTGGAGCAGATCGCCGCACAGATGCAGGCCAAGAAGCTGCCCATGGTGGCGGATCTGCGGGATGAGTCGGACCATGAGAACCCCACCCGGCTGGTGATTGTGCCCCGTTCCAACCGGGTGGACCTGGATGAGCTGATGGTGCATCTGTTTGCCACCACGGACCTGGAGAAGACCTACCGGGCCAACCTCAACGTGATCGGCAACGACGGCCGCCCGGCGGTGAAGAACCTGCGCACACTGCTCAGTGAGTGGCTGGATTACCGCCGCAGCACTGTGACCCGCCGTCTCAGGCACCGCCTGGACAAGGTGGAGGCCCGCCTGCATCTGCTGGAAGGCCTGCTGATTGCCTACCTCAACCTGGATGAGGTGATCCATATCATCCGCACCGAGGACAAACCCAAGCCCGCGCTGATCGAGCGGTTTGCGCTCACGGCGGATCAGGCCGAGGCCATACTGGAGCTGAAGCTGCGCAACCTGGCCAAGCTCGAGGAAATGAAAATCCGTGGCGAGCAGGACGAGCTCAGCGAAGAGCGCAGGGAGCTGCAGCGGGTGCTGGGCAGTGACGAGCACCTGCGTGAGCTGATCAAGTCCGAACTGATCGCCGACGCGGAAGAGTACGGTGATGACCGGCGCTCTCCCATTGTCCGTCGCAGCGAGGCCCGTGCCTTCTCACAGGCGGATCTGGTGGCCAACGACCCCATTACCGTGGTGCTCTCGGAGAAGGGCTGGGTGCGCTCCGCCAAGGGCCATGACATCGACCCCAGCGGTCTGAACTACAAGGCCGGGGACCGTTATGCCCTGTCGGTGCGTGGTCGCAGCAACCAGCAGGCGCTGTTTCTCGACTCCAGCGGGCGCAGCTACGCCATACCCGCCCATACACTGCCCTCGGCCCGTGGCCAGGGTGAGCCGCTGACCACCCGCATCAACCCGCAGCCGGGAGTCAGCTTTGCCGGTGTCCTGATGGGGCGTCCCGAGCAGCGTGTCCTGCTGACCACCAGCGCCGGCTATGGCTTCGTCACCCGACTGGCGGACCTGCACAGCAAAAACCGCAACGGCAAGGCCGTCATGACGGTGTCCAAGGGTGGGCGCATACTGCCGCCCAGGCCCATACCCGAGGGGGACGGAGAGGCGCGCTACCTGATGGCCGTCTCCAACGAGGGACGCATGCTGGTGTTCCCGCTGGAGCAACTGCCTGAGATGGCCAAGGGCAAGGGCAACAAGATCCTGGCCATTCCCTCGGCCCGGGTGCAGAGCGGTGAGGAGTACCTGGTGGAGGCGGTGAGCTTCTCCCAGTCCGACGAGGTGGTGCTGCACGCCGGCAAGCGGCACCTGAAGCTGCGTTTCTCGGACCTGGACCATTACCGGGGTGAGCGTGGCCGCCGTGGCCACAAGCTGCCCCGCGGGCTGCAGAGGGTGGACCGCATTGAGGTGATCCCCGCCGCCCCGGAGCCGTCTCAGGAGCCGGAAAACCATGAGTGAGCTGATACTGATCAACGTCTCCGGCCGTGACAAGCCGGGGCTGACCTCCGAGATCACGGGCATCATGGGGCAGTTTGGCGTGCGCATCCTGGACATCGGCCAGGCGGTGATCCACGACCACCTGACCTGGGGCATCGTGGCGGAGGTGCCGGACGAGGACAAGGCCCCGGCGGTGTTCAAGGAACTGCTGTTCCGCATTCACGAACTGGATCTGCAGGTGCGCTTTGAGCCCATTACCCGTGAGTCCTACGAGGAGTGGGTGGCGGGCAAGGGCCGTGCCCGCTACGTGGTGACACTGATTGCCCGTGACATCACCGCCGAGCAGATTGCCCGGGTGTCGGGCATCACCGCCCGGCACGGTCTGAATATCGACAATATCAGCCGCCTGTCCGGGCGCCCTTCACTGGAGGCGGGGCGTAACCGCATTGCCTGCGTGGAATTCTCGGTGCGGGGCACGCCGGAGGACCTGGAGCAGCTGCGGGCGGATTTTCTGCACATCGCGGCGGATCTGAACGTGGATATCGCCTTCCAGGAGGACAGCATTTTCCGACGCAACCGCCGTCTGGTGGTGTTCGACATGGACTCCACGCTGATCGAGGCGGAGGTGATCGACGAGCTGGCCCACGAGGCCGGAGTGGGGGATCAGGTGGCCGCCATCACCGAGCGGGCCATGCAGGGGGAGCTGGACTTCAGTGACAGCTTCCGCCAGCGCATCGCCCTGCTGCGGGGTCTGGATGAGTCGGTGCTGGAGAAGGTGGCCGAGCGGCTGCGCCTCACGGAGGGGGCGGAGCGGCTGATTGCCACACTGCGCAGCCTGGGCTATCGCACCGCCATTCTCTCCGGGGGGTTCACCTATTTTGCCCGTCATCTTCAGCAGCGTCTGGGCATCGACTATGTCTACGCCAATGAGCTGGAGATCCGCGATGGCCGTGTCACTGGCGAGGTGGTGGGTGAGATCGTGGACGGACAGCGCAAGGCCTCACTGCTGCGGGAAATTGCCGAGCGTGAGCATGTGCGCCAGGAACAGGTGATTGCCGTGGGTGACGGGGCCAATGACCTGCCCATGCTCAGTCAGGCGGGCCTGGGTGTGGCCTTCCGGGCCAAGCCACTGGTCAAGGAGTCCGCCCGCCACGCCATCTCCACACTGGGGTTGGACGCCATACTCTACCTGATCGGGTTCCGTGACAGCGACCAGAGCCTGGAAGACCCCACCGGCGGTCACTGAAGCCGGTTATCCGGGGCGCTGCGGGCTCTTGTGAGAAGGTTTCTGAACCGGGTGTCAGCCAGCGTCATTGAAGTCGTAGTTCATGGTGGGCATGGGCGCCTGCAGGTAGTAGCCCTGGATATAGTTCACACCGGTCTGCCAGAGGGTGGCCAGTACCGCGGCGTTCTCCACCATGGGCACGATTGTCAGCTTGCCCTGCTGATGCAGTGTCTGCACCATCTCCCCCACCGCTTTCCTGGCTTCCTCGTTTTTCTGGATTTCCTGGGTGTAAGAGCCGTCCAGCTTCACGTAGGTCACCTCAAGGTGCTTGAGGGTGTTGAAGGGGTTGATGGCACCGCCGAAGTGGGTGATGGCCATGGGGCAGTGCAGTTTCTGCAGTGCCCTTGAGAGCCCTTTCATCTGCTTGAGATAGGTGGTGGCGTCGTTCTCCGAGATCTGGAAGATCAGCTTGTTGCCGGGAATGCGGGCGGCATTGAGGGCCTTGCGCAGCCACAGGACAAACTCCGGGTCCTGCAGGGTCTGGGCGGTGAGCGTCAGTAACAGCTTGGTGTCGTGACCCTTCTCCCGGTGGGCGGTGAGCTGGCGTATGGTTTTGAGCACCACCCAGCGGTCCACCTGGGCGGCCATATCCGCCGGGCCGAACGGCGGCAGGAAGTCGTAGGGGGAGACCTCTTTGCCGTCCTTGTCCAGCATGCGCACAAAGACCTCGTAATGCTCCTCACCCTCGCCGCGCAGATTGATAATGGGCTGGAACAACAGGCGGAAGCGGTCCTCCTCCAGTGCCAGTGCAATGGCGTCGGTGATTTCACTGGCGGACTGGCCTTCGTACAGGGCCGGGCGGAAGATGTGCAGGCCGTTGCCCTGCTCGTGCCCGGACTGCTCACGCACCTGGTCCGCGGCACTGTGGGCCCGCCCCAGCAGGTCCATGGCCTTGGGGGCGTTGTCGGTAATGGGGGCGATGCCGATGCTGACGGTCACCTGAACGGTACGGCCTGCGGCCTCAAACAGGTGGTCGGCGATCTTCTGGCGAATGGCCTCGCAGCTGACTTTCAGGGTCTCAGGGCCGTGTGCCGGGTCGAGCAGGGCAAAGGCATCGTCACTGAGCCGGGCCAGAATCACCCCCTTGTCCACCTTATCCCTGAGGATTCCGGCAATATCGCTGATGATCATGTCAGCACCGGGAATGCCCACCTGGGTCTTGGCCGCCAGCAGGTTATCCAGCGCCACAAAGGCCAGTGCCGCCTCGTGGCCCTTTTCCTGCACCGAGGCAATGCTCTGGTTGAGCTTCTCCAGCAGGTACTGGCGGTTGTAGAGCCCGGTCAGAACGTCTTCGTTGCTGATCTGACGCAGCTTGGCTTCCAGCTCGGTGTTGTCCTGTTTGGGCAGGACCACGATCTGGGTGCAGGGCTCGCCGTCGTAACTGGCCGGTGAAGCTTCGATCACCACGTCGGTGGTCTTCTCCTCGGTGTGCTGTATGGCGCACTCCAGACGGGTTCCGTTTTTCTGGTTTTCGGCAAATTCCCGCATGAACTTCTTGAACGGCTCCTGACTCTCCCGCGTCAGTACATCCAGTATGGGCACGCCAATCAGGTCATCCGCCTCTTCATAGCCGGTCAGTGACAGGTAGCTGTTGTTGCCATAAACATGCATGCCGTCATTGATGTAGGCAATGGCGTCCTTGGAGCTCTCCAGCAGCAGGCGGCAGCGCTGCTCCGACTCCAGCAGCTTGGCGTTGGCCTGGCGCTGCCCGCGGCGGGCGGCCAGGTTGCGCATTTCCCGCTCCAGCACCAGACGCAGCAGTGTCTGGTCGGAGAAGGCCAGCACATCCTGTGCGCCCAGTTCCATGGCCTGAACGCGCCGCTCACGGTCTTCCTGTTCCGTCAGAAGCAGACAGGGAATGTCCTTGTCCAGCCGTCTCACCTGGGTCAGCACCTGGTCCGGCGCCGGCTCCTGGGGCTTGTCCCGCAGCAGAATCAGGTCCCAGGTGCTGTTGGCCAGTGACTCCAGCAAATCGTCTTCCGAGGTGATCCGGTGTGCTCTTGTGGCATGGCCTGCGTTGCGCAATACGCTGACCAGCGCCTCGGCATCATTCTGCGAGGGATCCAGCAGTAGCAGTCGGATGGTATCGCTGTGTCTTCTGGCCATAACTGGCGCAATGCTCCTGAGCGTTCAATCAAGAGAGGCCGTTAAGCCTCGATGGCAAGCCTAAAGGGAAGGCCACAGGGAATCAAAGTCTTCATCGTCACTGTTGCGGTCAGTGAGATTCTGATCGCCCAGCAGTCCGGTTTCAGACGGAGCGTATTTTAGTGCAAACTGGCTGATGCTGCCGGTGGCAATCAGGGTTTTGCTCAGCTGTGTCTGCTCCGACTGCTGGTTATGGAACAGCATGATGCGATGGCCCCTCTGAAAGGGCAGGCGGGGTGTGATCAGCGTATGGCCCTGGCCGCTTTCCATCACCGGAGGCAGCAGCAGGGCGCGCAGGTATTCGCTGTTCTGCCCGCTTTTCTGCACCAGACGGGCGCCACAGGGGCTGGCATTGGAGGCCATCAGCTCCACGCCGATGTGGGTGCCCTGTTCCTTGAACTGCCGGATCCAGCGGATCACGGCAATGCTCCAGGGCTCCCCGGGGCCCTCCCGCAGGCCCATGATTTCCCCGGCCTGCAGTGTCACAGGCACCTCGGCCGTCCACTTCAGGCAATAACCGCTGGGGCTCTTGTTCACCAGAGGGACGGTGTAGGAGGGGTAGGTCGTATCGGTTTTCTGGCTGCCATCCTGCACGCTGCCGCTGGCACCACGGAAGTTGATGGGGGCGTCGGGGGAACCCAGATGCCACGGGTTTTCCACATCAAAGGCACTGGCCCAGGGGTCATTGCGCTGGGCGTTGCTGAGGAAAAAATTCTGCTCGTTGGTCTCGCCGCTGTTGGCGAGAAAGGCATTGAAGTGGGTCTGGGCGGCGCAGTAATAATGCAAGGCGCTCATGCCCAGGGCCACCAGCAATTGGCCATGGCTGGCAATCCGGTCGCTGGTACGGGTGCTCTGTGAGCCCAGTGACTGGCTCAGGTGCATCAGAACCGACTCACTGACTCGGTAATTCAGCCCCAGAAACGGCTCCTGGGGCTTTTTGGCCGTCTGTGCGGC
The DNA here is from genome assembly GCA_033721915.1 of Oleiphilaceae bacterium. Classification (GTDB taxonomy): domain Bacteria; phylum Pseudomonadota; class Gammaproteobacteria; order Pseudomonadales; family Oleiphilaceae; genus REBR01. The sequence continues at coordinate 63,636 of JAWWAC010000008.1, forward strand.
GTCCAGGTAATTGCTCATGAGACGGGCCAGATCCCGGGTTTCAAAGCCCAGGTCAATGGCGGAGGTGCGGTCCTTGAGCTGGCTGCGGTAAATGGGCGGCAGATCGCGCACTGTGTCCACCAGAAACAGGCTGTCACAGCCGTTGGCCGGCTCCAGTTTGGTGTAAGGGGCGCAATGGGCAAACAGGGTGTAGACCTGTTTCAGCTCCCGCTGGCGCAGCTGGTTGGGGCGGCAGCAGCCGAACAGCAACAGCTGCTTGTAGGCCTCCTCCACCGTGCTGTCGTGGCCCTCTCCCTGGAGTGTGTCCTGCACCTCGATCTGGTGGTATTGCCGTCCGAGCATGTAGCGGTAGATCTGGTGGGACTCGTGCCAGCAGCGCACCGGGGTGGCACTGTACAGCTGGGCGGAACGGAGTATGGCGGCGCCCATATCGGTGATGGCACGGTGGGCGGCCAGTGCCAGCGATGAGCGCTGCTTGTCGGGCGCGCCCTTTTCCACCAGACCCATCAGAGCCTGCTTGTAGCCATGGGCCAGGTGCAGCTGCAGTGCCTGGCTGAGGTTGGCGATCTTGCGCTGTTTCTCCGGCAGGGTGATGGCGTACCCCAGGAAATGCTGCTCCAGCTGCTCGCCGGTGTGGTGGATGCTGGGACGGATCAGCTCCAGAAGCTGCAGCTGTTGCGGGGGCGGCACATCCAGCTGGTTGAGCTCAACGATGGCGTTATACAGCTGGCGCGATGATTCCCCGGTATTGGTCAGCGGCAGGCTGTCCACCCAGTGCCTGAAGGCCTTGGGGGAAGCGCTGGAGAACGACAGATTCTGCAGTTTCTTCTCCGGCACCATCAGGTCCGGCTTGGGGGTCTTCCCTTGCATCAATGGCTCACCCGCAATGGCAGTCAGTAAAGGGTCGGTTACGGCTATCGGCAACGGCCGGCAAGCACGGCGCCCGCTCTATATAGAAGTCCAGACTTGCTGAAATAGCAAGGTAACGCAAACCGTAGGGGCGCCTGTTGAGCCCTGTCAGCGGGCCTGACTGGCAGAAGCGCATTTTTTTTACGGTATATCACAGAGCGGGCCGGGAAAAACCGTCTGTCATGGCATCAGCCCCAGATCCAGAGGCCATTTACTGTCCTCTCCGGGGACCTCCCGTACCAGCTTGGGGACCAGAAAACCGGGCAAACGGTTTAGTAGGATACGCATCAATTCCCGGCCCCGATCATCGCCGGCATCGAAATGGCCCGCATCGGCCACCGGGTCGAATCCGTGCAGGTAATAGGGCAGTATGCCGGCGCTGAACAGCGCCTCGCTCAATGCCTCCAGGGTATCGGCATCGTCATTGACGCCACGCAGCAGCACCGATTGATTCAGCAGTGTCACACCGGCCCCGCGCAGCCGCCTCATGGCCTCCCGTACCGCCTGGTCAATCTCCCGGGGGTGATTGATGTGCAGCACCATCACCATGGGCACGGACAGGGCCGAGAGCCACTCCAGAAGGGCCTGGTCCACCCGCTGTGGGATCACCACCGGCAGCCGGGTATGGATGCGCAGTCGGCGGATCTGGGGCATGGCGGCCAGTTCACGGGCCAGGGGCCCCAGCTGGCGGTCGTTCATGGTCAGTGGGTCGCCGCCGCTGAGGATGACTTCGTTGATGTCACTGTCCTCACGGATACGCTCCAGTGCCTGCCGCTGCCGTGAGGGCACCAGCTGCTGCTCCGCATAGGGGTAGTGGCGGCGGAAACAATAGCGGCAGTTGATGGCGCAGGCCCCTGAGACAATCAGCAGGGCCCTGGAGCGGTATTTGCGGATCAGCCCCGGGCTCAGTGCCGCCCCGGAGTCCTGCTCGGCCAGTGGGTCGGCGAGCAGGTCGCTGTGGTTGCGGGTCTCCGCCATCAGCGGCAGCACCTGACGCAACAGCGGGTCATGGGGATCGCCCGGACGTATGCGGCCCAGATAGGGCGCCGGCACCCGCACCGGGAAGCGCCCGTGGCCGGCTTCCATCCCCGCCAGAAGGCTCTCCGGAAGGGCCAGTGCCTGCAGCAGCTGACGGGGATCCCGGATGGCCCCGGCCAGGGTTTTTTGCCAGGTATCGGCGCCGGTGAGGTTGCGGGCTTCAATAAGCGCCGGGGTTCGCTGTATCATGGGCGACCTTAACTATCTTCAGGCAAATGTGAGTACAACTTAGATGGCTTCTTATTCTACCAATGAATTCCGCTCTGGGTTGAAAGTCATGCTCGACGGTGACCCCTGCACCATCCTCGAAAACGAGCTGGTCAAGCCCGGCAAGGGGCAGGCCTTCAACCGGGTCAAGCTGCGTAACCTGGCCACCAAGAAGGTGTGGGACCGCACGTTCAAATCCGGTGAGTCTCTCGAGGCGGCGGACGTGATTGACCTGGAGATGGAATACGTCTATAGCGATGGCGAGTTCTGGCACTTCATGCTCACAGACGGCTCCTTCGAGCAGTACCCGGCGGATGAAAACGCCGTCGGGGACTGTGTGAAGTGGCTCAAGGAGCAGGAAGTCTACACTGTGACACTCTACAACGGCTCTCCGCTGAACGTCTCTCCCCCCAACTTTGTGGACCTGGAAGTGGTGGACACGGACCCGGGCATGAAGGGGGATACCGCACAGGGTGGCTCCAAGCCCGCCACACTCTCCACCGGCGCCGTGGTCAACGTGCCGCTGTTTATCAATATCGGTGAAGTGCTGCGTGTGGATACCCGCAGCGGCGAATACGTCAGCCGGGTAAAGACCTGATCCGTGGTGTCTCAGCGGCCTGACTGGCGCCCTGCGGCCGAGCTGTCACTGGCCCGGGCCAGGGCGGCGCTGCTGGGGCAGGTGCGGGCCTTTTTCGCCCAGCGGGAGGTGCTGGAGGTGGAAACACCCCAGCTGGCGCAGCATTGCGCCATGGACCCCTACATTGACAGTTTCTGCGCCCGCTCCCCGGGCGCCTCACCCATGTCCGGCTACCTGCAGAGCTCCCCTGAATACCATATGAAACGCCTTCTCGCGGCCGGCTACGGGCCCATTTATCAGGTGTTCCGGGCTTTCCGGGGCGGTGAGGCAGGGCGACGCCACAACCCGGAGTTTACCCTGCTGGAATGGTACCGCCCGGATTACGGTCTGGAGGCGTTGATGCAGGAGGTGTCGGACCTGGTGGTGACGGTGCTCGGCTGCGAGCCCCCCGAGAGCTGCCGTTACCGGGACCTGGTTTATGCCCGCACCGGGCTGGACCCCATGCGCGTCCCCACCAGCGATCTGCAGAAGGCGGCCGCCGACTGCAGTGGTCTGGACCCCGGCAGCCTGAGACGGGATGAGGCGCTGGATGTGATCATGAGCCATCGGGTGGAGCCGGGACTGGCCGACCAGGGGGCCCTGTTTGTGGTGGATTACCCTCCCGGCCAGGCGGCCCTGTCTCGGATACAGCTGAGGGACGGCGTTGAAGTGGCGCGGCGCTTTGAGCTGTATTACAACGGTCTTGAACTGGCCAACGGTTACCTGGAGCTGCGCGACGCGGACGAACAGTCCGGGCGTTTTGCCGCTGACAATCAGCTGCGCCAGTCACTGGGACGTGAACGGCTGACACCGGACTCCTGGCTGCTGGATGCCATGGACCACGGACTGCCGGAGTGTACCGGTGTGGCGCTGGGCCTGGACCGTCTGCTGATGTGCCAGCAGGGCGTGGAGGACATCCGCCAGGTGCTGAGCTTCCCCTGGGGGCGTGCCTGAGCCGGCACCGGGCTGATAGACTGGATTTATCAAAACAGTACTTAACAGGCAAAACGGGAACAGGGTCATGTCGTCACTACAGGATCAGCTGCTCAAATCCGGTCTGGCGGATGAGAACAAGGCCAAGGCGGCCAGAAAGGCCAGGCGGGACCAGCAGAAACAGCTCAAGCAAAAGCCCAAGGGCGAGCGCCAGGACAATACCAGCCGGGAACAGGCACGCCAGGCCCGTGAAGAAAAAGCGGCCCGCGACCGGGCACTGAACCAGGAGCGGGAAGCGGCGGCACAGCGCAAGGCCATTGCCGCACAGATCCGTCAGCTGGTGCAGAGCAACCGGCTGGATCTGCGCCGTGGCGATACCGGTTACCAGTTTACCCACGGCAGCCGCATCAAGAAGATCCCTGTGCCCGCTGACATGGTGGATCCGCTCTCAAGGGGGCGCCTGGCGGTGGTCTGCCTGGGGGAGGAGAAGTACGAGGTGGTGCCCGAGGCGGTGGCCCGCAAGATCCAGCAGAGGGATCCCGAGGCGGTGGTGGTGCTTCACGACCGGCAGAAGGACGACCTGCCGGAGGACGACCCCTACGCCGGCTTCGAGATTCCGGACGATCTGATGTGGTGACAGTCCCGGCGCTGTTGACCCTGAACCCCCCCGCCACCGGAACGGCTGTTTATTCCCGGAAAAAATGCTGGCGGTAATGGCGCAGCTCGGCAATGGAGTCCCGGATATCGTCCAGTGCCAGATGGGTGCCCTTTTTCTGCACCCCTTCCAGCACCGCCGGGTTCCAGCGCCTGGCCAGCTCCTTGACGGTGCTCACATCCAGATTGCGGTAATGGAAAAAGGCCTCCAGCTCGGGCATGTAGCGCACCAGAAAGCGCCGGTCCTGGCCGATGCTGTTGCCGCAGATGGGGGATTGCCCCGGCGACAGGTAGTGGCCGAGAAAGGCCAGGGTCTGTTTTTCCGCCTCCCGCTCCGTGAGGGTGCTTTCACGCACCCGCCGGGTCAGGCCGGATTCCCCGTGGGTCCGGGTACACCACTGGTCCATGCTGTCCAGCAGCGCGTCGGACTGGTGGATGGCCAGCACAGGGCCTTCTGCCAGGGTGTTGAGATCGTTGTCCGTGACAATGGTGGCAATCTCGATAATGCGGTCCTTTTCCGGATCCAGACCGGTCATTTCCAGGTCAATCCAGATCAGTCGGTTGCTGTCGGCCATAAAAAGTCTCCAGGCAGTTCGGCGCAGGCCTGAACGGATCGGTTACACTGTCACCGTTACAGGGCCCGCCGCGTTTGGGCGTAACGCCCTATCTTCTCACAGGCACCGCAACAGGCACAGTGGCGATGGCAAAACGACACCTCAGTCAGCAGCAGCGGCGACGCATCGCGGCCATGCACCAGGAGCGGCGCCAGAAGGCGGCCCGCCAGAGCGAACAGGCCGCCAGTGAGGGCCTGGCGGAGGACGGTGATGGCGTGGATGAGCCCGGTCTGGTGATGGCCCATTACGGCCAGCAACTGGCCATCAAACCCCTCGGCCCCGGGGCCGGTGAGGAAGAGATCCGCTGCCATGCCAGGGCCAATATCGACCCGCTGGTTACCGGCGATGAGGTGGTCTGGCGTCGTGGTGATGACAGCCAGGGCGTGGTACTGGCCCGCGAGCCCCGCAGGAGCGTGCTCAAGCGCCCGGACAACTTCGGCAACCTCAAGCCCGTGGCGGCCAATATCGACCGCATGCTGGTGGTGATCGCCCCTCTGCCGGAACCCCATGACAACCTGATCGACCGCTACCTGGCGGCGGCGGAGATCAGTGACATCACGCCTTTGCTGGTGCTGAACAAAGAGGACCTGATGGATCCGGACCGTCAGCGCCAGCTGGCGCCCATGCTGGACCGTTATCGGCAGCTGGGCTACCAGGTGCTGGCGGTGAGCGCGGACGGCGCGCCAGAGCACGAGGCGGGCATGAGTGCCCTTCGGGAAGTGCTGCAGGGGCACACCAGTGTACTGGCGGGTCAGTCCGGTGTGGGCAAGTCCAGCCTGGTGCAGCAGCTGCTGCCGGAGGAGTCACTGCGTATCGGTGATCTGTCCGAGGCGGGCAAGGGCACCCATACCACCACCACGGCACGACTGTACCCGCTGCCCAGTGGTGGCAGCCTGATCGATTCGCCGGGGATCCGTGAATTCGGGCTCTGGCATATCACTCCCCAGGAGCTGGCCTGGGGCTTTGTGGATATCCGGCCATTGGCGGGGCGCTGCCGGTTCCGTAACTGCAGCCACCTCAATGAGCCCGGCTGTGCCCTGGACGCGGCCCTGGATTCCGGGCAGCTCAGTGTCGAGCGACTGGACAGCTTCCGGCGCATACTGCGGGATATGGCCAGTCAACAGGCCAGGGGGCTGACACCGCCTACCAGTTGACCTCGTCCTCATCCACCTGCCGCTCGATGCTGCGCTCGAACCAGTCTGCCCCTTCTTCGGGCAGATCCCCCGGGGTGCTCTGATCCAGCTGTGAGCCGTTATCGGAAGAGGCGCTCTTGCGGATGGCGTCGTCGGTTTTCTTGTTCAGAACGATAATGGAAATGCGCCGGTTGACCGGGGCGTCCGGATTCTGCTTGTCAAACAGCACCGAGTCCCCCAGACCCACCACGCGGGCGATCTGTTCTTCGTCCACACCACCAGCCACGAGAGCCCGGCGGGCGGTGTTGGCACGGTCCGCCGACAGCTCCCAGTTGCTGTAGCCGTCACGCCCCTCAAAGGGAATGCCATCGGTATGGCCGGTGATGCTCAGCCGGCGGGAAACGCTGCTCAAGGGTTTGGCCAGTTCGAACAGGATATCCTCGGAATAGAACTTCAGCTCGGCACGGCCGCTGTCAAACATGGGTCGCTGGGAGCGGTCGACAATCTGGATGCGAAGCCCCTCATCGGTGATGTCAATCAGCAGCTGGTCCCGGAATTCCCGCAGGATCTCGCTTTCCTCGATTTTTTTCTCCAGCTCCTGCAGCAGTTGCTGGGTTTCGCGTTTTTCCATGGAGTCGGCCAGCTCACGGATATCATCGTCGGCGATGCGCAGTTCCTCCGGCGCCGTGGTTGCCGGTCCCTGTGAGACCGCGGCGCGTCCGCCCAGATCCACCGGGTCCGGAAAACCGCCCTCCTCAAAGCCGATGGGGTCGCGGAAATAGGACTCGATGGCCTGTTTCTGCTCCGGTGTGGCCTGGTTGGTGGCCCAGAGCACCAGAAAGAAGGCCATCATGGCCATGGCGAAGTCCGCAAAAGCAATTTTCCAGGCGCCGCCGTGGTGGCCGCCACCGCCTTTCTTGATGCGTTTGACGATGATGGGGCGATCTTCCACGGACTACCTCGGTTGACGGTGAAGTACCCGGCGCTGTGGCCGGACATTATTTGGAGCGGACGTGGTCATCCAGTTCCTGGAAATTGGGACGGGTGTCGGTGTTGAGCACCTTGCGGCCGAACTCAATGGCCATCTGTGGCGCCTGGCCGCTGACCGTGGCCAGTATGGCGTTCTTGGCGCACTCGTAGGCCTTGATTTCCTCCTGGGCCTGGCGGGACATGCTGGAGCTGATGGGGCCGATGTAGCCATAGGCTGCCCAGATGCCCATCAGTGTCCCGGCCAGTGCCGCGGCGATCAGCGCACCCACGGTTTCCGTGGAGCCACCCAGCTGCCCCATGGTGATGATAATGCCCAGTATGGCAGCCACAATGCCCAGTGCGGGCAGGCCGTCCGCCACCTGGATCACTGCGTGGGAAGGCTCTTCCAGCTCGTGCATGCGCATCTCGATTTCCTGGTCCATCAGCCCTTCCAGCTCATGGGCCGCCATGTTGCCGGAGCTGATGATGCGCAGGTAGTCGGTGATAAAGGCCAGCAGCGGCCCGTTTTTCATGATGGCCGGGTAGCGGGTAAAGATCTGGCTTTCCTGAGGGTCGTCCACATCCGCCTCTATGGCCATCACACCCTGCTTGCGGGATTTGTCGAACAGGTCGTACAGCAGGCTGAGCAGGTCCAGGTAGAAGGCCCTGTTAAAGGGCGTGCCGCTGAGCAGCCTGGGCCAGGCACCCAGCACCGCCTTGATGGTGTGCATGTTGTTGGCCTGGACAAAGGCCCCGCCGGCGGCGCCGAAGATGATCAGTATCTCCGTTGGCTGCCACAGAACCGCCAGGGTGCCGCCGTGGAGCACGTAACCGGAGAGCACGCAGATCGTGACAATAATGGCGCCCAGAATGATGAGCATGGTTCTGGCTTACTCCTGTGCAATGAGCCGTGGGGATAAAACAGGCCAGGGGCGGTGCCGGGGCGGCCGGGTACGGGGTTGTTCAACCACCCAGTTAAGACCAGATCCGGGTGGCTCGCAAATCCGGATGACAACCATATCCCGACGAGTCCTTGGAGATAATGGTAACTATTTTGCTAAGATTCAACGTTATTTGGTTACCGGCTCCGGTCGGGCAAGGAGAAAATCGTCCCCATGAGCGATCTGCCGCTGATTATCGAACCGCAAGAACTGCTGCCCAGGCTGGAGGATCCGTCGCTGCTGCTGGTGGATCTGGGTCACCCGCAGCGCTACGCCGAGGAGCATTTGCCGGGAGCCGTGCACGTGGCTCCAAGGCAGACCCAGAAGGGGACACCGCCGGCGCCGGGGCTGCTGCCGGATGTGGAAGACCTGAAGGCACTGGTTGAGGGAATCGGTCTGACACCGCAGCGGCATGTGGTGGTCTACGACGACGAGGGCGGTGGCTGGGCCGGGCGCTTTATCTGGCTGCTGGACGCCATTGGCCATCGCCATTACAGCTACCTCAATGGCGGCCTGCTGGCCTGGCGCGATGAGGGCCTGCCCCTGAGCGACGAACCGGTAAAGCCGGCCCCCGGCGAGTACCCCGTCGAGATTCACGGGGCTCCCACCGCCACACTGGAGGAGGTGGCGGCGGCACTGGACGACCCGGAGACGGTGATCTGGGATGCCCGTTCCGCCGCCGAGTACCGTGGCGAGCGCACCGGCGCGGCCAGGTCCGGGCACATACCCGGTGCGGTGAACCTGGAGTGGACCCAGACCATGGACCCGGCCCGCAGCTACCGCCTGCGGGACCCGCAAAGCCTGCGCCGCATGCTGGACAAGCTGGGCATTACCCGTGACAAGGCGGTGATCACCCATTGCCAGAGTCACCACCGCTCCGGCCTCACCTACCTGGTGGCCAAGCTGATGGGGCAGCCAAAGGTGCAGGGCTATGCCGGCTCCTGGGCGGAATGGGGCAACCACCCTGACACACCGGTGGAGTAACGCCTGTTGCCCCGCTCGGGGCCACGGAGTTCACCACCGCTGCTACCACTGATGACTGAGGCTCCGCTCTGGGGGCCACGAATACACCTGACGAGTAATCACTGAATGCGAGAATCCCTGTTCATACTGGCCCAGAAACTGGCGCCCCAGCACCTGCTGTCCCGGGCCGCGGCCCTTCTGGCCGAAAGCCGTGTGCCGGCGGTGAAAAACACCTTTATCCGTTGGTTTGTGCGCCGCTACGGCGTGGACATGAGCCAGGCGGTGGAGCCGGACCCGACCCGCTATGGCAGCTTCAACGAGTTCTTCACCCGGGCACTGAAGCCCGGCATGCGCCCCATGGATCAGGACCCGGGGGCCATACTCTGTCCGGCGGACGGTGCCATCAGCCAGATCGGCGCCATCCATCAGGGCCGGGTTTTCCAGGCCAAGGGGCAGGACTTCTGCCTTTCCCAGCTGCTGGCCGAGCCGGAAAAAGACCTGCACGCCTTTGACCAGGGCCGCTTTGCCACCGTCTACCTCTCCCCCAAGGACTACCACCGGGTACACATGCCCATTTCCGGCACACTGACCCGCATGACCTTCGTCCCCGGCGACCTGTTCTCCGTCAACCCTCTCACCGCGCGCCGTGTGCCGGGCCTTTTCGCCCGCAACGAGCGGGTGGTGGCCTGGTTCGATACCGACATCGGACCCGTGGCCGTGGTGCTGGTGGGGGCCATGATCGTGGCCAGCATCGCCACCACCTGGGCCGGCACCGTCGCCCCCGGCGGCAAGAAGATACAGGTCACCGACTACCCCCCCGGACAGGCCCCGCGCATTGAGCGTGGCGAGGAAATGGGCTGCTTCATGCTCGGCTCCACCGTCATACTGGTCCTCCCCAGAAACAGCGTCCAGTGGCAAGACCACTACCGCAGCGAAACCGCCGTCTCCATGGGCGAAACCCTTGGCTGGGTCGGACCAGGACAAGCCTCTGATTCAGAACAGTAAATTCGGTTTTGGGCCTTGAATCGACCCTTGAAAAGCGGTTTTCAGCCCTGAAATGCCCCGTTTAACCAAAACGGCCCCTCTGAACCCGCCCTATGTGCTGCCCAGGGCCCACTAGCCCCGGGCGGGCTCAATGCCATGGCGCTGCAGTGCCCAGTGGACGTGCTCCCGGACCAGTTCCGAGGGGTGGTTCTGGCGCTGTTTCAATGCCTCGGTGACGGGGATGGTGGTGGGTGCGTTGCCCAGACCCACTGCCAGATTGCGCAGCCAGCCGGTGTAACCGGCACGGCGTATGGCGGAGCCGGCGGTACGCTCCAGGAATTGTTCCTCGCTCCAGAGAAACAGCTCCGCCAGTGTGCTGTTGTCCAGGTTGTGCCTGGGGCTGAAATCCGGCTCTGCGCTGGGTCGGCTGAACTTGTTCCAGGGGCAGACCAGCTGGCAGTCGTCGCAACCAAAGACCCGGTTGCCCATCAGGGCCCGTAAGTGGCGGGGGATGGTGCCGGGGTTCTCGATGGTCAGGTAGGAAATGCAGCGCCGTGCGTCCAGCACATGGGGCTCCGGGAAGGCATGGGTGGGGCACAGGTCCATGCAGGCGGAGCAACTGCCGCAATGGTCCTTGCCGAAAGGCTTGTCCACGGGCAGTGGGGCGGTGGTGAAGATCTCACCGAGAAAGAAAAACGAGCCGGCTTTGGGGTGAATCAGCATGGTGTTCTTGCCAATCCAGCCCAGGCCGGCCTTCTCCGCCAGTGCCCGCTCCAGCACCGGGGCACTGTCCACAAAAGCCCGGTAATCATGGCCCTCCAGGGCCGCGTCAATGCGCTTTGCCAGGCTGGCCAGGCGTTTGCGCATCAGTTTGTGGTAGTCACGCCCCAGTGTGTAGCGGGCGATATAGGCCTTGTCCGGTGCGTCCAGCACGGTCTGGGGGGTGTCTTCCGCCGGTTGATAATCCATGCGCACGGAAATCACCCGCCGTGTGCCCGGGACCAGCTGATCCGGACGGTAGCGTTTGGCGCCGTGTTTGCCCATGTAATCCATGTCGGCATGATGGCCGGCGTCCAGCCACTGGCCGAGACGGGCACCATGGTCTTCCAGTCTGGTGTCGGTAATGCCCAGGTCCTGGAAGCCCAGTTGCCGGCCCCACTGGCGGATCTGAGTCACCAGAGGCGCAAAATCCGGGGTCTGTGTTTCCGCCTGGGTCATAAATTGACACCTGTTGCATTACGGTAATCAGACATTTTGCTATGCTTTACAGAGATTTGGCCAATGGATTTAAACCGCTTTCTGGCCATTTCGCGTTTCCCGTACGATAATTGCCCTAAATGGTTATGGTAACAGGCTCTATGACAGCACCACAGGACCCATTGCTTTATCGCCCCGAGCAGGTTCAGCAGCTCGACCGTGCCGCTATTGAAAGCGGTATTGATGGCTTCGACCTGATGCGACGTGCCGGTCGTGCCGCCTTCCGGCTGCTGCGCCGTCGCTGGCCACAGGCACGGCATCTGCTGGTGTTCTGTGGCGGTGGCAATAACGGCGGTGATGGCTACGTGGTGGCCGGTATGGCTCAACAGCAGGGGCTGGCCGTGGTCTGTGTGTCGGTGTCGCCGCCGGAGAAGCTCAAGGGGGAAGCCCGGCAGGCCTGGATCTGGGCCCGTGAGCAGGGGGTCAGCGTGACTGCCCTGGACAGCGACGCTGTGCCCGGCTGGCTGCAGCAATCCGACCTGGTGGTGGATGCCCTGCTGGGGACCGGCCTCAAGGGGGAAGTCCGCTCTCCCTACCGGGAGCTGATCGGCCAGATTAATGACAGCACCACTGCGGTGCTGGCCATCGACGGCCCCTCGGGGCTTTGCGCCGACACCGGCCAGCCACTGGGCATGGCGCTGGTGGCGGATCAGAGCATCGGTTTTATAGGCCGCAAGGCGGGCTTTTACACTGGACAGGCCCGCCACTACACCGGGCCTGTGGCCTTTGATGACCTGAATGTGCCGGAGTCGGTTTATGAGCAGGCGGGTCCGGCCAGGGCCCGTCTGCTGCACTGGAGCAACCAGTCCACGCAACTGCCGCCCCTGTCCCCCTGTGCCCATAAAGGGCATATGGGGCGTGTGCTGGTGGTGGGCGGCGATCAGGGCATGGGCGGTGCCGGCCTGCTGGCCGCGGAAGCGGCCCTGCGCTGTGGCAGCGGCCTGGTGTACCTGGCCACCCGCAGCGAGCACGTGGGGGCCGCACTGGCCCGGCGGCCGGAAATCCAGGTGCGTGCCGTGGCCCATGGCAACGATCTGGCGCCGCTGCTGTCACTGGCGGATGTGGTGGTTATTGGCCCGGGTCTGGGTCAGGGTCCCTGGGGGCAGCAGATGCTGCAACAGGTGCTCAACTGGCAGGGGCCGGTGGTGGCGGATGCGGACGCCCTGAACCTGCTGTCGGACCGCAACAGCCCACTGGCGGCCGCAGGTCTGCCGGGTCACTGGGTGGCCACCCCCCACCCGGGAGAAGCCGCCCGGCTGCTTGGCTGCACGGTGCCGGAGATTGAACAGGA
>JAWWAC010000009.1:0-75501 GCA_033721915.1 Oleiphilaceae bacterium
ATTTTTCCCGCACACGCGCTGGCACCTATGGCGAGGGAAGCGACCCGTCGAACCCCAATTACGGTGCAGCGCTGCCCGCCCCGCTCGATACACCCTTCGAATTCAAATTCGAGCTGGAAGAAAACAACGCCTATCTGTTCGATCACTTTGATATGGGCGACCGCTGGCATGCCATGGCCGGTGTGACCTATGTCCAGCTCAAGGGGCACAACGATCTGAGCGGCACTCGCGAGAAAACCCTCGACAACGACGACGTCGTTTACGCCCTGGGTCTGGTGCGTGATATCTCGGATCAGACGTCGGTGTTCGCGAGCTGGTCGCAGTCCTACGAAGGAAACGGCGGGCGTGACGCCAATGGCAACTTCTTTGAACCCTCTGAGGGCGAGCAGTTCGAGCTGGGGGTCAAGGGCGATGCCCTGGAGGAGCGCCTGTTTTATACCCTGTCGCTGTTTGACCTGACCCAGTCCAATATTACCACCACCGATCCGGCCAACCCCATGTTCAGTGCCCCACTGGGCGAGGTGAACATCCGGGGTGCCGAGCTGGACCTGTCCGCCACACTGACCGAACGGCTCGACGGGATTATGGCGCTCACCTACCACGACTCGGAAATCACGGAGAACAACGATGGCCGTGAGGGTAATGAACTGGCCAACACGCCCAACTTCTCTGGCACCTGGCGGTTGTCCTACGCAGCCAGCAATGACCTTCGCCTTGGCGGCAGCCTGATTTATGTGGGCGAGCGTGAGGGGGCGGATTTCGGTCCGACCTTTGAGGTGGATGACTACACCCGCGTGGACTTGGATATGGAATGGCGCGCCCCACAGGTGCGCGGCCTGACCATTTCCGCACAGGTTGAGAACCTGTTTGGTGAGGACTACGTGGCCGGCTCCAGCTCTGCGAACCGGATACAGCTTGGCCGGCCCCAGACCTTCTGGCTGAGCACAAAATACGACTTCTGACCATCACAGGCAGTCACCGCCGCGTCCGGTACGTATGGCCTCCGTCCCGGGCGCGGCAACCCATACAGTCTCCCTAGCCGTTGCCCATGAAGACACGTCACTGGTTCCGTATCCACAGCTTTACCGGGGTGATTACCGGTCTGTTGCTGTTTGTCATCTGCTGGAGTGGCAGCTTCGCCGTCATCTCCCATGAGATTGACTGGCTGGTGACGCCGGAAGCCAGGGTCGATGTGGGAGAATCACGGGTCAGCTGGGGAACGATACTTCAGGCGGCCAGAGCCGGGCATCCGGACGGTTCGATCAGCTGGATGCAGGCGCCCCTGTATCCAGGCTCCGCCGCGCAGGTCATCCTGGACACCCCGAAGCACTCCGCACTGAGGGTTTACATCAACCCGTATACCGGGGATATCCAGGGAACACAGAGTTCATTCAATGTGCAGCGCTTTTTCCGCAGCTTCCACATGAACCTGTTCATTCCCAACACCGGTGGCGTAGCCATCGGCCTTTATCTGGTCTCTCTGTTCTCACTGACAATGCTGATCTCCCTGGTCGCGGCGCTGTGTTTCTACAAACGCTGGTGGCGGCGGTTTTTCCGCTTCAAGGGGGGGACCGGCCGGGTGCTGTTGAGCGAGTTGCACAAGGTGACGGGTCTGTGGTCGTTGTGGTTCTCACTCATCATCAGTGTGACCGGCGCCTGGTATCTGTATGAAACCCTACAGGCCGAACCCTTCAATTATGTGGGAGGCGTTGTGGAGGCCCCGGCGCCTTCGTCCGATCCGGACTTGCCCTCACTGCCTCTGGACGAGGTGCTTGGCAGGGCCGGGGCCGTCTGGCCAGAGCTGGAGATAGGCACCATCGCTTACGGCTGGTCCTCCCCGGGAAGCGACACCGTTTACCTGGAGGGCCAGGCCGGTTTTCCACTGGTGCGCGACCGGGCCAACCAGATGCATCTGGATCCGCGGACCGGCGAAATACTGTGGAAGAACAGCGCCGGAGACCTGCCGCTGTACTGGCTCTGGTCGAACATGGCCGACCCGCTGCACTTCGGCCACTTCGCCGGACTCTGGAGCAAGGTGGTGTGGTTTGTCTTTGGCCTTGTGCTATGTGGCCTCATTCTCACAGGCACCTGGCTCCACGCCCATCGGCTGGCCCGGGAGGCCGGTGGCCGGGCCCGTCACCGCTGGCCCGGCACCGGAGCGGCGATTGCAGTGTCACTGCTGGTATTGGCCGTCTCGGTGCCTTTCGGCTTTCACCAGGCCCGTGAGTACTACGGCCCGACCCTGGAGGGCGTCAGCCAGCTACCGATACTGGCCCCTGGCGTAAAGGCGGTGATCATCGGCTGGGTGACCCTGACACTGGTCATTATCGCCCTCTGGGTGTGGATGTTGTGGCGACCCCGTGACGTGTCCACTGACCCTGCTGCCAAACGCGCCAAACCCTGAGAAAGCGGCCCGCTCTTGGGGCCCGCTCAGACGGGCTCCCACTGCCCCCTGCGGTAACGGCTTAGCTGGCCATTGTCGTCCCACCGCACCAGGTGCAGCCAGTCGTTCTCCACCAGGTTTCTGACCGTCTCATGGCGCTCCAGTATCCCGGTAATCCGCTCAGCGGGGGCGGCAACCACAACGGTCAGCCGCAGTGGCTCATGCTGCCAAGTGGTGCCGTTGTGGACCGACTGCAGCGGCAGTCCGATACGCAGGTCACCGCCGTTGCCTTCGAAGACACCGATGTTGCCGCCCACCACATTGTGCAGCACCTTGTTGCCGCTGCCGTATTTCAGCGGGTCGGTGACCGAGGCGTAGTACTGCAGGTTGATCCAGTTGGTCACCACCATGGGGGCTGTCATCAGGGTCTCGAGAATCCGCCCTTCGCTGTCGGACTCCCAGTCGTAGTCATGGAGGAAGCAACGCCCACCGAGATTCAGGTGCCGGCTACGGGCACGGGGAGCAATCAGGAAGGCGGCATTGCCGGCCAGCCCCCATTCCGGCCGCACCTGGGCCCAGTCCCGGCCGCGCCTGCGCAGGGCCCGGTCCAGCTTTTTGTCCGTGAGTTCCGCCAGGCCAAGATCCGGGGCACGCTCCCGCTGGGTCTGGCGACGGGCGTTCACCAGCCAGCCCTGGATGTCCGCCGGCAGGGGCTCGCTGTCGAACAGGTCGATATCGTCCGTCATGGTGTTGTGAACCGCCGCCACGAAGCGGGTGGATTCCGGAATCTCAATACCCTGTGCGGCCAGTTCGCTGCGCACCTGGGGCGCGTTCAGGATCTGCGCCAGCACGCGCACGTTCACTTCGCCGCTCTGACCACCACAGGCGCCACAGTCCAGCCCGGCGGCATGGGGGTTGTTGGCGGAGTGGCTGCCATGACCCACCAGCAGTACCCTGTCGGCAAAATCACGGGTCAGGCCCATGGGGCCCAGAATGCCGGCGGCAAGCCCGGCCTGTCGGCTGGCGTCGAGCACACCCTGTTCGTCTTCCAGTACCCAGTCACCGGTTTCCGCCCCGGTATCGATGGGGTGTCCGGGACCTGATGGCATCAGGCTGTTTTTAAGCAGTTTGGCCGCATAGGCCAGACCGGCGGACTCCACGAAAGCGAAGGTGGATGGTGTGCCGCCTGTCCACCGCGCCCAGCCGGCGCTGCGGGCAAGCTGCCCGGCACGCTTGGGCGGCTCTGACCGGCGCGCCCTGAGACCGGGTGCCAGAAGCCCCGGCAGTTGCGGGCGGTCGTAGTCGCTGCCGGCAGGGCGGTAGGCGATCGGCAGGCCAAAGAAGCCCGCGAAGCCCAGTGTCTGTATGGCCCTGTCCTGGGCTTCCAGAGCCCGGCGCAGGACTTCCGAGCGCACATCAATGCAGAACACCGCCTGCAACCGTGGCCGGGAGTTTCCGAGCCCGGGCTGTGAGGCGGACAGTTTTTCAAACAGCGGCTGCTGGTACGCCCTTTCCAGAGCGGCCTGCCAGATCCAAAGGCTGCTCTGATGGGCCCGGTGCCGGGTCAGCAACATGGGTAAACGGCTGAGCTGATGCCGCCACGGCTGCGCAATGTCCCGGTACTTCTCGGGATAACGGCGCTGCATATGCCGCCAGAGCAACCAGTCCCATGCCATTCGGATGGCGATGAGTTCACTCATGCGGTTATGAGGCTGATTGTTGAGGTTGCCCTCCCAGTGCTCGTAGGCCACCCAGGAGGCCCAGCCATTGATATCCAGCAGGAGTGCGTGGGCGTAGCTGTCGCTGTGCTCTGGAGGCACGTCCAGGTCGGTCAGGGCCCGTCCCAGTGCTTCCTCGCTGGTCTGGGGCAGTTCGGCGACGGCCTCCATCAGGCCCGGCTCTCCCATCTGGATGGCCAGGCCGGCGTCGTGGGTCAGGGTTTCCCGCCAGGCGCGGTACAGTGCGTCCGGCGACTGGTCGTCGGCCCGGCGCTGGAAGAAATCCGCACAGAACTGGCTGAGCTGGTGGGTGATTTCGTCACGCCACGCCATTTTGCCCTGACGGCTGGTATCGGCATCAAGCAGGTCGCTGACATTGAGCCAGTGCTCAGGCTCGGTGTGATCCAGGGCAGCGAGGCAGTCCGTCACGCTCATGTCCAGGCCGGAATCCGCCACAACGGCCAGCAGATCTTCCCCGGAGATACGCCCCTTCTCCCAGGCATCCCGGTAATACCCCGCCGGCATCAGGGTGCTGACACGGCCCAGCAGGGAAAGACGGGCACTGGCGTCGCTGAATGGCTGATCCCGCAGTCCCCACCAGGGGTTGACGGCAATCAGCCGGTCAAGGGGCCAGGTGGGGGCGATACGGGCGCCGGCGCGGTTAATGGCCGCACTTTTTTCCGGGCTCAGTGGAGCCGGTTGGGTCGGAACTGGCTGGTTCATGCGGCATTCCTCCCTGCGGTGCCGGGTTGATGCTTGGCCCGTGCCCTTTTGGGCAGTTCGGTGGGCCACAGGTCCAGGGTAATCCGGGTGACCCATTCATCCAGGTAGAGACCGGAGAACAGCCACCGGTGGAACCGGTCACGGTGCGGGCTGGCCGGTGCCCAGTTCCAGGCCCACTGGCCGGCAAACAGCACGAACCAGAGCAGGGCAACCCAGAGGTCCGCGGCCACCGGCACTGCGCTGGCCGGCGCAGCGAACCCGTTGCCGAACAGCCACTTCTGCAGCCCGTAAGCCACCACCAGCGCCAGTGCCAGCAGTGTGAATGGCGGCAGTGACTGCCTGCACGGCTGACGCTCGGCGAGCAGTTGTGTCAGCGCCAGTCCGAACAGGACCCAGGGGCTGACCCAGGCACTGTCGAACGCCATCGCCACAGCGGCCACGGCCAGTGTCGAAAAGCAGGCAGCGCTCACCCACTGCCGGATGCTGGGTGCCTGACGGACTGGCGCCAGGCTTTTCCGGATGTGGTCGAACACGGCCGAACCACTGTTCAGGAAGGCATGGGCCTTGTAGCAGGAGTGGGCCACCAGGTGCAGCAGAGCCAGCTCGTACAGGCCCAGTGCGCACTCGATCAGCATCAGCGCCATCTGGGCGCTGGTGGACCAGGCCAGACGGACCTTGAGGCTGACCCGTGTCAGCATGATCCAGCTCGCCAGCACCAGTGTGGCGCCGGCCACCATCAGCAGCAGCCAGCGTGCCGGCACCGCCTGTTCCAGCAAGGGTGAGAACAGCAGCAGCAGGTAACCGCCCAGGTTGACCACACCGGCGTGCAGCAGTGCCGACACCGGTGTGGGTGCCTCCACCACCTGAATCAGCCAGCCGTGGACCGGTAACTGGGCACAGGTGATCAGGGCCACCAGGGCCAGCAGGGCCACCGCCCACTGCTCGGTGGCGGTCAGCGCCACGGCGGGGTAGGCCGCCAGGATGCTGTCCAGCTGGAAGGTGCCGTGATGGCTGTACAGCAGCAGGGCGGCTGTGAGCAGCAGAAGTTCTGACAGCCGGGTGAACAGGAACTTCTTGTGGGCGGCGAGGGCGGCTCTTGGCCGGTTGGGGTAGAAGGTCAGCAGCCGGTGCAAGGCCAGGCCGATGCCCACCCATCCCGCCACCAGCAGGAGCAGGTGGTTGGCGAGCACCACCACGTTGACCGCGGCCAGCGTCAGCAGCAGCCAGCGGCGGTACTCACCCAGTCTGGGTTCCCCCGCCAGGCAGGTATTGGAATAGCGCAGCACCAGCCAGCCAATGCTGGCCACAAGCACCACCAGCAGCGCGCTCATGGGGGTGAGCCGGATCCAGGGGTGGCTCAGTAGTGACGGCTCCAGGAGAAACGCCAGTGGCAGGCCGGCCAGACTGACCAGCATGGCCCCCAGGGCGATCCATTCGACCACAGGGCCGCCAGCTCCCCGACCGCGCTGGAACAGAGCGGTCAGCACCAGTGCCAGTGGAATGATCGCCGGTAACAGGGCTGGAGACATGGTATTGCTCCTTCATCAAAAGTGCGTCCATTGTCACCGGGTTTCCCTTTCCGCGTAAAATAGATTAAAAATAACAGTTCGATCTGTTTTAACGAACGGTCTGGAAGAGACCGAGAACGGGAGAACCCTTGTGGCGCGCCTCAATTACCGGCATCTGCATTACTTCTGGCGGGTCGCCCTGGACGGGAACCTCACCCGTGTCTCCCGCACACTGCACGTGTCCCAGTCCGCCCTGTCCGCCCAGATCCGCCAGCTGGAGGACGCCATGGGGGTCGAGCTGTTTGACCGCCAGGGCCGCTCACTGACACTGACCGAGGCCGGCCAGCGGGTGCTTTCCATCGCCAACGACATCTTTGTCAGGGGGGAGGAGCTGGAGGGCCTGATGAGCCGGGGCTGGAACAGCGGCTACCAGCACCTGCGCATTGGCATTCTCTCCACACTGTCGCGGAACTTTATCGAACAGTTCATCGCCCCACTGCTCAGCGAATCGAAGATCCAGTTCAGCCTGGACGCACAGAACCAGCATGGGCTGCTGGAGGGCCTTGCCCGGCACCAGCTTGACCTGGCACTGACCAATTCCCCGGTCACCGTGGACCGGGATGAGGACCTGCTCTGGCAAAGCCAGTTGCTGGCACGGCAGCCACTGTCCATTGTTGGCCCTCCCCAGGGGCGGCCGGAGGGGGCCTTTCCGAAAGGCTATGAGGGCTTCCGCTGGGTTCTGCCCAGTCGCCACACGGAAATGCGGGTGGCTTTCGATGCCTTTTGCAGCCGACACCGGTTCGAGCCGGTGATCCAGGCCGAGTGCAACGACATGGCCATGCTGCGCCTTCTGACCCGGGACAGTGGCGCCCTGGCGGTAGTGCCCGAGGTGGTGGTGCGGGACGAGATCCGACAGGGGACCCTGGTGGGTTACCAGGTGCTGCCCAAGGTGTACGAGAGCTTTTATGCCGTCACCATCAAACGGCAGTTCATGCCACCGGCGGTGCGTGAGCTGCTGCAGAAGTTTGATGGCAACGGCTGAGCCTGAGCAGGGACAGCGGGTGGCGGTGGATCGGATTCCGCCATTAAATGGTGCATGATCTATGGCGGAACAGCGAGCGGAGACCCTTACCCATGGATACCTCGTGGAAAATCGGCATTGACCTGGGCGGCACCAAGACGGAGGTGATCCTGCTGGATGACCGGCACCGGGTTCATTTACGCACCCGCCAGCCAACCCCCCGGGGGGACTATCCGGGGACGCTGGAGACGGTGGCCGCACTGGTGGCGGAGGCGGAGGTCGCTGCCGGCCGCTCCGGCCTGTCCGTGGGTGTGGGTATTCCCGGGACGGTGTCCCGTGTGACCGGCCGGGTCAAGAACGGCAATGCCACCTGGCTCAATGGCCAGCCACTGCGGGAGGACCTGGGTCACCGACTGGGCCGCCCTGTGGTGCTGACCAACGATGCCAATTGCCTGGCCCTGTCCGAGGCCACGGACGGGGCCGGTGCCGGCCATGAGGTGGTCTTCGCGGCCATACTGGGGACAGGCTGTGGTGGCGGCATTGCGGTTAATAAGTGCTTGCTGACAGGCCCCAACGGGCTTGCCGGGGAATGGGGCCACAACCCGTTGCCCGGCGCCACGGAACGGGAGCGGGCAGAGCGCCCCTGCTACTGTGGCCGTCAGGGCTGCATCGAGACCTTTCTCTCAGGCCCGGGCCTGAGCCTGACCTGCCTGCAACAGACCGGTGTGAAGCGGGCCGCCGAAGCCATCGCCCGCCAGGCCCTGGAGGGTGACGCCCGGGCACAGGCGGTGCTGGCGATTTACCAGGATCAGCTCGCGCGGGGGCTGGCCTCTGTGATCCATGTGCTGGACCCGGATGTGGTGGTCCTCGGTGGCGGCCTGTCCAATCTGGCGTGTCTGTACCAGGGCCTGCCCCAGCGGCTGCCGGCTTATGCGTTCGGCGGCGAATGGGACACGCCCGTGCGGCAGGCGGTGCACGGCGATTCCAGCGGAGTCAGGGGCGCCGCCTGGCTTGGGCAGGGCAGTCCGGTAGCCTCTTTCTCAGGGCCCCCATCCGACCCGGGCATCAGTTACTGATGGCGTTGTCGACATACTGCATGTGGACCTGCTGTTTATCCCGGAACCGCACAATCCGGTCTGTGGCCGTTTCATTCATGTGGGTTCCCGGCTTGACCACCAGGTCGACGTAACCGCGCTCCCTGTCCCTGTCCGACAGATCAAAAAACTCGTGGGCAAACACCCGGCGCTCTGGATCCTCGAAGGACAATTCACCGGTTGATACGTAGTCTCCGTAGCCCTCAAGGATCACAAACAAAGCGTCCATCCCGGAGCCAAATCCCGAGATCCGGAACTGGTTGTCGACGACCTCCACCCGGAGATCCTCCAGGGGCGTCATCAGCGGTTCCAGATAGCGGATGGGCTCAAGATCGAGATCATCGTCCTGCTCGATGCGCTTCCTGACTTCGGAAGCGTCACTGACGGCATAGGCCGCAATGATCTCCCCTTTCTCGAACACGGGAACGATGCCTCTCTCTTTCCAGAACCTTGCACTCTGCGGGGTCATCACCGGTGCCTTGCCCCACTCGGACATGGGCCCGCTGAACACCTCATCCAGCAGCGGCTTGACGGTAATGCCAGCCGCCACCGCCATGACGGCGATGGTCACAAAAAACGCCGTAGACTCCCTGATCCTGCCCCAGCGGGCCTTGAGACAGAAAAAGCCGATCACCAGGTCGCTGACCACAAAGGTGATAAACATCGTCAGTAGCGAGGCGGTTTCTTCCTCATGCATCACCTCCAGTAAAAGGCTGGTGGTGCCGGCCATGACTGGCAGACCAAAGATCAACGCGTACAGGCTGTACTGCCCCGACAGCCCAAGATAGGTCATCATGTGTTTTGTTCCTTGCCGTTTTTATCGCGGGGAATTTTACGAACAAATGGGACGCGATGCATCTGGCACGGCTTTTTTCACCCTACGGTGATAACGGAATGCTCACGGCTTACCGCCAGCCCTTGGCGCTCCTGAATCGGGCGATGCTTGTCGATGACCGGCCCTGCTGTGGTATTTTCCGGTGGAGCCCGTGACCGGGTTTGCCCCGGCCCGTTGCAAGGATGCCATGTCCTCTGACAGCAAAGCCCCGCTCCAGGCACTGATCGTGTCGCTGATCGGGTCCACCGTGGCCCGGCGTTACGGGATAGAGCCCGCTGCGGGCCTGTCAGAGTTGTCAGGATAATCCACCTCAAGACCCTGGAGATCCATGACGGACAACCGGACCCCTGCCCAAGCACTCAGGATTGGCTGCGCCGGCTGGCAGGTGCCGAAAAGCCTGGCCGGGCGGTTCGGCGCCAGCGGCACTCACCTGCAGCGCTACGCGGCCACCCTGCCCGCGGTGGAGATCAACAGCTGCTTTTACCGCGAACACCGGCCCCAAACCTATGAGAAATGGGCACGGGAGACGCCGGCGGATTTCCGTTTTGCCCTCAAGATGCCCCGCTGGCTGACGCACCAGGACGGGCGGTTGCAGACACAGGGCCTGGAGACGTTCCTGGAGCAGGCCGGCCACCTGGGTGACAAGCTGGGGCCGTTATTGCTGCAGCTGCCTCCAAAGCTGGCATTCGAGGAATCCGGGGTTGAAGCCTTCCTGGACACACTGCGCCGTCTTCACTCAGGGCCTGTGGTGTGCGAACCCCGGCATGCCTCCTGGCTGACAGAGTCCGCCGAACGGCTGCTGAGTGATTACCGGGTGGCCCGTGTGGCCGTGGACCCGCAACGCCACCGGGGGGACACCCAGCCCGGTGGCTGGGGCGGGCTGCGCTATGTCCGGCTTCACGGTTATCCCGAACGTTTCCGCTCAGAATATGATGCGGGTTTTCTGCAGACTCTGAGGGACCAGTTGCAAGGTTACGCCCAGAGCGTCGAAACATGGTGTATCTTCAACAATACGGCCCGTGACGGGGGCGCACGTAATGCGCTGCAGCTTCAGTCGTCCATCAGCCACCACAGCGGGTCCTGAGCATGGCGGCTAAACCATCAACCCTGAAAGGAGAATGTGAATGTGTCTGGAGACGCGCAGATGAGTCAGGCTGACAGCAGCACCCCCGATGTACGATCAATGACAGTGGATGAGCTTCTTGCCCTGTTCGCCACCCTGGAAGCGCCTGATCTGTCAGAAATGGACGGTGAGTATCAGGCCACTTTGCTGCGTCAGCCCGGCCTGGTGGCCACTCTGGCCGGTCAGTTGACCGTCAACAATCCGTTCTCTCCGGGGAAGTGGTTGTGCAAGGCCTTCCGGCCGGTGGATAACCGTCACGGACGTGGCTACAACACCTTTCGCCAGTTTGGCCGGGTGGTGCAGCGGTTCCCCATGCACACGGTGATCGCCCCTTCCCGTTATGACGGTCAGCCTGCCTATCAGCTGGTCTATCGCGCCTACCAGTCCCTGTGCGGTGATATCCACATGGTGGATGAGGTGCGTCGCCTGGGTGAGGGCCGTTACCTGGGCATCGGCACCTGGGGGTTCAGTGACAGGCAGCGTCAGGTGCCTCTGCCGTTTCTGCTGACAGGGCCCGTTGCGGCCTATCGCGGCGATATCGGCAAGGAAAGGCCCTCGTTCCGCCTTGAGAAAGAAATCCCGGCTTTTTCAGTCTCAGGACAGAGGGCCTGAAGGGAGCCCGTTGTGACGGGCAGCCCTTTCCGGGGTTCTGCTACCGTGAATACTGCTTGATAGGGGCATGCCGTGCAGATTGCTTATCGCGCCAGGGACCTGATCGAGGCCAACCTCGTTGCGGGTCTGATACAGGCCCATGACATTGACTGCCATGTGGGGGGGAATTACCTGCAGGGAGGCATGGGTGAGATCGGCACCAGTGGCTTTACCAATGTGCACGTGGAAGATGAGGACTTTGAGCGGGCTCGGCAGCTGGTGGCGGAGTACGAACAGGACCTGCACAGGGATACCACCGATCCCGACCCGGCTCCGGTGCCTGCGGAAAGCTCCCGGGTAAACCATCTGGCGCGGGTCTTTCTGATTGCCTGTGCCATGATGGCCAGTGTGCTCTGGATTTTCTCGGCCATGCGGTGAGGCGGTCAGTGACAGGCACTTTCAACCGGCACTCGACAGGTCTTTTGAGCACCTGTTGCTGACATAGTCAGGCACCGTCAACCCGCCAGGGTGCCCTGACTACCCCTTGGGACCCACCAGCCACCAGAGAATCACCCCCACTATGGGGACCAGCAGAAGAACCACCACCCACAGTACCTTGGTGCCGGTTTCGACGGAGCTTTGCATCGTCTTGACCACGGTGTAGACCACCAGAATCAGCAGAATCAGTCCAAAGATGCCTGTCACTTCAATACTCATGTTCAGATTCCTGCTTGAGTGCCCGTTAGCGGGACACAGTGGTGGGGTGTCTAAGGGTTACCGGAGGCCGTCTGGAAGGGGTTTGCCTTGCACCCATTCACAGTATGGCCTTTGTGGCGGCCGGGCCAGGAGATTCTGTTGCAACCGCTCACGGCCTGTGGGTTTACCGGCCTGAAGCCCTCACAGACCCGGCCGGTAAACGGTGTTGGCGCTAGCCACCGAAAACGGTAAAGCTCAGCCAGGCATAGGCAATATAGCCGGCCAGCAGCACAGCCCCCTCAGGCCGGCTCAGGCGGCGACCGGTGTACAGGAACAGCAGCAGCAGAACCGCCGTGCCCAGCATGACCCACTGGTCAAACTGCAGTATCCGCTCGGCAACCGGCAGTGGCTGCAGTATGGCGGAAAGGCCCAGTATGCCCAGCAGGTTGAAGATATTGCTGCCCAGTATATTGCCCACGGCCACGTCGGCGTGACGGCGGAACGCGGCAATCACCGACACGGACAGTTCCGGCAGTGAGGTGCCCACCGCCACCAGTGTCAGCCCGATCACCGCCTCCGGCACCTGCAGGGCCTCTGCGATGCCAATGGCCCCCTTCAGCAGCACCTGTGAGCCACCGATCAGCAGCCCCAGTCCGGAGACGATGGCAATGCTGGTCCACAACACCGACCGGGGGGCGGTGCTCACTTCCTCCCCCTGGGCCACATGCATTTCCCCGGAGGGGACGTCCTGGTAGCGCTCGGTGCGGTAGGCCCATACCAGATAGGCGCAAAGGGACAGCAGGAACACCGCCGCATCCGGGCGCCCCAGGGCCTCGCCCCAGACCAGCCCCACAAACAGCAGGCTGGCGGCCACCACCGTGATGGCGTCGCGCCTCAGTGCCAGTGGGCGCACCGTCATGGGGCAGATCAGGGCGCACACCCCCAGAATCAGCAGGATATTGCCGATGTTGCTGCCCACCACGTTGCCAATGGCAATGTCCGGCTGCCCGTCAATGGCGGCATTCACCGACACCACCAGCTCCGGTGCGGAGGTGCCGAAACCGACGATCACCAGACCGCTCAGCAAGGGTGAGATACCGATGCGCTTGGCCACGGACAGCGCGCCACGTATCAGCAGGTCACCGCCAAATGTCAGCAGACCGATGCCCAGAAGAAGATACAGCGTATATAACAGCATTCAGAAAGCCCCGGTTGGAAAACGTCGTCGCCATGGCAGCTGAATCGGGCACTGCCAGACCCTCCGCCAAAGCCTGATGGTATACACCTCACAGAAAATGGCCACCAGTGACTCCCATTGAGGGTGCCAAAACCGGTTTTTCGCCATTAAAAAAGCCAGCTGACGTGAGTCGGCTGGCTTTATCATTTCTTCCGGCCAGTGACAGCGGATCAGCGCAGGCCGCCCTCGATAAAGGGCAGCTGCACCTGGCCGCTGACGTTGACGAAGGGAATCAGTGCGTCCCTGGAGAAGCTCTGTGGGTACTGGGGGTGGAATCCGTACACCAGCAGGGCCATTCCGGCGTTGGCTGGCAGTCGTTCCGCCACGCCCACCAGCTCCACGATGTGGTTGCTTCTCAGGCCACGCACCGGCTTGATCTGGTCGTCCACCAGTCGCCAGTGTCCGCCGTCACCCTGTGGGCGCCAGCCCAGTCCGATAAAGACAATGGGGTCGCAGCCGGGGCTGGTGGCGGAGAGGTCCGCCTCGCACTGGTCACGGCCGGCCAGGTCACTGAGGCTCAGTTCCAGAGTGGGGATGCCCGCCAGTATGGCGCCGCTGTCACCCAGCTGGCCCAGTGGCAGTGCCACGGGGGAGACGGTGGCGGCACCGGCGGCGGTGAAGCCGTTGGGGATGGGGGTGTCGCTGGCGAAGTCGCGGCTCTGCACGCCGGGGCCCGTGAGCAGCGTGCCCCTCTCGGCAGCCAGCACCTCATCGGCGGGCACCATGACGGCGTCACCGGTGTCCAGTGACAGGCACACCTGGTCCTCGGTGCCGTCCAGGCTGGCCGGCAGGGGGGCGCCCATCAGCTTGTGCTCCAGCCAGCCCTGTGTGGCCTCTCGGATGCTGATATCACCACAGGCAAAGGCGCCGCCACTGCCCTGGAAACCCGGCACCGTGGCCGCCTGACCCACCGGGTCGGGGAAGGACTCGGCGGGCTGGTCTTCATCGGCGATGCCCACGGGCAGTATATGGCCGCTCTCGTGGGTCAGCAGTCGCACGTCGCCACCGCCCTGGCGGTTCATGCACTGGAAGTTGCGCCAGGCTTCATTGAAGTTGAACAGGGTATCTTTCATGCCCTGTGTGATCAGCATGTCCACTTCCGGGTAGGGGGCGGAAGGGGTGGCCGCTTCCTCGTCCGGCAGCAGATGGGCAATCAGGAAGTTGTCGTCCCTGGGGTCCACAGTGCGGCTGGGCAGTGCCTGTCCCTCACAGTGGTACACGGGGCTGTGGTAACGGAAGAACTCTTCCGAGCCCGGGGCAAACCGGTTGCTGGCATTGGCCCTCAGCAGGGTTTCACGGATGATCGGGTGCTGCCCGGAGTGGCGGTTCTGAGCCGGTGAGGATTCCCCACCGGTGGTGAGCAGTGTCCCCCAGCCGGACTTGGGCACGTTGCCGGGGTTGAGGCTGTAGCGCAGGTCGTGCCAGGTGATGTCCGGTACCAGCGCGTCCAGTCGCTGTTTGGGGTCTACCGCCGTGAGCAGCAGCTGGTAGCCGCCGCCATAGCTGCTGCCGATGGCGCCCACCACCAGGTTTTCCGGGTCGTCTCCCTTGGGCTCCCTTGCCAGGTAGTCCAGGTTCTCTTCCGCCCAGTCCAGTATCTGTACCAGATCACGGCCTTCAAACTCCGGGTCCATGGTGCGCACATTGCCGGAGCTCTCGCCAAAGCCGCGCTGGTCGATGGAGATCACGGTGAAGCCCGCATCCCGGTAGCTGTCGAATCCGTCGATGGTACGGCTGCCGCCGTAGCCATGACCGTGGAGGACCAGTGGGTGATGGTTGTCGCAGTCGATGCCGCCGTTGGGCTCCTGCACCTGGAAGGCAATCTGCTCGCGGCTTTCCGATTCCAGGAAGACGGCGTAGCTGCGGCCTCCCGCCAGGTTGTCACCATCACCACAGGAGGCGTTGGCCAGTGTGGGGCCGGCGCCGATGGGGGCGGGGGTGAACAGGGTGTCGCAGATGCGGTCGGCGTTGTCACCGGCAATGGGTCGCCCGATCTGGACACACTCGTTGTGGGCGGCAAAGGCCCCGTCGAACAGGGCGCCGCAGAAGTTGCCGGCCTGGTCACTGTCGCCGGTCAGCTCCGTGGCCGTGGACAGGCACTCGTCCTGGCTGAAGGGAAACACCAGTGCGGTGTTGGCATCGCCGTTGCCACCGCGGTTGCCACGGTCATCCGGGGGGCCGGCGTGCTCTGGCGGGCCCTTGCCCTGGCCCCGGTTCTCCGGTGGGCCGCCCTCTGGGCAACCCGTGAGGCCCAGTGTCAGGATCATGACCGCCAGGCTGGCGGTTTTTGTGTGGCTGGCCGGGAGCTTGCTGATGATTCCCCGCATGGTGTCACCTCGTTGTCTTCTTGTTGTCATAACCAGAACGACAAAAGGTGAGAACTAGTTCACTTTTTGTGACTTTTTCAGGTTTTTCTGTGAGGTTTTGTCAGTGACGTTCTCATGAGCCAGGGTGCAGAGAGACCAGGGAGACGGAGAGGGAAGACGGGGTAGCGGAGCTGTGGGGCCCTGGCGGGCCCCACCCCTGTTATGGAGCAGTGTTGCCGTAAACGGGTCTCAGAAAGTGGTGTCCAGCACCCGGCCCATTTTCTCCTGGCCCAGTGCGGGTTCGAAGCGGTCGCTGCTCCAGGCCGGGTGACCGGCGATCATCACCAGTGGCACCACGCCATCGGACCGGTTCACCAGCTGGTCGTGCTGGAACTCTTCCCGGTACTGACGCCGTGCGCTGTTGTTGTGGTCAAAGGCCCTCAGCGCCAGTGGGTCGATCAGTGTGATGTCCGCCTGCTCCCCCACTTCCAGGCTGCCGCCCCGGACGCCGAACACCCGGGCCGGGTCCCGTGTCAGGCGCCGCACCATATAGGCCACGTCACGGTCGCCGCCGTCGGAGGCCAGTTTCAGTGCCCTCAGGTTGCCGTCGTAAAAGGCCATGTTGGTGAGGTGGGCGCCGCTGTCATTGAATCCCGGCAGCAGCTGGGGGTCCATCAGCAGCTTGCGCACCATGGTCTCGTCCCGGTTGGCGGAGACGGTATACCAGCTCAGGTCCAGGTCAAAGGCCCTGAGCATGGCCAGCATGAAGTCCGCCTCGTCGTTGATGCGGCTGAAATGTTCGGCCAGCAGCCGGTTTTCCTCTTCGCTGAGCCCGCTTTTGTCACCCGCCTGTGCCGCCCGCACCCGGTCATACACCTGCTGGAAGGTCAGGCCTTCCCAGGCCTTGAGGGGGCACAGGTCGATGGTCATGTCGGACAGTTTGCGGTTGAAGGCGTAGTCCTCGAACCGCAGCATCCGCTTGAGACGGGCCAGTCCGAAGCCGGTCTTGCCGGACATCCACATGGCCCGGAAGCGCTCGATGTAGCCCGGGTCATTGAGAATGGCCAGTCGCCCTTCCCGGTCTTCCAGTTCCGTTTCATTGAGGGCGCGCAGCTCGTCGATTTCCTCCGAGAGCGGGGTGACAGCGCCGTCGGACCAGACCTTGAAGGGGGCCGCCAGTGCCTGCAGATGAAAGTCCCCCTTCAGTAAACGGGAGTTGAGCACCCGGGCCAGCAGCCGGGCCAGGCGCACGATCTTGCGGTTGCTGTGCACATCCAGGGCCGCCACCACGGTGGTTTTCAGTGGCTTGCCATGGAGGCGGCCGCTGGTCAGCATAAAGGTCTTCAGGGTGCCCCAGGTGCTGTCCTTGGGGGGGGTAGCCTGCCAGATGGCGCCCTTCTGCCTCACCACCTCCGTCAGGCGCTTGATCTCGCCGTATCGGGCGAACTGGGTGGGGATGGTCTTGTCCGTGTGGGGCTGGTTGGCCAGGTAATGGAAGGGCAGGGCGTCGGTGGAGAAGCCGGCGTAACCGTCGTCCAGCGCCTGTGCCAGCAGCTTTTCCATGGCCTGCAGTTCTTTCTCCGTGGGGTCACGGGAGATGCTGGCCTCAAAGCCCATCACCTCGATGCGCAGCATGGAGTGGGGCACCATGGTCACCAGGTTGGGCCCCAGGCGCAGGCGGTTGAGGTGCTGCAGGTAGGCCTTGGGGTTGTCCCAGTTGACCCGGTCGGCGGTGGCCCTCAGCACGGATTTGGGGATGTTCTCCACCCGGGCGTAGCAGTCCACGATGGGGTCGGCACCGTCGCGGCGCTGTGCGCCGAAGGCCAGGCCCAGGCTGCAGTTGGCGATCACCACGGTGGTGGTGCCGTGGCGCACGGACTCGGGCAGCCCCGGCGCCACCTCCAGCTCCAGGTCGTAATGGGTGTGGATATCAAACAGCCCCGGCATGGCCCACTGGCCTTCCCCGTCCAGTACCCTGGCGGCCTGCCCCGGGTCCAGGTCCGGGCCCCGAGCGGCGATGCGCTCACCGGCGATGGCAATGTCCTCGCGCTTTGGCAGTGCGCCGCTGCCGTCAAAGACTTTCGCCCCCCTGATCAGGTAATCCCACGCTGGCTGGTGGCTCATGGCTTCCTCACTGTGTTTTATTCTTGTTGGACTCGGATCCGGATGGGCCTGTGCCGGTCACACAGGCAGGCCGATTGACGGTTATTTATCCAACTTTTGTCAGTAGCAGTCAAGCCGCTGAGGTGGTCATCAGACCCATACCACCCGGTTGCGCCCCGCCAGCTTGGCCTGATACAGGGCCTGATCGGCCCGGTCCACCAGGCTTGCCAGGGTGTCGCCCTGCCGGTATCCGGCCACGCCAAAGCTGGCCGTTACGGGGGGCTGACCGTTCAGGCGAGCTTCCTCGATGGTCGCCCTGAGCATCTCGGCGAGGTTCATGGCGTCCCCCTGGTGGCTGTTGCGGCACAGGATCAGGAACTCCTCGCCACCCCAGCGACCCACGGTGTCCGCGTCGCGGATCCGTTCACTGAGAATCTCCGCCAGGGCGCAGAGAATCCGGTCTCCCTCCAGGTGGCCCTGGGTGTCATTGAGGTCCTTGAAGTGGTCAATGTCCAGGAATATCAGCCCCAGGGGGCTGCCGTAACGTTCGCAACGCTTGATCTCCAGATCCAGCTCGTTGTCCAGCTGGGCGCGGTTGGCAATCTGGGTCAGCGGGTCGGTGCGGACCGCCTTGTCCAGGCCGCGGATTTTGGATCGGGTCCTTCCCAGCAGGCGGTTGTAGTGGGCCGCCAGCAGCCTCAGTTCACGGATTCGTCGCCCGGCCCCGGTCAGTGGAAACCGTTCCCCCTGTTCCATGGCACGGCTGGCCTCGGTAAGCGGCACCGCCAGTGTCTGGCGCAACAGAAAATACACCGTCACCGCACTAACCACCATCAGGGCCATGATGGCGGCAATGGCGACCATCAGACCCTGTCGGGTATCCGTCACGGCGTTACTGTTCATGGTGATTCTGGCCATGACATTGACCTCCCAGTTGCCGTCCGTGGGAATGTCCGTCAGGTGCAGGTAATGGGTCATCCGGCCCGAACGGTAGACACGGACCGGCTCTTCGCTGTCCCTGGCCTGGCGGAAAAGCGGCAGCTCCGGCTGTTTCTGCTCCAAACTGTGGTTCATCTGGTCATGCTTGGTGACGTTTTTTTCCGGGGGAATCATCGACAGCAGCCACTCATCCCACATCAGGAAAAACAGCCTGGCATCAAACAGCTCCCTTTCCTTCATGCGCTGACTGAGATTCTTGAAATAGCGGTTCAGATCCGGGGGCACAAACCCCAGTTCCAGGATGGTGCCATTGTCATCCAAGGGGGAGTAGGTGTAGATGCGGAACTCACGGGCCGCGGCTTCCATCACCGGGGGGCTGACCAGGGTCTTGCCGCTTTTTCGGGTGCGTTCAATCATATGCCGTGCGTCAAACAGGCCCGGATGATTGAAATCCAGCCCCTGGTCCGGCTCATAGGTGGTGTGGGTCACCTTCATGTCCGGGTTGATCAGGTAAAGATCCACCGGCACACCGGCCTTTTTCTCCAGCCACTGTTGCAGCTCAGGCAGATCCTCTCCGCGGATCGCACCGCCGGTCTTTTTCAGCACCGCTTCATGGAGGCGCAGGAAGCGCTGTTTCTCTTCAATGAGTCCGTCATCCAGAAAGCGGTAACTGGCCTGCAGCTCCGACTGGATGCTCTGGAAAATCGCCTGCTCGGCCTGATCCTGGAAGCGCTGGGTCTGCCACTGGGTAAAGACGGCAAAGGCGGTGAGGATCACGCCGGTCACCAGCAGAAAGCCCAACAGCAGCGACAGCAGAAAACCGGCAATGGGCCAGGGTCGGGTCATAGCGGTGCCTTGTTGGCATTCAATGAATCACTGACTGCAGTGTAGCCCTGATTGATCCGTTTGTTGTCATCAGGGGCAAAAGGGAGGCAGGGATAAGGGTAAATACGGACCCTTGGTGCCCATACCCCGGGCACCTTCCTGCCGGACAGCCACCCTCTCAGTGGGGCTGCAGACTGCGTCGCAGCGCCAGCTGGTTCTCCAGGGTCCGCAACAGCCTCTGGCGGTCAATCCAGCCACTGATCCGACTGCCCTCCATCACGGGCAGCTGGTTGAGGTTGCGCTCGCTCATCAGCTGCAGCACCGACTCCGCCGGCTCATCGGCGCTGACCCAGACCAGTTGGTCCCGGGGTGTCATCACCTCCGCCACGGAGACCGCCGGCCAGCGCTCCCTGGGCACGGCACGGGCGTCACTGAGGCTGACCAGGCCCCGCAGGCCACCGTCGTCTTCCACCAGATAGGCTCTCTGGCCACTGACCAGTACCTGGTGGTAGACCCATTCTTCCAATGGGGTGCCGGCGGAGACCCGGGGTATGCGCTCTTCCGCCAGGTCCCGGGCCCGGACTCCGGCCAGCTGCCGGTTCAGCTCGTAGTGGCGGCCATGGCCCTCCGCCATCATCAGCAGAAACCAGCCGATCAGCAGCAGCCAGAGCCCGCCCAGCAGCTGCCCGGTGACCAGCACACTCCACAGGGCCACACCGAAGAGCCCGTAGGCCACCCAGCGCCCGCCGGTGACCGCCGCACGGATGCCCTTGTCCGGGTCGCCGGTGTAATGCCACACCGCGGCCCGGAACACGCGCCCCCCGTCCAGGGGGAAGCCTGGAATCAGGTTGAAGGTGGCCACCACCAGGTTCACCACACCCAGCCAGCCCAGTGCCACGGTCATGGGTTCGTTGCCGCCGCCGGCGATGGCCGCCAGCACCAGAAACAGCGCCCCCAGGGCAAAGCTGACCAGGGGGCCGGCAATGGCGATCCAGAATTCATCCGCGGCGCTGCGTGCATCCTTTGTCATCTGTGCGGCGCCGCCAAAGACAAACAGGGTAATGGCCCGCACCGGCACGCCACGGCGTATGGCCACCAGGCTGTGGCCAAGCTCATGGGCCACGATGGAGGCAAAGAAGGCCATGGCCGTCACCAGTGAGGTGGTGACGGCCAGTGTCATGGACCACTGCGGGTACTGCTGTTGCAGCCCGGTGGTCATGCTGACCATCAACAGGGCAAAGATCACCAGCCAGCTGACATGGACTTCCATGCGGATGCCACGCAGATGGCCCAGAAGCAGTACGGATCGGAACATGGGGCTGTTTCCTCTTGCCGGATTCATGCAGCCTTACCGCCGCATGGCGGAATTGACTTTCCCTCTGAAAGCTATGGTGTCGTCCGGCGAGAAAACAAGGGCCTGATGGGTGATGGTGCCAGGGCACGCCGGAGGGCGTGCCTGATGATGGCGTTAAATCTGGCGGCTTTCAGGGGCTAAAAGTCAGCGCAGGAGGCATTATTTTCCGGAATCAGGGTCACCCGGCTTTCCCCTTCGCCCACCACAAACCAGTCACTGTCCCGGGAGCGCCCCCATTCCAGGGCACCACAGAGGGTCAGTGCCTCACCCAGGCCGGTGACCTGCACCCGGGTGATGCCGTCGGACTGGAGCCGTCCCTCGATCAGCTGATCCACCGCCAGTGCCATGGCACTGGCATCCAGAGTCACTCCCTCGACATTCTCCAGTGTGGCTGTAAAGGCGTTCTCATGGGTGCCTTCCTCGCTCAGGGTCAACCAGTCCAGTCCGGTGCGCACAAAGGGGGTGGAGTGATTGGCCGGTGAGAACACCGGGCTTGAGACGTAGTCCGGGGCATCCATCAGCCCGCTCCGGGGCGTGGTGAGGATGTTGTCCCCCGGCAGCCGTTTGCTTTCCGCCTCTACCAGTGCGAACCGGTCCGGGTCGTCGGGGTTGCCATCACGCATGGCAATGTCGCTCACCCAGTAGGCGCCACGGGGATAAATAAAGGCGAAATCCGCTTCCTCGATACCACGGCGGCGCACTTCCCCGGCGGCCCTCACCAGTGCGGGAACCCGCTTGTAGGTGACGACACGGGGGTTTTCCGGGCGCTGGAACTGCTGCAGGTAGAAGGCACCGTCCGCCCATTCGTCCACAATGGCCTGTGTGAAGTGCTCGTAGCCGGCAAAGCTCAGCAGATCGTGTCGGTAACCCAGTTCCGTCAGGCGCTTGCCAAAGCGCAGGACACCGCTGTAGGGGACCAGCTGGTCATTGGTGCCGTGGTGAATGGACAGTGGGAAGTGGCGGGCATTCTCCAGCAGGCGCCAGTTGAGCTGGGCGTTGGCACGGCCGCCGTTGGCCTCGATAAAGCAGGCGCTGCCATCACCGCAGACTTCCTTTTCGGGACCCAGTCCGGTCCAGCCACCCTGGGTGGTGGAGCCGGAGCTGGAGAATCCGGCGGCGAAGAGGTCCGGGTACAGCAGGCCGAACTGATAGGTGCCATAGCCTCCCATGGAGTAACCGGAGAGGTAGATGCGTCGGTCATCCACATGGAACAGGCCGCCACCGGCCCCCGGAAGCCGGTTGTCCGGGTATTGCTCCGGTGCCGGCAGTGCGGTGCCACGGGTGATCCCCAGACCGGCCGCGTCGGCAAAGACTTCGAACAGATCCTGATGGGCGCTGCCCACATACCAGCTGCTGGTGCCACGGGCCCTTGGTGTGACCACGATGTTGTTCACCTCTTCCCCCAGCTGGTGAATCAGCCTGGGGGTCCAGGCAGCTCCGGAGTGGGCCTTGCCACCACGGTAGTGCAGCCAGAATGTCAGGGGACTGGGTGATTGCGGGTCATGGCCTGACGGCACATAGAAGCCGTAGTGCTGATGACGTCCGTCTTCGCGGCTGTCCTCCAGTGAAATGTTGTCCCCGGAGACAAAGCGGCGTTCATGGTAGCCCGGTCCCGGACGGACCCTCTGGGTCAGCCCTGAATCCAGATGATGCAGATCAATGTCCGCCACAAAATGGTCCAGGTTGCCCTGCAGCAGTGACAGTGCCTGTGAACGCTCGTTGTACAGGCCGGCGACCGGCTCATTGAAACGGTAGGCGACATTGGCCGGTGTCAGGCTGCCATCGCCATTGACCCGCAGTGTCATCACCGCCACTCGCAGTGTGCCGTCAGCGCGCTGGAACAGCCTCCTGGGCAGAGACGCCTGCAGGGCATTGTCATAGCCGCCGGTCTCGATGGTGACCCGGGGGCTGGCCAGTGCCCGGCCGCTGAGGGTGTCGAAGACGGTGCTGCCATTGCGCCGCAGTATTGCGGCCCGGTCAAAACGGTGGCTTCTCAGTTCCGTGTCCAGGCCGATGTCCAGTCCGGACAGGCCCGAGCGGTCATCACGGGTATCCGCCAGTACCAGTACCGCCATGTTCTGCTCGTTGATCAGCCGGCTGACCCGGGTCATGAGGTGCAGGTTCTGCCTGTCTGCCGCCCATCGCACCTCGGTGAGGTCCGTGCCGTCTTCCCGGTCCGTGGCGTCACCATAATGGTCCGGTGCACCCGCAGGGCGGGGGGTGCCGAACTGGTCACCGGCGGCCTGGAAGAGCTGATCGAGACGGGCGGTGCGTGTGTTGAGTTCTCCCAGCAGCATCAGTGCCGCCAGTCGCCGTGCGTCGTCTCCGTCGTCGGCACCAAAGGCGTCAAACTGGTAGTCGGAGTAGATGTGTTCCCCGCTGTGGTAAAGGGCGGTGCCGCCGATGTGGCTGGGCTCCCCCAGCCACTGATCGGCCTGCCTGACGCTCTTACCATCGGGCTCAAGCCGTGATTCCGCCTCGACAATCAGCGCGCCCCGCGCCACAGGCTCGGAGGTCACCGGCACCCGGTCCGGCACTCCGGCACTGTCACTGATGGCGCGGCAAAGGGGTGCGGCGGGGGTTTCGGGGCACTGGCCGATCAACTGGGAGAAAAACCCGGCAGCGGCACTGGTACCGATGAAGTCGTAGGTGGCATTCACGGCACAGTTCAGCCCCGATTCATCCGCGGGACACTTTGACAGGGCCTCAGGCAGTCCTTCCAGTGAGGCCTGGCAGATGGCCGGGTCCTGCTCCAGCAGGCACTCGGCCAGACCCTGTCCCACAGCGCTACCGGACTGCTGATCCGACTGAGCCGCCCTGGCATGATCCGGTGGGCCTTTTCTTTGGCTCTGGTCGGGATTGTCGCTTTCGACACAGCCTGAAAGACCCAGTGCCAGAGTCATTAAAAGAAGGGTGGTGGCGTTGAATACCCGCGCCCGGGCAGTGCTGGATGGCCTTTGCATGCGGTGAGTCCCCCGACAGAGTCTTGTTTTTGTCCTTGTGTAACGATCGGCTCAGGGGGAACGTTCGCTTTTTTGTAATGGTTTGTCACGTTTTGTGTCCCCCAGACGGGTTGTCATCATCAGACCGGCCAGCAATCCACCCAGCAGAAGCGCCATGGCCGCCCACAGAAACACCCGGTCGGCGCCTCCGCCACTGGCACCGGAGTAAAGCCCGACAAACAACGCCGCGGCGGCACCCTGGGCGCAGGCAAAGGTGGCGGTGGCCAGCCCCCAGGCACGGACATGGCCGCTCGGGCTGGTGAGGTCCGCAAGACGGGCGGAGACTATGGCCACCATGCCGGGGACCAGTGCGCCCACCAGCAACGAGGACAGGCTCAGGCTCCACAGCGCCGGGTGCCATGCCGGCAGTGCCACGGCGGTGGCCTTGACCAGCAGTGCCGCCAGCAGCAACCTGTCCCAGCCGCTGTGCCGCCCCAGCTGCCCCACCACAAAGGGCCCCAGAAGGGCGCCGACGCCGAACAGGGCCCACTGCAGGGCACTCTGGCCGGCGGACAGGTCCAGGTGACGCTGCAGATAATCCACCCAGAACAGGGTGTGGGGCACAAAACCGATGGCATCCAGTGCGTAGATGCCACAGACCAGCAACAGGGGCAGGGTCAAGGCCCCCGATGAGGGGGCTTCGCGGCCACTGACCGGCTTGATTGTCTCTACGGGCCAGGGAGCGAACAGCAGCATCAGGCTCAGTCCCCCCAACAGGGCCAGACCCAGCCAGGCGATACCCACTCCGGCCGACACCAGCCAGGGCACCAGGGTGGCGGACAGCAGGATGCCCAGCCCCACGCCCAGGAAGATGGTCGCACCACCCCATGCCCTGGCCGCCAGGGGCAGTGACTGGAGCATGGTGGAGGGCACCAGCACCATCAGCATGGCGCCGCACAGGCCGCTGATAAAACGGGCCAGGAAATACAGGGCCATGGGAAAAGGCCAGGCACAGACCACAAAGCTTGCCACCACCAGAACCGCGCAGACACGGGCCACCCGGGCGGTGTCAAAGCGGGCTGCAATGGCGGCGGACAACAGGGCACCCAGTGTGTAACCGATCAGGTTGGCGGCCCCCAGCCAGCCGGCCTCGTTGGCGGTAAACCACGCCTGCAGGATCAGCTCCGGCAGCAGTGCGGTGTAAGCGAAGCGGGCCAGACCCACCCCTAGCAGTGTGGCGGCAATGCCGAGGACAATGGGCCCGGGGCGGTTAATGCCCATGGCAGACTCCATGAGGAGTTGGTCCCCTTGGGCGAGTGGGTGAAACAGCTGTGTCACTCACCGGGGACTGTCTCCCGGAATACCGGCTCCCCGGAGATCTGCTGATACCAGGCGGCGAGGAAATCACAGCCTTCACGCCATTGCAGTGCATCGAGACGGAAATCCAGATACCCAAGGGCACAGCCCAGTGCGATCCGGCCCAGTGTCAGTGGCTGATCTCCGTTTTCAGGGAATCCGTTGAGATTGAGGTGTTGCAGTGTGCGGCGGATGGCCCCGGTCCAGCGCTCTTTCCAGAACGGAGACTGCTGCTCTGAGGGACGGGCGGATTCCATCACCAGCAGAAAGGCCGCATCCATGATGCCATCGGCCAGGGCCTGCAGCACGCGCTCGTCCTCGTGCCTGTCCGGGTCGGGCCCCATCAGGCTGCTGCGGCCACGTCGTACCGCCAGCTCGTCCAGGCTCTGGCAGATCACCGGGCTGTCCACAATCAGCCGGCCCTCGTCCGTCACCAGCGCCGGCACCCTGCCCAGTGGATTGGCCGGTTCCAGCAGGGCACTGTCCCTGACCGGATTGAGCGTCATCCGGGTGATTTCCCCGTCAAGCCCATGGAGGCTGGCACAGATCCAGACCTTTCTGGCGTAGGGAGAGGTGTTTGAGGTGTAGAGTTTCATGGGGGGTGCTCCTTGCGGATCCACTGTCCAGTATGACCTCCGGGCAAATCGATGTCAGTAGAGTGGTGTCACCGACGCTGTCCGGTACGCTGTTTCAGGCCGGTTTCCGGTTCCGACCTGAAAGGCAGCACAGTATAGTCACAGGGTCGCCGTTGGTGGATTGCCGCCGGGCCCGGTGTCCGTGTTTTGTGATGCCCTCCGGATTCCATGGCCAGTGAACCCGGGTCTGCAAAAAGGCTTCCCGACAGCGTCACTCAGGGTCATGAAATTTTGCAGCCTTTCAGGCAGGCGCTATAGTGCCCCTCTGACCCATAAAAACCGGTATCCGTTTTTTGTCGGTACCAATAAGCCATCAGGAGCCCTTCATGAACGACAAGCAAGCCCCCACTCCCAGTGCCACGCTGGACCGCCAGCGGGAAATCTACCTGAAGGGTCTCAGTGGCGAGAAACCGGCGGTGCCCATTGATTTCTCCGCACTGGAGAAAAAGGGGCAGCAGTCCATGAGTGCCGAGGCCTATGCCTATATCGCCGGTGGCGCCGGTCTGGAGGCCACCATGGCCAGCAACCGGGCCTCCTTTGACCGCTGGCGCATTGTGCCGCGCATGCTCAATGACGTGTCGGAGCGGGATACCACCGTGGAGCTTTTCGGCCGCACATTGCCCAGCCCCTTCCTGCTGAGCCCCATCGGTGTTCTGGAAATGGCCCACAAGGAGTCCGACCAGGCGGTGGCCCGTGCCGCCGCGGCGGAGAATATCCCCATGATTTTCTCCAACCAGGCTTCCACACCCATGGAGAAGGTGGCTGAGACCATGGGGGAGGCGGCCCGCTGGTTCCAGCTGTACTGGAGCAAGTCCGATGAACTGGTGGGCAGCCTGGTATCACGGGCCGAGCGCTGCGGCTGCGAGGCCATTGTGGTGACTCTGGACACCACGGTTCTTGGCTGGCGCACACGGGATCTGGACCTGGCCTATCTGCCCTTTCTCCGTGGCAAGGGCATTGCCCAGTACACCTCGGACCCGGTCTTTCTGGAGAGCCTGAAAAAGGTGGCCGAGGGCGGTGACGACACGCCCAGGCCGAAGATCACCCTGGAGACACTCAACACGCTCCGTCAGGTGGGTCAGTCCTGGCCCGGTCCCACTCTGGAGGGGCTGCGTTCCGGCAAGGCACTGGCGGCTGTGCAGGAGTTTATTGCCGTTTATTCCAGGCCTTCACTCACCTGGCAAGACCTGAAGATGCTGCGGGAGCACACCTCGCTGCCGATTCTGCTCAAGGGCATACAGCACGCCGACGATGCCCGTATGGCGGTGGATTACGGCATGGATGGCATTATCGTCTCCAACCATGGCGGTCGTCAGGTGGATGGTGCCATCGGCAGCTTTGACGCACTGCCGGCGGTGACACAGGCCGTGGCAGGTCGTGTTCCGGTGATCATGGACAGCGGTATCCGTGGCGGTGCCGATGTGTTCAAGGCACTGGCGATGGGGGCCACGGCCGTGGGTCTGGGCCGACCCTGGGTCTATGGCCTGGCCATTGCCGGTGAGCAGGGGGTGCGGGAAGTGATCAGCAACCTCAAGACAGACTTTGAGCTGACCATGGCACTGTCCGGTTGCCGCTCCATCAGCGAGATCACACCGGATGCCCTTTCCCGCATTGACTGATCTTTTTAAGTAACTGATATATAATAAAAAAGGAG
Source organism: Oleiphilaceae bacterium (assembly GCA_033721915.1). GTDB lineage: Bacteria > Pseudomonadota > Gammaproteobacteria > Pseudomonadales > Oleiphilaceae > REBR01. The sequence continues at coordinate 27,044 of JAWWAC010000009.1, forward strand.
GCCATATGGCCTCCCTTTTTTTTGCACGGCATTTCTTACTGCTGCCCCATCAGATATCCAGGTTCAGCACCGTCAGTGCATTGCTCTGGATAAAATCCCTTCGGGGCTCCACTTCGTCGCCCATAAGGGTGGTGAAGATCTGGTCCGCGGCAATGGCGTCCTCGATGGTGACCTTCATCATGCGGCGGGTTTCCGGATCCATGGTGGTCTCCCAGAGCTGTTCCGGGTTCATCTCTCCCAGACCCTTGTAGCGCTGTATGGACAGGCCACGCTGTGCCTCTTTCATCAGCCAGTCCAGCGCGCCGGCAAAGCTCAGCACCGGATGCTGCCGGTCACCGCGTTGTATATAGGCGCCTTCGCCCACCAGACCGTGGAGTTTTTCACCCAGTGCGGCAATGGCCTTATAGGGGGGAGACTCGAAGAACTCGTGGCGGAAGACGTAGTTGTAGGGGATGCCGTGGATCAGCAGGGTCACTTTCGGCAGTGCCAGTTTGCGCTCGGGGTCCTCGGTGACGGAGAACTCGTACTTGATGCCGGTACGGGTATCCAGCACCAGTTTCCTGGAAAGTTGATCCACCCAATCCGCCACCTTGTCCTCGTCCTTAAGGTCTTCCACTGTCAACCTGGCCAGGCTGATCATTTCCTCCAGGACCCGTTCCGGGTAGGCTCTGGACAGACGCTCGATCACCGAACTCACGGACTGGTATTCCTTCACCAGGGATTCCAGTGCGGTGTCTCTCAATGGCGGTGCGTCCGGATTGACAAAGAACTGGGCCTTCTCCAGTGCGGTCTGCGTCAGATAGGCGGTCTTGGCCTTCTCGTCTTTCAGATACTGCTCCTGCTTGCCGCGCTTGACCTTGTACAGTGGCGGCATGGCGATGTACACATGGCCCCGCTCAATCAGCTCACGCATCTGGCGGAAGAAGAACGTCAACAGCAGTGTGCGGATGTGGGAGCCGTCCACATCGGCGTCCGTCATGACAATGATGGAGTGGTAACGCAGCTTGTCCGGGTCGTAGTCTTCACGGCCGATGCCACAGCCCAGTGCCGTGATCAGCGTGCCCACTTCCACCGAGGAGAGCATCTTGTCGAAACGGGCTTTCTCCACGTTCAGGATCTTGCCCTTCAGTGGCAGTATGGCCTGTGTCTTACGGGCACGGCCCTGTTTGGCACTGCCGCCGGCGGACTCACCCTCCACTATGAACAGTTCCGACAGGGCCGGGTCCTTCTCCTGGCAGTCGGCCAGCTTGCCGGGCAGGCCCGCCACATCCAGCGCCCCTTTGCGCCGTGTCATATCGCGGGCCTTGCGGGCCGCTTCACGGGCGCGGGCGGCGTCGATCATCTTGTTGACGATGATTTTGGTTTCCTGAGGGTTTTCCTGCAGATAATCCGCAAAGTGCTTGTACAGCTCCTGTTCAACGGCGGTTTTCACTTCCGAGGAGACCAGCTTGTCCTTGGTCTGTGAGGAAAACTTGGGGTCCGGCACCTTGACGCTGACAATGGCGGTCAGGCCCTCACGGGCGTCGTCCCCGGAGGTGCTGATCTTGTGCTTCTTCAGCAGCCCTTCCTGCTCAATGTAACTGTTGAGCGTACGGGTCAGTGCCGCCCGGAAGCCGGCCATATGGGTGCCACCATCCCGCTGTGGGATGTTGTTGGTGAAGCTGTAGATGTTTTCCTGGAACCCTTCGTTCCACTGCAGTGCCACTTCCACGGCAATGCCATCGTCCCGCTGTTTGTTGAAATGAAACACCGGGTTGATCGCCGCCTTGTTGGCGTTCAGGTGCTCCACAAAAGCACGCAGGCCACCGTCGTACTGGAAGACTTCATCGCGGCCACTGCGTTCATCGGTCAGGCGGATACGCACACCGCTGTTCAGGAAAGCCAGTTCCCGCAGACGCTTGGCCAGCATATCGAAGTGGAATTCGATGTTGGTGAAGGTCTCCGGAGAGGGAATGAAGTGCACCTGTGTACCGGTCTGATCCGTTTCACCCACTACTGACAGGGGGGTTTCAGGCACACCGTCCTGATAGCGTTGTTCATAGACTTTGCCTTCCCTGCGGACTGTAAGCTTCAGTTCCGAGGAGAGGGCGTTGACCACCGAGACACCTACGCCGTGGAGACCGCCGGAGACCTTGTAGCTGTTGTCATCGAACTTACCACCGGCGTGAAGCACCGTCATGATGACTTCCGCCGCCGACACTCCTTCCTCCTCATGCATATCCACGGGGATGCCACGGCCGTCGTCCCGGACGGTCACGGACTCATCCGGATGGATCACCACACCGATTTCAGTGCAGTGACCGGCCAGCGCTTCATCGATGCTGTTATCCACCAGCTCGAACACCATGTGGTGCAGACCCGTGCCATCGTCCGTATCGCCGATGTACATACCCGGACGCTTTCTGACTGCGTCCAGACCCTTGAGGACTTTAATATTGGAGGAGTTATAAGTCGGTTCGCTCATTCAAGGCTCCTGAAGCGCCTGCTGTTCTTGATTAAAGGTGCCGTGTTCCACGTGGAACATGGCAAGGTCGTTCACGGCCTCTCGCCACAGATGGGACGGATCCGGCCTTTCAATACTGGTGACAAACACCTGAGACCCCAGCTGCAACAGCTGATGGGCCAGCAATTCCCGGTTCCCCTGGTCCAGCTCCGCATTGATATCGTCCAGAAGACAGATGCCATGGCGGTCATTGTGACGGTTCACCAGGGCCATCTGTGCCAGCTTCATCAACACCACCAGGGTCTTCTGCTGCCCCCGTGACAGCACCTCGTTGGCACGACGCCCCGCCACACGGATCTGAAGATCGGCCCTGTGGGGCCCGTGCAGCGTATGCCCGACACGGGATTCCTGGGGAAGGCTTTCAGAGAGCACCTCATCCAGTTCACGGCTTGCCGACCAGCCCTGGTAAAACCCCAGGCTGACCTCACGGGCCCAGGGCGCCTCCATGGTTTCCAGAAGCCCCTGCAGCAGTGGTACAAACCGCTCAAAACAGGTACGGCGCAACTGCGTCACCATGACCGCCTGTTCCACAAACTGCCGATCCCAGACCCTGATTTGGGAATCGCCCATAGTACCATTTCTGAGACAATGATTCCGCTGTGACAGACTCTTTTGACACCGTTGCCAGATACCGGCAAAGGAAGGTTCCACGTGGAACACCAGCCAGTCGAGAAACTGCCGGCGCTTGCCGGGACCACCGGCAACAATATCAAAGGTGCCTGGTTCGATCACGGACACAGGCAATTCACGGGCCATGGTGGCCAGTGAGCGCACCCGTTCACCGTCGGCCTTGAGAATGGTTTCCTTGCGCTTGAAATCCCGGCTGAATCCCAGTCGGTGTTCACGGTGGTTATGAGTGACACGGCCAAAGAGGGTGAACTGAGTATCCCCCAGGGTGACCAGATTCTCGGGCTTGTGGGTGCGGAAGGAGCGGCCGGTGGAAAGCACATGAATGGCCTCTAGCAGGCTGGTTTTGCCGGAGCCGTTCACGCCGTGGATAAGATTCACACTGGAAGAAAACCGCAGCGACCCGGGCGCCAGATTCCGGAAGGACTGGGTCTGTAATTCAATCAGTGCCATAGACGCCGGGTCTCACAACAACTCGCTCAGGGAGGCACTACCTTAACCCCTGTCAGCCCTCGCGGCTATCCCCAATAGCGTCTGTCAGCCCTTTAAAATGGACCTTCGCACTTAAGAGGGAAACGACGTCTAAAAAGTTACCAGCTTGGGTTTGGAGTTAAACTCCCACGGCTGAAGACGGTGAGCCTGGGTGCAGGGCACCACCCCCGGGACCCTGGTTGGCGAGACTATCAACCGTCCCTGGTCTCCAGTCTCGCGGTGGCCATCCCTGGCCACTGGCAACCAGGGTCCCGGGGGTGATGCCCCTTTAACTTCCCAGTTGTCGTGAGCTCCGGATGCTGAGGGCCACTTCCTGTTGGTACGCGTTCTCCTCATCATATTTCTACGTCCAATGGCTGCGTTGCCCCGACTACCGACAACACACTGGCTTTCCGAACCGCTGGGCGTCCTGCCCAGAAGTTCGGCGCCGGGCATCCCTGCCCGGCTGACGCCAATGCGCCGTCGGTAGTAATCAGGACGTAGCAGGCCGCATTGGGTGCTGAGCATTTGCAGCCAAATCCGGCATACCGGTGTTTTTAGGCATCCAGCGTCATCTTAATCGCTAACGGCAGTGCCCTGGCTTAAAGGAGGCCATGGACGGCCGACGCGGCGCATCAGGACACGGACGTCCTGATAAGCCGAAAGCCAGGGCACTGACGATAGCCGAAGCGAGAGAATTGTGGGCGTAGAAAAAAGGTGAGGAGAACACGTACCAACCAGTACAGGCTCACAGCATCCGGAGGAAGAGAAGACGACAGAACATGAGAGGGACCCCTCCCGGGGGTCTGGTTGCCAGTGGCCAGGGATGGCCACCGCGGGACTCTGGGCCAAGGACGGCCCAGCGTTCCGCCAACCAGACCCCCGGGAGGGGTGCCCTGCGCACCAACTCGCCTTCTTCAAAAAAGCAGTGGCAAGCCAACTCAAAACCAGCCCCCAGAACAGGGGGCTGAAATGATGCTACAGGAGCCGGCTGTTACCGGGAGTGTCTGGGGATTACAATTGGCTCCCGTCGAGCGCCACAGGGCCCAAACAGACCCTGAAACAACAGGCCAGCAGGGAAGAATCCAGAATGAGCGGCAGTGAGTCACAGCTAAATTCGCATCCGACTCAAGGAACCGGCTCCGGAAAAACCGCCTGGGGAAACAGTGGAATACCGCCAGGACCGGATCATCGGTGCACTGGTAATCGCCACACTCATCATCGGCTCCGCCATTAGCGGATTGATTCACTGAGCCGCATCACCGGAAGAACCCCACCCACCCGTGGCTATTGAACCTGTCACACTCGGTTCCCGTGACAACAGCCAGCAAGACAACCCCACTCTGGTAATGGAAACACCACGGCCCATTGTCGTCCCCATCCAGTCCGGCGCCACTGAAGTGACAATCACCCAGCCAGCAGACCGGGATCTCTCCGTCCCCGTGGCCAATGCCACACCGGCTCTGGTACACAACAGGGCACCGGAACAGGTCCTCCGCGCAACCCTGACCACGGGGCTTCGTGACGTGGAGCCCGTGGACCGGGCACCGGCACTGATCACCATGAACGCACAGGGGCTGAAAGGACAGACACTGCATCACAACTGGTATCGCAAAGGTCAGAGACAGGCCCGGATTACCATGAAACCGCAACTGGACCGACTCAGTGCCCATTCCAGCAAATACGTGGATACTCATCAGCTGGGTGACTGGCAGGTGATAATGGTCACTGATGAGGGGGAAGTGCTGGCGGAAGCCGGTTTTGAGGTCCGGTAGAAAAACAGGGTCATATAGGAAGCAGTAATCGGTGAGGGGTCAGCCCGGTGGAAAACCGGCACCCTCTGACCGGAGTGATGGATAACCCGGTCAGAGGATGGCTGCTGGCTGGATTCAGTGCAGCATGGTGAGACGGTCGTCCACGAACATGTCCATCTCCGGCGCCAGTATGTGCACGTAACGGTCGAAATAGAGAAACTGCTTTATCAGCAGGGCAAACTCACGGGGGAAATGCAGTCCGTGACTCTCACCAATGCGCACCAGATCCATAAGCATGTTGTTCACGTCGTCCTCGGTCTGTTCCAGCAGATCATCGCCACTGGCGTAATCCGGCACCATGCCGTCAAGATGCTGCTGCACACTGGAGAGATCCCGGGACAGGGCCTTCACGTCCACTTCTTCGTGGGTGATGCCAATACGCACCATGGCATCCGCCATGCGGTCAAAGTCACCGGCCATGATGGCCGTCATGAAATCGGATACCCCCTCCCAGGTGCTCGGACGTATGCGTCCGACGATGCCGAAATCGATAAAGCCGACACGGCCGTCTTCCAGCACCATCAGATTGCCCGCATGGACATCCGCGTGGAAAAACTCGCACTGGGTCAGGCTGGCGAACCAGGTGTTCATGGCGGTAATCAGGGTGCGTTCCGGGTCTTTGGAATAGCGGCGGATGCTGTCCAGATCCGTCATGGGCACACCCCGGAAACGCTCCATGGTCAGTACACGGCGGCTGCTCAGGTGGCGGTAGACCTTGGGCACTGTGGCCTCGGTGTTGCCGGTCTCGTCCAGGAAGCGGGCAAAGGCTTCCAGGTTGTTGGCTTCCTGCACAAAGTCGCACTCTTCCATCATGGTGCGCTGGATTTCCTGCACCACGCCGGACATGGACGTCCAGGCCAGCTTCGGGGCCAGCTTTTCGGTAATACGGGCCGAGAGGTAGAGGAAGTTGAGATCCGTCAGCAGGATATTGGAGACCCCGGGTTTCTGGATCTTGAGCACCACCTCTTCACCGGTTTTCAGACGGGCGCAATGGACCTGGGCGATGGAGGCAGAGGCCAGTGGCTCACGGTCGATGGACTCGAACAGCTCCTCCAGTGGCCGGTCCAGCTCCTCCCTGAGGATGCGCTCCATTACGGAGTAAGGCAGAGGCGTCGTCTGGTCGAGACAGCCCTGGAACTCCTCCACATAGGCCTTGGGGAAGAAAGTGGGGGAGGAGGCGATAAACTGCCCCAGTTTGATGTAGGTCGCCCCCAGCTCCTCGAAGGTGCTGCGCAGCAGACGCGGCAGTGGCGGTCGGTCACCGGCCGCCCAGCGCAGTCCGGTGCGTGAGAGCACCATGGCGGTCTGACCGATACGGAAAGCGCCCTTGATACCATCGGTAAAAAGGTTCAATGGGCGGTTCATGGTCGGCGGGTTCGCCTGTATTGCGTCCGGCATGGGTTTCGCTCCTTTTATCGGTCAATTCATTCAATGGATGCTGCTGTTCAGGGGCCCGGAAAACTAGAGCCGCATGGGCATCACCACATAGACACATTCGTCATCGCCGCCGCTTTCGATCAGGGCACTGGCGTTGGGGTCGGAGAACACCATGCGCACCTGGTCGTGGCTGATGGCATTGAGCACATCAATGAGATAGCCCACATTGAAACCGATCTGCAGCGACTCTCCCTGATACTCCACCGCCATGGCGTCTTCCGCCTGTTCCTGTTCCGGGTTGTTGGCATACACGTGGAGTTCATTGGGCTCGAGCTGCAGACGCACACCGCGAATGTTTTCATGGGAGAGAATGCTCGCCCTCTGCAGCATGTTCTTGAGGGTGACCCGGTCCGCCAGCACAATCTTGTCACCACCTCGGGGCACCACCCGGTTGTAGTCCGGGAACTTGCCCTCAATCAGCTTGGAGGTGAAGGTAAAGCCCCCCACGGTGGCCCTGAGGTGGTTTTCACCAATGACCAGCTCCACGGGTGTCACCACATCGTCCAGCAGCCGCATCAGCTCCTGGACGCCCTTGCGGGGCAGTATCACCTGACGTGTGGAGTCAATGCCCGTATCCATGGAATAAGTGGTCATGGCCAGTCGGTGGCCATCCGTGGCCACAGCACGAAGTAATTGATCACTGACTTCGATCAGCATGCCATTGAGGTAATAACGCACATCCTGCTGTGCCATGGCAAAGGCGGTGGCTTCCAGCAGATGGCGCAGCTCACCCTGGGGCAGTGACAGCCGGAAGCTCTCCGCATCGTCTTCCACATTGGGGAAATGCTCCGCCGGCAGTGTGGACAGGGTAAACTGACTGGCCCCGGCCCTGATCTTCATCCTCTCGGCTTCCACGGACAGGGTGAAGCTGGCCTCCTCAGGCAATGAGCGGCAGATGTCGGAGAGCTTGCGGGCCGGCACCGTGATCCGCCCAGGCTGCTCCAGCGCCACATTGTCCACCCTGGAGACCAGCTCCACCTCCATGTTGGTCCCGGTCAGCGTGAGCTGATCCTCTTCGGCGATCAGCAGCACATTGGACAGAACCGGCATGGTCTGTTTCTTTTCCACCACACCGGCGATGGCCTGCAGCGGCTGTAATAAGGCTTCTCGGGAAAGGGTCAGTTTCATTGTTTGTCCGTTATTGCCTGAGGTTGAAAAAGTCCGTCATCAGCTGGTCAGCAGCCGCATGAAATTCTGGTAGTCCTCACGGATACCCGGATCCGTCTCCTGCAACTGCACGATCTTTTTGCAGGCGTGCAGCACCGTGGTGTGGTCACGGCCGCCAAAGGCCTCGCCGATTTCCGGCAGGCTGTGGTTGGTCAGTTCCTTGGCCAGTGCCATGGCCATCTGCCGAGGGCGGGTAATGGAGCGGGTGCGGCGCTTGGAATGCAGATCCGCCACCTTCATCTTGTAATACTCCGCCACGGTGCGCTGTATATTGTCGATACTGACCTGTTTTTCATGCAGGGCCAACAGGTCTTTCAGGCTCTCGCGAATAAAGGCCGGGGTAATCTGCTGGCCGGTGAAGTGCGAGTTGGCAATCACCAGCTTCAGGGCGCCTTCCAGTTCCCGCACGTTGGAGCGGATTTTCTGGGCGATAAAAAACGCCGCCTCGCTGCTGATGGTCACCCGGGCCTGCTCGGCTTTTTTCATGATGATGGCCACCCGGGTTTCCAGCTCCGGTGGCTCCACCATCACCGTCAGCCCCCAGCCGAAACGGGACTTGAGGCGCTCTTCCATGTTGACGATTTCCTTGGGGAAACGGTCACAGGTGAGAATGATCTGCTGGCCGCCTTCCAGCAATGCATTGAAGGTGTGGAAAAACTCCTCCTGGGAACGCTCCTTGCCGGCAAAGAACTGGATATCATCAATCAGCAGCGCATCCAGTGAACGATAATAACGCTTGAATTCGTTAATGGCATTGAGCTGAAGGGCCTTGACCATGTCCGCCACGAAGCGCTCTGAGCGCAGGTAAGCCACCTTGGCATTGGGGTTGCGGCGCACGATCTCGCTGCCCACGGCGTGCATCAGGTGGGTTTTACCCAGGCCCACACCGCCGTACAGAAACAGCGGGTTGTAGGAGCCACCCGGGTTTTCCGCCACCTGCATGGAGGCGGCCCTGGCCAGCTGGTTGGACTTGCCCTCCACAAAGGTGTCAAAGGTGAACTGGCGGTTGAGGAAACTCTCGTGTTTCACCCCCCCTTCCACCTGAACCCGCCGGTGCTGGCGGCGGCTGTCCCAGGCCCTGGGCTGCTCCCCCTGGTCGGGGCTCTGGCTGGCGGTATTGACCTCGTCACGACTCACGGGAGCCGCCAGTTCCGACTCCGGCGCGCTGCTGTGAGACGGGGCATCCGCGGCCACCTTGCTGGCGCCGTTCACCCGTGTGCTGCCATTGCCTTGGCGGGCGTCGCTGGCGGAGCCCACCTGCAGATGCACTGGGGGGAAATCGCCGGGGAAGCGCTCCTTGAGCACCTCCTCGATACGCGCCAGGTATTTCTGGCTCACCCAATCCATGACAAAGCGGTTGGGCGCCAGCAATACCAGAGCATCGTTCCGTATCTGGGACTGCAGCGGACGGATCCAGGTATTGAACTGTTGCGCCGGAAATTCATCCCGGAGCACATCGAGACATTCTTGCCATTTTTGCTGCGGCACGGTGTTATCCCCGTCTGTCATGACTGCAAAGACTCCCTCGAGTAGTCCCTACAGGCCTGCGGTGGCCTCCTCCCGGTTGGGTATCCGGGGAGCAGGGCAAGGCATTCTACTCCTAGCAGAGGCTGCGGTGAAGCCCTGTTATTAAGGCTATAAACAGCCTGTGGATAACTTTCCTTATGAAATTCTTGCATTTAGAGACCTGTCACCAGGGTAGTGCACAAAATTAAGACCTCAATTGGACAACCAGAGGCCGGGGAAGTTATCCACAGTGGTTCGGGTATAAGCTGGTAACAAACGGCGGCTAAACCGGTGCACAGAGACGGGATAAAACCCCCGTAAATGCCACAAGCCGTTTTCCCCCCAATCCATACCGTTTTCATACCCGGTTTACGCCCGGCTCGCCAACAACCTTGTGCTTTCTGTATCTCATTGACTTTAAAATTTATTTTTGATTTTTCCACAAGGAATGGCCTCAGTAACAGTAGTAATAACAGTCTTTAAGTTCTTTAAGAACACTAAAACTGATTACTGTTACTGTGCCGGACCGGGATCGGCCAGACACCGTCCCGGGGTCCACCCGGGGGAAAGTGCAGACAGTGATTGATCCCGGCGACGGTTTTCTCTAGAATTGCGTCCCTATTTTTGAACAAATTTTCCCGCTGGCTGTCCGGCATGGCGCAACAGGCCACTGACGAGACCCAACAGGCAGCAAATCAAACAGCAATCCCAGGATTAACACCATGAAGCGTACTTTCCAGCCCAGCGTACTCAAGCGTAAGCGCAACCACGGTTTCCGTGCCCGTATGGCCACCGAAGGCGGCCGCAAGGTCATTGCCCGTCGCCGTGCCAAAGGCCGCAAGCGTCTCAGCGCCTGAATCCGGCTTGACCGAATCAGCGGATAATGGCTTTCCACGCTCTGCACGGCTACTGACACCGGCGCAGTATCGGCAGGTGTTTGATCAGGTCAGTTACCGGGCCAGTGACCGCAATCTGCTGATTCTGGCCCGTCCAGGCGCCACAGAGCGCTCCAGGATCGGGCTGATTATCGCCAAGCGCCATGTGCGCAAGGCGGTGGAGAGAAACCGGATCAAGCGTCAGATCCGGGAATCCTTTCGCCATCAACAGGCGGATTTGCCGGTACTGGACATGGTCGTGCTGGCCAGACCCGGGTTGAATCAGCTGGACAACCACAGTCTGCGACAGACTCTGGATCAGCTCTGGCAGAAGCTGGCCCGCAAGGCCCGGGACTGAACCGTCAGGGGTTTCACCCCCCGGATGCCGGCGACTGCACAGGGCCATGCTCACGGGTCCTTCATGCCACAGAGCAACCGCTAACACGGCAGCAGGGCAGATTATGAAGCGGCTGATTCTTATCCTTATTCGTTCCTATCAGTACGGCATCAGTCCGTTTCTGCCCAGCCGTTGCCGCTATTACCCGACTTGTTCCGGTTATGCCATCACCGCCATTGAAACCCATGGCGTGAGTACCGGCCTGTGGCTTTCCATCAAGCGCCTTTCACGCTGTCACCCCTGGGGCGGTAGCGGCTATGATCCGGTTCCCACTCCCGGGAAAACGCCGTCTTGCGGCTGTCCCCACACTGCAGAGAAGACACATTAGGTTATGGATATTCAACGAATTGCCATCTGGTTGGGTCTCGCAATTGTCAGTTACCTGATGATTCTTGCCTGGAACGAGGATTATCATCAGTCGCCCCAGGCGCCCGTCCAGGAGCAACGCCAGGAAGGGCAACAGCAGCGGGACAGCGCCGATGCGCCGGTCGGTGAGTTTGAGGCACCGGACAGTGACCAGGATGCCTCGACACAGGATGAGTTCAGCATCCCGGAAGACAACACGGCACAGGATCCGTCAAACCGCTCCGGCGCGGAAACCCCGGATACCGGTGGCAGAAGCATTCAAGTGCGCACCGATGTGCTGGACATGGACATTAGTCTCAAGGGCGGCCATATTACCCGTGCCGACCTGCTCAAGCACGACCGCACACTGGATTCGGAAGAGCCACTGCGGTTGCTGAGAAACGACGACAGGATCACCTACATCCTGGAGAGCAGCCTCATTGGCCGTGATGGGCCCGATGCCACCGCCAATGCCCCCTCCCCTGTCTATGAGGTGGGAAGCCGCGAATACCGCCTGGGTGAGAATGAAGACCAGCTGGTGGTGGATCTCAGGCATGAGACCGGCAACGGTGTGACCATCATCAAGCGTTATACCTTCGAGCGTGACAGCTACCATGGCAAGGTGAGCTACCACATTGAAAACACGTCGGATAAGACCTGGCAGGGGAATTTCTCCGGCAAGATTGTCCGTGATGAAAGCGGTGATCCCACCTCACAGACCACCATGGGCATGCGCGCCTATCTGGGCATGGTTCTGAGTACGCCGGAATCCGCCTACACCAAGTACGATTTCGACGATCTCAAGGAGAATAAAGTCTCCGTCTCTGCCCAGGGCGGATGGATTGCCTTTCTCCAGCATTACTTCATGACCGCCTGGATTCCCAATCCGGAACAGAAACACAACTACCAGACCATGCAGCGCAACGGCCTCCATGTGATGGGTTTTGTCTCGCCGGCTACCCGAGTGGCTCCGGGGGAAACCGCGGAGGTGGGATCCGAATTCTACATCGGCCCCAAGATCATTGACCGTCTCAAGGACATCGCACCCAGTCTGGACCGCACCGTGGACTTTGGCTGGCTGTTCTTTATCTCACTGCCACTGTTCTACATCATGGACTGGTTCCACAGCCTGGTGGGCAACTGGGGTGTGTCCATTATTCTGCTGACACTGCTGGTGAAAACCGCCTTTTACAAGCTGTCCGCCACCAGCTACCGCTCCATGGCCAATATGCGCCGTGTGGCACCACAGCTGCAGCGCCTGCGTGACCTGTACGGTGACGACAAGCAGAAGATGTCCCAGGAAATGATGGCACTGTACAAGAAGGAAAAGATCAACCCACTGGGTGGCTGCCTGCCGATACTGGTGCAGATGCCGGTGTTTATTGCCCTGTACTGGGTGCTGTTCGAGTCGGTGCAGCTGCGCCATGCGCCTTTCTTCGGCTGGATTCAGGATCTGTCGGTGATGGATCCCTACTTTATCCTGCCGATTCTGATGGGGGCTTCCATGTTCCTGCAGATGCAGCTCAACCCCACACCGCCGGATCCCATTCAGGCCAAGGTGATGAAGCTGATGCCGCTGATCTTTACCGTCTTCTTCCTGTGGTTCCCGGCGGGTCTGGTACTGTACTGGCTGAGCAACAACATTTTGTCCATTGCCCAGCAGTACTTTATCACCAAGCAGATCGAGAAGAGCCAGGGCAAGACGGCCAAGGGCTAGCGGGAGGCCAGAGCCATGGCCAGAAGCACCTCACAGGACACCATTGCTGCACTGGCCACCGCCCCCGGGCGGGCCGGTGTGGGCATAGTGCGTCTGTCCGGCCCACGGGTGCGATCACTGGCAGAAGCCTTCCTCGGCTTTACGCCAAAGCCCCGCCACGCCCATTACGGTCCCTTCCTGGATGATGAGGGACAGGCACTGGATGAAGGCATTGCCCTGTTCTTCCCCAACCCCCACTCCTTTACCGGCGAAGATGTACTTGAGCTCCAGGGCCATGGCGGCCCGGTGGTCATGGACTGGCTGCTGCAAAGGGCCATTGCCCTTGGGGCCCGTCTGGCCAGGCCCGGTGAATTCTCCGAACGGGCCTTTCTCAACGACAAGCTGGATCTCACCCAGGCGGAAGCCATTGCCGATCTGATCGACAGCAGCTCCCAGCAGGCGGCACGCAGTGCCATGCGATCACTGCAGGGGGTTTTCTCACGCCAGATTGATCAGCTGGTGGAAGGGCTGACGCAATTGCGCATCTACGTGGAGGCCGCCATCGACTTTCCGGAAGAGGAAATCGACTTCCTGGCCGATGGCAAGGTGGGTGGTGACCTGGCGGCGCTGATTGAGCAGCTCGAGCGGCTGCTGTCACAGGCCAGGCAGGGTTCCCTGCTGCGGGAAGGTATGCGGGTGGTGATTGCCGGGCGCCCCAACGCCGGCAAATCCAGCCTGCTCAATGCCCTCTCCGGACGGGACAGTGCCATTGTCACCGCAGTGGAAGGCACCACCCGGGATGTGCTGCAGGAGCATATCCATATTGATGGCATGCCACTGCATGTGATTGATACCGCCGGTCTGCGTGAGAGCCAGGACGAAGTGGAACAGATTGGCATTGCCCGTGCCTGGCGGGAGATTGCCCAGGCGGACCGCATACTGTTGCTGGTGGACAGCAGCCTGAGCAATGCCACCACCCCCGAGTCGGTGGCCACGGGACTGGGACAGGCACTGCCGGAAGGTATCCCGGTGACGGTGATACGCAACAAGATTGATCTGGGTGCGGAAAGCCCCGGCCTTGACCCCCGGGGGGAAACGCCGCTGATCCGTCTGTCGGCCAGGGAGGGGCAGGGTGTGGAAGCCCTCAAAGCCCATCTCAAGGACAGCATGGGTTTCCAGGGGGAAGGTGGTGACGGCTTTATAGCACGCCGCCGTCATCTGGAGGCATTGAATCAGGCCCTGGAGGTACTGCACCAGGGTCGCCGTCAACTGCAGGATTATGGCGCCGGTGAACTGCTGGCGGAAGATCTGCGCCAGGCCCAGGACTGCCTGGGTGAGATCACCGGCGCACTGACTGCCGATGATCTGCTGGGAAAGATTTTCGGTTCCTTCTGTATCGGTAAGTAAGTTATCAATCACTTACTAATAACAGTGGATCAGTCATCCTTCTCCATGTCAGGCTTTTCCTCAGGGTGCTTTTTCATGTCCCCGGGGTATTTCTTCATCTCCCTGGGGTATTTCCCGTGGGCCTTTTTGCGTTTTTCCACCTCCTCCTCTTCCTTGCGTTTGCGTCCGAACAGGTCACCAATCAGGTCCACACCATGGGCAAAGCCGGTGCCGGTGATATCCTCCAGTGCCGCCACAACTTCCTGGGGCAGTTGCAGATCGTGGCGAACCCGGCGACGGTCCCGTTCCTTCTCCATGCGCTTCTTGTCCTTGCCGGAGAGCTTGAGATCCTCCTTCAGGGCACCACGGCCGAAGTGACTGAACACGTAGGGAAGATGACGGGCATGCTGGACCAGCCCCTGTGGACGGATGCCCTTGCCGGTGTGGAAGGGTGAGAACATCAGGGCCCGGTCGTTGACCTTGAGCAGCCCCACCAGCTGGATCTCAACGATGGGGATCCAGCGGTCTTTCTGGCCCGGGCAGGCAAACTCCAGGCAGAACCGGGCCTTGCCCTGTTTCACGGCCAGATGCAGTTTTTCCAGGCGGCTGCGGCCCTTGCCATCATCGTCCTCGTCATCCTCATCACGTCCGTATTTCGGGTAGGGGTCGGATTTTTCCGGCTTTTTGCCATAGACCCAGTCATCCGGCTCGTACCAGGGCTTGCTGTCTTCCTTGTCTGACGGGTATTCGGGATACGGGCCAGACTCCATGGGGCAGTCACCGGCATCGTCCTTCAGGGTGCCATAGGCGTATTCACTGTAATCCCTGGGATCGTGCTTTTTACCGCCATGGCCATAGTGACCACCGTCATGACCATAATGGCTGTCATCGGGATAGTCCTTGTCCTTGTCGTGATAGGCCTTGACCTCGTAGTCCTGGTCCGCGTCATGATCCCCGTGCTCTTTATCAAGCCGTTTGGAGCGGGATACTTTCCTGTCCCTGGGATCTGTGTCGCCGTACTGGCCCTTGGCATCTTTTGACGGTGTTTTTTCAGACTTCTTGCCAGCCACTTTTTCCACGGATTCCTTATCCCTGGGCTCTTTTTCCTGAAGCCAGTGCTGACGGTCTCCGGAGTCGTCGTTGCCATGATCTTCGTCCTCATCCTCCATGGACCTGGGCACGATACGCAGCCAGATATTGCGGTGGCCATGGACCTCAAAGGGGCCGCCTCCGTGGTAGACATTGTCCAGAAAGTCATTGGGGTTGGTCAGGAGCAGATCCAGTGGCAATGTGGCCAGGTTGCGGCTGGTAAAGGTGATCAGATCCTGGGTGTCGCAGCCGGCCCCCAGTGTGGGTTTGGGCTGAAAACGCAGGGTCATGCCCAGTACATCCGGCAGGCTGGATTCGTCCCGCCAGATGGCGGAGGAGAAACGCACGATCGCTTCGCCGGAGAGGCGCTGTGTGAGTTTTTCAAAGGCCTTGTTCTTGCCCCGTTCCCGGGCGGGACGGACCATGGCGCCAAAGACAACGCCGTTTTTGCCGTGCACGGGCCTTTTACCGGTGAGTCTGGCGGCGGCACCAAAGGCGGGCGCCACGGTACCCCCTAACCAGAGGCCAAGTGCTTCACTGAAGGTTCTCGGTTGAATCAACATAGCGCATTCCCTCGCGTTGCGGTTGATTGAGGTGGGTCGGCCGGGTCAGTATCGGCCGTTGAGTTTCGAACATCCTTTTCGAGGACTCTGTACTCACTATAACGCGATGGCACGGAGGGGCAAAAAAATGGGTCAAAAAATAACCGGTTCCGGGCTCGGTTGTTCTGACAGGGTCGGGGTGACTGGCCGTGGAAACCGCCTCAGAGAGGGCGCTGTACGGCCCAGCGCAGAGCCGCCATCAGGGCCAGTAACAGGGTCAGTGTGGGGCCGAAGGGCTGATCCATCAGAATGGCCAGCAAAAAGGCCAGGAGGTAGGCGGCCAGTGCCAGTGCCACTGTCAGTACCAGCCCCTGCTTCCATTGACGGACCAGGCCAAAGGCCACCCAGGGAGGGACAAAAAACAGGGCAAAGGCCGGCAGTGCCCCCAGTGAGACCGTGGCCAGGACCACTGCCATCACCAGCAGGGCGGCAAAGAGCAGCTCATGGGGCCAGGCGGGACGGCGGTTGGCCCGGAAATGGTCGGGAAAGAAGCGCTGCAGCAGCAGACGGTGATTCAGCCAGGGCAGGCTCAGCAGACAGGCCACGGCCAGTGCCAGTGCTGCGTAAAGGTGGGCCGCAGTGGTGAAATAAATCTGCCCACCCAGCAGCTCTTCCGCCGAGACTTCACCCTGGGCCAGATGACCGGACAGGGTCAGGGCCGCTCCCCAGCCCAGAATCAGCATCAGGGCAAAGGCGCTGTTGCCGCTGCCCGCCAGCAGTGACTTGATGGCCGCGGCGGACGCGGTGGTCAATGCGGCCCCCAGTGTCAGTGGCAATCCCAGTGACACCGCCGCCACCCCACCCGCGGCGGCAATATGGGGCAGACCCAGTGCCGCCATCCACTCACCGCGAAGACGCAGATAGGCCCCCAGCAGCGCAACAATCACGGTCAGCAGCAGGCCCGTGAGAAACGGCAGGCGAAACAGCTGATCGAGCATGTACAGATCCATAATGACCTCGGCGGAAGAACTCAGGCGGGGGACAGCGGGAGCTCGATAATACGCGAGCAGTGCTGTTGCAGAAAGCGCTGCTCGTGGCTGACCAGAAGCACGGCACGGTGGGGCGCCATCCGGGAGAGGAGCCCCGAGAGGGCCTGTATGGCATGGCCGTCCAGGTTGTTGGTGGGCTCATCCAGTATCACCAGTTCCGCCTGGCTGGCGAGACAGGCATAGGCTTGAAGAAACTGGAACTGGCCGCCGCTGAGAGCCGCCAGCGGTTTCTCCAGAAGGGGTTCGATCTGTGGCGGGTAGCGGGTCTGTACGGCCCCCATCAGCTCCAGCAGCTCACGCCCGCACAGGGGCAGTTCCGGTGGCTGCTCCGGTCTCTGGCGGTGATGGCTGACAGTGAGTCCGTCCCTGCGCCGGATATGCCCGGAAAACACCCTTGCGGTGCCGGTCAGGGCACTCAGCAGTGTGGATTTTCCGGCCCCGTTGGCCCCCGCCAGCCCCAGTATTTCACCGGCGGACACTGTGAAGGACACGGGGCCGACAACGGGTTTGCGATAACCGGCGCAGACGGCGTCAAAGCGGGCCAGTGGTTGTACTGCCACTTCCCCGGCAGTTGCCGTGGTGTTGTTGTGGACGGCGCCTGTGGTCACGGCTGAACGGCCTCAACCCACTGCCGGATCATGGCAAAATAGGCGTCCCGGTCAGCCTCAGTGGCCACCTGTATCGGCAGCTGATGCGTCGGCCAGCCGAGCTTGCGGTGGATGAAATCCGGCCCCTTGCCAGGCTGGAAATCCGTATACAGCACCACCCCCTGGCGACCTTCCAGTTCCCCCACCAGTGTCGACAGGTGCCGCGCCGTGGGAGGGATGCCCGGCTTGGGTTCGATGTAACCGACAACGGGTACATCCAGCAGGGCCATCAGGTAGTCGGGTTCGCCGTGATACAGCAATGCGCCCGGGGCTCCCGCGGCCTGTGACCGCCACTGTGGCAGTTGCTCCTCCACCGCCTGGCGAAAGGCAGTGGCACGGGAGAGATAGTCATCCCGGTTGTCGGGGTCCAGGCGGGCCAGATGTTCCGCCAGTGCCTGTCCCACAGTGGCCATGCGCTGCGGGTCCAGATAAAAGTGGGGGTTGCCACGGGGATGGACATCGCCTCTGGAGCGGTCCGCCTGCTGGCCTTCATTGAGTCGCTTGATATGGGCGGCGCCTTCAAAATACCCCTTTTTGCCGGGTACCAGCTCCCGGTTACCGGCACCCTGAATGGCGGCCGGCAGCCAGCCGGTTTCCAGCTCCGCCCCCACGGACACCACCATGTCAGCACGTCGCAGTGCGGCCATCATGCTGGGGCGGGCTTCCAGGTAATGGGGGTCACGCCCTGGAGGTGCCATGACCGTGACCTGCACATGTTCGCCGCCGATCTCACGGGCCAGCATGCCCATGTTGGGGACGGTGGCGGCAATATTGACAGCGGCCTGTGACAAACCGGACAGCAGCATCAGCAGCCCTAAAAGGCTGAATCGGATCATGATCAGTCTCCTTGACGGGTTGAACAGGAAGGTAGGGAGTCACCGGCGGCGCGTTGTGCCACCGGTGAATGCCAGGACGGATCAGAAGGCGTGGGCACCGTGCTGGCCCAGGCTGAGGTTGTACTGCAGGAAGAACTGCCAGGCACCGGGTTCATGGCCGTGGTCGTCTTCATGGCCGTGGTCCAGATCGTTGTAGGACAGCTGGGCGCGGATACGGGAGAATTCCGTGGGGGCGAAACTCACCTGGCCGGTGTAGCGGAAAGAGGCGCCGGCATCCTGGGGCTCGCTGCCCTCAAAGCTGTCATTGGTCAGGCCCGCCGCATCCACACGCACACCGGCGTTCCAGCGTGGCGCAAAGCCGTACAGACCCTGTACGTAAAGGGCGTCCTGCTTGAACCGCAGGTCGACTTCTTCCTCCGGTGGGCCGAATTCCTCGCTGTTGATAAAGCTGCGCTCGGTGAATTTCAGCTCCTTTGTACGCAGTGTGTACTCGCCCTGGAGTGTGAAATCCCCCTGTCCCATGGCGCCGCCGCCGGAATATTTGTAGACGGCGTCCACACCGGCAAACCAGCTGTCACCCTCGAGGGTTTCCAGTTCACCGTCGCTGTGGAACTCCTGCTCCTGGTAGAGAGTGGCATGGCCGCCAAAGACACCCAGTTGCAGCGCCCTGTCGTAGCCCAGATCCGGTGCAAACTTGGCAAAGGCGGTAAACAGCCGTGGGCCGCTCTTGTCCTCAAGGCCGTTGTCCGCCTCGAATTCCACCGGCTGCGGTGTGCCATCGGGGTTCTGATTCACGGAACTCAGTGAGACTTCCTCTTCCCCCACGTAGTTGGCAACGCCTTCATTGTCCCCTTCCAGCACTTCCAGGCCGAATCGGCTGTAGAAGGCGGTGGGCGCCACCCAGGAGAGCTGCACACCGGTGTCGCTCAGGCCTTCGTCACCAAACAGGAATTCACGCATCCAGGGCTGGTCCACAAAGTCCCAGTCGTGGATGTGCTGCTTGTTGATGTAGCCGATATCACTGAGGAACTGGCCGCCTTTCAGCTGCAGACCATAGGGCAGTGCCCGAGTCTGCAGATAGGCCTCTTCCAGCTCCACCTCCGAGGGGGTGACCCCGACCTGCACCATCATGTCAAAATACGGATCCACAGGGCCGGACAGCACCAGTTCCGCTTCGCGCAGCTGGAAACCCTCTTCCACGCCATGGCTGTGGCCTTCTTCCCCATGGCCATGGCCATGGCCGTGCTCGTCACCATCGCCAAAACCGGCCGGTTCTTCCACTTCGCGGCTGGAGCGGCTGAAGACACCGTCGAGAATAACGGAAATGGCCGGGTTGAAGCCGGTGCCGGAAGTGACTGCGTTATCGCCTCCGGAGTGATGGTTTTCGGGGCTGTTCTCCTGAGCCTGGGCCTGGCCCATGGCCAGTCCCAACAGACTCAGTGCCAGCAGTGAAGAGAGGGGTTTAGTGCGCATGAGAGTATCCTTGGTGGTGTCTGTACAAAAGGCTGTCTGTGAGGATTAATGCAAGAAGCAGCATATGTTATAACATAACATTAGCGTTGCCAATACCGCTTCCATCAGGGCCCTTGAGCGGTTACCGGGGGTTGTCCTGCTTGAGCCGTTTGAGGATTTCCTCCTCCATGCGCCAGATCCGGTCCTGTCCCCAGAGGGTGAATGCCGGCTGTGTGTCGGTGGCGGGCAGTCTCAGTGTGGGCACGCCCCAGGAGCCGGCGGCGATCATATCCCGTACATTTTCCTCCAGCTCCGGCTCCCAGTCCCGGTTATCCAGCCGTTGCCGGGCCTCATTCCAGTCCAGTCCGGTTCTCTCCACGATCCGCCGCAGCCCTGACAGGCGCCAGGCATTGATGCCCTCGGCCCAGACCGCCTGGCTGTACTGATGCAGATACTCCAGCCCCAGGCCCTGGTCCCGCGCCCAGGGAAACAGTGAGTAGGCCTTCAGTACCGGTTTGCCGAAAGGGTCCCACACCTTGCCGAAGGCCACCCCCAGACGCTGTGCCTCGCGCTGGGTGTCCTTCATGATGTAGAACGCCTTGCGACGGTCCGCCTTGACCCCCCGCATCATCATGGGCAGCACGGGGCGTACGTGCAGATCAATGGGATAGCGCTCACAGAGGGCTTTGACACGGCCATAGGAGATGTGGCTGTAGGGGCTGCGCAGTGACGGGAAATACTCCAGTGTCAGGGGGGCGGCAGCGGCCGGGATTTCCGCGTCCGGGGCCTGTCGCTTCAGGGTCACGCTGGGTCCTGCCGGGGCTTCACGGTGCCGTACGGCAAGGGCGTCAAGGCGCTCTTCCAGATAGTGCAGACGGTCAATGCCCCAGTACCATTCACCGGCGTAGTAGAACATGCCCCCCAGGTAATGGCCGAGCTGGTGGCGCAACTGGTCGTTCTCCGCCAGTGTGGCCTCGGTCAGTGAGTCACTGGCACCGCCGTGCTCGGCCAGCAGGGCTGCAATACGGGACTGATCCCCACGGGCCAGTGCCTCACCGGCGGTCACCGCCAGCTGTGCCTGCTGGCGCGGCGGACGGGGCTCACATAATAGCCGCTGGGCCATGGCCAGTGCGTCCGGAGAGGGTGTCGTGACGGGATCAAGACGCAATGGTTCCCCGTTGCAGTAGTGGTAGGGGGCGATGGCGGCGGCATCCTGCTCCGCCCAGTGATTCCAGAGCTGTTCATCGTGAATGGCAATTGGGGTGGGCCTGGCCACCGGGAGGAATTCCAGCTGCACCGGATAACGGTCGAGAAAGGCCCCGATGGCTTGTGCCGCCAGCTGGCTGTAGGGGTCATCCAACTGGTGAAAATACAACACCTTGTGGGGCTCACCACGGCGTATACGGCGTTGCTCCTGTTTTTCGCGGGCCTTTGCCAGACGTTGTGGATCGGTGACCCGACGGATCAGGAAACTGCGCAGCGGGCGTGCTGGATCCATGGTGTTCTCCTGGCGTCAGTGGCCGTCAGTGACAGCCGGTTTGTGGTTGGCTACGGATCCGCTCCAGCCTTCCTGGACAGCGGTTTTTCCGGGAAACAGGGGGAATTATAGACGATACAGGGATAGCGGATGCTCGCGGTGTTGTTGCGCTTTGTGGTCATTTACTGTTTGCTCGGTGGTTTTCAGAACAACAACCAAGAGGTGTCGCAATGAAAGGGCTTTACCAACACTACGGCTGGGAGCTGTCCCTGTTCAGTGGCAAGACACGGGCCTACCTGCGCTTCAAGCAGCTGCCCTTCAGGGACAGGACCATCCGCCTGTGGCAGATGGAATCCCTGAAGAAACGGGTGGGCGCCCAGGTCATGCCGGTGGTGGCCACTCCGGAGGGGGAGTATCTGCAGGACACCTCGGAGATTATCGGGCAGCTTGAAGCCCGTCATCCGAACCCTTCTGTTATGCCTGAAACGCCACGCCAGAGAATGGCTGCCTGTCTGCTGGAAGCCTGGGGGGATGAATTCTGGCTGCCCAGTGCCATGCATTACCGCTGGAATTTCCAGGAAAACTTCGAGAAAGTCTTCCGCCCCGAGGCCGGGGACAACCTGTTGCCATTGGCGCCGCGTTTCCTGAAGAACCGGCTGGCGGATCGTGTTGCCGGTACACTGCGGGGCTTTCTGCCCGCACTGGGGGTGGTGCCGGAGCAGACCGCGAAGATTGAGAGCTGTACCCGTTCCCTGTGCGATGCACTGGACAGGCACTTCGCACTGCACCCCTATCTTCTGGGGGGCCGTCCCAGCCTGGGGGACTTCGGGCTGATCGGCCCTCTCTACGCCCACCTGGGACGGGACCCTTACCCGGCCCGCGAGCTGATCGCTCCCCGTCCCCATCTGCAGGCCTGGGTGTCGCGCATGATGCAGCCACCGGAGGGAGAACCGGGGGATTTCCTGCCGGACGACGAAATACCCGACACCCTGGAGCCGCTGCTGGCATCGGTGTGCCGGGAGTTCCGCGCCTTTACCGAGGGGACCCGGTCACTGGCGGAGAAGGTGGCGCCCACACTGTCACAGGGCCGTGGCTTTCCACGGCAGCTGGAGAAGCTGGACATCCCCTTTGGCGAGTCCTCACTGACGCTGTCTGCCAGGCCCTTTGTGCTGTGGAAGCTGCAGCGCATCCGTGACCAGTACGGGGCACTGGATGAAAGCGGCCGCGAGGCGGTGCAGCAGTGGCTGTCCCAGTGGCAGGCGGGGGACTGGCTGTCGGCGTCCATGCCCTGGCGGCTGACCCGCAAGGGGCTTTATGTGCTGCCATCAGGCAGGGACTGAGGGCCTCGAAAGGGCCTGTTTCCGGAGCCGGTCACCGGCATGAAAAAACCCGCAGACCGTGACCGGGCTGCGGGTTTTCTGGTCGTCAATGGCGCTCAGGCATCAATGGCGAAGCTTTCCGAGGGCATCTGCATCAGGTTCCTGCTCGGGCTGAGCATGCTCTCGGCATGGCCCTGTGCCCTTGGCAGCAGACGCTCGAAGTAGAACTCCGCGGTGTCCAGCTTGGCCCGGTAGAACTCCTCGCCACTCTCCCCCTCGTTGGCCAGGCCCTTGAGGGCCGCTTCCGCCTGCATGGCCCACATGTAGGCCATGAAGACATAGCCGCTGTACATGAGGAAGTCGTTGGCGGCGGCGGAGACCATGTCCCGGTCCTTGCGGGCAATCAGCATCAGTCGCATGGTCAGCCAGTTCCACTGGGCGGTGAGCTTGAGCAGCTTCCAGGCGAAAGGACGCATTTTCTTGTTGCCCAGCTGCTTGCGGGCGAAGTTGCTGATCTTGAAGGTAAAGTCCCGCACCGCGCCGCCCTGGGTCATCAACAGGACCTTGCGGCCCAGCAGGTCCAGTGCCTGTATGCCGGTGGTGCCCTCATAGAGTGTGGCAATGCGGGTGTCACGCACGATCTGCTCCATGCCGTGCTCGCTGATATAGCCGTGGCCGCCGTAGACCTGCATGCCCAGATTGGCCGCCTCGTTACCCAGCTCCGTGAGGAAGCCCTTGAGGATGGGGGTGAGAAAGCCCAGCTTGTCGTCCCACTTGGCGATCTTTTCCTCGTCCTCTTCCAGGTGGCCGCAGACCATGTGGTCGGCGTACTGGGCGGCGTAATAGAGCATGGCACGGCCACCCTCGGCGATGGCCTTCTGGGTCAGCAGCATGCGGCGCACATCGGCGTGGTGCATCAGGCTGTCCGCCACATGCTCCGGGTCCTTCTTGCCGGACAGGGCCCGCATGGAGCGGCGCTCCTTGGCGTAGGCCAGCGCGTTCTGGAAGGACAGCTCCGCCGGGCCCACGCCCTGTATGGCGGTACCGATACGGGCGGTGTTCATGAAGGTGAACATGCACTCCAGGCCCCGGTTTTCCTCACCGATCATGAAACCGGTGGCGCCATCGAAGTTCATGACGCAGGTGGCGGAGGCCTTGATGCCCATTTTCTTCTCCAGTGACCCCACGGAGACATTGTTGAACTCGCCGGTGTTGCCGTCGGCATCCGGCAGGTGCTTGGGCACGATAAACAGTGAGATGCCACGGGTGCCCTTGGGGGCGCCGGGCTTGCGGGCCAGCACAATGTGCACGATGTTGTCGGTCAGGTCGTGATCCCCTGAGGAGATGAAGATCTTGGTGCCGGTGATCTTGTAGCTGCCGTCTTCCTGGGGCTCGGCCTTGGTTTTCACCTGGCCGAGATCGGTGCCGCACTGGGGCTCTGTCAGGCACATGGTGCCGGCCCAGCGGCCTTCCGTCAGTGGCACCAGGTAGGTCTGCTTCTGGTCCTCGTCGCCGTGCAGCTGCAGCGTGTTCATGGCGCCGATGGACAGGCCCGGGTACATGCTGAAAGACCAGTTGGCGGTACCCAGCATCTCCTGCTTGAGCAGACCCAGTGAGGCCGGCAGGCCCTGTCCGCCGTATTCTTCCGGTGTGGACAGCCCCTGCCATCCTCCCGCCACATACTCCTGGTAGGCTTCCTTGTACCCCTTGGGGGTGGTGACCTGTCCATCCTTGAGGGTACAGCCTTCCTGGTCGCCGCTCTGGTAGAGAGGGCTGAGTACGTTTTCGCACAGCTTGGCGCACTCACCGAGTATGGCGTCCACCATATCCGGTGTGGCCTCGGCCCCGTTACTCAGTGTCTGGTAATGGGCCGGGAAGTCGAACACTTCGTTCAACAGGAAGGTCATATCGCGCAGTGGCGCTTTGTACATGGGCATAAAAGAGTTCTCCGACATCAGCGACTGAAACGGGGCCATCCCGCAATGTGTACAGTTGTAACCTGTATCGGGCATCAGACCATTGACGGAAAGTGCAGCCCCCTGTGTCAATTGGGCAAGGAAAGGCGCCCGCAAGGGCCCGGGCACTGGTCCGGAAATGTCCCGGAGCGCGTATACTGTGGCGGTGCTTAACGGGCCTTTTTCCCGATGGCGGGCGCTGTGAACGGCCAGTAATGCTTGGGGCCACAGTGGCCAGAAGCCGTTGAAACCGGGGCGCCGCCACTTTATGACCCTTCCGGAACTGGAGACACCATGAAAAAGCAATTCACCCTGGCCGTGCTGATACTGGGTATGGCGGCCCTTCTTCTCTGGTGGTTCTTTCCAGCCCAGGAAGAGAGCGGCGGTGGTGCCGGTGGCCCCCAGCAGCGGGCCCGGAATGTCAACGTGGCGGCTCCTGAAATCCTGACACTGAGTAACACCCTGCAGGCGGTCGGCACCACGGCGGCCCGCGACGGGGTGGATCTGGCCAGTGAAGTGGATGGCCGTGTGGCGGAGCTGCGTTTCGACGAGGGTGACCGGGTGGAGACCGGGCAGGTGCTGGTGGTGCTGGATGAAAGCCAGGCCAGGGCGGACCTGGCGGTGGCCGAGGCCCGACTGGAGGACGCCAGGACCCAGTTTGCCCGCGCCGAGCGGCTGCGCCCGAGCAACAATATCTCGGAGGCGGAATTCGACGAGCGCCGCTCGGCACTGAACCTGGCCAGGGCGGAGTACCAGGCCTCACTGACACGGCTGGAAAACCGCCGTATCAAGGCGCCGTTCAGCGGCACACTGGGCCTGCGGGAGATCAGCCCCGGCAGCTACATCAATGCCGGCCAGAGGCTGACCACACTGGACACGCTGTCGGTGATGGACCTGGAATTCTCCGTGCCGGAGCGGTTTATTGCCGAACTGGCCATTGGCCAGAGCCTCAGTGCACGCAGCGGGAGCTTCCCGGACAGGGAATTTACCGGTGAGGTGCTTGAGCTGGGCACACGCATCGATCCACTGAGCCGCACACTGCGGGTCCGCGCCCGGCTGGATAACAGCGAATCGCTGCTGCGCCCCGGGCAGTTCATGACCGTCAGCCTGACACTGGGCCAGCGCCAGGCACTGGTGATCCCAGAGCAGGCGGTGCTGACACAGGGAGTCGAGCAGTACGCCTATGTGGTGGTGGATGACAACGCAGAGCGGCGCACTCTGCAGCTGGGTCAGCGCCGCCCCGGCAGGGTGGAGGTGCTGGAGGGCATCGGCCCGGATGACTCGGTGGTGATCACCGGCCAGGACCGTCTCTCTTCCGGGGACAAGGTCCGGGTGCTGGAGGATCCCGAGGCGCTGATGTCCGAGACCGGACAACAACGGGCGACACAGCCATGATCCTGTCCGAGATCTCCATTCGCCGTCCGGTTTTTGCCACGGTCATCAGCCTGCTGATCATTGTCTTCGGTGTGGCCGCCCTGCTGGAGCTGCCGGTGCGGGAATACCCGGACATCGATCCGCCGCAAGTGTCCGTGTCCACCACCTACCAGGGGGCGGCACCGGAGATCATCGACACCCAGATCACCGAGGTGATCGAATCCGCCATCAGCCGTGTTGACGGCATCCGCTCACTGGAGTCCTCCAGCGAGTTCAACAGCTCACGCACCACCATCGAGTTCGACGGCGATCGCAACGTGGATCTGGCCGCCAACGATGTGCGGGATGCACTGGCGGGCATTGCCAACCAGCTGCCGGACGAGGCGGAGCCGCCCCGTGTGTCCAAGGCCAGCGCCAATGCCCGTCCCATGATGTGGGTGGCCCTGCGCAGCGATCGCCTGAGCCCCGAGCAGCTGTCGGATTTTGCCGAACGCAACCTGGTGGACCAGCTCTCGGTGCTCAATGGCGTGGCGGATGTGCGCATCGGCGGCCAGCGCCGCTACGCCACCCGCATCTGGCTGGACCGGCAGGCCATGGCGGCCCGTCAGATCACGGTCACAGACATCGAGAACGCACTGCGGGCCAGCAACGTTGAGCTGCCCGCCGGTCGCATCGAGTCTTACAACCGCAACTTCACGGTGCGCGCCGACAGCCGCCTCAACACCGTGGAAGAATTCGAGCGCATGCCGGTGCGCCGTGACGGGAACTACCAGGTGCGACTGGGGGAGGTGGCCCGGGTGGCACTGGGCGTGGAGAGCGACCGCTCCTTCCTGCGCTCCGACGGGCAGAACGCCATTGGCCTGGGTATTATCCGCCAGTCACAGGCCAACACCGTGGCCGTCTCGGACCGGGTGCAGGAGACCATCCAGCGCATTGAGCCCCAGCTGCCGGACGGGGTCTCCATGCTGGTCAACTACGACGAATCGGTCTTTATCCGCGCCTCTATCCAGGAGGTGGTAAAGACACTGGCCATTGCCCTGTCACTGGTGGTGCTGGTGATCTTTGTCTTCCTGCGCTCTTTCAGGGCCACGCTGATCCCCGCCGTGACCATTCCGGTCTCCATCATCGGTGCCTTTATCGGTCTGGGACTGCTGGGTTTTTCCATCAATGTGCTGACACTGCTGGCGGTGATACTGGCCATCGGCCTGGTGGTGGACGACGCCATCGTCATGCTGGAAAACATCCAGCGGCGCATTGATGCCGGTGAGCCCAGGCTGCTGGCCGCCTACCGGGGTTCCGGCCAGGTGGCCTTTGCCATTATTGCCACCACACTGACCCTGGTGGCGGTGTTTGTGCCCATTTCCTTCATGGGGGGCAATGTGGGGCGTCTGTTCGGTGAGTTCGGCTTTACCCTGGCGGCGGCGGTGGTGGTCTCCAGTCTGGTGGCGCTCACACTGGCCCCCATGCTGTGTTCCAAGTGGCTCAAATCCCACGACGAGGCGGCCCGGGGCCATCCTGTTTTCGCCGCCAGTGAGCGGGGCTTCGAGGCACTGAGCCGGGCCTACCACGGGGCTCTGAGACGGGCACTGAACTGGCCGGCACTGGTGCTCTCACTGGGTATTGCCGGGTTGTTGCTGGCCCTGGTGGTGTTCCCGCGGATTGGCCAGGAGCTGGCCCCCACCGAGGACCGGGGTGTGTTTATCATCCCCAGCTCCGCCCCCACCGGCTCCACTGCAGAGTACACCGCCCACCATGCCGCCAAGGTGGAGGATCAGATGCAGGACCTGGTGCAGAGCGGCGATGTGGAGCGGATTCTCACCATCGTCGGTTTCCGCAACGACGAGGAGGGGGCCTTTACCATTGTCCGCCTCGCCCCCTGGGAGCAGCGCAGCCGCTCGCAGCAGGAGATCGTGTCGTCCCTGTTCCCCAAACTGCAGCAGGTGCCCGGTGTCAGGGCCTTTGCCGTCAACCCGCCGGGTCTGGGCCAGAGCAGTTTCAGCCAGCCCTTCCAGGTGGTGATCGGTGGTCCGGATTACGACTCGGTCAAGGAATGGAGCGAGCGGCTGCTGGAGAAGGCCCGTGAGAACCCCAACCTGCGGGACCTGGACACGGACTACGAGGAAACCCGCCCGCAACTGAATGTGCGCATCGATCGCAACCGGGCGGCGGACCTGGACATCACCGCCCGGGATCTGGGACTGACACTGCAGACCATGCTGGCCTCCCGCCAGGTCACCCGCTACCTGGACCGTGGCCGTGAGTACGATGTGATCATCCAGGCGGAAGACGCCGACCGGCGCACACCGGGGGATCTGCAGGATATTTTCATGCGCCCCCGTGATGGCGGGGATCTGATCCCCATCAGCGCGATTGTGGAAAGCGAGGAATTCGGCGCTTCACCGGAGCTGCGCCGGTTCGACCGCCTGCCGGCCATCACACTGAGCGGCTCACTGGCGGAGGGCTACGATCTGGGACAGGCACTGGAGGACATCAACCAGCTGGCGGAGGAGACCCTGCCGGTGGAGGCGCGGCTCTCCCTCACGGGCCTGTCACGGGAGTTCCAGGAGGCCTCCGGGGCCATCTACATCACCTTTGCGCTGGCCTTTGTGGTGGTCTTTCTGGTGCTGGCGGCCCAGTTTGAAAGCTGGATCCACCCGTTGATCATCATGCTTTCAGTGCCACTGGCCATCAGCGGCGCCCTGGGGGCGCTGTGGATGGCGGGCATCACCCTCAATATCTACAGCCAGATCGGCATGGTGATGCTGCTGGGGCTGATGGCCAAGAACGGCATACTGGTCGTGGAATTCGCCAATCAGCTGCGGGACGCCGGCAGCAGCGTCCACGAGGCCATACTGGAGGGGGCCAGCCTGCGCTTCCGGCCGGTTCTGATGACCACCATCTCCACCATTTTCGGTGCCATCCCGCTGGTGATCTCAACGGGGGCCGGCGCCGAGAGCCGCGCCGCCATCGGCACCGTGATCATCGGTGGCCTGACCTTCGCCAGCCTGCTCACCCTGTTCATTATCCCGGTCCTGTACAACCTGCTGGCCCGCTTTACCCGCCCGGCCGGGGAGATCAGCCGGCAGCTCAACCGTCAGGCAGAGGCGGCCTCACACAAGGTCGCACCCCACTGACCGGCCCTGGCGCCGCAGGGAGCGGATCCGTGGTCTATCCTGACGGACGGGTCGACCGGCCACGGATTCAGAGCGTGTCCGGCAGCTCCTGGAGACCGGGAAAGGCGATTTCCGGATGAAGATCCACACAGAGAATCCGGTTACCGCGCCGGGTAAAGGTCTGGGCGGAAATCGTGACGGTACTGCGGGTGTCCGGCAACGCCACATAAGGACGAGACACATTGATCTGACTCGGGTTGTCGATGGCCCTCAGAAAATACTCCCGGTGTGACCAGCTGGCACCCTGTGACTGATACAGGGGATTGAAATCCGGCTTCAGGAAACGCCGGTTGCCGCGCTCGCTCACGGCAACCGGGCCCTGCTGTATCCCCCTGTGATCCAGCAGAAAACACCGGGCCACACCGGGAATCCTGAGCAGGGGTTCGGCCACAAGCTGCAGAGGCTCCTGCCGCGCCAGGCTGTGACAGGCCGCCAGGATCTCAAAGCGCAGGTGGCGGAGTTGCTCCTCATGCTTTCGTGCCTGAAGATGCTGGCATTGATTGTAATCCTCCTGAAACACCCTGAACCGGTCCAGCGTCTCCTGGTCCTGGTTCAATACCTGACTGGGGCGGGCAAAATAAAAACCCTGGTACAGGTCTGCTTCGCTCTGCATGGCAATTTCCGCCTGCTGCCGTGTTTCCACCCCTTCCACCAGAACCAGCGAGCCGTTCTCCCGGATCAGGCGCACCAGGCTGATAAACAGTTTGCGGGCCGATTCATTGGCGGCCGCGTGGACCACCATGGCCCGATCCATTTTTACAATAAAGGGCTGCAGCCGCCAGACCCGCTCAAAGTTGGCATCACCGGCACCGAAGTCGTCGACAGCGACGCGAAAACCCAGGCGCCGGGCATCTTCCACAAAGTCCTGCAGCAGTTGTTCACTGGCAACGGCCTGTTCCACGATTTCCAGTACCACCTGGTCACAGCCCAGGCCGGCCTGACGGACCTGGTCGGCCAGAATCCGGGGGGAGATTCCCGGGGCGCCGATGGAGTCGGCACTGACATTGAGAAACAGCCAGGCGGGTGGCAACTGGCGGGCAAAATTATGCAGATGCTGTTGCCAGAGTTTCAGATCCAGATCGCCATTGTGAGGCTTGCCGTCAGTTCTGTTAAAAATCTCGGCCGGGCTGACAGGGAGGCCCTTGTGGCTTGGACGTGCCAGAGCTTCCACCCCCACTACCCGGTTGTGGGTGGGGCTGATGATCGGCTGGAAGGCGGACGCCACTTCAAATTCTTCAAACAGGGATGTCACCGGGGCCTGATGCCCAGGTTCTCTGGTCAGGGTTGCGTTCATGGAAATAACTCCCGGAGCACGGCGCCCCGGAATCCGGAGCGTCACAACGTGTCCCTTAATGACAATCGAAAATCGTGCCAAATCGGCACGGAGGGCTAATTTGCAAGGGAAAACAGGCCACAGGTCATGACGCCATGCCTTTTCATGAAGCATTAAACAGGCTGACGCACTCTGGCAGTGCGGAAAGCAGCGTGTTTGCCTGAAAATCTGTGGATAAAGTTTTTGATCGTTATTGGGAAAAACAGAAGCCTCTGAATAGAATCGTTTAAAAACATAATCTTAATACACAAATGCGATTTTCAATGGTCAAGGGCGCCTGTGGATAAAGTGGTTAAAAACTTTTTCAGCATTGCTGCTTAACCCACTGTCAGAACTGGAAAATCCCCCCGGGAAAGAGCGATTTTTTCAAAAGTGGTCAAAAAGTAGACCGCATCTCGCCAACGAGGCCAGAAACAGGTTACAATGGTCGGCTAATTTCCGGGCCCTGCTGTCTTATAAACAGGTCTGTCCCCTGTTAATGCCGGCACCGGGCCTGCGCTTTTTGTCCGAGGTGACCTGTGGATTATCCGAAACGCTTCCAAGTGATTGTCATTGGCGGGGGTCATGCCGGCACCGAGGCGGCACTGGCGGCGGCCCGCATGGGCTGTCAGACACTGCTGCTGAGCCACAGCATCGAAACCCTGGGCCAGATGTCCTGCAACCCGGCCATCGGCGGTATCGGCAAGAGTCACCTGGTGAAGGAAATCGACGCACTGGGTGGCGCCATGGGCCTGGCCACGGACAAGGCGGGCATCCAGTTCCGCGTGCTCAACAGCCGCAAGGGCCCCGCCGTGCGCGCCACCCGCGCCCAGGCAGACCGGGCCCTGTACCGCAGCGCCATACGCCATCAGCTGGAAAACCAGCCCAACCTGTACCTGTTCCAGCAGGGTGCGGACGATCTGATTGTGGAAGGGGACCGTGTGGCGGGTGTGGTCACCCAGACCGGACTGCGCTTTCACAGCGATACGGTGATCCTCACCACCGGCACCTTCCTCGGCGGTGTGATCCACATCGGCCTGGACAACCACGCCGGCGGCCGTGCCGGCGACCCACCGTCCATCCGACTGGGACAGCGCCTGCGGGAAATGCCCTTCAACGTGGGCCGCCTGAAGACCGGCACACCGCCGCGCATCGACGCCAAGACGGTGGATTTCTCCCGCATGGAAGTCCAGCCCGGTGACGACCCGGCACCGGTGATGTCCTTCATGGGTTCCAGGGCGGACCACCCCCGACAGGTTCCCTGCCACATCACACGCACCACCGCCGAGACCCACGACATCATCCGCAGCGGTTTCGAACGCTCGCCCATGTTCAGCGGCGTGATCGACGGCGTGGGGCCCCGCTACTGCCCGTCCATCGAGGACAAGGTGAACCGCTTCGCGGACAAGGACTCCCACCAGATCTTTGTGGAGCCGGAGGGGCTCAACAGCCAGGAGCTGTACCCCAACGGCATCTCCACCAGTCTGCCCTTTGATGTGCAGGTGGCGGCGGTGCAGACCATACCCGGCTTTGAACAGGCCCATATCACCCGTCCCGGCTACGCCATCGAGTACGACTACCTCGACCCCCAGGACCTGCACCACAGCCTGGAAACCCGCTACATGCGCAATCTCTACTTCGCCGGCCAGATCAATGGCACCACCGGCTACGAAGAGGCCGCGGCACAGGGCCTGCTGGCGGGCATCAATGCGGCCCGCCGGGCACAGGGCCAGGAGGTGTGGTACCCGCGCCGTGACCAGGCCTACCTGGGGGTGCTGGTGGATGACCTGATCACCATGGGCACCAAGGAGCCCTACCGCATGTTCACCAGCCGTGCGGAATACCGCCTGATCCTGCGTGAGGACAACGCGGATCTGCGCCTGACGGAAATCGGCCGTGAACTGGGGCTGGTGAACGACTCGCGCTGGGCCGCCTTCAGCGCCAAACGGGAGGCCATCGAGCGGGAGCAGAAACGCCTGGACAGCACCCGGGTGCACCCCGGCAGCGCCGCCGGCGAGCGGGCCAATGCCCTGCTGGACCGCCCCATGACCCGTGACCAGAGCCTGGCGGACCTGCTGCGCCGCCCCGAGATCCATTACCGCCATATCGCCGAGATCAGCGATGAGGTGGTGGAAGACCCGGCGGTGGCCGAGCAGGTGGAGATCAGCGTCAAGTACGCCGGCTACATCAGTCGCCAGCAGGACGACATTGAGCGCCTGCAGCGCCATGAGAACCTGCCGCTGCCACAGAACATGGATTACAGCCAGGTGGGCGGGCTGTCCAACGAGATCCGCCAGAAGCTGGAAAGCGTGCGTCCCGAGACCATCGCACAGGCCTCGCGCATACAGGGCATGACCCCGGCGGCTGTGTCACAGCTGCTGATCCACCTGAAAAAACGCGATCTGGCCCGCAAGCAGTCCACGGCGGAGTCCGCCTGAACCACTGGAATGGGCAATGGTTTCTTTGACAAGAGCAGTAGCAAGGCATGGATGAACAGCGTCAGTTGCTGGCCGGCGCCGAAACACGGGGCGTGGCACTCAGTGAAGGGCAGGCGCAACAGCTGATTGCCTTTCTCGACCTGCTGGAGAAATGGAACCGGGCCTACAACCTCACCGCGGTGCGCGACCGCCAGGGCATGCTCCATCGCCATCTGCTGGACAGCCTGTCACTGGCGCCCTTTGTCCACACGGAGCATCTGCTGGATGTGGGTTCCGGTGGCGGCCTGCCGGGGGTGGTGCTGGCCCTGTTGTTCCCCCACAGGCGCTTTACGCTGCTGGATGGCAATCACAAGAAAAGCCGTTTCCTGATACAGTGCCGTATCGAGCTGGGGCTGGAGAATCTCACAGCGGTCACCGCCAGGGCACAGGATTACCGCCCGGAGGCGCCGTTCAGCCAGATCAGCAGCCGGGCCTTTACCGCGCTGCCCAATCTGGTGGACTGGTGTGGTCATCTGCTGGCACCGGACGGGGAGTTTCTGGCCATGAAGGGGCAGTATCCCCACCAGGAGCTGGCGGAGCTGCCACCGGGCTGGCGTCTCAATGACTCTCTGGCACTGCAGGTTCCCGGCTGCGAGGGAGACCGGCATATACTGCGACTGGGCCCCGCTCAGAGCGAGCCACCAGGCCGTCCCACTGACCAATAAAAGGAGCAGCCCCATGGCACGTATCGTTGCAGTGACCAACCAGAAAGGCGGCGTTGGCAAGACCACCACCTGTGTCAATCTGGCCGCGTCACTGGCGGCCACCAAGCGCCGTGTGCTGCTGGTGGACATGGACCCGCAGGGCAACGCCACCATGGGCAGCGGCATCGACAAGAACGCACTGTCACTGAGCGGCTACGACGTACTGACCAAGCGCCGTGAGCTGGCCCAGGTGCGGGTCCACGCCGAGTCGGGGGGCTATGACCTGCTGCCGGCCAATGGTGACCTGACCGCGGCGGAAGTGGAGCTGATGAACGAGATCGGCCGCGAGCACCGGCTGCGTCTGGCCCTGCGCACCGTGCGGGAGGATTACGACTACATCCTGGTGGACTGTCCGCCGTCACTGAACCTGCTGACTGTCAACGCCCTGGCGGCGGCGGATTCGGTGCTGATCCCCATGCAGTGCGAATACTACGCACTGGAAGGCCTGGCGGCGCTGATGAACACCATCGGCCAGATCCAGGAGACGGTCAATCCGGCACTGGAAGTCGAAGGCATACTGCGGACCATGTATGATCCCCGCAACAGCCTGACACTGGATGTCTCGCGCCAGCTGGACGAGTATTTCCAGGGCAAGGTGTACTCGGCGGTGATTCCCCGCAACGTGCGCCTGGCGGAGGCTCCCAGTTACGGGCTGCCGGCACTGGCCTATGACCGCGCCTCCAAGGGCGCCATTGCCTATCTGGCACTGGCCGGTGAGATTGTCCGCAAGAGCGGCAGCGGCAAGAGCGCTGTGGCCGTTTAAGAGAACCACGCTACGCAGGGGGCGGCCTTGGTGCCGCCGGCCACGATTTTCGGGATGTGATGACAGACAAGACCATGGCGGCCAAGAAACGAGGACTGGGTGAACGGGGGCTGGGCGCACTGCTGGCCGGCTCCAGAGTCAATCTGGGGGATGAGGCGCAAGCCGATCGCCTGGACGCGGAGCTGCGGGAGTTGCCACTGGATCTGATCCAGCGCGGGCGCTTCCAGCCACGGCGTGATATGGACCCGGAGAGCCTCACGGAGCTGGCGGAGTCCATCCGCCAGCAGGGCGTGATGCAGCCCGTGGTGGTGCGCCCCATCGGCGAGGGGGATTACGAGCTGATCGCCGGTGAGCGACGCTGGCGTGCCGCCCAGCAGGCCGGCCTGGACCGCATACCGGCCCTGATCCGGGATGTGCCGGATGAGGCGGCCATCGCCATGGCCCTGATCGAGAACATCCAGCGGGAGAACCTCAACCCCATCGAAGAGGCCATGGCACTGCAACGGCTGCAGGAGGAGTTCGGCCTCACCCAGGCCCAGGTGGCCGAGGCGGTGGGCAAGTCCCGCACCACCATCACCAACCTGCTGCGCCTCACGGCACTGAGCCAGGAGGTGCGGGTCATGCTCGAGCACGGGGACCTGGAAATGGGCCATGGCCGCGCCATGCTCACACTGCCGCCGGAGCAGCAGGTGCCACTGGCCCGGCAGGTGGTGTCCAGGGCCCTGTCCGTGCGACAGACAGAGCTGCTGGTGCGCCAGATGCAGGAGAAGGCCGGCAAGCCCGCCAGGCCCCGCAAAGAGACCCAGGACCCGGACATCCGCCGGCTGCAGGAATCCCTGGCGGAACGTCTCGGTGCCAGTGTCGCCATCAACCACGG
Organism: Oleiphilaceae bacterium; assembly: GCA_033721915.1. Classification (GTDB taxonomy): domain Bacteria; phylum Pseudomonadota; class Gammaproteobacteria; order Pseudomonadales; family Oleiphilaceae; genus REBR01. The sequence goes on from JAWWAC010000009.1 coordinate 62,314, forward strand.
GCGCCGTGGCAAGGGCAAGCTGGTGATCGAGTACAACTCACTGGATGAGCTGGACGGCATACTGGGTCATATCCAGTAAAACGCGCACTTTCCCAGTGCGCCATTAGTTGATACTGCACCCATTAACGCATATACTTGGGCCCGCTTTTAGGCGTGGTCGGTCAGCCCCCTGGTTGTCGGATCGCAGAATTCAGAATCAACCGGTCACAAATGCGTCGCAATCGGGTGCCAGACTCTTGCCCAGGCAAGCAATCGGCTCCGGTCGGTCTTACAGACTGGACCCAGGCGGGGTGCCGGAAGTGTCGAGAGATGAATAGCGCGGTAATCAGGAATCGGACGGCATGACCATAGCCCGTCCGCCCATAGGTCGCTGGTTGTTGCTGCAGCTGGCCCTGGTAGGGCTCATCAGTGCCCTGTTCCTGTTCAAGTCGCCCAACAGTGCCGCCTCCTCAGCCATGGGCGGTCTGATTTTCTGGGTGCCCCACTGCTACTTTGTTCTCAAGGCTTTCGCTCATACCGGTGCCCAGGCGGCACTGCGTATGGTGCAGACATTGCAGTTTGGCGAAGCGGTCAAGCTGCTCTTAACTGCCGCACTATTTGCCCTGGTCTTTGCAGTGGTGGACCCGCTCGACGCAATGGCCCTGTTGTTTACCTTTGCGGTGATGGTTGCCAGCAATATCCTGGTTCCGCTGGGGCTCAGGCACTTATCACCGCGATAACGGAACGTGAGAGCACGGTATGGCAGGCGAAACTCCAGAAGAGTATATAACCCATCACCTCAGTAATCTGACCTATGGCAAGTTGCCGGCAGGCTACGAGCGTGCCGACGGCAGCGTTGTGGAACAGGCCACCTGGTCCCTCGCCCAGTCCAGTACTGAAGCGACGGACATGGGCTTCATGGCCTTTCATGTAGACACCCTTTTCTTCTCTTTCTTTTGTGGTGCGCTCTTTATCGGCCTCTTTCGCTGGGTTGCCGCCAAAGCCACTTCCGACACCCCCGGTGGCGTGCAGAACTTTGTGGAAATGATCGTGGAGTTTATCCAGGATCTGGTGAAGAGCTCCTTCAGCGGACGCAACCCCATGATCGCGCCACTGGCGCTGACCCTCTTTGTCTGGGTTTTCCTGCAGAACAGCCTGAAAATGATCCCGGTGGACTACATTCCCGGACTGGCCCACCTGATTGGCTTTGAGTACACCAAGGCCGTGCCCACCACCGATCCCAACGCCACCTTTGGCATGGCGCTCGGGGTGTTGCTGCTGGTGCTGTTCTACAGCGTCAAGGTCAAGGGCTTCAGCGGCTTCGGCAAGGAGCTGTCCTTTACGCCCTTTCCCCACTGGAGCCTGGTGCCCTTTAACCTGGTGCTTGAGGTGGTGGGCCTGCTCACCAAGCCGTTCTCACTGGCACTGCGGTTGTTCGGCAACATGTACGCCGGCGAGGTGATCTTTATCCTGATTGCCCTGCTGCCGTTCTGGATCCAGTTCTCGTTGCAGGTGCCCTGGCTGATTTTCCATATTCTGGTGATCACGCTACAGGCATTTATCTTCACGGTGCTGACAGTCGTTTATCTAAGCGCTGCGCACGAGGAGCACTAACCGGGTTTCCCGTTATCGCACCACCTTCTTCAACTTAAACCGATGTAAAACTAGGAGTCGTTATGGAACTTATCATCCTCACCGCCGGAATCATGATCAGCGCAGGCGCACTGGCTACAGGCATTGGCTTCTCCCTGCTGGGTGGCAAGCTGCTGGAAACCACCGCACGCCAGCCTGAGATGGCACCTGAGCTGCAGACCAAGACCTTCATCATGGCGGGCCTGCTCGACGCCGTACCCATGATCGGTGTCGGTATCGCCATGTACCTGATCTTCGTGGTTGCATAAACGAGCCAGTTCGGGCGCTGAACCGGCGCCCACACTCGCTCAGACAACGCAACCCAACAGCAAGAGGTACGACCCGTGAACATTAATCTGACGTTGTTCGGGCAAACAATCGGCTTCGCCATTTTCGTCTACTTCTGTGTGAAGTTCGTCTGGCCGCCATTGGTTGCTGCCATGCAGGAACGACAGAAGAAAATCGCGGATGGCCTGGCCGCCTCTGACCGTGCTTCCCACGATCTGGAACTGGCCCAGCAACGGGCCGCCGAACAGCTGCGCAACGCCAAACAGGAAGCGGCGGAGCTGGTGGAAAAAGGCAACAAGCGTGCCGCACAGATTGTGGAAGCCGCCAAGGCGGATGCCCGCTCGGAAGGGGAGCGCCTGATTGCACAGGCCAAAGCCGAAATCGAGCAGGAAAGCCACCGCGCCAGGGAAGCGCTCAGGGCAGAGATTGCCACACTGGCCATCGCCGGCGCCGAGCGTATTCTGGAGACCTCTGTCGATGCCAAAGCGCACAGCGAAATGCTGGACAAGCTCGCAGCGGAACTGTAAACGAGGTACATCATGGCAGAGTTGATAACGCTGGCCCGGCCTTACGCCAAAGCCGCCTTTGAGTCGGCCAAGGCACAGGACCAGCTCGAGAGCTGGTCCGAGTCACTGTCACGTCTGGCCGGGGTTCTCTCTGATCCCGATATGCAGCGTGTCGTGTCACACCCGGGGCTGACCGCAGAGCAGAAGATCGCGCTGATCAATGACGTCTGCGGCGGTGATCTGCCCGAGCCGGTCGCCAATTTCGTGCACATACTGGCGGACAACCGCCGTCTGCAGCTGATCCCCACCATTGCGCAGATGTTTGCCGGCTTACGCCGTGATCATGAACGCACCGTGGATATCAGTCTTACGACTGCCTTTGACCTGACACCGGAACAGGAAGAGAAGCTCAGCCAGGCACTGGCGCGCAAGCTCGACCGCCGTATCCAGCTGTCATCCCGCACCGACCGTTCCATTATTGGCGGTGTGCTGATCGAGGCCGGTGACCTGGTCATTGACGCATCCGTACGCGGCAAGCTGGACCGAATGGCCGACGCCGTCGGTTCCTGACAGCGCTTTCAAACAGCCCCTCGCCACTGAACGAAAGGCGACGGGCTGTTACTTGCAGATTTAGTTTTGAGGACACAGGCATGCAGCAACTGAATCCATCCGAAATCAGCGACGTGATCAAGAAGCGTATCGAGAAACTCGATATCTCTTCCGAAGCTCGCAACGAAGGCACCATCGTCAGCGTGGCTGACGGCATCGTGCGCATTCATGGTCTGGCCGACGTCATGTACGGCGAGATGATCGAATTTGCCAACAACACCTACGGCATGGCACTGAACCTGGAGCGCGACTCTGTCGGCGCCGTGGTTCTGGGCGATCCGGAAGGTCTGGCGGAAGGCCAGAAGGTCAAGTGCACAGGCCGCATCCTGGAAGTACCCATCGGCGAGCAGCTGCTGGGCCGGGTTGTGGACGGACTGGGCATTCCGGTGGACGGCAAGGGCGACCTTGGCACCACGGAAACCGCTCCGGTTGAGAAAGTGGCACCGGGCGTTATCGAGCGCCAGTCCGTGGACCAGCCGGTACAGACCGGACTGAAGGCCATCGACACCATGGTGCCCGTGGGCCGTGGCCAGCGTGAGCTGATCATCGGCGACCGCCAGATCGGCAAGACCGCCATCGCCATCGACGCCATTATCAACCAGAAAAACTCTGGCATTAAGTGTGTCTACGTGGCCATCGGTCAGAAGCAGTCCTCCATTGCGGCTGTGGTGCGCAAGCTGGAAGAGCACGGCGCCATGGACAACACCATTGTTGTCGCCGCCGGTGCCGCCGATCCGGCCGCCATGCAGTTCCTGGCCGCCTACTCCGGGACCACCATGGGCGAGTATTTCCGTGACCGTGGACAGGACGCACTGATTGTTTACGATGACCTCAGCAAGCAGGCCGTGGCCTATCGCCAGATCTCGCTGCTGCTGCGTCGTCCGCCGGGCCGTGAAGCCTACCCCGGTGACGTGTTCTACCTGCACTCCCGTCTGCTGGAGCGTGCCTCACGGGTCAACGCCGATTACGTGGAGAAGTTCACCAACGGCGAAGTGAAAGGCAAGACCGGTTCACTGACCGCGCTGCCGATCATCGAAACCCAGGGCGGCGACGTCTCGGCCTTCGTACCCACTAACGTGATCTCCATCACTGACGGTCAGATCTTTGTGGAAACGGACCTGTTCAACTCCGGTATCCGTCCGGCCATGAACGCCGGTGTCTCGGTCTCCCGTGTGGGTGGCTCGGCACAGACCAAGATCATGAAGAAGCTGGGTGGCGGTATCCGTCTGGCACTGGCCCAGTACCGCGAGCTGCAGGCCTTTGCCCAGTTCGCATCGGACCTGGACGAAGCCACACGCAAGCAGCTTGAGCACGGCGTGCGGGTCACTGAACTGATGAAGCAGAACCAGTACAGCCCCCTGTCCGTGGCCGAAATGGGTACCGTGCTGTTCGCCGCCAACGAAGGCTATCTGGAAGATGTGGATGCCAAGAAAGTCGTGGCCTTTGAAGCGGCCCTGCTGGACTACATGCGCAACGAACAGGCTGAGCTGCTGGCGAAGATCAACGAGAAAGGCGACTACAACGACGACATCATCAGCGGCCTGAAGGCCGCACTGGATGACTTCAAGGCGACCGGAACCTGGTAAGCCGGGGGGCGGGCCTGTTTCTTCAGGCCCGCTGTCTCGTTTTGGTAAGCAAGCGCAGAAGGCAGTGACACATGGCCGTTGGCAAAGAGATACGAAACCAGATATCCAGCATCAAGAGCACGCAGAAGATCACCTCCGCCATGGAAATGGTGGCGGCGAGCAAGATGCGCAAGGCTCATGATCAGATGGATCTCACCCGACCCTACGCGGAGAAAATCCGCACGGTGATCGGGCACGTGGCCGCCGCGGACTCCGATTACGAACACCCCTATATGCAGCAGCGGGAAGTGAAAACCGTGGGCTACATAGTGGTGTCCAGCGACCGGGGTCTTTGCGGGGGTCTCAACCACAACCTGTTCAAGACCCTGATCCAGGATCTCAAACAGTGGCGCGACGAAGGCATTGAAGCCCGGTTCTGTACCCTCGGCTCCAAGGCCGGCGGGTTTTTCAGGAACTTTGGTGGCAAGGTGCTTTCCAGCAAGTCCAACCTGGGCGACCGCCCCAGTGCTGAACAGCTGATCGGCAACATCAAGGTGATGCTGGACGCGTTCAGTGACGGCACCATCGACCGACTCTATCTGGTTCACAACGAGTTCGTTAACACCATGACCCAGGAGCCTCAGGTGCAGCAACTGCTGCCACTGAAGCCCGAGCAGACCGCCAAAAGCGGCCACAGCTGGGATTACATCTACGAGCCCGCCCCCAGGGAACTGCTGGACGGACTCATGGTGCGTTACATCGAATCCCAGGTGTACCAGGGTGTGGTGGAAAATCTGGCCTGCGAGCAGGCTGCCCGCATGATCGCTATGAAAGCGGCCACGGATAACGCCGGGGATATCATTGACGACCTGCAACTGGTCTACAACAAGGCTCGTCAGGCAGCGATCACCCAGGAAATCTCTGAAATTGTCAGCGGTGCAGCGGCCGTCTAGGCGCAACCGAATACTGAGTTAGTGAGGAACCGAGCATGAGTAGCGGACGTATTGTTCAGATCATCGGCGCCGTCATCGACGTGGAATTTTCACGGGATGAGGTACCCAACGTATACGACGCCCTTCTGCTGGAAGGAGGGAACACCACCCTCGAAGTCCAGCAGCAACTGGGTGACGGCATTGTACGCACCATCGCCATGGGCAGCACCGAAGGCCTCAAGCGTGGCCTGATGGCGGAGAACACCGGCAAGGCAATCTCCGTGCCCGTGGGCACCAAGACACTGGGACGCATCATGAACGTCCTGGGCGAGCCCATCGACGAAGCCGGCCCCATCGGCGAAGACGAGCGCTGGGGTATCCACCGCAAGGCCCCCGGTTACGCGGACCAGTCCGCCTCCAGCGAGCTGCTGGAAACCGGCATCAAGGTCATCGACCTGATCTGCCCCTTCGCCAAGGGCGGCAAGGTCGGCCTGTTCGGCGGCGCCGGTGTGGGCAAGACCGTCAACATGATGGAGCTCATCAACAACATCGCCAAAGAGCACTCCGGCCTGTCCGTGTTTGCCGGCGTGGGTGAGCGGACCCGTGAAGGTAACGACTTCTACTACGAAATGAAGGACTCCAACGTCCTGGACAAGGTTGCCATGGTGTACGGCCAGATGAACGAGCCCCCGGGCAACCGTCTGCGCGTGGCACTGACCGGCCTGACCATCGCCGAGAAGTTCCGTGATGAAGGCCGCGACGTACTGCTGTTCGTGGACAACATCTACCGTTACACACTGGCGGGTACCGAAGTGTCCGCACTGCTGGGCCGCATGCCCTCCGCGGTAGGCTACCAGCCCACACTGGCGGAAGAGATGGGTCAGCTGCAGGAGCGTATCACCTCCACCAAGACCGGCTCCATCACCTCCGTGCAGGCGGTGTACGTACCGGCGGACGACCTGACCGACCCGTCACCGGCCACCACCTTCTCCCACCTGGACGCCACCGTGGTACTGTCACGGGATATCGCCTCCAAGGGTATCTACCCGGCCATCGATCCGCTGGATTCCACCAGTCGTCAGCTGGACCCGCTGGTTATCGGCGAGGAGCACTACAACGTGGCCCGTGGCGTGCAGAACGTACTGCAGCGCTTCAAGGAGCTGAAGGACATCATCGCCATTCTGGGCATGGACGAGCTGTCGGAAGAAGACAAGCTGACCGTGTACCGGGCCCGTAAGATCGAGCGTTTCCTGTCACAGCCCTTCTTTGTGGCGGAAGTGTTCACCGGCGCCCCCGGCAAGTATGTCTCTCTCAAAGACACCATCCGCAGCTTCCAGGGCATTCTCGACGGGGAATACGACCATCTCCCCGAGCAGGCCTTCTACATGGCCGGCACCATCGAGGAAGTACTGGAAAAGGCACGGGAAATGGAAGCCAAGGCCTCCTGAGGCCTTTCCATTCCCACGGATTAAGAGGCATGACCCATGGCTAAAACCGTGTATTGCGACATCGTCAGCGCCGAGGAGAAGATCTTCTCCGGTGACGTGACCATGCTCAGCGCCGCCGCCTCCAATGGTGATATCGGCATCATGCCCGGTCACGCGCCACTGCTGACCGGTCTGCAACCGGGGCCGGTGCGCGTTTCCCGTGAAGATGGTGCCGAGGAGATTTACTACGTCTCCGGTGGTTACCTGGAAGTGCAGCCCCACCATGTCACGGTACTGGCAGACACCGCGCTGCGTGCCGCTGATATGGACGAAGCGGCCGCCCAGCAGGCCCGTCAGGAAGCGGAGCGTGAGCTGGCCAACCAGTCCAGCGAAATGGATTATTCCCGTGCGTCGGCCCACCTGGCGGAAGCCATGGCACAGCTGCGCACTATCCAGAAGATCCGCAAAAAGACCCGTTAATTGCCGTCCAGGCAACAGCGTGTCGTGAAAGCCGCAAAATGGCAGAAGCCGGTATAATGCCGTAATCTGCCGGTTGCGGTTTTTTTTGTTCCCAGCCGGACAGACGGAGACGAGAACGGCTATGGCGAAGATGGCAAACAGTGCACCACTGCATGTAATCATTCTGGCGGCTGGCCAGGGCTCGCGCATGAAGTCACGCCACCCCAAGGTGATGCACCCACTGGCCGGTGTGCCGCTGCTGCACCATGTGATTGCCTCGGCACGGGCCTTACAGGCACAGGGCATCCACGTGGTGGTGGGCCATGGCGCCGAGGCGGTGCGTGAGGCCACGCCGGACAGGGACCTGCACTGGGCGCACCAGGACCAGCAGCTGGGCACCGGCCATGCCGTGGCACAGGCACTGCCACAGGTGCCGGACGAGGCCCGGGTACTGGTGCTCTACGGGGACGTGCCACTGACCCGCCCCGCGACACTGACCTCCCTCACCGACCAGGTGGATGAGCAGACACTGGCGCTGCTGACCGTGGATCTGCCGGACCCGGCCGGTTACGGGCGCATCATCCGCAACCCGGACGGCCAGGTATCCGCCATCGTCGAGCAGAAAGACGCCACCGCCGAGCAGCAGCGCATCCGCGAGGTGAACTCCGGCATTCTCGCCGCCAGCGCCCGCCACCTGAAACGCTGGCTGCCGGCCCTGTCGGCGGAGAACGCCCAGGGGGAGTACTACCTCACGGACATTATCGCCATGGCCTCCAGCGAGCAGATGGCGGTGGCTGTGACCCAGCCGGAGACACCGGAAGAAGTCCAGGGCATCAACAACCGCATCCAGCTGGCGGCCCTTGAGCGCTACTACCAGCAACAGCAGGCCATTCGCCTGATGACGGCCGGTGTCACACTGGCGGACCCGGCCCGCATCGATGTCAGGGGCACTCTCAACGCCGCCGGTGATGTGAGTATTGATCCGGGCTGTCTCTTTGAAGGGGACGTGGAGCTGGGGGAGGGAGTCCAGATTGGCGCCCACTGCGTGATCCGCAACGCCACACTGGGCCCGGGCACCCGGGTGGAGCCCCACAGCCTGATCGACGGCGCCCAGATTGAGGGGCCCGCCAGCATCGGCCCCTTTGCCAGGCTGCGCCCCGGGACGCGCATCGCCGCCGGTGGCAAGGTGGGCAATTTCGTGGAAACCAAGAATGCCCGCATCGGCGAGGGCAGCAAGGTGAACCACCTGAGTTACATCGGTGACGCGGAGCTGGGCAAAGGGGTCAATGTGGGCGCCGGCACCATCACCTGCAATTACGACGGGGTGAACAAGCACCGCACCGAGATCGGCGATGGCTGCTTTATCGGCTCCAACACCTCACTGGTGGCCCCGCTGACACTGGGGGCCGGCAGCACCACCGGGGCCGGCTCCACCATCACCAAAGAGGTGGCGGAGGGTGAGCTGGCCATCGGACGCGCCAGGCAGCGCAATATCAGCCACTGGTCCCGGCCGGGGAAAAAGGACCACTAGTGTCCTGTGGCCGACGGCGCGGATTGTATAGAATGCGCCAGGGGCCGGTTCAACCGGCAGACACCGCGATGCGGGCAACCATGGTTTCATCCCTGATGTGGTCACTGCCACAGAAGGGATCAGTGCAACAGGAGAATCAGCATGTGTGGCATTGTAGGCGCAGTAGCACAACGGGACGTGCAGGCCATTCTGATGGAGGGACTCAGGCGCCTGGAATACCGGGGCTATGATTCTGCCGGCCTGGCCCTGATCGACCCTGACGGACGCCTTGAGCGCCACCGGGAACTGGGCAAGGTGGCCGCACTGGACGAACTGCTCAGGGGCACCCCCGGGCAGGGCCGTACCGGCATTGCCCACACCCGATGGGCCACCCACGGACGACCCTCCACCACCAATGCCCACCCCCATATGTCCGGCGGTGATCTGGCGCTGGTACACAACGGCATCATCGAGAACTACGAAAGCCTGCGCCGTGAGCTGCAATCACAGGGCTTTGCATTCAGTTCCGAGACGGACACCGAGGTGGCCGCCCATCTGGTGGCCCACTATTTCGCACAGGAGCAGGACCTGGCCGGGGCCGTGAAACAGGCCATCCGACGCATGGAAGGGGCCTTTGCACTGGCGGTGATGCACACCGCTCAGCCGCAAGAGCTGATCGTGGCGCGACAGGGCAGCCCACTGGTTCTGGGTGTGGGCATCGGTGAGCATTTTATCGCCTCGGACCCCCTGGCACTGTTGCCGGTCACGGACCGCTTCATCTACCTGCAGGAAGGGGATTTCGCCCGGGTGCGCAGCGACAGCGTGGCCATAGAAGACCGTGACGGCCAGCCCGTGGAGCGCCCCGTTGCCCGCTTTGAGCACAGCGCCGAGGCGGCCGAGAAAGGCAGCTACCGCCACTTCATGCTCAAGGAAATCCACGAACAGCCCCGCGTGATCGCTGCCACCATGGAAGGGCGCATCACCGACAGCCGGGTGCTGGAGCAGGCACTGGGCCCGGAAGCCACGCGGCTTCTGGGGCAGGTGCGCCATGTGCAGATCGTCGCCTGTGGCACCAGTTTCCATGCCGGCATGGTGGCCCGCTACTGGATCGAGGAGCTGGCCGGCATCGCCTGCAGCGTCGAGGTGGCCTCCGAGTACCGCTACCGACAGCATGTGATCCCCGAGGGGACCCTGTTCCTCACCATCTCCCAGTCCGGTGAGACCGCCGATACCCTGGCGGCACTGCGACAGGCCCGTGACGCGGGCTTTCTCGGCGCACTGGCGGTGTGCAACGTCCCGGGCAGCTCACTGGTGCGGGAATCGGACATGGTGCTGATGACCCAGGCCGGCCCGGAAATCGGCGTGGCCTCCACCAAGGCCTTCACCACACAGCTCACCGCACTGCTGCTGTTCACACTGGCACTGGGCCGGCGCCACGGACTGGACGCCGGTGAAGAGGCGGACATTATCCGTGCACTGCGACAGCTGCCCAGCGGCGTTGAGCAGGTGCTGGCCATGGACCCGCAACTCAGGCAGCTCTCTGAGCGCTTTATCGACAAGAACCACAGCCTGTTCCTGGGCCGTGGCTCACTCTACCCGGTGGCCATGGAGGGGGCGCTCAAGCTCAAGGAAATCTCCTACATACACGCCGAAGCCTACCCCGCCGGTGAGCTCAAACACGGCCCTCTGGCACTGGTGGACAGCGAAATGCCGGTGGTCACCGTGGCCCCCAACAACGCCCTGGTGGAAAAACTCAAGTCCAACCTGCAGGAAGTGCGGGCCCGAGGCGGCGAGCTGTTTGTCTTCGCCGACCAGGACACGGAGATGGAGGAAGACGAGCAGACCCACGTCATGCGTCTGCCCAGAACCCACGGCATCCTCGCCCCCATCCTCTACACCATTCCCCTGCAGCTGCTCTCCTACCACGTGGCCGTCCTCAAGGGCACGGACGTGGACCAGCCCCGCAATCTGGCCAAGAGTGTCACGGTGGAATAAGCGCGAGCCTGTGCTGTAGACAGGTACCGCATTGACACCGATTCTCAGGCGAACGGTGATGGCATAAGATGACGTTATCCTGTGCCATCCACCGTGAAGCCATTCGGGTAAAAAGCATGAAAACCATTGTTGATCTGGCGGATGAACCCGTTAGGGCGCTCAGTCATTTAAGCGAGCAGACTCAACTCTCCTGTGCGGAACTGGTGCGCCGGGCCGTGGCCGAATTTCTGGATCAGCACCAGGCGCAAACAGTGTAGGAGGCCTTTGGGCCCTGGAAAAACAAACAGGGGGACAGTGTTGACTACCAGCGTCAGCTTCGCGAAGAAAGGTAATCGTGAATGCCTTGCTGGATACCGGCATCTTTACGGATTCCTCCCCTCTGACCAGCCTGATGTCTGAATGCCTTTCCGATGATAAGGCAAAACCGCAGCCAGTCTGTGGCAGTGAATCCCAAACACAGGTTCGCGCGTAATATAAAGCAGGCAATTCCGCGTCGTTGGAAATGATCCTGTAGCGTAGGATATCCGTGTGGCTGTCTGGAAACCGCTTTCCGGCCGCCGTCCCGTTACAACCAACAAGAGTCCTGGGATAAAACAATGCAGAACGATCGAGCAACTTGGGTGCTTCGCAAGGGGATGATTCTCCTGCCAATCCTGCTGGTGCTGGCCCTGGCCCGGTGCACCGGTGACACCTCCGGGGAGAACGGGTCCTCCGCAACGGAGCAGGGGGCTGAAGTGAGTGGCAGCCAGGCCGAGGCATCGCAGACACAAAGCGACGAGGCCCCCGCCAAGAGAACCGAGGTGAGAGAGTTCACCGCAAGCGAGATCAAGGCGGCCATGGAGGAGCACATCGAGAACCGGACCCAGATGGGCAATCCGGGTGTGTTCGAGATTACCGACCCCCGCACCAGCCAGAATCTTCAGCTGCGATTCCAGAGGATCCATGACCCGGTCCGTACCATGGGTGGAGGTCACTATTTTGCCTGCACCAACTTTGCGGATCTCAACGATCCCTACAAGACCTACGATCTGGATTTCTGGCTGCAGGTCCACGATGGCGAGCTGGTGGTGTATGAAGAGAACGTACACAAGCTGCCGGTGCATGAGCATGGCGAGTGGAAACAGCGGCCGCGATACACCTTTGTGGACGATCGCATTCATCTGCTCCGCTAGCCACACCCGGCGGGCGGGCAACAGAGCGCATTGGAGCCGGCACTATGGATGATCTCAAGCTTCCGTTTTTTCTCGGTGGTTTTGCGCTATTCTTCCTGATCGAGGGGCTGGCGGCCAAGCGGCCATGGCAGGAGCCCCGGGGGAAAAGGCTGCGCACCCACGCCGCCATGGCGGTCTTCAATACTGTCGTATTGAAGATGCTGCTTCTGGCGCCCTTCCTGTGGTGGACCCACACCCTCGCGGAACAGGAATGGGGACTGGCCCCCATGCTGGGCTACAGCGGCATTGGCGGTATTGTCGCCACCATTATCGTGCTGGACATGTTCGATTACTGGTGGCACCGCTTCAATCACCGGGTGGCACCCCTGTGGCGGTTTCACAAGGTGCATCACGTGGACACCCATGTGGATGTCACCACGGCACTGCGATTCCACCCCGGTGAGCTGTTTATTTCCTTCTTTGTGAAGCTGGGCTGGATCGCTCTTTGGGGCCCTACCCTGGTGGGCTTTGTGGCCTTTGAGATTGCCGTCAGCCTGGCCAGTCAGTTTCATCACTCAAACATCGAGCTCCCACGGCGCTGGGAACGGATACTGAGGCTGTTTATTGTCACACCCCGCTTCCACACCAGCCATCACACCGTGTCACGGCGTACCGGGGATGCCAACTTTTCCACCATCTTTATTGTCTGGGACCGGCTGTTTGGCACCTACCGGGAACCCGATGAGGAGGAGATGCGGGAGCTGGGTCTGGCGGAAGGCCGTGAAGATTACCTGTCCTTCTGGAACTGGTTGACCGAGCCATTCACCCAACGTAATGTCAATCAGGCTGAGTCTAAGCAATGATTAGCAACGTAAAGAGTTGTCAGACCAGTCATTCATGACTGGAACGACTTTGGCCGTGGAAATGGTTCACGGTTCAAGTATTCGAAATCCGGGCACTCATGGCTCCGGGATGTCCCTCAAGCAGGGCTTCACGGGGTATTGTCTCCCGGCTTCGGAAACAACGGGCCTGGCTTTTACACAGGCTCCATCCCAATGAAAGGAGAACAACTATGAAGTTTTTCAAGATGACCGCAACCGCTTTGACCCTGCTCGCCGCTCTGGTACTGGGTGGC
>JAWWAC010000010.1:0-70099 GCA_033721915.1 Oleiphilaceae bacterium
ATTGCCGGTGAGGATGTGTTCTCCCACTTACCCCCCCTGTACAGTTCCGAGGTTCGATTTATCGGGCTGCTGCATATCACCCGTCTGCGCAGTGACTCCGACCCGCGACTGGCCCGCTTACGGGCCAACGCCTGGTGGATCTGGTCCATTACCGCCGGGGCCATACTGCTGGTGGCCATCGCCGGCCACTACGGCGGTATCGGTCGCCATGTGGACCGCCTGCTGGCCGCCATGGACCGGGTCCGCCAGGGGGACCGGCAGGTGCGTGTGCCGGAGCGTGGCCCCAGGGAGGTGCAGCATATCGCCTCGTCACTCAACGAGATGCTGCTGAGCGTGGAGCAGGCGGAAGGGGAGATACTCACCCGTCAGCGCCGTGAGGCCCAGCTTAACGAGCGTCTGCAGCACCAGGAGAAAATGGCCATGATCGGACGCGTGGCCGGCGGCGTGGCCCATGAGCTGGGGGCCCCACTGAGCGTGGTGGAGGGCCGGGCCCGCATACTGCAGCGGCGCAGCCACGATGAGAGCAATGCCCGCCATATCGAGGACATCCGGGTGCAGGTGCAGCGCATGACCCGCATTATCCGCCAGCTGCTGGACTGCTTCCGCCACGGTCCACAGGCACTGGAGCACTGTATCAACGCCAGTGAGCTGCTGCAGGCGTGTACCGAGGCCTGCCGGGAGGCGTTCGAGCGCAGCGGCATCCGCCTGGAGCTGGACAACCGCGCCGGGCAGGCCCGGCTGCGGGGTGACAGGACACGCCTTGAGCTGGCACTGAGCAACCTGCTGCGCAATGCCATGTACGCCGCCCATAGCCGCGTTCTGGTGACATTGCAAAGCGGCCCCCAGGCGGTGGCCATGACCGTCGAGGACGATGGCCCCGGTATCGACCCTGGCGACAGGGAGCGGGTGCTGGAGCCGTTCTATACCACCAAGGCCGCCGGTGAGGGCACCGGGCTGGGCCTGGCGGTGGTCAAGAGCGTGATGCAGGAGCACCACGGTGGGCTGTTGATCGGCGAGAGCCGCTGGGGTGGCTGCGCCGTGGTTCTGCAGTGGCCGCCTGTGGAGGAACCGCCACCCTTACCCCACAACCATCAGGGAGAAGTCTCTTGAGTCAGCCCCGCATACTGGTCGTGGAAGACGACCGCAGCCTGGCCGAACTGCTGCGAGAAGAACTGGAGCTGGAGGATTACCCGGTCCGGCTGGCCCATACCTGCGGCGATGGCATGGCCCTGTGCCAGTCCTGGTCGCCGGCGCTGATTATCTCCGACCTGCGACTGCCGGACCGTGAGGGGATGGAGCTGTTGCGCTTTGCCCGCAGTGAACCGGAGCCCCCCCTGTTTCTGCTGATCACCGCCTTTGGCACCGTGGACCAGGCGGTGGAGGCCCTCAAGGCCGGTGCCGACGAGTTTCTCACCAAGCCGTTGTCCATGGAGCATCTGCTGCTGATGACACGGCGGCTGCTGGCCCAGAGGGCGCTGCAGCAGGAGGTCAGTGTCTACCGGGCAGGGGCGGCCCGCAGCCACTTCCAGGGCCTGCTGGGTGAGAGCGAGGTGATGCACCAGCTGTTTGGGCAGATCCGCCAGGTGGCCCAGGGGGATCTGCCGGTGCTGGTGCTGGGTGAGAGCGGGGTGGGCAAGGAGCTGGTGGCCAGGGCCATCCACAATGAAAGCCCCCGCGCCGGGCAGCCCTTTATACCGGTCAACTGCGCCGGCATTCCCGCCGAGCTGATGGAAAGTGAATTCTTCGGCCACAAGCAGGGCGCCTTCACCGGCGCCGACCGGGCCCGTCCGGGTCTGTTCCGTGAGGCCCACGGTGGCACACTGCTGCTGGATGAGATCGCGGAAATGCCGCTGCAACTGCAGGCCAAGCTGCTGCGTGTGCTGCAGGAGGGGCAGGTGAAGGCGGTGGGCTCGGACCGGGAGCAGCCGGTGGATGTGCGGGTCATTGCCGCCACCCACCGTGACCTGCGCCAGCGGGTGGCCAGTGGGGCGTTCCGGGAGGATCTGTACTACCGGCTGGAGGCGCTGGCACTGCAGGTGCCGCCACTGCGTGAGCGGGGGCCGGACCTGGAGCTGCTGGCCATGCATTTCACCGAACAGGCCGCGGCCCGCCATGGTCGCGCCGGGCTGCGCCTGGACGACAGTGCCCTGGAGGCGCTGCTGGGCTACCCGTTTCCCGGCAATATCCGCGAGCTGGCCAACACCATCGAGCGGGCCGTCACCTTCTGCAACAGCGACCGCATACTGCCGGAGCATCTGCCACAACGGGTGCGAGAGGCGGTAAAATCCCGCGACCGGGTGTCACAGGCGGGTGTGCTGGAGCAGATGGTGGGGGAGATCCGGGATGAGGAGCAGCTGCCCAGCCTGGAGACGGTGCAGCAGATCTACGTGGATTACGTGCTCAACCGGGTGGCCGGCAACAAGCGCCAGGCGGCGAAGATCCTCGGCATCAACCGGCGCACCCTCTACCGCTGGCTGGCCCCGGAGGAGTCCGACTCCGGCTCCTGAGAGGGGTCCAGCCCCCGGGGTGGCAACCGGGTCTGTTCCTCAGGGCGCACCCGGCGGTGCAGTGCGGCCCTGGCCATCATATGGGCACTGACCGGGGCGGTGACAAACAGAAACAGGGTAATCAGCAGCTCCTGCACACTGAAACCCTCGCCGGAAAAACTGAAATACAAAAGCGACCCCAGCATGGTGCAGCCCACACCCAGTGTGCAGGCCTTGGTGGGGCCGTGCAGTCGCATGTAGAAGTCCGGCATGCGCGCCAGCCCCAGCGAGCCCAGTGCGGCGACAATGGCCCCCAGCAGCAGCAGGGCGGCGATCAGTGCTTCCAGCCAGAATGGCAGTGTCATGGCGCTCTCCCGTGGATCCTGTTTATTGGCTGGCGGGCTTATTCAATGACGTCACCGCGCACCAGGTACTGGCTCATGGCCACGGTCCCCACAAAGCCCATCAGTGCAATCAGCAGTGCCGCCTCGAAGATCAGCCGGCTGTCCATGTAGATCCCCGCCAGCACAATCACCGCGATGGCGTTAATGTTGAGGGTGTCCAGCCCCAGAATACGATCCAGTACATCCGGCCCCTTCAGCAGGCGGTAGAGGTTCATCAGCAGGCTCAGTGAGAACAGGCCCAGTGCGATGGGCAGCACAAAATCAATCATTCCAGTATCTCCTTGAGGGGCAGTTCGTAGCGCTGGTGGATCTGCCGTACCATGGCGTCCGGGTCCGGCTCATGCAGTGCGTGGATCAGCAGGGTTTTGCGGTCCGGGCTGAGTCCGGCGGACACCGTGCCCGGGGTCAGCGTGATGGTGCTGGCCAGCAGTGTGATGGCGAACTCGTCGGTCAGCATCAGCGGGTAGCGCACAAAGGCCGGCTGCAGTGTGGCCGGGTCCTTCAGCAGCAGCCGTGCCACGGTGAAATTGGCCTGGATGATGTCCCACAGCAGGTGGGCCAGATACACCAGCAGCCGGTTGGCGTTGTGCACCTGTGGCTTCTCCGGCCAGAACTGCTGGGTGACAAAGGGCAGCAGCCAGGCCAGTGCCAGGCCCAGCACCACCTGCCCCAGTGCGAAGCTGTTCATCAGCAGCAGCCACAACAACAGCAGCAATGCGGAAAACTCGGGTCTTGGCCAGATCTGGCGCAGTGGCTGTTTACGGAGCATCCGGCGGCCCTCCCAGTGGTCCATCGGCCAGTGACTGCACCGCCGCCACATAGTCCTGTGGGGAGAGCAGTGAGCGGGCAGTGGCCTGGGTAAAATCCATCAATGGCGAGGCCATCACCGACAGCAGCACACTGGCCAGAATCATGGCCATGACCACTCCCAGCCGCACCGGGTCCGCACGGCGGTTATGGGCGCGCTCCGGGGACTGGCGCCAGAACAGCTTGCTGCCGGCACGGCTCAGGGCAATGATCATGACAAAGCCCGACAGCAGCAACAGCCCCCAGAACAGGCCCTGCTGCGAGCCGCCGCTCTCTGTGGCCCCGCCGGCGCTGGCCTGCAGCATCCAGAGCTTGCTGACAAAGCCGCTCAGTGGCGGCAGGCCGGCCAGTGCCATGGCGGCCACGAAAAACAGGATGCCCAGTGTCAGCCGGTTTTTCATGGCGGCAGTCACCACCAGGTGATCCCGCGCCTCACCCCGCTGGCGCGCCACCAGATCCGCCATCAGGAAGAAGGCCGCCGTCATCAGTGTGCTGTGCACCAGGTAGAACAGCGCCGAGGACACCGCCTGATGGGTGGCCAGTGACAGTGCCGCCAGCAGCGTGCCCACGGAGACAATCACCATGTAGGCCGTCATCCCCCGCAGGTGGGAGGCGCCCAGCACCCCCACAATCCCCACCGCCAGGGTGGCCAGTGCCATGGGCCAGAGCCACTGCCAGGCCTGTGTCTCACCCAGCCCCACCTGCAGCCCGAACACCAGTGCAAAGACCCGCAGCAGGGCATAGATGCCCACCTTGGTCATGATGGCAAAGAGTGCGGCCACCGGCGCGCTGGCGGCGATATAGGCCCTTGGCAGCCAGAACAGCAGAGGCAGCAGCGCCGCCTTGGTCCCGAACACCACCAGCAACAGCATGGAGGCGGCGTTGATCAGCGCCCTGTCCGCTTCCGGTGCCTGTCCGATGCGCACTGCCATGTCCGCCATGTTCAGTGTGCCCGTCATCCCGTAGAGCAGCCCCAGTGCCAGTATGAAAATGGCCGACCCGGTCAGGTTGAGCACCACATAATGCAGACCGGCACGCCCCCGTGCTGCGCCACCGCCCTGCAGCAGCAGTGCGTAAGAGGCGATCAGCAGTACCTCGAAGAACACAAACAGGTTGAACAGGTCCCCGGTGACAAAGGCCCCGTTCAGGCCCGCCAGCTGGAACTGCAGCAGGGCATGGAAGTGGGCCCCCTGGCGGTCATGGCCACGGCAGGCATAGAGGGTGCAGAACCCGGCCAGGACGGCGGTGAGCGTCAGCATCAGCACACTCAGGTGATCCACCACCAGCAGTATGCCGAAGGGGGGCATCCAGTCACCCAGTGCATACAGCCAGTAGGGGTGCTCATCCAGACCGGCCCCCAGTGCCAGTGCCACCACCAGTGTCAGCGCCACGCTGGCCAGGCTGACCAGTCGCTGCACCGCCAGTGGGGTGGCGTAGCACAGGATCAGCAGGGCCGCGCACAGCAGCGGCAGCAGTATCGGCAGTATCGGCAGATGGCTCATAGGCGCCGGTCCTCGTCCGGGTCCGCACCGTCCACATGGTCACTGCGCAGCTCCACTGCGGCCCTCAGTGAGAGCACCACCACAAAGGCGGTCATGGCAAAGCCGATGACAATGGCGGTCAGCACCAGCGCCTGTGGCAGCGGGTCGGCGTGGTTACCGCTGCCATCCAGCACCGCCGGCGCCTCCAGGGTCAGCCGCCCCATGCTGAACAGAAACAGGTTCACACCGTGGGACAGCAGCGTCAGGCCCAGCACCACGGGAAAGGTGCGTGCCCGCAGTATCAGGTAGAGGCCGCAGGTGGTCAGCACGCCGATGCTGATTGCCATGAGTAGTTCCATCAGCCGATCTCCTTGCCCGGTCCGTCCAGTGTCATGAGTTTGCCCAGGTTGGCCAGTATCAGCAGTGTGGCCCCCACCACCGTGACAAAGACCCCCAGGTCAAACAGCATGGCTGTGGCCAGCTCCAGCTCCCCCAGCCCCGGCAGGTGGTAATGGCCGAACCAGCTGGTCAGGAAAGGGGCGCCAAAGGCCAGGCTGCCCAGTCCCGTGGCCAGTGCCAGCAGCAGGCCGGCCCCCACCAGGGGGCGGAAAGACGTGATCATGCGCTGGTGGGCCCAGGCCAGTCCGCCGGCCATGTACTGCAGTGACAGGGCCACGGAGGTGATCAGTCCGGCGATAAAGCCGCCGCCGGGCATGTTGTGCCCGCGCAGGAAGATGTAGGCGGAGACCATCAGCGCCACCGGCAGCAGTGGCCGCGCCATCATGCGCAGAATCATCGGGTGGGGCTCGCTGGCCCAGTAGCTGCCGCTGTCACCGGCCACACGCCCCTTGAGCTGCAGGTTGCGGGTCAGGGCAAAGACTGCCACGGCGGCAATGCCCAGCACCGTGCTTTCCCCCAGGGTGTCAAAGCCCCGGAAGTCCACCAGGATCACGTTCACCACGTTGCTGCCACCGCCGCCCGTGAGGCTGTTGGCCAGGAAGAAATCCGAGATGGTCTGCTGGGGCCGTGTCATCACCGCGTAGGCCAGTGCCGCCACGCCGCCGCCGGCGCTGCCCGCCAGCAGCAGGTCACGGCCGCGGCGCAGTGGCGGGGATTCCCGGGGGGTGGTCTGTGGCAGAAAGGACAGGGCCAGCATCATGATGATCACCGCCATGACCTCCACGGACAGCTGGGTCAGTGCCAGGTCCGGTGCCGAGAAGCGGGCGAACAGCAGTGTCACAAAGAGCCCGCAGCTGCCGATCAGCAGCAGCGCCATCAGGCGCTGGCGATGCACCACCACCGCCGCAATGGCCGAGGCGATCAGGATCAGCGCCCCCAGCAGTGTTACCGGGTCCAGTGGCGTCATGGCCTCGCCGCCACCCCAGGCCTGCACCCCCAGCAGGGCGGTGCCGGGCAGCACCACGGCGGTGGCCATCAGCAGTGCGGCGTAACGCTGCAGTGAGCCGTTCTCAAGGCGGTGCACCTGGCGCTCGGCGAAGCGTCCGGCACGGAGCATCAGCCATTCGAAATTCTCCTTGGCGTCCACCTCCGGCAGACGGTCATAGAGGGCAAACAGCTGACGCCTGGCCATGTACATGGCCAGGCCGCCGCTCAGCGCCAGAACACTCATGAGGAAGGGCATGTTGAACAGGTGCAGCAGCCCCAGGTTGTACTCCGGCAGCGCGCCGCCCAGTGCATCCTGTGCCGCCTGCTGCAGCAGTGTGTGCACCACATACTGGGGCACCAGGCCCACCACCAGGCAGGAGGCGGCCAGCAGTGTGACCGGAACCAGTATGCCGGCGGAGGGCTTGCGGGGCGGGTAATGGGGCAGCGCCCCCGGCAGGCCGTTGAAGAAGATGTTGTGGAAGATGCGCACGGAGTAGGCCACGGACAGCAGCCCGGCCACGGCCGCCAGTGCCGGGGTCAGCCAGAACAGAATGCCGGTGAAGGGGGACTGCAGGCTCTCCGCGAAGAACATCTTTTTGCTGAGAAAGCCATTGAGCAGTGGCAGTCCCGCCATGGAGGCGGCGCACAGCCCCGTCAGCACCATCAGGTAGGGCATGTGGCGCCAGAGACCGTTGATCAGGCGCATGTCGCGGCTGCCGGTGGCCTTGTCCACAATGCCCGCCATCATGAACAGTGGCGCCTTGAACAGGGCGTGGTTGAACAGGTGGAAGAGCCCCACGATCAGGCCCATCCTGGTGCCCATGCCCAGCAGCAGCGTGATCAGGCCCAGGTGGCTGATGGTGGAGTAGGCCAGAAGCCCCTTGATGTCGTGCTTGAACATGGCCACAAAGGCGCCGGTGAGCAGTGTGGCCATGCCCACGGTGGAGACGCTGTAGAGCCAGAGGTCCGTCTCGGCCAGCACCGGGTGGAAACGGGCCAGCAGGAAGATGCCCGCCTTGACCATGGTGGCGGAGTGGAGGTACACGGACACCGGCGTGGGGGCGGTCATGGCGTGGGGCAGCCACAGGTGGAAGGGGAACTGGGCGGATTTTGTCATGGCCCCCAGCAGCACCAGTGCCAGTATCAGCGGGTAGTGGGCGTGCTGGCGGATCAGGTCCCCGGAGGCCAGCACCTCCGTCAGCTGGTAGCTGCCCACCACCTGGCCGATCAGCACCATCCCCGCCAGCAGCGCCAGGCCGCCGCCGCCGGTGATCACCAGTGTCATGCGCGCGCCACGGCGTGCCTCACGGCGGTCCGCGTGAAAGCCGATCAGCAGGAAGCTCACCAGGCTGGTCATCTCCCAGAACACCAGCATGAACAGCAGGTTCTCGGAGGTGACAATGCCCAGCATGGCGGTCATGAACAGCAGCATCAGGCTGTTGAAGCGCTGGCTGTCACGGGGTTTGCCGGCAAAGTAGAAATGGGCGTAGAGCAGCACCAGAAGGCCCATGGCGATGATCAGCAGGGCAAACAGCAGTGACAGGCCGTCCATGCGCAGTGACAGTGCCAGGTCCAGCTGGGGCAGCCAGTGCCAGTGGGCCAGCAGGCGCTCGCCACGGAGTATGGCCGGCAGCAGCGACAGGGCCAGGGTCAGGCTGATAACGGGGCCGGTGGCCGCCAGCAGACTGTTGCAGCGGGGCCGGCTTCTGACGCAGGTGGCGGTCAGAAAGGCTCCCAGAAGCGGCAGCAGAACAATCAGCAGTAGTGCCATGACGGAGGGCGCCCGGGTTGATCAGCGAAGAGTTGCAACGATGTTAGTCCCCGGGGCATCACTTGTCACTGTCACCTCAGAGGTATATTTTGAGGCCTCTTCTGATACGCCGGAGTCGCCACCACCATGCAGGACACCCCCCAGCGCCTATCCCGGGAAGACTGTCAGGCCAGCCTGCAGCGTTTGCAGCGATTTGCCGTGATCACCGACAGCTGCTTTCGCATCCCGCTGACCCGGATCCGTTTTGGGTTCGGCCCCATTCTGGGTCTGGTACCGGTGGTGGGGGATCTGGCCGGACTGGCACTGTCCGGTTACCTGATTCTGGAGGCGCGGCGCATGAAGGCGCCGTCGCGGCTGCAGTGGCGCATGGCGGGCAATGCCCTGATGGACGCGGTGGGTGGCCTGCTGCCCTTTGCCGGTGACGTGTTTGACGTCTGGTACAAGGCCAATATCCGCAACCTGGCGTTGCTGACCGGTTACCTGGAGACACAGCTGGCGCCGCCCGAGTCCCGCAAGACAGGCCGCCTGTGGCTGTGGTTGCTGCTGCTGGCGCTGGCCTGGCTGTTGGTGGCCTCGCTATTGGCGCCACCGGGATAAAAGGCTTGCATCTTCGTGTCACTGAGTGACACTGGCTGTATCCCGATGCGGAAGACGCAACCGTTCAGATGATCAGCCAGTGTGGAAAAAACCCCTCATGGAACAGACTATGAACGATACCCCTCAGACCCCGTCCCCCGGCCCCGATGTGAACCGGGTGGTGGCCAACTTTGACGCGGCCCTGGAGAAAATGGTCAGTGTGCGCAGCTTTGCCAAGGCCGGCCATGTGCCCCGGGTGCTGGATCTGGGTCGCAAGCTGCTGAGTCTGCCCCAGGGGCCGGCACTGCTTTATGCACGAGCCCACCGCTTTGAGGAGGCCGGCCTTTTCGAGGGCAGTGACTGGCAGCACCTGGACAGCCTCAAGGCCTCCTTTGTGCCGGCCACCTTCGAGGGGGGCGACCCCCGTCTGGTGACGCTGGAGTGTCTCAGCGAGCTGCGCATGCTGGCGGTGGCCAGCGGGGTGTTTTTCCACCCCAGCTTCTCCGCCGAGCAGGCCGAGCACTTTCTCACCCAGGTGCTGGCCTTCAACCTGCAGGTGCTGTTCGGTCTCAGTGACGAGAGCACCCGTGAGCAGTCACCGGTGATGCGCCAGATGCTGGATCAGCACCTGGCCTTTGTGGCGGAACACATCGGTTTCGAGAACATACTGGATCATGTGGTGGCGGAGGTCTGGCGCATACTGCGACAGCGTCCCATCCAGGTGGATCACGTGCGCCAGATGGTGTACCGCATTGCCGCCTGCCTGTTTGACCCGAACATCCAGATCAGCGCCTCCGCCCGTGGCGCTGAGCGGCTGGTGAGCGCCCTCTACGGGCCCACACAGGCCTGCCAGGAAGACCCGGGCGTGGCGGTGTACCACGACCGTCTCACGGGCATGGACGATATGGCCCTGGACGCCGAGGCACAGGGCCTGTCCCGGGCCATGCACGACACCGGCCTGGTGTCCGCCTACCATGCGGTGTTCCTGCGCTACGCACTGGATCAGGACATCGAGCTGGTGGTCAAGGCACTGGGCCTGAGCAGCACCGGCCGTGACAGCCTGCTGTGCCACCGCGGGCTGATGATGGACCTGTCCCGGTACTGCATCCATGTGGAGACCTGTCAGTCCATCTATGGCCTGGCCCAGCTGCTGGAGCGGGGCCTGCTCTATCTGCCCAGCATCGCCGCCGCCCTGTGGCGTCAGATGCAGACGCCACTGCACGCCGAGACGGCCACTCTGCTGGGGGCTCTCTACGGCACCCAGCATGAGCCGAACGTCTACCTGATGGCGGGCATCATCAGTGTGCTGGGCCAGCCACTGGGGCTGGGTCAGGGCAACAACCCGGCCTGCCAGTCCACCCGAGCCATGTCCATGTGGGCCTACAATGACCCGGACTACCTGCTGCAGCTGGTGCGCTGGGCCTCCCGGGACAATGAGGTGGAAATGCACTTCGAGGGGGAGAGCCTCAACTCCGCCACACTGGGTCAGGGCCTGATGGCCGGCTATGCACTGGACCTGGACCCGGTGTCACTGATCCTGGTGCCCCACCTGGACCGCATCTACATGGAGATGGGCCGCCGCTCCGACGGCCGCGGCGAAGACCCCCACAAGTGGATCAACCCGGAGTTCCACGGCTGGTGGGTCAACCGCGGCTTTGCCATCGTGGTGGACATTGAGACCGGCAAGCTGCAGGACGTGGAGGGGTTTGTGCGTGCCTTTTACGCCCTCTACAACCCGGTGTACAACGGCAACACCCCGGTGGTGCACCCGCAGCCGGCCGGTGTGGCGGTGACCGACAGCCAGGCCCGCTTTATCGGCTGGCACGCCATCACGGTGCTGCGGGTGGCACTGGACCAGGACGATGTCATGCGGGTTTACTTCTACAACCCCAACAACGACAGCGGCCAGGACTGGGGCAATGACGTGGTGGTGTGCACCGAAGGGCACGGCGAGCAGCACGGTGAGTCCTCACTGCCCATCGATCAGTTCTGCTCCCGGCTGTACATCTTCCACTACGACGCCACGGACTGGCGCATGCACTCCCAGGAAGTGCCCGGGGAGGAAATCGCCCGGGTCCGGCACCTGATGGAGGAAAGCTGGGCGGCGGACCGGCTCTGAGCCGCTCCGCCTTGCCACCGCCGTGTCAGAACGGGCGACGTGGCTGAAAGGGCTTGTCCGGCTCGCTGCCGTTACGGGCCAGTGCGATGCGCTGATTGACCCGCCCCAGCACCTTCTTCTGCAGACTGGACTCCAGTGCCAGCGCCTTTTTGTCATCCGCCTTCCAGGCCTGGTTGAACAGCAGCTTGCTGGCGGCCACCGCATCCGGTGACTTCTCCCTGAGGCTGTCCACAAAGGCCTCTGCCTGGGCCAGAGGGTCCTCGCACACCCGTGTGACCACCCCCAGTGACAGGGCCTCGTGACCGTCGAACTGCCGGGCGGTCATGGTCAGTGCCTTGGCCTGGTCGATGGGCATCAGCTCGGAGAGGGTGACTGTCAGGCTCATATCCGGAATCAGCCCCCACTTGGCCTCCATGATTGAGAAGCGGCAGTCCGGCGTGGTATAGCGGAAATCCGCCCCCAGGGCGATCTGCAGCCCGCCACCGAAACAGACCCCGTGGGTGACGGCAATCACCGGGGCCGGCACCTGGCGCCAGAGATACCCCACCTCCTGTGCCAGGTTGCTGATGCGACGTCCCGGCTTGACCAGCAGACGGGCAAAATTGAGCGGGTTGGCACTCACCCCCTTCACATCCAGGCCGCTGCAGAAGGCGGGCCCGGCACCCTGGAGGATCACCGCACGGATGTTGCGGTCCTTCCTGAGTTGTTTGGCTGTGCGGGTCAGCCCCTGGAACAGGGCCATATCCAGGCCGTTGTACTTGTCCGGGCGGTTCAGTGTGACGTAGGCAATGTCATTGCGAATCTCCAGCAATACCCGTTCGGTCATAAAAAAACCTCTGTATTCTGTGAAAAAGACCAAGCCATTCGTGTCGGGGGGTCGCGGTTCTTGGCGTTGAATGCCCTGTATAGTGAAGGCTTTCAGCCCGAAAGCCAAAAAGATTGCTTCGCATGAGGCCCCTATGGAAGGCTCTCCGGAAGGCCCGGAGACGCCCCTGAGGCGTTGCCCGGATGCGATAAAGACCATTAGCCGCTAGACTCCTGTCTGTGCGCTGTTGTAGTGGGGAGCTGTTTTGAAAAAGCTGTTGATTCTGTGCCTGTGTTTTCTGGCTGGCTGTGCCGCCCCCACCTTTGAGGCGGGTCAGCAGGCCAGGGAGCAGGGCAATCTCCCTGAGGCCGCCAGAATCTGGACAGAGCGGGCAGAAAACGGCGACGGCCGTGCCCTGTACGCCCTCTACCGGCTTTACAGCGCCACCGGAGTGGGCTTTGGCTCGGATGACGAGGCGGATGAAGCCCTCAGGAAACTGGCCGAGACGTTCCGGCAGGCACCGGCACAGTATCTGTACGCCCGGAAATTCCTGCAGGAGGGGGAGCTGCTCCTGGGCCAGCAGTGGATGGAGCGCTCCGCCGGTGGCGGCTACGAAGAGGCCGTGGAATTTCTCAGTGAGGAGGGGGCGCTTCTAAGCCGCAAGATAGGGCTGCTCAAGGGCTCGCCACAGCAACAGTACCAGTTGGGCAGGGAGCTGTATTTCGGCAACAACGGCTTAGGCCAGGACCACCGTGAGGCTGCCGTCTGGCTGCGCAGGGCCGCCCGTCGTGGCCATGCACTGGCCCAGTCCATGCTGGCCTATCAGTACCTGAAGGGGGAGGGGGTGGCGGAGGATGCCGGCAAAGCCTACCGCTGGTACCAGGAGGCGGCCATGCAGGGGCTGGCCTCGGCACAGGGGAGCCTGGGCTATCTGTACGGCGCCGGCAGGGGCACCCGTCAGGATAATATCATGGCCTATGCCTGGTCCGTGCTCGCCAGTGAAAACGGCTATGCCCCGGCGGAGTCCAACAAGCAGATCTACCTGGACCGCATGAGCAACGCCGAACGCCTCGAGAGCCTCAACGAGATCCGCCGTCTTGAGGTCATCATTGCTCCCATGGCCACCCGCTGATGGCAGCGGTGCCGCGATAGCTTCCGCTTACAAACCGGTACGATTCCAGTGGTGACAATCTGAGAGTACATGTGTACTCTTAAATAAACCACTGCTGAGGGTGTGCGGTTATGGCGATTGTTCGCGGTTTTCTCCTTTCAATAAGCTTTTTTGTTGCCTCACTGGCCAGTCTTCCGCTGTGCGCGGCACGTCCGTTCCATCGTGACAATAACCGTCTTTGCGCACGTCTGTACGCGAAATTGTCGCTGCCGTGTCTGGGTCTGGGTGTGCGCCTTGAGGGCTGGCAGCATTTGCCGGGGCGGGAGCCGCGGGTGGTGATTGCCAATCACCAGTCCAACCTGGATCTGTTCATCATGGGGGCGGTGGTGCCGACCAATACCGTGGTGGTGGGCAAGCAGAGCCTGTCACTGATACCGCTGTTCGGTCAGCTGTTCTGGCTCGGTGGCAATGTGCTGATCCGCCGTGGCAACCGCCGCCAGGCCATGGCCGCCATGAAGGCTTCACAGCACGCACTGGAGAAGCAACGCCGCTCGGTCTGGATCTTTCCGGAAGGCACCCGCAGCCGTGGCCGGGGCCTGTTGCCATTCAAGAAGGGCGCCTTCTACACCGCCATTGCCGCCGGTGCCCCCATCACCATGATCTGTGTCAGTGACTACGGCCGGGCCCTTGAGCGTCGTGGCGAGCGCCCCCCGGTGGCCCACGTCAGTGTGCTGCCCCCGGTCCCCACGGCCCACCTCCGGCCGGAGGACGCACCGGCGCTGATGGCCCGCTGCCGCCAGGCCATGGCGGCGGAGCTGGACCGGCTCAATCACAACAGCCCCTCCAGTGGCGAGCCGTCCGTCAGCCAGGATCAGGCGGCCTGACGGGGAAGAGGCCGCCAGGCAGAATTCCCTCAGGCGTTGAACGGCGCCACTGTCAGTATGGAGACGATGGGGGTCGGACCAAGTCATCTTGTTCAATCCGCGGGAATTATTCGGATTTTTTGACTGAAAAAAGCCCTTAAAGGCGCTATTTAGCCCTTAAAAAGAGCCCTTTAAGGATTATTGATGGTTTCCGTTTTGCTGCCTAAACCGAAGGCGGCGAAGGTGTGCGGGGGGCAGTAATTCCCAGTCTACAAAAGAGGCAAGCAGAAAAGCTCTGTAGGCTTCAGAGACAGGATTCAAGCGCCCGCTTTAAAAGGGCAGGGCTCAGGCGTTGGTGGGGTCCACCAGCGCGGCGAGTTCGCGGTGCAGGAGCTGGTCGTCGGCCAGGTTCAGTTCCACCAGTCGGCGCAGGTGGCTCATGCTTTCCAGGTCCATGTAGCCGCAATGGAATCCCAGCTGCTCCGGGCCTTCGTGGCGGCACTCCAGATCCATGATGATGCTCGGGCCCTGGTCCGTGAGCATCAGTGTGCCCTCGAAAGGCTTTGACAGGTCCCCGTCAAAACCCTCCGGGCGGGCCACCAGAAGGCCCTTCAGTGAGACATCCAGTACCTGACTGTGCCAGCTGCGATCGCCCTGTTGCAGCAGACAGGGGGCGTCGAAGGTGATGCGGCTGAAATGGCGGCGGTTCTCGCTCATGGGGTGCCCTGATGGTTGTGCTTCTTGTCATTATTGGCGGTGCCTAAAAAAAGCCAGGGCCAGTGTGGGTGACACTGACGCCTGACTTTCACTATAGACAGTCCCAGGGAATCAGGCGAGCTTGCGGTGCTTCACGCGCTTGGGTATCAGGGCCGATTCCCCCTTGCGCTGGCGCAGGTCCGCGTCGTAATCCGTGAAGTTGCCCTCACGGAAGACCACCTCGCTGTCCCCCTCAAAGGCCAGTATGTGAGTCGCCACACGGTCCAGGAACCAGCGGTCGTGTGAGATCACCAGCGCGCAGCCGGGGAAGTTCAGCAGGGCCTCTTCCAGGGCCCGCAGGGTTTCCACGTCCAGGTCGTTGGTGGGCTCGTCCAGCAGCAGCACGTTGCCCCCCTCCTTGAGCAGCTTGGCCAGGTGCAGGCGGTTGCGCTCGCCGCCGGACAGCTCCTTGACCCGCTTCTGCTGGTCGCTGCCCTTGAAGTTGAAGCGCCCCACATAAGCCCTGGACGGGGTCTGGTAGTTGCCCACCTGGATAATGTCCTGGCCGTCGCTGAGCTCCTCCCAGACGGTGTTGTCGCCGTTCAGGTCGCGCATCTGATCCACATAGGCCAGCTTCACCGACTCACCCACGGTGATGGTGCCGCTGTCGGGGCTGTCCAGCCCGGCGATCATGCGGAACAGGGTGGACTTACCGGCACCGTTGCCGCCGATAATGCCCACAATGGACCCTGGCGGGATGCTGACGTTGAGATCCTCGTAGAGCAGGTTGCCGTCGAAGGACTTGCTCACCCCCTCCATCTCGATCACCTTGTCGCCCAGACGGGGGCCGGGTGGGATGTACAGCTCGTTGGTCTCGTTGCGCTTCTGGAATTCCTGGGAGCTGAGTTCCTCGAAGCGGTCCATGCGCGCCTTGCTCTTGGACTGGCGGCCCTTGGCGTTGCTGCGCACCCACTCCAGCTCATGCTTGATGGTTTTCTTGCGGGCTTCTTCCTGCTTGGCCTCGGTTTTCAGGCGCTGCTCCTTGGCCTCCAGCCACTGGCTGTAGTTGCCCTCGAAGGGGATGCCCTGGCCACGGTCCAGCTCCAGGATCCAGCCCGCCACGTTGTCCAGGAAGTAGCGGTCGTGGGTGATGGCCACCACGGTGCCGCTGTACTCGTGCAGGAAGCGCTCCAGCCAGGCCACGCTCTCCGCGTCCAGGTGGTTGGTGGGCTCGTCCAGCAGCAGCATGTCCGGGCCCGAGAGCAGCAGTCGGCACAGGGCCACACGGCGGCGCTCGCCACCGGAGAGGTGCTCCACACTGGCCTCCCATGGCGGCAGCCGCAGTGCGTCCGCCGCCACTTCCATGCGCCGCTCGATGTCGTGGCCGTCGCTGGCCTGGATCAGGCTTTCCAGCTCGCCCTGGCGCTTGGCCAGCTCGTCAAAATCCGCGTCCGGCTCGGCGTAGGCGGCGTAGATGCCGTCCAGCTCCGACAGCGCATCGTGAATGTGGCTGACCGACTCCTCCACAATCTGCTTGACCGTCTTGTCCGGGTCCAGCTCCGGTTCCTGGGGCAGGTAGCCGATGTTCAGGCCCGGCTGCGGGCGCGCCTCCCCCACGTAATCCTGGTCCACGCCGGCCATGATGCGCAGCAGCGTGGACTTGCCCGAGCCGTTCAGGCCCAGAACGCCTATCTTGGCGCCGGGGAAAAAACTGAGATTGATGTCTTTCAGGATTTCCCGTTTGGGCGGTACCACCTTGCCCAAACCGTTCATGGTGAAGACGTACTGAGCCATGGTGCGGTCTGCCTCGTGCTGTTGGGAGAAACGGCCACAAGGGCCGTATCGAAGGGCATCTACGGTAACCAATCTGCCTGTTATTGGCAATCTGGCCTCTTTATTGCGACTGCATGGGCGATTGCAGCGCCCTGATCCGTTAAAGATGGATGTTATTGGGCGTTGCTTACGCTAAAATAGGCGCCCTTTTTCCGGATACTGACCCACTCATTTCCGGTGTTCTGAGGCCGCCGTTCGGGTGCACGCCCGCCGGTTTCAGGAGACCCCAGCAGACAGAGGCCTGACATGTTTACCCGTGATATGACAATTGCCGGCTACGACGACGAGATCTGGAATGCCATGAAGGCCGAGGTGACCCGTCAGGAGGCGCACATCGAGCTGATCGCGTCCGAGAACTACACCAGCCCCCGTGTCATGGAAGCCCAGGGCTCCGCGCTGACCAACAAGTACGCCGAAGGCTACCCCCACAAGCGCTACTACGGTGGCTGCGAGCACGTGGACGTGGTGGAGGAGCTGGCCATTGAGCGGGCCAAGAAGCTGTTCGGCGCCGACTACGCCAACGTCCAGCCCCATTCCGGCTCACAGGCCAACGCCGCCGTGTACATGGCGCTGCTGCAGCCCGGCGAGACGGTGCTGGGCATGAGCCTGGCCGATGGCGGCCACCTCACCCACGGTGCCAAGCCCAACTTCTCCGGCAAGATCTACAACGCCGTGCAGTACGGCCTGGACGCTGAGACCGGGCTGCTGGACTACGACGAGATCGAGCGCCTGGCCGTGGAGCACAAGCCCAAGATGATCGTGGCCGGTTTCTCCGCCTACTCACAGGCGCTGGACTTCCCCCGCTTCCGGGCCATTGCCGACAAGGTGGGCGCCTGGCTGCTGGTGGACATGGCCCATGTGGCGGGCCTGGTGGCCGCCGGCGTTTACCCCAACCCGGTGCCCTACGCGGATGTGGTCACCACCACCACCCACAAGACCCTGCGTGGCCCCCGTGGCGGACTGATTCTGGCCCGCAGCAACGAGACCCTGGAGAAGAAGTTCAACTCTGCCATCTTTCCCGGTGCCCAGGGCGGCCCGCTGATGCACGCCATCGCCGGCAAGGCCATCTGTTTCAAGGAGGCCATGACCGACGAGTTCCGGGACTACCAGAAGCAGGTGGTGGCCAACGCCAAGACCATGGCCGGTGTCTTCATGGAGCGGGGCTTTGATGTGATCTCCAACGGCACCGAGAACCACCTGTTCCTGCTCAGCCTGATCAAGCAGGACGTTACCGGCAAGGACGCGGATGCCGCACTGGGCCGTGCCCATATCACCGTCAACAAGAACGCCGTGCCCAACGACCCGCGCTCCCCCTTTGTCACCTCCGGGCTGCGTATCGGCACCCCGGCCATCACCACCCGTGGCTTTGGCGAGAGCGAGAGCCGGGAACTGGCCGGCTGGATGTGTGATATTCTGGAGGATATTCACAACGAGGACACCATTGACCGTGTCCGGCAACAGGTCAGCGAGCTGTGCGGCCGCTTCCCTGTATACCAGGGCTGAAACACTGAGGCCCTGAAGGGCGCAGGGGGTTCACGGCACTGACCGGGAGAGCAGAGACCATGCACTGTCCGTTTTGCGGCGAAGCCGATACCAAGGTGATCGATTCCCGGCTGGTGGCCGATGGGGATCAGGTGCGCCGCCGTCGTGAGTGCCTCTCCTGCAAGGAGCGCTTCACCACCTTTGAAAACGCCGAGCTGGTGATGCCCCGGGTGGTCAAGCAGGACGGCACCCGCACCCCCTTTGACGAGGAAAAGCTGCGCAGTGGCATGATGAAGGCCCTGGAGAAGCGCCCCGTCGGCATTGACGTGATCGAGGCGGCCATACAGCGCATCAAGTCCCGTCTGCGCGCCACCGGCGAGCGGGAGCTCAAGTCCCTGATGGTGGGGGAAGAGGTGATGTACGAGCTGCAGCGGCTCGACAAGGTGGCCTATGTGCGCTTTGCCTCCGTGTACCGCAGCTTCCAGGACATCAATGAGTTCAAGGATGAGATCGAACGGCTGTCCCGTGAGGGCACGGATGTCTCCGGGGAGTCTCCGGTGACCGCCGCCGCCAGGGCCCTGCGGGAATCCGCGGAGAAATAACCGCGCCCCGGGTCCGCCGAATGTTGCACCACAGGCGCTGCCAGAGCACAGGCGGCGTCCGCAGACAGAGATGGTATGAGCGACGCCACCGATCAGTACTGGATGGCCCGTGCACTGCAACTGGCGCAGCGCGGGCTCTACTCCACCCGTCCCAACCCCAGGGTGGGGGCGGTGATCGTGGCACCCGGAACAAAGGGCCCGGAAGGCCCCCACAGTGACAAAGGCCGGCTGCTGGGTGAGGGCTGGCACCACCGCGCCGGTGAGCCCCACGCCGAGGTGCTGGCCTTGCGTGCCGCCGGTGAGGCGGCACGGGGGGCCATCGCCTATGTAACCCTGGAGCCCTGCAGCCACCACGGCCGCACACCGCCCTGCGCAGAGGCCCTGGTGGCCGCCGGAGTGGCCCGTGTGGTGGTGGCGATACAGGACCCCAACCCGGCGGTGTCCGGAGCGGGGCTGGCGCGGTTGCAGCAGGCCGGCATCGAGACCCGTGTGGGGGTGCTGGAGCCACAGGCCCGGGATCTGAACCCGGGTTTTCTGCGTGTCATGGCCGGCGGACGGCCCTGGCTGCGTCTGAAAATGGCCGCCAGCCTGGACGGACGCACCGCCATGGCCTCCGGCGAGAGCCAGTGGATCACCGGTGCCGCCGCCCGCCGGGACGTGCAGCGCCTGAGGGCCCGCAGTGGCGCCATTATCACCGGCGCCGGCACCGCCAGGGCCGACGACCCGTCCATGACGGTGCGCCCGGAGCAACTGGGTGAGACCGGCGAGCTGGCCGCGCCGGTGGGCCAGCCGTTACGTCTGGTGCTGGACCCGCGACTGACACTGTCACCGGGGTCGCGCCTGGTGACCGGCCCCGGGCGCTGTGTGGTGGCCGGACTCAGTGACAGGGGGGCTCAGGCCCGGGCACTGCGGGAAGCCGGGGCCGAGGTGCTGGCGCTGCCCGCCGCGGCCGGCGAGCCGGGTCGCATCGACCTGGAGGCGGCACTGGACTGGCTGGCCGGCGAGCAGTGCCACGAGGTGCTGCTGGAGGCCGGCCCCACCCTGGCCGGTGCGGCCATCGGGGCCCAGCTGGTGGATGAGCTCTGGCTGTACCAGGCCCCCACCTTCCTGGGCAGCCAGGCGCGGCCCATGGCGGAACTGGCCTATGAGCGCATGGCGCAGCAACAGCGCTGGCGTGTGCGGGACCGGCGCCAGGTGGGGCCGGACCAGCGGCTGATACTGCAGCCCCGCATCGGCGATGGCGGCCCCGCGTCGGCAGACGCCAGCGGGGCGGCGGATTCCGGCCCGATACAACACTGATTTTTGCACTGACGAAAGGTCCATGGCATGGCGTTGAACAGCATCGAGGAAATTCTGCAGGACGTGCGGCAGGGTCGTATGGTCATCCTGATGGATGACGAAGACCGGGAAAACGAGGGGGACCTGATCATGGCCGCCGAGTGCGCCCAGGCGGAACATGTGAACTTCATGGCCACACAGGCCCGGGGCCTGATCTGCATGCCCATGAGCCGTGAGCGCTGTGAGCGGCTGAAGCTGCCGCTGATGGTGGAGCGCAACAACGCCGGCTTCGGCACCAAGTTCACTGTCTCCATCGAGGCGGCCAAAGGGGTCACCACTGGCATCTCCGCCGCCGACCGGGCCCGCACCATACAGGTGGCCGCGGGGCGTGGCACCGTGGCGGAGGACATTGTCAGCCCCGGGCATATCTTCCCCCTCATGGCCCAGCCCGGCGGCGTGCTCTCACGGGCCGGCCACACCGAGGCGGCCTGTGACCTGGCCTCCATGGCCGGCTTCGAGCCCGCCGGTGTGATCTGCGAGATCATGAACGACGACGGCACCATGGCCCGCCGTCCGGAGCTGGAGGCCTTTGCCGAGAAGCACGGCCTCAAGATCGGCACCATTGCCGACCTGATCCACTACCGCACCATGAACGAGCACACCGTGGACTGCGTGGAAGAGCACGAGCTGGACACCGACTACGGCCGCTTCCACATGCGCACCTACAAGGACTCCATCCAGAACAGCACCCACCTGGCGCTGACCATGGGGGAGTTCAGCGCCGAGGACCCGGTGCTGGTGCGGGTGCATATCACCGACACACTGCGTGACCTCCTGGGCGCCCACCGCCCCGGCTCCCACAGCTGGCCGCTGCACAAGGCCATGGCCCGTGTGGCCGAGGAAGGCCGTGGCGTGATCGTGCTGCTGTACAACGGCGAGGACAGCTTTGCCCTGGAGGACCGGGTACAGGACTTTTTCAATGACGGCGAGAATGCCCAGGGGGTGGGCAGCTCCGGCGTCTACCTGACCGTGGGCACCGGCTCACAGATCCTCAAGGATCTGGGGGTGGGCAAGATGCGACTGCTCAGCGCCCCCATCAAATTCAGCGGCATTTCCGGCTTTGACCTGGAAGTGACCGAGTACCTGCCCTACCAGGCGGGTTAAGCACCCCAACCGGGCGGCACAGGCCGCCACTGAGGAGTAACCGATGACAGAGATCCGCACCATTGAGGGTGACTTCACCCGCTGCCAGGGCCGCTACGCCCTGGTGGTCGGCCGCTTCAACAGCTTTGTGGTGGACAGCCTGGTGAGCGCGGCGCTGGACACGCTGCAGCGCCACGGCATTGCCCCCGAGGACATCAGCATCTACAAGGTGCCCGGCGCCTATGAAATCCCCCTGGCGGCCAAGCGCGCCGCGGCCAGTGGCCGCTACGACGCGGTGATCACACTGGGTGCCGTGATCCGTGGCGGCACGCCCCACTTTGACTACGTGGCCGGTGAGGCCGCCTCCGGTGTCAGCGCCGTGAGCATGGAGGCGGACCTGCCGGTGATCTTCGGTGTCCTGACACTGGATACCATTGAGCAGGCCATCGAGCGCTCCGGCACCAAGGCCGGCAACAAGGGCGCCGATGCGGCCATGACGGCCCTGGAAATGGTCAGTCTGCTGCGCAAGATGGAGTCATGATGACCGACCAGGAACCGCTACGGGAAGAGCCCGCCCCGGGGGCAAAACCCACCGCATCACAGCGTCGCCGTGCCCGCTCCATGGCGTTGCAGGCGCTGTACCAGCGCCACTACTCCGGCAGCACCTGCAGCCAGATCGAGGCGGAGTTCATGGTGGACAACGACATGAGCAAGGTGGACGGTGTTTACTTCCGCGACCTGCTCCGTGGCGTGCATCGCGAGCAGGACGCTCTGGACCGGGAGTTCCAGTCCATGCTGGACCGCCCGCTGCAGGAACTGGACCCCATCGAACTGGCGATACTGCGCCTTGGGGTCTACGAGCTGAAATACCGCATCGACGTCCCTTACCGGGTGGTGCTCAACGAGGGCATCGAGCTGGCCAAGACCTTTGGCGGCGCCGACGGTCACAAGTACGTCAACAGCATTCTCGACAAGCTGTGCCGTCGCCTGCGCCGGGCGGAAACCGGACCGCGCTGAGCGCGCCAGCCACCACAGTGCCCCTGCCATGAATCGCCGCCACTGGAATGAAAGCGACTGTATCCGCCACCTCTGGCAGCCACTGGGCCAGTCGGTGCGCCACCCCTGGGTGCGCCAGGGCATTGGAGATGACGCCGCCAGGCTGCAATTGCCCGGTGACCAGGAGCTGGTGCTGTCCGTGGATACACTGGTGGCCGATGCCCATTTTCCCGCCGGCATGGACCCGGAGCTGCTCGGCTGGCGCGCACTGGCGGTCAACCTCAGCGACCTGGCCGCCATGGGCGCCGACCCGGTGGCCTACACACTGGCCATCACCGCCCCCTCACTGGACCCGGACTGGCTCGAGGGCCTGGCCCGTGGCCTTGGCAGCCTGGCCACCCGCCACGGCGTGCAGCTGGTGGGCGGCGACATGACCCGCGGCCCACTGAGCCTCACACTGCAGGTGCACGGGTCCGTCCCGGAGGGACAGGCACTGTTGCGCAGTGGCGCTTCCGTGGGGGATCTGGTCTGTGTCAGTGGCGATCTGGGGGCGGCCGCGGCGGCGCTGGGCTGGCTGGACAGCGACTCACGGGCGCCGGCGGTGCTGGCTGTGATGGAACACTACAACCGGCCGCAACCCAGGCTGGCACTGGGCCGCCGTCTGCGTGGCCATGCCAGTGCCGCCCTGGATATCAGCGACGGACTGGCGCTGGATCTGCAGCGTCTGCTCAGTGCCTCCGGCGTCGGGGCCCGTATCGAGGCGGAACGGCTGCCGGTGAATGCCCATGTACAGGCACTGAAAGGCCCCGAAGAGGCGTTGCGTCTGGCCCTGACCGGCGGCGACGATTACCAGCTGTGCTTTACCTGGCCCGGCAGCCGTGAGTCACTGGCGGCCTGTGTCGGCGATGAAAAGCCGGTCTCCGTGCTGGGCACTGTTACCGGAGAGGCCGGCCTGGTGGTGCTCTCACAGGGGCGGCCCATGGCACTGACGCAAGCCGGTTACGACCATTTTCCCAAACCGTAACGCCATGGAGCGCGTTTTATGACGGACACCACCACGGATCCGAGAGGCGTCACCCCCCGCTCACTGCTGCGTCATCCGGTGCATTTTCTGTCACTGGGGCTGGGCAGCGGCTGTATGCGCAAAGCCCCCGGCACCTGGGGCACACTGGCGGCGCTGCCACTCTACGGCCTGCTGGTCTGGCTGCCGGCGCCGCTGTATCTGCTGGTGCTGGTGGTGACCTTTGCCCTGGGGGTCTGGCTGTGCGGTCGCACCGCCAGCGCCCTTGGGGTGCACGACCACCCGTCCATTGTGTGGGACGAGTTTGTGGGTCTGTGGATTGTGCTGGCGCTGCAGCCCACTGCCTGGGAGTGGATTCTGGTGGCCTTTGTGCTGTTCAGGATTTTCGACATCCTCAAGCCCTGGCCCATTGGCTGGCTGGACCGGCGCGTTTCCGGTGGGCTGGGGATCATGATTGACGATGTGCTGGCCGGGTTCTACGGGCTGGCCTGTCTGGTGTTGCTGCAGGCTGTGGTCGGCTGAGGCGTGTCGCAGTGCGGATAGCCCCGGTGGGCGGATGCCGGGGGCAGCGAGTGGGCCGGGACAGTGAGTGTGCCCGGCCTGTCGGCTGTCAGTGCAGGCGTTTCCGGGGCAGCAGGCGGGCCACGCGGATAAAGCGCTGCAGCCCGGACTCGGCACGCTCACGGGTGGCGTAAGGCCCACTGTCGAAGCCTTCGCGAGTGGTAAAGTACCAGTGATTGCCCACACAGAAAAAACGGCTGGTGCGGAACCGGGGTGCCTGTCCCTCACCCAGACGCGGCTGGTACTTCCAGGTGTTGTGGGGCTGATCCAGTGCTGTCGTAAGGTGTACAATGGTCTGAGTCATTGCGGATTCCTGATGTCGCGTTGGTTGAGCCATTGGCCTGGATATCATTAGCCTAAGAACGAATAAAATGAGGTAACGGTTTTGTCATTTTGGGCCAAAGTGTTAACTTTGTGTGCTGCTTCGTTACTTTTTGCCTGCAGCCACTGGCCAACGGCCATTCCCACCTGGCCGGATCAGGCCCTGGATGACGCCGTCTCACCGGCTCAACTGTCTGTGCCGGGGCACCTGAAGCTGCTGAGGGTGGATGGGCGGGACCTGCCGGATTACCTGATGCAGTCCACAAGCTTCCACTACCAGCTGCTGCCCGGTGAGCGGCAGCTTCTGGTGCGCCATGACAGTCTCTGGGCCCTTGCCCTGGGGGAGGGCGGCGAGCGGGTGCAGTCCGAGCCGGTGGCCATGACGGTCACGCTGGAAGAGGGCGGGCGCTACTCACTGGCGACGCCGTCCGAGCCCCGCTCACTCCGCCAGGCCCGCGCAATGGCCCGCTGTGGCGAGGTTCGCCTGATGGGCCCCGACGGGACTCTGCTGCACAGTAAAGGCGCTGAGTGTAAAGCGGGTATCAGCGCTTCAGGGGACTGAACACCCTCTGTAACCAGCCTTCCATGTTGCCCATGACGTCGTCCAGCAGGGCGCTGCCCTGCTGGCTGCTGCGGGTTTCCTCTTCCTCTTCCGGTGTCAGGTGGTAGGCGGCCTCCTCGATGGCGGCAAGGCTCTCCTCAATCATCGCCGGCAGACGTTTGCCGTCACTGATCAGATCCGGACACAGGGTGATGTTGAAGTTCATGGTGCCCTGGTAACTGATGGCCAGTATCACCAGGCCGGCTCCGTCGAACAGAGGCGCGCTGTTGATCTGGTGGGTCATGCGGGCACCCTGCAGATACAGTGGTACCTGTGGCCCCGGCACATTGGTGATGGGCACATTGAACACCGGCTGGTAGCGCTGGGCCAGCTGGAACTCCGAATACAGCCGGGCGGAGAGTGCCAGCAGGGTGGAGGGCACCAGCTCGGTGAGACGGTCCGCGGCAATGGCCTGCTGGTAGATCTCCGAGACGCGGGCATTGCGGCTGATCATGCGCACCCGGCGGGCCGGGTCCGGCTCGTCGCTGGCCAGGCTCAGCAGCATGGCGGACATCTGGTTGCCGGTGGGCCTGCGCAGGCTTTTGGAGCGCACCGAGACCGGCGTCAGTGCCACCAGTGAGCGCTCCGGGGTGGACTCCTGAAGGGCCAGGTAGCGGTTGAGTGTTTCGGCACACACACCCAGCACCACGTCATTGAGTGTCACGCTTTCGCCGATCACGGATTTCAGGGCCTTCAGGCGCGCCAGCGGCACCCCGTGGGTGATCAGCTGACGCCGGGCCGTGATATTGCGGTTGAAGGGGGTTTTCGGTGCCCTGAACAGCTGTGACGACCATCTGAGCCGCCCCAGCCGTTGCGTAATCAGCCCATGGAGCGCCGCACTGGCGGCATCACGGGCAATCCCCGCCAGCTTGAAGGGCCGCTGCATCATGTTGGCCGAGGCCTGTGCCGCCAGACGGGCAGGGGAGGGGGCCTCGCGGGGGGTCCAGGGCCTTGGCTGGACCGAGGGGCGTGACTCGGTGCCGTATTCCAGCAGCGTGCCCATCACTTCCTCTCCGCTGAAGGCATCGATGGCGGCGTGATGGACCCGCACGATCACAGCGAAGCTGTTTTTTGGCAAGGCCTCACCCAGCTGGTCCACAAAGGTGATCTGCCACAGCGGCCGGTCCTGGTTCAGTGGCTGCGCCAGTATCTCCTCGGTCAGCGCCACCAGCTCTTCCATGCCCCCCTGTTGGGCCATGTCGTAATGGCTCAGATGGTTGTCCAGTGAGAATTCCGCATCGTCCACCCAGTAGGGGCGGTCCAGGCGCAGTGGCACATGGAGTATGCGCTGGCGGAAAAAGTGCGCCAGGTGCAGGCGCTTTTCCAGGAAGTGGCGGAATGCGGCAAAGTCCAGCGCCTCCTCCCGGGCCGAACCATCGAACAGGTACAGGCCGCCGATGTGCATGGGCGTGGTCTCAGACTCCAGATACAGAAAGGAGGCATCGAGCTCGGATAACTGGCGCATGCTGTTATTCACCCTGGCAATGACTGGAATACGAAGACAATGAAATGGCTTTTCCAAAACCCAATGGATTATACACATCCCAGGGCTTATCGGATTGATCATAAACGCCAATGAAGGGAGGCTTCGCGGAAGGATTTACTCGCTTTCCGTTTCTGAGACCGGCTCCAGCCACTGATCGAAGTAGCCGGGGGCACTGCAGTATTGCCAGAACCACTCGGCGGCCTTGCCGGCGTGGTTCTCCCAGCGGGCCATGCCCACCCGCACCGGTTCCCTCTGGGGGGTGACCTTCATGGCCACCAGAACCCCTTCGTCCAGTTCGCGGCCAATGCGGTAACGGGGCAGCCAGCCCACTCCCAGTCCCGCCACCTGGGCGGCGATTTTCTGGCTCATGTTGCCCACGGTGAGTGTGCGCTGGCGGGAGAAAATGCCGGCGGTGCCCGGGCGCAGCTGACGGCTGGTGTCCGCCGCCACAATGGCGGTGTAGGGGCGGATCTGATCTTCGGTCAGTGGCTGGGTCTCACGGGCCAGAGGGTGGTCCGGCGCCACGGCATAGACGAAGGGCACCTGGCCCAGTGTCCGTGTCTCCATCTGGCTGTTGGGGCGCTGCTGCAGGTTCACACCCAGCACCAGGTCGCAACGGCGGTCGTTCAGTGCATCCCAGCTGCCGGCAAAGACCTCTTCCATCAGTTGCAGCTCCACGGGCACCTGCAGCGCCATGAAGGCACGTATCGCCCGGTGGGTGGCCTCCATGGGCAGCAGCGTGTCCACCGCCACACGCAGCCGGCTCTCCCAGCCCCTGGCCACCTCGCGGGTGTTATGGGCCAGTGTCTCCGCCGCATCCAGCAGGTGGCGTCCCTGCTCCAGCAGGTAGCGCCCGGAGGCGGTCAGTGTGGCCCTGTGGCCGCTGCGGTCGAACAGGGCCACGTCCAGATCCTCTTCCAGCTTGTGCACCGTGTAACTCACGGCGGAGGGCACCCGGTGCAGCGCATCCGCGGCGGCGGCAAAGCTGCCGCGGCGGTCGATGGCGTCCAGTACGCGCAGTGCATCCAGTGTGATGGGAAGGGCCATGGTCAAATAATCTGAAAGAGTGAGTCAAAAATGATCGATTGTTCAGGCTGACAGTCTAACGCATTCTTGGTGACATACAGGCGAACAAAGGGTGAAAAATTATGGGGCTGTTAATCAACGGCGAATGGCACGACCAGTGGTACGACACCAGCAAGAGCGGCGGCGAGTTCAAGCGGGAAGGGGCCCAGTTCCGCCACTGGGTCACGGCGGATGGCAGTTCTGCCGCCAGCGGCGAGGGCGGATTCAGGGCCGAGGCAGGCCGCTACCATCTTTATGTCTCACTGGCCTGCCCATGGGCCCACCGCACATTGATTCTCCGGGCCCTGAAAGGGCTGGAGGAGATGATCAGCGTGTCCGTGGTGCACCCGGACATGCTGGAGAACGGCTGGGAGTTCCGCCCGGATGAGCCCTTCCACCAGGACCAGGTCAACAACACCCGCTTCATGCGCGAGATCTACACGCTGGATACCCCGGATTACACCGGCCGTGTCACAGTGCCGGTACTCTGGGACAAGCAGCGCCAGTGCATTGTCAGCAACGAGTCGGCGGAAATCATCCGCATGCTCAACAGCGCCTTCGACCACCTGGGGGCCCATCCTGTGGATTTCTACCCCCAGGCGCTGCGCCAGGGCATTGATGAGGTGAACCGTCGCATCTACCACGAGTTCAACAACGGCGTGTACCGGGCCGGGTTCGCCACCGCACAGGACAAGTACGAGCTGGCTTACCACCAGGTGTTCGACACACTGGACTGGCTGGAGCAGCGTCTGTCACAGGGTCGTTACCTGATGGGTGAGACTCTCACGGAGGCGGACTGGCGGCTGTTCACCACACTGGTGCGTTTCGATGCGGTCTATTACAGCCACTTCAAGTGCAACCGGCAGATGATCCGGGACTTCCCCAATGTGCAGGGTTACCTGCAGGATCTCTACCAGGTGCCCGGTGTGGCGGCGACGGTGAATATCGACCAGATCAAGCGCCATTACTACGTCAGCCAGCGCACCATCAACCCCACGGGGATTGTGCCGGTGGGGCCGTCACTGACACTGGATGGGCCCCATGACCGGGAACGGCTGGGCCCGGATTATCCGCAGGCCGCCGCAGGGGCAAAACAGGAGAAGTAACCGTAAGGGGTGTGTTACGGGATAGAGAAAGCCTTGCCGGCCGTCACGGGGCGCCGTCTCAGGCCACCCGTGAGACGGACAGCTCCGCCAGTGCCAGCAGTGAGTCCCTGAACGGGGAGTCGGGGATGTCCGCCAGGGCGTCACGGGCCTGGCCGGCGGCCTCACGGGCTTTTTCCAGGGTGTAGTCCAGTGCCCCCGTGGTTTCCACCAGGTGGCCGATGCGCTCCAGCTGATCCAGCCCGCCCTGGCGGATGGCGTCGCGGATCAGCTTGCGATCCGCCTCAGGAGCGCTTTTCATGGCCTGTATCAGTGGCAGTGTGGCCTTGCCTTCCGCCAGGTCGTCACCCAGGTTTTTGCCCATGGTCCGGGCATCCCCCCGGTAATCCAGCATGTCGTCCACCAGCTGGAAGGCCATGCCCAGTCGCTGGCCGTAATCCCGCAGCGCCGATTCCTGTTCCGGGCTGGCGCCGGCCTGCATGGCGCCGGTCTGTGAGGCGGCCTGGAAGAGCATGGCGGTCTTGCTGTGGATCACCTGCAGGTACTGGGCTTCCGTCAGGTCCGGGTTCTTGACGTTCATCAGCTGCATCACCTCCCCCTCGGCGATCACCGCTGTGGCGTCGGACAGCACCGACATGATGGGCAGGCTGTTGAGTGAGACCATCATCTGGAAGGCGCGTGAGTAGAGGAAGTCCCCCACCAGCACACTGGGGGCATTGCCCCAGCGGGCATTGGCGGTGGTGCGACCGCGGCGCAGGTCGGAGGTGTCCACCACATCGTCGTGGAGAAGAGTGGCGGTGTGGAGAAACTCGATCACCGTGGCCAGCTTCTGGTGGTCCTGGCCCTGATAGCCCAGCGCCCTGGCGCTCAGCAGCACCAGCAGTGGCCGCAGTCGCTTGCCGCCGCTGTCCACGATATGGTGGGCAATGCGCTCCACCATCGGCACATGGGAGCTTAACTGCTCGCTGATCAGCTGGTTGACCCGGGCAAAGTCCTCCTGCACGGGCTGGTAAAGGGTTTCCACGGACATGCCGGATCTTGCCTGCTGTGTTTTCCCGTCAGAGAGGCACAGGGGCGCTCAGACAGGGCGGTCAAAGGATGGACGTACATTATGGACTGCCCCGGCCGGTGTCAACTGTGACGGGGCGCCCGGCCGGGCTGGCTTTGAGGTTTTGCGGTGCATGGCACTTGTGTCCTTCCAGCAGGTTTCGTATAATCTCGCGCCCTTGCAACTCATCCCAACCTGCGCCCCTGCTATAGGGTTGCCAGAGCGCTTCCCTTAGAACCAGGTTCAAGAGCAGGGATGGGTCATAGACGGAGTCACAGCATGTACGCAGTTATAGTCAGTGGTGGTAAACAGCATCGTGTTCGCGAAGGCGAGACACTGAAGCTGGAGAAAATCGAACAGGAAACCGGTGCCAGCATCGATTTCGATCGCGTTCTTCTGGTCGCCGATGGGGACAAGGTCCAGGTGGGCGACCCCCAGGTGAAAGGTGCCAAGGTCACGGCGGAGATCCTCAGCCACGGCCGTCACGACAAGGTTCGCATCATCAAGTTCAAGCGTCGTAAGCACCACATGAAGCAAATGGGTCATCGCCAGTGGTACACTGAGGTGAAAATCACCGGTATCAAAGGCTAAATTCAAGCGGAATAAGGCCGCCATGGGCGGCATTCCCAGCAGCAAGGAGTCAGATCATGGCGCATAAAAAAGCGGCAGGCAGTACCCGTAACGGTCGCGATTCCGAGTCGAAACGACTTGGTGTCAAAAT
The DNA here is from genome assembly GCA_033721915.1 of Oleiphilaceae bacterium. Taxonomy (GTDB): domain Bacteria; phylum Pseudomonadota; class Gammaproteobacteria; order Pseudomonadales; family Oleiphilaceae; genus REBR01. The sequence goes on from JAWWAC010000010.1 coordinate 29,767, forward strand.
GTTCGGCGGCCAGGTTGTGCGCGCCGGCAACATCATCGTCCGTCAGCGTGGCACCCGTTTCCACGCCGGCCAGGGCGTTGGCATCGGCAAGGATCACACCCTGTTTGCCAAGGCCGACGGTGTGGTCAAGTTCCAGGTCCGTGGCGAGCACAACCGCAAGTTTGTGAGCATCGAAGCCGCAAACTGAGCCCGGTGGTGGGCCCGCAAGGGCCCGCGAGCCTGACAGGAACCCCGCTGCAAAAACGCTGCGCCGGATGCCGCCCACTGGGTGACCGGCGCGCGTTGCTGTGCGGGGTTTTCTGCTTTCTGCAGCCCGGCTCCGACGTTGCGTTTTGCGTAACGCCTTGCAATGACACTGAACCGTCCCTGTCCTCAGGGTAAAATACCCCCTGCACCCAGGGTAAAGAGACACCTCATGAAGTTTGTGGATGAAGTCACCATCAACGTGGAAGCCGGCAAGGGCGGCAATGGCTGCCTGAGCTTCCGGCGGGAAAAATTCGTCCCCCGTGGCGGCCCTGACGGCGGCGATGGGGGCGATGGCGGCTCCGTGTGGCTGGTGGCCAGTGAGGACCTCAATACCCTGGTGGATTACCGCTACCAGCGCCGTTTCAGGGCCGAGACCGGTGAGGACGGCCGTGGCCGCAACTGCTCCGGACAGAAGGGCCGGGACCTGGTGCTGGAGGTGCCCGTGGGCACCACCATCGTGGACGCCACCACCGACGAGGTGCTGGGGGATCTCACGGAGATCGGGCAGCGCCAGAAGGTGGCACAGGGGGGCTTTCACGGTCTGGGTAACACCCGTTACAAGTCCAGTGTCAACCGTGCCCCCCGCCAGACCAGCCCCGGCAGCGCCGGTGAAGTGCGTGAGCTGCGGCTGGAGCTGAAGGTGATGGCGGATGTGGGGCTTCTGGGCATGCCCAATGCCGGCAAGTCCACACTGATCCGTTCCGTCTCCGCCGCCCGTCCCCGTGTGGCGGATTACCCCTTTACCACCCTGGTGCCCAACCTGGGCGTGGTGAGTGTGGAGGCCCACCGCAGCTTTGTCCTGGCGGACGTGCCGGGGCTGATCGCCGGCGCGGCGGAAGGGGCCGGCCTGGGTATCCGTTTTCTGCGCCATCTGGTGCGCACCCGCCTGCTGCTCCATGTGGTGGACATTGCCCCCTTCGACGGCAGTGATCCGGCGGAGAACGTGCGGGCCATTGACGCCGAGCTGGGCACCTTCAGTCCCACACTGGAGCAGCGTGAGCGCTGGCTGGTGATCAACAAGTGCGACATGCTCACGGAAGAGGAGCTGGACGAGCGCTGCCAGGCCCTGACCCGCTCGCTGGGCTGGGAAGGGCCGGTGTTCCGCATCTCCGCACTCAGCCACCAGGGCACCAAAGCCCTGTCACAGGCCATCATGACCTGGCTGGAGCAGAAGCGTCAGCAGGAGCAGGAAGACCCACAGGCGGCGGAAGACGAGAAACGCATGCGGGACACCATGGATGAAGAGGCCCGTGAGCACATCCAGTCACTGCGCCAGAGGCGCCGTGCCGAGTCCCGCGCCAACCGGGGCGCGGACGATGACGACGACGATGACGGGGATGACGGCCCGGAATTTGTCTACGCCCCCTATTAACCAGCGATCAACAGTCAGCCGGAACCACGACCAGTGCAGGGAAATGTCAGGCGGTGAAGCATGAGTGAGCGACAGCGGTTGCGCCGGGCACGGCGCCTGGTGGTCAAGATCGGCAGCGCCCTTCTGACCGACGACGGACGTGGCATTGACGCCGGCCGGCTGACCGACTGGGTGGACCAGCTGGCGGCGCTGAAGGCCGGCGGCACCGAGCTGGTGCTGGTCTCCTCCGGCGCCGTGGCGGAGGGCATGACCCGCCTGGGCTGGAAGCAGCGCCCGACACTGGAGCACGAGCTGCAGGCCGCCGCCGCCGTGGGGCAGATGGGGCTGGTGCAGGCCTGGGAGGTGCAGTTTCGCCGACACGGCACCCACACGGCGCTGATACTGCTGACCCACGACGACCTCTCCGACCGCAAGCGCTACCTCAATGCCCGCAGCACGCTGCGCAGCCTGATGGACCTGGGGGTGGTGCCCATCGTCAATGAAAACGACACCGTTGTCACCGACGAGATCCGCTTCGGTGACAACGACACACTGGGGGCGCTGGTCACCAACCTGGTGGAGGCGGACGGACTGATCCTGCTCACGGACCAGGACGGACTGTACGACCAGGACCCCCGCAACAACCCCGATGCCCGTCTGATTGACGAGGCCATGGCCAGCGACCCCCGCCTGGACGCCATGGTGGCCGGTGAGGGCGGCGTTCTCGGCCGTGGCGGCATGCGCACCAAGCTGCGTGCGGCCCGCCTGGCGGCCCGCTCAGGGGCCTTCACACTGATTGCCGGGGGACGTGTGCCTTCCGTGATTGCCAGTGCCCGTGAGGGGCAGGGCGGCGGCACACTGCTGCTGCCGGACCAGAGCCGTATCGGTGCCCGCAAACAATGGCTGGCGGGGCATTTGCAGACCCGTGGCCGACTGACACTGGACCCTGGGGCGGTACGGGTGGTCAGCGCCCAGGGCCGCAGCCTGCTGCCGGTGGGGGTGCGGGCGGTAACCGGCAACTTCCGCCGTGGCGAGATGGTTTCCTGTGTGGACAGCGAAGGCCGTGAAGTGGCCCGTGGGCTGGTCAATTACGGTGCCGACGAGGCACGGCGCATCATGGGCCAGCCCAGCGAGCGCATCCAGTCACTGCTGGGTTATGTCTCCGACGAAGAGCTGATCCACCGGGACAATATGGTGCTGGTCTAGACACACTAGCCCCTGCTGGCGCGCTTCACCCGCAGGGCGCTGCTGATCTCATCCCCCAGGTAGGCTCCGATGGCTTTCAGCAGCCCCAGCTTCGGGTCCTCGCGGCCCTGGTCCGCCAGGCGGAAAATCTGCTGGTAGTACCAGGCCTGTCCCCCCAGCACATTGATGATCTTGAAGGCCTTCACCGGGCTGGTGGGTGAGAAAAGCCCTGTCGGGGCCAGATGGAGCCGATCCTCGTGGCGCACGGTTTCCTCCAGTGTGCCTTCCAGCAGTCCCTTCGGGGTGAAAGGGTCGGTACACAGGGGGCGCCCAAGGCCGATCATGTCCGTATCCCCCGCCTCAATGGCCGCCTCCATGGTTTCCCGCCGGCGGAATCCCCCGGTCACCATGATGGGACACTGGCAGACCTTCTGTATGGCACTGGCGTAGGTGAGGAAGTACGCCTCACGGGCTTTGGTGCTCTCACGCTGCGGGGGCTGTTCGTCCCGCACCGTGCTGCTGTCCCCCTGATGACCCAGCAGCCGTGGCTGCTCATAGGTGCCGCCGGAGATCTCCAGCAGATCGATATTCACGTCGTTCAGCCAGGCCACCACCTTCAGGCACTCTTCGTGGCTGAATCCCCCCTTGCGAAAATCGTCCGAGTTGAGTTTCACGCCAATGGGGAAGTCCGGCCCCACCGCATCACGGGTGGCCCTGACCGTCTCCAGCAGCAGGCGCGCCCGGTTCTCCAGTGAGCCGCCCCACTGGTCCGTGCGCTGGTTGGTAACCGGTGACAGGAAGGAGGAGATCAGGTAGCCGTGGGCACCGTGGATCTGCACCCCGGTAAAGCCGGCGTCTCTGGCCACACGGGCGACCCGGGCAAAGCGCTGGATGATGTCTTCGATTTCACCATGACTCAGTGCCCTGGGGCGGGCGTAGTTGCCCAGGAGCTTGAGCTGCACCGCCGAAGGCCCTGCGGGTCGGGTGGTTACATAACGGGGAGACTGTCGCCCGGCGTGGGAGATCTGCATCCACAGGTGGTTGCCATTGCGGGTGCCGGCCCTGGCCCAATCCCTGAGAGACTCCATGCCTTCCGCCTCGCCGGACTCCGGCGCCGGGTCGATGGCCACATTGCCCGGGCGCTCCAGTATGCTCCGCTCGACCATCACATTGCCGGTGATCAGAAGCCCCGCACCGCCGTCGGACCAGAGCCCGTAGAGACTCTCGTGGCGGGCCGTGGCCCGCAGCCGGTCATCGGACAGGCCTTCTGTCATGGCGGCCTTGCACAACCGGTTGGGTAATGTGGCGCCACAAGGCAACTCAAGGGGGCGTGACAGTGGGGAATCGGGCATCTCGGGGTCCTTCTGGTCGGGAGTCATCGGTGCTCAGTCCCCGGGCAGCCAGTTGGCCAGGGGCGTCTCTGGGTTTATACACCAGTTGGCCGGGCAAAAGCACGGCGGGGTTTTCACCGCTCGTTTTCAATCCCGACCGGGAAGACGGGCGTACCCTCTCACGGGTGGCCACTGTCCGCAGACCCCCTCGGTGTTCTACAGTGGAGGAAGGGCATGAGCATAAAGTCGCCTGATTGTTTGATACGACAAAAAGAGGACTGGTTATGAGCAATCCCGTGATCGCCGACAACAAACCCGTCAAAGTGCCACTGGAACAGGGTGAGAAATACGCCTTTTGCCGTTGCGGCCGCTCCGGCGAGCAGCCCTTCTGCGATGGCTCCCACTCCGGAACTGGAATAACGCCCAAGGTGTTTACCGCTGAGAAGGATGGCGATGCCGTTCTGTGCCAGTGCAAGCACACTGCTGACGAGCCCTTCTGTGATGGCACCCACAAGCAGTTTTCCGCGGACCAGGTGGGCCAGGAGGGTCCGGGCTGAACCGCAGGGACGGCATTCCAGGAACACAAAAAGCCCGCGGAACCACCGGCTCCGCGGGCTTTTTTGATGGGAGTGCGTGACTCCCAGGTCACCGGTGCTTCCAGGATCTGGTGGCACCGGATTCCGTTTGCGGGTGATTACTTCAGATCGAAGCGATCCGCGTCCATCACCTTGCTCCAGGCCGCCACGAAGTCCTTGACGAACTTCTCTTTGGCGTCGCTCTGAGCATAGATCTCAGAGATGGCACGCAGCTGGGAGTTGGAGCCGAAGACCAGGTCCACTCGGGTACCGGTCCACTTCACCTTGCCGCTGCTGCGGTCCTTGCCCTCGTAGACGTCTTCCTCGGAAGCGCTGGGCTGCCATTCGGTGTTCTCATCCACCAGATTCACAAAGAAATCGTTGGTCAGAGTACCGGGCTTGTCCGTGAAGACGCCATGCTTGGATTGGCCATGGTTGGCATCCAGGGCACGAAGGCCACCCACTAGAGCAGTCATCTGCGGAGCGCTCAGCTGCAGCAGCTGGGCACGGTCCACCAGCATCTCCTCATCGGAGACAGTGAACTTGGTGCGGCGGTAGTTGCGGAAACCGTCCGCCTCCGGCTCCAGAGCGGCAAAGGATTCCGTATCCGTCTGCTCCTGGCTGGTGTCCATACGGCCGGGATTGAAGGGCACCTCGATCGTGTGTCCTGCCTCCTTGGCGGCCTTCTCCACGGCGGCACAGCCGCCCAGTACGATCAGATCGGCCAGTGACACCTTCTTGTTGCCGGATTGGGCATCGTTGAAGGTTGTCTGGACCTTTTCCAGTGTTTCGAGAACTTTGGCCAGTTGCTTGGGCTGGTTGGCCTCCCAGTCCTTCTGGGGCGCGAGCCGGATTCGGGCACCATTGGCACCACCGCGCAGGTCGGAACCACGGAAGGTGGACGCGGAGGCCCAGGCGGTGGAAACCAGCTCGGACACGGACAGACCACTGTCCAGCAATTTGGACTTGAGGGTCTGGATGTCCTGCGCATCGATCAGGTCGTGATCCACGGCAGGGACCGGGTCCTGCCAGATCAGATCTTCGGAAGGCACTTCCGGGCCGAGATAGCGGACCTTGGGGCCCATGTCCCGATGGGTCAGTTTGAACCAGGCACGGGCGAACGCGTCGGCAAACTCTTCCGGGTTGGCGTGGAAGTGCTCGCAAATCTTGCGATAGGCGGGGTCTTCCCGCATGGCCATGTCCGCGGTGGACATCATGATGCCGACACGCTGCGCGGCGTCTTCGGGATCCGGTGCCATGTCCTTGTCCGCCAGGCCCTTGGGGGCCCACTGCTGGGCACCGGCGGGGCTCTTGGTCAGCTCCCACTCGTAACCGAACAGCACATCAAAGTAGCTCATGTCCCAGGTGGTGGGAGTGGGTGTCCAGGCGCCTTCAAGACCACTGGTGATGGTGTCGCGGCCCTTGCCCTTGCCATAGCTGTTCTTCCAGCCGAATCCCATTTCTTCCATGGGGGCGGCTTCCGGCTCCGGACCCACGTACTTCTCTGGGTCGGCCGCACCGTGGGTCTTACCGAAGGTGTGGCCACCGGCGGTGAGGGCGACGGTCTCGTAATCGTTCATGGCCATCCGGGCGAAGGTCTCGCGGATGTCACGGGCGGATTTCAGAGGGTCGGGCTCACCGTCAGGACCTTCCGGATTCACATAGATCAGGCCCATCTGGACGGCTGCCAGTGGGTGTTCCAGGTGACGGTCGCCGGAATAGCGCTTGTTACCCAGCCACTCATCTTCGGCACCCCAATAGATGTCCTCTTCGGGCTGGAAGATGTCTTCACGGCCACCGCCAAAACCAAAGGTCTTGAAACCCATGGATTCCATGGCCACGTTGCCCGCCAGAATGTACAGATCCGCCCAGGACAGGCTGTTGCCGAATTTCTGCTTGATGGGCCACAGCAGGCGACGTGCCTTGTCCAGGTTGCCGTTGTCCGGCCAGCTGTTGATGGGGGCAAAACGCTGGTTACCGGTGGCGGCGCCGCCACGGCCGTCGCCGGTGCGGTAAGTACCGGCACTGTGCCAGGCCATACGGATAAAGAAGGGGCCGTAATGGCCGTAATCCGCGGGCCACCAATCCTTGGAGTCCGTCATCAGCGCTTCCAGGTCTTTCTTCACCGCCTTCAGGTCAAGTTTCTTGAACGCCTCGGCGTAGTCAAAGTCCTCACCCAGTGGGTTGGACTTCGGGGAGTGCTGGTGGAGGATGGCCAGGTTCAGCTGGTTGGGCCACCAGTCCCGGTTGGTTGTGCCCTTGCTGGGCGTGGTTGCAGCGCCGTGCATGACCGGGCATTTGCCGCCGGTCTGTGCATCATTTCCGCTCATAATGATCTCCGTTGTCTGTTGCGTTGTCGATAATCCGTCCACAGGAGCGATGCTCCTGTGGACCAGTAAACCGGGTGCCGGACTCCGATCTTCAAGGGTGAGAGAAAAACCGCAAGGCTCTCACCGTCTACCACGGCACACCAATGCTCCTGAAGAATAGACCAGGGCGGCGCACAGTGGAAAAGGGCATACCAATGAACACTGCACGTCGTTACTTGTACGGCAAAAGGGCGGACCGGGAAAGGCCCGATTCCGTTGCTGAAACCAATATACATCAATAGAGCGCCATTGTTTTAAGTTGTTTTTTTGCACCATTTCAATAGTTTTTATTAATGGTAAAGACGGGCCCCTTCAGACCTTCCGGTCAGTGGACTGCCGGCTGAATAGGCCAATAAGGAGGGGGCTTTGCTCTCAGTAGGGGCTCGATCGCACGGTGCCGGGCGTGATTGCGGGAGAAAGGCACACGGGGAACTGGTGGGAAATGGAGTACAGGTTCTGCTCCCGCCTGAGCCACTCCACGGGCATCATCCAATGGGGCAGGTCAGAGACGACAGAGGTTGTGCACGAGTGTGGGCTCAAGGGCGCCGGTTCGGATCCGGTGGACTCTCGGACTGGTAAATGACCAGGCGGTTCCGGCCCGAGGCTTTGGCCTGATAAAGAGACTGATCCGCGTGTTCCTTCACGGTTTCTATGGTGCTGCCGTGGTCCGGCCACCAGGCTGCGCCCAGGCTGATTCCGACCTTCGCGGTCTGTCCTCCGGTTAACGCCATTGGGGTGGAAATGGCCGGCAGCAGCCGGCTCGCCATCTGCTTCATTAGCCAGAAGGCCTTGTCCCGTTCGGTTTTCAGGATCAACACAAATTCATCGCCGCCCAGACGCACGGCGATATCACCAGTGCGCAGGTGCTCTCGCAGCCGGTCTGCCACGCTCTGCAGAACCTGGTCCCCTGCCTGATGTCCAAGGCTGTCGTTCACTCCTTTGAAGCCATCCAGATCCATAAAAATCAGAGCAAGCACCCGTTTTTCCCGCTGCACCTCGGCCATGGCGTGCTTCAGGTACTGTTCCATAAAAGCCCGGTTGGGGAGTCCTGTCAGCGAGTCGTTATGCACCTGGGTTTCCAGGTTGCCGATGGTCTGTCGCTGCTCCTGGAGGCGAGCAACCATCTGGCGCATGGACAAGGAGAGCTGGTAGAGTTCCGGCGAACTGGGCTGGAGCGGTATGGTATCGCTCTGCTGGCCGGACCGGACCCGGTCCGCTGCGGAGGCCAGCCTCAGCAGTGGCTGATGCAGCCTTGAGGTAATGGCCCAGCCCGTTATCGCGAAAATCAAGGCCAGAGTGAAGCCAACCAGAGCAATCCGCAGCTGCAGTGATCGCACCGGGGCGAAGGCGGCAGAGACCGGTTTGCGGCTGAGAACCGTCCAGCCCAGACCGTCAAAATCTCCCTGCCCGTCGGTGGCGGCATAACCGGTGAGGTATTCGCTGCCTTCTTCCCAGGGCCGCACGGTCCAGCCCCGGGCTCTTTCACCCACTCGCGGACGAAATTCAAGCGGTGAGATCACCTGGCCGATCATCGCTTCGGGCCCGAGTAAGACGGCTCCGTCCTGCGCCACCACAAAAAGTTCCGCCTCCAGCTGTGACTGAAGGTCCGGGAACATGGAGGTCATCACCTGCTGTGCCCATTCCCAGCTCAAGTGAACGGCCAGTACCCCCCGCAAAGTGCCGTCCGGCTCTCGCACCGGCGCGGCAATGTCCACAAACTTGATGGGTTCGCCACTGGGGTTGGGCAGAAGCCTGGCCAGCATTTTCGCTTCGTGCACATCGCCCAGCCAGAGGGCCTCCTGGCCATTCTGGAAGATCGGACGGTGGGCAATGCTGATTCCCTCCAGAATGCCTCCGGTAGCGGCCATGACGGTGCCATCCGGCCGCACAAAGCCAATCCAGGAGACCACGTCATAGCTCTGTTGCAACCGCTCCAGCTGACTGCGCACCGCATCGGGCCCGGCACCCAGGGACAAGGACAGTACCTGCCTGAGCAGCTGCACCTCTTGAACATGGGCGGCCATCTGCCGGTCCAGCTTGTCGGCCAGCTGGAAGGCGGCACTGGCCGCAGAAGCACCGATATTGCGGCGGACCAGATTGGACGACTCAATGGAAACGATGGTGCCCAGCAGTAAGGTGACTCCGAGCACCAGTATAAAAATCAAGAGTGTGAAACGGTGACGCAGTGACAGGCTTTGCAGCATGAGTGGCTTGGGTCCTTGTGGAGCAGGGTCAGTGTGCCCGGGGAGCTGTCGTATACCGAGTGGCCGTTCCAGGTGCTGAGTCGTTGGCACGGAGGAGGCTCTTGACGCGCAATGCACTGTTTCTAGGCCAAAGAGTCCGATTTGTCCAGACCTGTAATCCGAATTGAATCCGAACAAATGTGCGGCTTAGCATCTTTCCCAGTTGGCCCGAAAAGACGGCATTGAGGCCGTTTTCAGGGCTCCTTCGTGATGACGTGCCAACCAGCAGGTGACCAGAATGAATACCGCCAGCATGCATCAGCCGGGCGAGAGCGCCGCACAGGTCAGGGCGGAGATTCCCATCCGCCATATGAACTTCCGCTTTGATGCCAGTGATGCCGATACCCGTTTCTATCTCAATGCGGAGCTGGCCAGCGCCTACTTTGAGGTGCTGTCCATTTTCCTCACTTTCGGCGAAGACCTGGTCATCGACACGGCCCGTTACCACCGGCAGTTTCTCAGTGACCCGGCGCTGAAGCGTCGGGTGACTTCCCTGATCGGACAGGAAGCGGTGCACTCGAAGATGCACAACGAATGGAACGAGGTACTGGCGGAGCATCGCTTCCCGGTGACCTTCTACCGTTTTCTGGCGAGCCAGGTGTTCCGCTACGGATTCCAGCGGTTTCCCAATCGTCTGCAGCTGTCCATGATGGCGGGGATTGAGCACTTCACCGCCGTGATGGCGGAGTTCTTCATGCGCCATGAGGCGATTTTCTTCCACACGGACGATGAGAAGCAACGCGCTTTGTGGATGTGGCACATGCTGGAGGAGTCCGAGCACAAGGACATCGCCTACGATGTCTACCAGACCCTCTCCGGCAGCTATTCCCTGCGCATCAGCGGTTTTGCCATCGCCTTTGTCACCCTCCTGTTTCTGGTGCCTCTTGGGGGGGTATTGGCCCCCTTTATCCGCCGGCCCCGCAACCTCATCAGCCGCGCTTACTGGAAGGACGTGAAGCGTAGCGTCGGACTGCTGTTTGGCCCGGAAAACGGCGTCTACGGTAGCACCATGGGGCACATCTTTGACTACCTGCGTCCGGGGTTTCATCCCAATGATCACGACAGCTCCGAGTACCTGGCCTATTACCGGGAGCGCCTGCTGGACCCGGACACCGGACTGCTCAGCCCCTATCTGGTGAAGCAATTCGTGCCCCGTGCCAGGGCGTAATGGCCGAGCCGGGCCTCTCCAACTCAACCCCTCTGGAATCACCATGAAGAATCCGTTCAAGCAACACAATGCCCCCAGCCGGAAGGCCAGGGCGGTGATCACCGGTGCCGGCAGCAGCATTGGCCGCAGCTTTGCCCTGGAGCTGGCACGGCGCGGTGGCGAGGTGGTCTGTGCTGACCTGGACCTGGCCTCGGCCCGTGAAACGGTGGCGTTGGTGCAGGGGCTGGGCGCCCGTGGTCACGCCATCCAGTGTGACGTTGGAAAGTCCGCCCAGGTGAAAAAGCTGGCCGCCGAGTCGGAACGGCTGCTCGACCAGCCGGTAACGCTGGTGATCAACAACGCCGGCGTGGGCCTGGGCGGACGCTTTCAGGAACTCACCCTGGAGGACTGGCGCTGGTGCATGGATGTGAACCTCTGGGGGGTGATCCACGGCTGTCACTACTTTGTGCCCCGTTTTCTGGAGCAGGGTCACGGGGCCATCATCAATGTGGCTTCCGCCGCCTCCTACACGGCAGCGCCGGAGATGAGCGCCTACAATGTCACCAAATCCGGCGTGATGGCCCTCTCGGAGACCCTCTCGGCGGAGCTCAGGAAACACCGCATCCCGGTGAATGTGCTCTGCCCCACGCTGGTGCCCACCAACATCATCAGGAACGGCCGCATACCCGGGCGCTACGCCAAACTGGCGGATAGCGCCCTGATGAACTTCGCCCTGACCACCAGCGACAAGGTGGCCCGACTGACACTGGACCGCCTGGATCGGGGGCACCTCTACACCACCCCGCAGATCGACGCCCGGATGCTGTGGCGGGCCAAGCGCGCTTCCCCCGGCCTGTATGCCCGCTTTCTGGGCTTCTCTTACCGATTTGTGCAATGACTCTGAAAGAGGGCCTGACATGGCTGCAAGAACCGCAAAAAAGACCACTGCAACCCAAAGAAAGCCTGCTGGAGCCGCAAACAGGACGACAAGAGCCAGCCAAAAGACGGCTTCCCAAGGGGTATACGAAACACTCATTGTTGGCGCCGGTGTCTCCGGCATCGGCGCCGCCATCAAGCTGAAAGAAGCCGGCCTGGACAACTTCCTCCTGATTGAGCGGGCTGACCGTGTTGGCGGCACCTGGCGGGAGAACACCTACCCGGGCTGCGGCTGCGATGTGCCCTCCGCTCTTTACTCCTATTCCTTCTCCCCCAGCAGCCGCTGGAGCCGACTGTTCGCCAGGCAACCGGAGATCCTGGAATATCTCGAGGCGGTGAGTGAGCATTACCGGATACAACCCCTGATCCGATTCAACACCGCCCTGGAAAACGCCACCTGGGATGAGAGCCGCCACCTGTGGGTTCTGGACACCAGTCAGGGGCAGTACCTGGCACACACCGTAATCTTTGCCACTGGCCCCATCAACGAGCCCCAGATCCCGGCCATACCGGGGCTGGAGAGTTTCACCGGGGAGATGTTCCACTCTGCCCGCTGGAACCACGATTACGACCTGACTGGCAAGCGCGTGGCGGTGATCGGCACCGGAGCCTCCGCCATCCAGTTTGTGCCGAGAATCCAGCCCAGTGTTGGTGAGCTGCTGGTTTTCCAGCGCACGGCTCCCTGGGTTCTGCCCAAGCCGGACATGCCTCTGGGGGATCGCACCCGGCAAGTCCTCCACAGGGTGCCGGCAATCCAGAAAGGCTGGCGCAACACCGTGGCCTCATCACTGAACCTGATCAACGTGGGTCTGCGCAACCCGACGTTGCTCAAGCCTGTGAATGCCGCCGCCAGACAGTTCCTGAAAGTGCAGGTCCGGGACGAGGCTCTGCGCAAGGCCGTCACGCCGGACTTTGATATCGGCTGCAAGCGCATCCTCTTCGCCAACGATTATTACCCGGCGTTGCAGGCGGACAACAGCCGGCTGATTCCCCACGGGCTGGTGGCCGTGGAGGGCAACACCCTGGTGGCCGCCAATGGCGAGCGCCACGAAGTGGATGTCATCATCTGGGGTACCGGCTTTGAGGTGTCCCACCCGCCCATCGGCCGCAAGGTGGTGAATGAACGGGGTGATCGGCTCTCGGATCTGTGGAAGGACAGCTCTCCGGAGGCCTACCTGGGCACCACACTGGCTCACACCCCCAACGCCTTCCTGATGCTGGGCCCCAACGTGCTGGTCTACGACTCCTTCTTCCGCCTGGCGGAAGCCCAGATCGACTACATACTGGACGCACTGAAACAGATCCGGGCCCAAGGCATCAGCAAGTTCACCATCCGGCCGGAGGTGCTGAAAAGGCACAACAAGAAGGTCCAGAAACACCTCAAGACCACCGTCTTCAACAGCGGCGGCTGCCAGAGCTACTACCTGGACCAGAACGGCCGCAACTTCGCCGCCTGGCCCTGGTCACTGGCGGTACTGAGAAAGCGCCTGAGCCGCTTTGAGTTGAAAGACTACGAAGTGGTGCACCGGGTGAAGCAACCAAAAGCGGCTTAACCGATCGTCTGGTGCCCGGCTGATGACAGGGGGCTGACAGGGAACGGATCTCTGTCCCAGTGCCTACCTTGTGGGAAGTGCCTCTGGACCCAGTGCTTCGACCCTGTCCTGGGGAAACGTTTGCCTGGACAAACGGATCGAACGTTCCGAATAAGCCGGGTCAACGCCCTTTGAGCGGTATCCGCCAGCATCATTGAACGCCGGGACAACCGGATGCGCCGTTGTTGGCGGGGCCCGGCCGGGTCAGTCCTGGTCCCTGGCCGGCGCAAAGTCTTCCTGAACCTCCTCTCTCAGCACTTCCACCCGGGCAAACGCGATATCCGGGCCGGCCCTGGCGCGTTTGCCCGGCTCCACATAGCGCAGATCGTAAAAACGCACCTCCCAGCCCCGTTCCGTCTCATCCACCTCCCAGTAAGGGTGGCGTGTCCAGTTGGCAAAGCCGCGTATGGATTCGTCCTTGAGGGCCTGGCGCACCACCGCGTCTGGCTCCGGCCGGGGCACCCGCTGTGAGCGGCCGTCCGGCTGGATGATCCGGTAGTGCCTGTCCTCCACCAGTATCAGGCGGTGTGCATGGGGCAGTCCGGGCACCGGATTGGACTGCACCACCGAGGCCTCCGGGTAGCGCTCCGCCAATGTGGATTCCGCCAGTCGGGCCATGCCGTAGACGGCACCGATATAGAGCACCAGTGTGGCCAGCCCGGCCCGGGTCAGATGCTGGACAAAGGCCCGGGAAGGGCGCCGCCAGCGCAGCCCGATCACCGCCACCACCCCCACCAGCCAGAGAACCTTGACCGGGGCCGTTACCAGCTCACTGGTGATAATCAGCAGACTGGCCAGTGCGGCCAGCAGCAGCCAGCCCGCCCGGGCGGCAGGGCGGTGGGACCAGGCCAGCACCACCCCCACGCCCGTGAGCAACCAGACCCAGGGGTCGATAATGAAAAGGGTGTCGCCATAGAACCAGCGCCCGTCAAAAGGCATCAGCAGCCGCACCCCGTAGGTGTTCAGCCAGTCCAGGAACAGATGGGACAAGACGCCCAGATAGCTGAGCGCCAGTATGACGCCGGTGTTGAAAGGGGGTGCCTGTCCCCCTGAAAGGGACGCCTGTCCCACAGGATGGCTGCGCCATCGATGCCAGAGCCAGACCAGCCCCGTGAGCAGCAACGGCAGCAGTATCAGGGCCAGGATGCCGTGACTCCAGCCACGGCGGAAGTACAGGGAAGCGTCGGTGCCGGCCATATGGGCGATCACATCCACATCCGGCAGGTTGGCTCCGGCCAGCAGGGTAACGGTGGCGTAGCGGGTGGTGCGCTTGAGGCCGGTCTCCGCCAGGGCGGCACCGAACAGGGTGTGTGCGAATGGGTCCATGCTGTGTCCTGTGTCCGCTACGGGTCTCCGGACAGGCCGGTGCCGCTGATGGATGCCAATAATAGGTAATGAATCCCGGCTGTGCCACTCACTCAATCCGGTGCCCATGAGCACAACGGGCAGACCCATTCACGGGGGGCGCCATAACCGTTAAGCTCGATGCTGACAGTCCACTCAATGACCGCATTCACACCAGCGCGCGCAAAGGAGAAAGCCATGCACTACGCCATCGCCACCACCTGGGGGCCCACCGACACCACCCGGGCCGCACTGCCGTTTATTTTCGCCGCCTCGGCACTGCAGTCCGGTGACAGCGTGATGATCATGCTGTTCCACGACTCCGTTACCATCGCACTGGACGGCGCCCACGAGAAAATGGTGCCCTTTGGTCCACCGTCCCGTTTTGAGGAGGTATTCAACCACCCCAACGCGGAAGTCATCGTTTGCAAACCCTGTGCGGAAGTCCGTGGTCTGGATGAGAGCCGGCTGATCCCGGGGGCGAAGATGGGCGGCATGAATGACTTCCACGCCCATGCCTCACGGCAGGACGCCAAACCCATCACCTTCTGACCATGGCGCAGCCGCTGTAGCCGCAGGCAGGTTCCTTAGGGGAGAGCCATCTTTAACAGGAATCACTTTGAAAATGATTCTTGTTTAGAATAATATTGCCACCTATTCATTCTCTTAGTTCCATTGATAGGACTCCCTGACATGCTCATTCCCGGCTCCCGTCGCCATACCCTCCCGTTTCTTGTGCTGCCGATTGTCTCGGCGCTTTCTTCCGTGGCGTTTGGCCAGGAAGAAGGCAGTGATACCCGTTTTACGCTGCCCACTCTGGAGGTACAGTCCAGCGCGGATGCCTCAAGGGGTGGTCTCAGCAATCCGTACCCGGGTGGTCAGTTGGCCGAGGGGGGCCGTGTGGGGATTCTGGGCAACCAGGATGTCATGGAGACCCCCTATAGCTTCACCAGCTACACCGAGCTGCTGATCGAGGATCAGCAGGCGGCCAGTGTTGGCGAGGTGCTGATCAATGACCCGGCGGTGCGGGTGGCCCGTGGCTTTGGCAACTTCCAGCAGGTCTACCTGGTGCGCGGTCTGCCGATTTTCTCGGATGACATGACCTACAACGGCCTGTACGGCCTGCTGCCACGGCAGTACCTGGCCTCCGGGTTTATCCAGCGGGTGCAGGTGCTGCGTGGCGCCAACACCTTCCTCAAGGGGGCGGCACCCGGTGGCAGTGGCCTGGGTGGTGCGGTCAATGTGGTGCCCAAGCGTGCGCCCAATGAGCCCATGGCCCAGCTGACCCTTGGCTCGCAGGGGGGGGAGCAGAGTTATGCCGAGGCGGATCTGGCCCGTCGAACCGAAGACGGGCGTTTCGGCGTGCGCATCAACGCCGCAAGGCGCCAGGGTGACACCGCCGTGGACGGCGAATCCAGCGAGCTGACCATGAGCCATATTGGCCTGGACTACCGGGGCGAGGCGCTGCGGGTCTCGGCGGATCTCGGCTACCAGGATCATCGCCTTGAGGCCAGCCAGCCCAATATCACCATCGGCAGTGGCCTGGACATTCCCAGGGCGCCCAGGGCGGACCAGAGCGTGGGCCAGCCCTGGACTTTCTCCGATGCGGAAGACTACTTTGCCACCCTGCGCGCTGAGTACGATTTCAGTGACTCGGTCACCGCCTGGGCCGCCTACGGTGCCCGCGACGGACGGGAGGCCGCCACCTTTGCCAACCCCACCGTGAACAACGCCGATGGGGATTTCACCGCTTTCCGGTTTGACAATACCCGTGAAGACTCGGTGAACACCGGTGATCTGGGTGTGCGTACCCGCTTCAGCACGGGCTCTGTGGGGCATGAACTGACCGTCTCAGGCGCTTACCATGAGTTTAGCTCCCGCAATGCCTTTGTCTTTGGCCCTGCTGTGACCGGCAATATCTACGATTTCCAGCCGGCACAGGAGCCGCCATCACAGGGCTTTGCCGGTGGTGATCTGGAGGACCCACTCAGGACCATCCAGACCCGCCTCTCCAGTGTGGCTCTGGCGGACCAGCTGTCACTGCTGGAGGACGCACTGCGAATCACACTGGGTGCCCGTTACCAGCGCATCGAGGACTTCAGCTACGACTTCAACACCGGCGAGCAGATCTCGGAATACCAGGACAGCGCCATCACCCCCACACTGGGCGTGCTGTACCGTCTGACACCTGAAGTCTCCACCTACGCCAACTACATCGAAGGCCTGCAGAAAGGCGACACCGCCCCGGCCCAGGCCAACAGCCAGCCGGTGGTCAATGCCGGTGAATCACTGGAGCCCTTCAGGACGCAGCAGGCCGAGGTGGGCGCCAAGTACGATGGCGGCCAGATAGGGGGTGCCCTGTCCGCCTATTACAGCCGCAAGCCGGTGGCCGGCGTGGACGGGAACAATGTGTTCCGGGAAAACGACCACCAGCGCAACCGTGGTATTGAGCTGAGTGCCTATGGCAATGCCACCAGCCAGCTGACGGTGCTGGGCGGCGTGAGCTACCTGGACGCCGAGGTGGATGGCAACGAGGCGATCGGCTCTCCGGACTTCCAGGCCAACCTGAACCTCACCTATGCGGTGCCGGTTGTGCCGAATCTGGCGCTGGATGGCCGCGTGATCCACACGGCCTCCCAGTTTGCGGATTCCGACAACCAGCAGGAAGTGCCCTCATGGACCCGTCTGGATCTGGGCGCCCGTTACCAGGTTGAACTGTCCGGTGACCGGATGGTCACTTTCCGTGCCCGTGTTGAGAACGTGGCGGACCGGGATTACTGGGCCTCCGCGGGCGGCTTCCCCGGTGCCGGTTACCTGACTGTCGGTGGGCCACGCACACTGCTGGCCTCCGCCACCATCGATTTCTAGGGCAGGGTCTAACCCATGCAGCAACGCACCATAAAAGCCTGGTCGGCCGTGCACAAGTGGACCAGTCTGGTGTGCACCCTGTTTATGCTGATGCTGTGCCTGACCGGGCTGCCGCTGATCTTCCACGACGAGATCGACGAGGCACTGGAGTCCCACCAGTGGCAGCCGGCCAACCCGGACGGGCCCCTGTTGTCACTCGACCGGATACTGGCAATCGCCCTGGACAGGCAGCCCGGTGGTACGCCGTTGTTCATGAGCTTTGACACGGATAGGCCCGTGGTGAACGTCACCACCGGGCCGACCCCCGATGCCCCCGGCAACGCCATGCACTTCGCCTCCTACGACCTGACCAGTGGCGATACGGTGCCCGCTCACGAAAACAACGTGATGGATTTCATACTGCAGCTGCACACGGATCTGTTCCTGGGTCTGGCGGGGATGCTGTTCCTGGGGGCCATGGGGCTGTTGCTGGTGATGGCGATTGTGTCCGGGGTGGTGCTTTACGCCCCCTACATGCGCAAGCTCGACTTCGGCACCGTGCGGGCCCACCGATCCCGCAAGATCCGCTGGCTGGACTACCACAACCTGCTGGGCATCGTGACCGTGGCCTGGCTGTCGGTGGTGGGGGTCACGGGGGTGGTCAACACACTGACCACACCGATCCTCGACCTCTGGCAGAGCACCACACTGGCGGAACTGACCCGTGGCTATGAAGACCGGACGGTCCCCGGGCCCGGGGAGATGGCCTCACTGGATGACGCCGTTGCCCGGGCACAGGAAAGAGCCCCCGACATGAAGCTGCAGTTTGTGGCTTTTCCCGGCGGCAGCTGGTCCACGGACTTTCACTATGCGGTGTTTTTCCACGGTGACACGCCACTGACGGAGCACATTATCCAGCCGGCCCTGGTGAATGCCCGCAACGGCGATTTTACCGCCATGAGTGAAATGCCCTGGTACACCAAGGCACTGTCCCTGTCGGGCCCGCTGCATTTCGGCGATTACGGCGGCCTGCCACTGAAAATCCTCTGGGCGATTCTGGATATACTGACCATCATTGTCCTGGGCAGTGGTGTCTACCTGTGGCTGGCACGCCGCGCCGGACGGTTGCCGCCGACGCAACGGGCAGCGGGGGAGACCCCATGAAGCCCCACCCACAGCCCTCACAGCGCCGCTCACTGACCCGTGTTTTTGCCATGCCGTTGCTGATCGCTCTGCTCAGCGGCGCCGGGCTCCTGTCGGCACTGCTGGGAAACGGCCCCTGGGACTGGGTGTCCTGGGTGACACTGGCGGTGCCGGTGGTGATCACCGTCCATTGCTACCGGGTGGCGCGCCGGTTTTAATCAGTATCGCCCCACGATGTTCCTGAAAAAGCCTATGCCTGTCCCACCCCAGGGCCAGAGTGACTGTCCCGAGGTGAGAGTGCCTGTACTGTTCGTTCCCCCATTCCACCCATTCCGAGTGCCTGTCCCACTCACTTCTTGTGCCTGTCCCACTCACTGCTCTCAGTGCCACCTGTGTGGAGAATGTCTGTTTGCGCCAATGAGCCAGACCTGCGGATGTTTGCCACCAGGCGCCTGTACCCCACCCTTATCTGTAACTTTCTGATTGTCATAACTTTGTAGGAATGTCAGCAAAAGTGTCACATGACGCTCCCGTGAAGTTTTCATGACACCCCCCTTGTGAGGGCCCGCAATAAAGTTTCTGTCACCTGTCTGTCATTAGCGGCGCTTATGGTCTCCACCAAGCGCGGAGTTCGACTCCGTCCGTTATTGAGTGTTTTGAAAGGAGCGGAAATGAAGCGATTTTCCAGAGCGGCATGCCAGCTGCTGGCATTGACGGCGATCTCAACCACGGCCACAGCCGAGGACCTGTCACTGTATGTGTTTGGTGAGGACGGGCCGGTCACCGATGTGCAGCTACAGGTAGACGGCACCGACACCCCCATGGATGCCGATGGCCAGTGGGACATGGAGCTGACACAGGGCAGCTACCGCTTCACGCTGCTGCGTGACGGCGAGGCTCTGGAGCGTTTCCGGGTGGACATGGGCCAGGGCCAGAATGCCGACGTTTCTGTCCGGCTCAATGACGACGGTGAGGCGGAGGTCAATATCGAGACCTACGACCCCCGTGAGAGCATCAGCGATCGCGAAGGCGAGCCACAGGGGGTTCTGGAAGGGCAGATCACCACACTGGAAACCGGCAGTCCTCTGGCCGGGGCCCGCATCTCCGTTCCGGACAGCGATTACGCCGCCACCACGGACAGTAACGGCAACTTTCGTCTGAGCCTGCCCCGAGGCCTGTACGACCTGAGCATCACCCACCCGGAATACGGCAATATTACCGCCGAGTCCGTGCGCGTGGTGGCCAATGTCACCCGCAACACCGGTTTCAATCTCAGCGCCAGCACCGATGGTAGCCAGCTGGAGCAGGTCACGGCCGTGGCCAGCTACCAGCCGGACACCGTTTCCGAGCAGCAGCGGACCGCGGAGTCCGTGCTGGATGTGATCGGCAGCGAGCAGCTGGCCCGCTTCGGCGACTCCAACGCCGCCGACGCCACCCGACGCAGCGTGGGCGTGAACGTGGCGGAGGGCAAGTTTGTCTTTGTCCGCGGCCTGGGTGGTCGTTACACCACCACCACACTGAACGGCGCGCAGATGCCCAGTACCGACCCCAGCCGCCGCACCACGCCACTGGATCTGTTCCCGGCCGGTGTGCTGGAGCAGGTGAATGTGCAGAAAGGCTTTACCCCGGACCAGCCCGGTGACAGTTCCGCCGGCAACGTGCAGCTGCTGACCCGCTCATTCCCGGAAGAGGACTTCACCAAGCTCTCACTCAGCCTGGGTGGCAACACCCGCATCACCGGCGACACCGTCACCACGGACCAGGCGGACAGCAGCCGTGGCTTTATCGGCTTTGATGACGGCGCCCGTGAGATGCCGCGCAGCGTGCGCAGCGCCACGGATTTCGGCCAGAATAACAATCTGGACTCTCTCTCCGACAGTGAAGTGGAAGCCCTGGGTGAGGCCTTCCCCCAGACCCTGGACGGTCAGCGCGAGAGCGTCGGCCCAGACCTGGGCTTTGGCGTTACCGGCGGGCGGGAAGTCAGCCGCGGTAACAACGTTTACGGCTTCTACGGTGCCTTCTCCTACAGCAACAGCTGGGATGTGAAGGACGAAGGGGTGGAGAACACCTACGCCGCCTCCAGCAACGGACTGGTACTGAAAGACGAGACCGAATTCTTCGAGAGCGAAAACAACGTGGACCTCAGTGCCATGGTGGCAGTGGGTGCGGAGTTCGGTATCAACCACAGCCTGGAAGCCACCACACTGCTGTCGCGCAAAACCGAGAGCACCGTGCGACGCACCCAGGGTTTCACGGCGGAAAACGGCGTCAATATCGACCGTTTCGAGTACGACTACGAAGAACGCCAGTTCTTTACCCAGCAGTTCGCCGGCGAGCACTTCTTCAGTGAGTACAACGATCTGACCGCCAATTGGCAATATACCTTCTCCCGTGCCGACCGTTACGCACCGGACCGCCGCACGGTGGCCTTTGACGACCGCAACAGCAACAACGGGGATCTGGTGTTCAGCAGTGGCGACTTCCAGCGCCGTTATGACGATCTCAGCGATGAGAACCACGACGCCAGCCTGGATCTGAAATTCCCACTGATCAACACCGGCGATGTCATGGCGGACGTCAAGACCGGTCTGGCCTTTGTACGCCGTGACCGTGAGTCCCGCACCGCCCGGTTCCGCTACACCTTTGCCGGCAGCCGCAGCGAGGAAAACGCCATTATCAACGGCAACCCGCCTCCATCGGCCAACGAGGTGCTGTCACCGGAGAACATCAACGCTAATGAGTACGTGCTGATCAACCAGACCAACCCCTCCGACCGCTATGAAGGGTCGCTGGATGTGAACGCCTTCTACCTGATGGCGGACGCGGATCTGTACCAGGATTTCCGGCTGGTGGGTGGCGCCCGTGTGGAGCAGGCCAAGCAGGAAGTGGACACCGTCGATGGCAACAACCAGGCCACCACGGCCGGCTTTGATGAAACGGATGTGCTGCCCAGCCTGAACCTGACCTGGTTCATGAACCCGGACATGCAGGTGCGCGCCGGTGTCAGCCAGACAGTGGCCCGGCCGGACTTCAAGGAGCAGGCCTCGGCCACCTTCTTTGACCCCACCTTCGGCTTTACGGTGCTGGGTAACCCCGACCTGGAGACCTCCTCGGTCAACAACTTCGACATCCGCTGGGAATGGTACCCCTCACAGACCGAGAGCCTGACCATCGGCGCCTTCTACAAGGATCTGGACAGCCCCATCGAGCGGGTCATCCTCCAGGGCGGCGGCAGTGGCAACAACTCACGTCGTTTCGAGAACGCCGAGAGCGGTGAGATCCAGGGCGTGGAAGTGGACTACCGCCGGGAATTCGCACTGGATGATGCCCTGTCACAGACCGTCTTCCTGCAGGCCAATGCCAGCCTGATTGACTCGGAAGTCACCCTCCAGAGCGGCACCGGTGAGGCCAACCGCACCCGTCCGCTGCAGGGCCAGGCGGACTCCACGCTCAATATCGCCGTGGGGTACGACCACTTCGACTCCGGACAGAAGGTCACACTGCTGTTCAATCGCAACGGCGAGAGCATTGAAGACGCCGGCATCGGTGTGCTGCCCAGTGTCATCAAGCAGCCCATCAACCAGGTGGACCTGACCTACGAGAAGACCTTTACCACGGCTTTCACCATGGATGTGAAAGTTGAAAACCTGCTCGACGAAGAGACGGCCTTCACCCAGGGAGGGGAACCGCTTTTCCGCTTCAAGCCGGGAATCAGTGTGCAGCTCGGCGCTGACTACCGGTTCTGATCAAGGACCCCGGACAAGTAACCAAGGTGGCAGCGACGCTGCCCCACAACGCAAGGTGGAGAACCATGATGCAACAGAAAAAACTGGCCATTTCGGTGGCACTGTTCAGTTCCATAATCACTCTCGGTGGCTGCGGTGGCAGCAGCGGCGGTGGCGGTGGCTCCAGCGCCCCACAGGAACCGGCGGGCAGCCTGGTCACGGCCACGGATTTTATGGAGCCGACTGACTACCTGGGTGCTTCTGATCCCCGTACCGCCACTGACAATCTGTGGTATCGCGACTGGATCCTGCCGGGCACCGTCGTGACCATCGAAGATGCCAACGAAGGTATTGGCCTGATGAAGACCGGCGGCCCCAGCAACAACAGTGGCACCAACACCTGTCCGGACTGGGCCGTGGCCCGTGGCGGCCAGGTGAACGGATACAACGTCTGTGAAATCCGGACAGACCTCACCTCAGCCGCTCAGCCCAACGCCATTTCCGACGGCGATACCCTGAACATGACCAACGACACCAAGTGGATTCTCACCACCCGTGTCGAGCTGGGTAATGGCAACGCTGAGCTGTCCAGCCCCAGCGACGCCGAGTCACTGACACTGGATATCCAGGAAGGCACCGAAATCTTCGGTGGCCGCAACCAGAGCTGGCTGGTGGTAACCCGTGGCTCCACAATCCTGGCGGAAGGCACTGTGACGCAGCCCATCACGTTCAGCTCACTGGACGGTTGGAACGATACCGACGCCACTCTGGAGAGTCAGATTAACAACGACAATCTGGATGGCAACGGCGAGTGGGGCGGCCTGGTGCTGCAGGGCTTCGGACCGGTTAACCAGCAGTCCGCCGATAACTTCAACGTGGACGCGGAAGCGGACCTGGGCTTCTACGGCGGCACCGATGCCGGTGACAGCAGTGGTATCGTCAAGTACGTCCGCATCGCCGAAGGCGGCTTTGAAGTGGCCACCGACGAAGAGCTCAACGGCCTGACCGTCTTTGGTGGCGGAAGCGGCACCACCATCGACTTTGTCCAGATCAACAACAACCTGGATGACGGCATCGAGTTCTTTGGCGGCACCGCCAACGCCAGACACCTGGTGCTCACCGACAACCTGGACGATTCCATCGACTTCGACCTGGGCTGGCAGGGCAACCTGCAGTACGTGCTGGTGACCCGCAGCGGCATCAGCGACCGTGGTATCGAGAGCGACAACGACGGCAGCAACTTCAACAACACGCCGCGGACCCGTCCCACCATCGCCAATATCACCATCATCAGCGCCGATGGTGACGGCCTCAGTGCCAAGCACCGTGAAGGCATGGGTGGCTTTATCCACAACTCACTGTACGTGCACGCCGGTGGCGCCGGAAACGGTGGCTGCATCAGCGTCAACGACCAGGACAGCGAGATCAACAGCCGTGAGCTGACCTATGACAGTGTCATCGTCAACTGCACAGGCGCTGATATTGCTGTCACCGGAAGCGATGAGTTTGCCGATCAGCTGGTCAACCTCAACAGCATTGTTGCGGATGACCCCATGCTGAACGCTTACTTCCAGGCCGATGAGCAGGTTTCTGGCGTCATTCTGAATGAAGCCACTGACTTTGCAGCCGTCCAGGCCGAAGTGCTGGGCGAGTAAAGTCTCCTGAATTGCCCGGTCTGGCACCGGGCCACTGAAACCACCTGCCGGTCCCCTGCAGGTGGTTTTTTTATGGGCCACTGTCATAAAAAAGCCACAGGTTCACGCAACTGCAACATCTCTTTGACAAGCTACGCCCTGAAATTGAACCGGTGAACCAGGAGTTCCAATGATCAAAGTAACGCGTTCACGGCCACAATGGCCGGGCCGGCTCACGCTGGTAACCGGGCTTGTCGTGGGTCTGGCATTCTCTGCCACCGCGCCGGCCCAGGAGCCGCTGGAGCAGGTGGTCGAGGCGGGCAAGTCCCGTCTCAGCAACAACAGCGAGATGCAGAATCGCATCGATGCTCTGGACGACGATATCCGTGAAAAGGTGAAGAACTACCGCAGTGTGACCCGGGATATCGAAGGCCTGGGGGTGTATCTGGAGCAGCTCCAGCGCCAGATCCGCAACCAGGAAAAGGAAATGGCGCAACTGAGCCAGTCCATTGAAGAGGCCATTGTCATCAACCGCCAGGTCACCCCGCTGATGCTGGAGATGGTGGACGGGCTGGAGCAGTTCGTGGCGCTGGACCTGCCGTTTCTGGAAGACAAGCGCCGCTCCAGTGTCGCTGAACTGAAGGACACCATGGACCGGGCCGATGTGAGCACCGCGGAGAAATTCCGCAATGTGCTGCAGAGCTACCAGGAAGAAATCGACTACGGCCGCACCATCGAGGCCTACCGGGGCAAGCTGGACCAGAGCGACGAAGGCCGCGAAGTGGACTTCCTGCGCATTGGCCGTATCGCGCTGCTGTACCAGACCCTGGACGGCACCGAAAGCGGCGTCTGGGACAGCGAAGCAAACAGCTGGAACCCGCTGCCCGCCACCTACAACAACCAGGTGAGCCAGGGTCTGAGTATCGCCCGTGAACAGGCTGCACCGGATCTGATCCGTCTGCCTCTCAATGCACCCCAGGAGGCAGGACAATGAAACAGGCCCTTTTGGCAACACTGATTCTGATGTGTTTCGCACTGCCCACCACGGCCCAGGAGTCCGGCAGCGACTCACTGAAAGAGCTGCTGGAACTGGTGCGGGAAGGCAGTGCCCGTGACGCCTCCGAGCAGCAGGCGCGACTGCGCCGTTTTATCGAAGAGCGCAACGAACAGGACCAGCGACTGGGACAGGCACGCGCCGAGCTGGCCGAGCTGGAAAAGAAAATTGCCGAGGCGGAAGCCAGCTTTGACGACAACGAAGAGGAAATCACCACCCTCGAGAAGCGCCTGGATGAGAGCTCCGGCGAGCTGAAAGAACTCTTCGGCGTACTGCAGCAGGTGGGCGGCGATGTGCGCAGCTCACTGGTGAACTCTCCCACCAGCGCCCAGTACCCGGGCCGTGGTGATTTCCTGCAGACACTGATCGAGAAGGCCGGTTCTTCCTCCCAGCTGCCCTCCATCCGGGAGATGGAAAAGCTGTGGTACTTCATGCAGGAGGAGATGATCGCCTCCGGCACCAACCAGCGTTTTACCGCCCCGGTGGTGGACGCCAATGGCAATACCGAAGCCCGTGAAGTGGTCCGTGCCGGTACCTTCAACGTGCTGGACGGTCAGGGTAACTACCTCAACTGGGAAGCCGATACCCAGAAACTGGTGGTACTGGCCCGCCAGCCCGCCGGTCGTTATCTGGATACCGCCGCCGAGTTTGTCAACGCTGAGCCCGGCGAGATGGCGGACCTGTGGGTGGACCCCTCCGGTGGTTCACTGCTGACACTGCTGCTGCAGGCGCCGGATCTGCGTGAGCGCATCGACCAGGGTGGCCTGATCGGCTACATCATTCTGGCGCTGGGTCTGTTTGCCCTGCTGCTGGCACTGGAGCGTCTGATTTCACTGGGACTGATGACCGTGAAGGTCAACCAGCAGGCACGCAGCAGCACTCCCAACAGCAACAACCCCCTGGGGCGTGTCATGCAGACCTACCAGGAAAACAGGCACAAGGACTCCGAGACCCTGGAGCTGAAGCTGGGTGAGAGCATCGCCCGTGAGACGCCCAGGCTGACCCGGTTCCTGGCGGTACTGAAGATCATTGCCGTGGTGGCGCCACTGCTGGGTCTGCTGGGTACCGTCACCGGCATGATCAACACCTTCCAGGCCATCACCCTGTTCGGCACCGGTGACCCCAAGCTGATGGCCGGTGGTATTTCCCAGGCACTGGTGACCACGGTCATGGGTCTGGCGGTGGCCATCCCCACGGTGTTGCTGCACACGCTGGTGCAGGGTCGCAGCAAGCGTCTGAGTCAGCTGCTGGAAGAGCGCTCCATCGGCATCATTGCCGGCCGTGAAGAGCAGGACGAGTCCGGCGACGCTGGCAACAGCCAGACGCAACCCGCTTAAGGAGCCGCCAAGATGCTACCTCTGGAGTTACTGCAGGCCTACGAGGAGGTGATCCGGTTTCTGGAACGGGGCGGTGAGGTGCTCGGCCTGATCATGGTGGTGGTGTTTGTCATGTGGGTGCTGATTCTCGAGCGCACCCTGTTCTTCACCATGACCTACCGCAAGCTGGCCCAGGCCGTGCGCGACCAGTGGGAGGCCCGCTCGGAGCGACAGTCCTGGCGGGCCCACCATATCCGCCAGGATCTGGTGACCCAGTCGCGCATGGGGCTGAACCAGTCTCTGGGGCTGATCAAGTCGCTGGTGGCCATCTGCCCCCTGCTGGGTCTGATGGGCACCGTCACCGGCATGATCGAGGTGTTTGATGTGATGGCGGTGATGGGCACCGGCAGTGCCCGTGCCATGGCCTCCGGCATCTCCAAGGCCACCATTCCCACCATGGCGGGCATGGTGGGGGCACTGACCGGTGTCTTTGCCATCACGGTGTTGCAGCGCAACGCCCGCCTCAAGGCGATCCGGCTGGAAGACCAGCTGACCTTTGACCACTAAGACTGAGATTGAGACCGAGATTATGCGCAGACCATTCCGATCATTTGCCAGTCAGGAGGCCGAGGAAGAGGACGCCATTGATGTGACGCCGATGCTGGACGTGGTGTTTATCATGCTGATCTTCTTCATCGTGACCGCCTCCTTCGTCAAGGAGTCCGGGCTGGAAGTGAACCGCCCGGACGCCCAGACCGCCGAGCCACAGGACAGGGCCAACGTGCTGGTGGCCATCAGCCCCGAGGGGGATATCTGGATCAACCGCCGCAAGGTGGACCCCAACTCGGTGCGGGCCAATATCGAGCGCCTGCACGCCGAAAACCCACAGGGCTCCGTGGTGATCCAGGCGGATAAAGAGGCCGCCACCCGTCACCTGGTGTCGGTGATGGACGCCGCCAGGGCCGCCGGTGTCACCAACGTATCCATAGCCGCACAGGAGCCGTGATGAGCGCAATCCAACTCCTGGGCCGCGTTCTGCTGGCGTTGGGCCTGGGTGCCACCATCACCTTTGCCGTGTTCTTTCTGATGCAGCAGCTGATTGCCTCCGGCACCACGGCCCTGTCGGAAGACGACGACCGTTACACCGTGGATTTCGTGCGGGTCGAGCCCCAGAACGAAGTCCAGGAAAAGGACCGTCAGAAGCCGGAGCCACCCAAGCCCGAGGAACAACCGCCGGAGCCCGAGTCGCCCCAGCAGAACGCGGACACCAGTGACGTGGGGGGAGAGTCCCTGAACCTGGGGGCCGTGGCCATGGACAACAGCCTGGACATCGGTGCCGGTATTTCCGGCGGCGGTGACAGTGACTACCTGCCCATCGTCAAGGTGGAGCCGGTCTACCCCCAGAGGGCGCTGCGCCGCGGGATCGAGGGCTACGTGGTGGTGGAGTTCACGGTCACCGAGCGGGGCAATGTGGAAAACCCCCGGGTGGTGGAAGCCGACCCGGAAGGGGTGTTCGACCAGGCGGCCATGGACGCCGCCAGAAAATTCAAGTATCGCCCGAAGTCTGTTAATGGCGAGCCGGTGGAAGTGGCCGGTGTGCGAAACATCATCCGCTTCGAGATGGAAAAATAGAGGTGAATGCCATGAAAACACGTCAACTCCCAACCTTTGCTCTGGCGGGTGCCTTGCTGTTTACGGCCGCCCTGCCGGTCACCAGTGTCGGCCCACAGATGGCCGCCCTGATGCCGGTTGCCGCTCTGTCCGCCGCTGAAAACAACAACGTGCGCAATACCCCGGCCATGCGCGAGGGCACCTACCGGCGCTTTGGCCGTGTGCGTGAACTGGCGGATCAGGGCGAAATGAAGCGCGCCTTCGAGGCCCTCAGGTCCATGAGCCTCAACAGCCTCAACAGCTACGAGAAGGCCATGTACTGGAACCTGGCGGCCTTCCTGCACTACCAGGAGGAAGACCTGGCCGCCACCGCCAGGGCCTACGAGAAGCTTCTGGAACAGTCGGAGCTGCCCTTGAGCCTCGAGCAGGACACCCGCTTCAGCCTGGCCAAGGTGTACAACGCCCGTGAAGAGTACCCCAAGGCGCTGAAGGCACTGGAAGGCTGGTTTGCCATGCAGGACGATCCCGGTGCCGATGCCTTTGCCCTGAAATCGCAGCTGCATTACAGCCAGTCCCAGTGGGCACCGGCGGCGAAGGCCATCGACAGGGCCATTGAGTTGCGCCGCAAAGACGGCCGGGAAGTGGCGGAAAACTGGTACCTGCTCAAGCGCGGCATCCACTACCAGCAGGAAGACTACACCGCACTGAAGGATGTACTGGAAGTGCTGGTGAAGGAATACACCAAGAAGGATTATCTGATGCAGCTCTCCGCCGTCTACGGCGAGCTGGACCGGCCGAAAGAGCAACTGGCCGTTCGCGAGGCGGCCTATGAGAAGGGCTACCTGGAGAAAAGCAACGAGCAGATCAGCCTGGCCCAGATGATGGCCTCACAGAACAGCCCCTTCAAGGCCGCCCGCGTCATCGACAAGGGGCTGGAAAGCGGCCAGGTGGAGGACAGCGCCAAAAATGTGAAGCGCATGGGCGACTACTACCTGATGGCCAAGGAATACGACCGTGCCCTGACGGCCTTTGCCCGTGCGGCGGAAAAGCAGAAGGATGGCGAGATTCACCTGCGCATGTCACAGGTGGCACTGGAGCGGGGCGACTTCCAGGACGCAGTGGAATACGCCTCCGAGGCCATCCGCCGTGGTGGCTTTGACAACATGGGCCGTGCCCACATGGTGAAGGGGCTGGCCCACTTCAACCTGGAGAACTACTCACAGAGCCTCTCGGCACTGGACCAGGCCCGCAAGCTGGACGGCACCGGCAACAGCGCCCAGCAGTGGTTCGACTATGTCAGCCGTGAGAAGGACCGCAAGGAAGCGCTGGAAGCCTCCGCACAGCCGGTTGAGGATCCGGGCGCCTGATCCGTGGCGGTTAATCAAGAAGGTGGGCCGGTCTCTGGCCCACCTTTTTTTTGGCCACCATTCTGGCCATAAACCATGCCTGTCCCATTCCCCCATGCTGTGCCTGTCCCATTATCTGTGCCTGTCCTATTATCCCCTGTGCCTGTCTGTCCCTGCCTGTGCCTGTCTGTCCCTGCCTGTGCCTGTCCCATGCCTGTTCTGACCATCAACCACGACAGTCCGCTCAGAGCAGCCCCGGGTTCAGCCGCCACACCGCCAGGTTGAGACAGGCGGCAAAACCGACCCATAGCAGATACGGCACCAGCAAGCCGGCCGCCACACGGTGATGTCTGTAAAACGCCACCACCGTGGCCAGGGTCAGCCCCAGCAACAGCAGTATGGTGGCAAACGCCAGCCCTCCCTGATGCCCCACAAAAAACAGCCAGCTCCAGAGCACATTCGGCACCAACTGCAGCACAAACAGTGACAGCGCCCAGGATGCCCTCCGCCAGCCCCGATCACGCCAGACCAGCCAGGCGGACAAGGTCATCATCCCGTAAAGCACCGTCCACACGGGACCGAACACTGCCCCCGGTGGTGCCCAGTCCGGTTGCATGAGCTGCCGATAAAAGTCCCCGGCATTCACCGAGGCCATGGCCCCCAGTGCCAACACAAGTACCATCAATGCCATCCAGCCCGTCAGCCCCAGTAGCTGACGGGGTCGGGACAGTGCGTTCATAACCGCCTCCTGTCGTCAGTTCAACAATTACCGGCTTTACGAAAGCCGGACTGTTCCGCGTCTTTTTCCGACGCAAACGGCACCCGGTTGCGTTGTGCCACCCGGTCGTAACTGGGGCAGTCCGGGAGGTGATAAACGCGGCTGTTGCGGTTGCCAATAATGGGCCCGGTTGCCGGGGTTTCAGATTCGGCCACGGCTGGCTGGTAGCGCCCCTGCACCGCCTTGAGCCCATCTCCTGAGCGTGCCTGGTTCAGTGTCCACTGCCGGTCGCCGGTGATATAGGGATTTTCCCGGCCAATCCGTTTGGCAATGCGCCGGCTGCGTTCCCGCTCCCAGTCCGTGGGCGGGTGGGCACTGTGCCAGTCCATCAGAGTGCGCTGTTTGCTTTCGGGCAGCGGGATGTCGTAAAAATCGGACATGTAGAAGTAGGCCCGTGCCACAAAGCCCTTGGCCTGGTCGCGGGGCTCGAACCGGCGTTGCTCAAAGCTGACGCTGGAGAGACAGCCGCCGTGACGGACGCCGCTGTCCCCCACCGGAGCCATGGCAAAGTTGCCGCGATCCGCGTTGATCTCGCCAATGCTGGGGGTGATGTTGTGCTGGTCCGTGTACTGTGCGGTGAATTGCGGGTCCTCGCTGACACAGACGCTGCGGCCCCCGTCGCCCCAGCAGGCCCGCCCGGCCAGTTTCGCCATGGTGGAAGCCGGCAGGATGTGCTCCCACTCGATGCTCTCCCCCCGCAGCCCATTGCGGCGCGCCGAGTACGGGCACTGGTCATCCAGAACCACACGCCCGCCGGAGCGCCCCTGCCACTCCCAGTCACAACCGCAATAAACGGTGCCGTCCCGGCCTGTATTGCGGTCCATATAGACATGCTCGCGCATATCCGCCTTGACCCCGGCCCAGGAGGTGGGGCCGGAGTGGGGCAGGGCAACAACAGGCAGCAACAGCCACAAAAGCCAGACAGCGAACCGCATTGAACGAGTCCTTGGCACCACAGCGGAAAACACACCCTGTCAGAATAGCCGGTTGATTCGGGCAAGTCTGTAGGGTTTATGGACAAGAAGTGGCAGTGAACCGATTCTTCAATCTGGCGGACATCCGTGATAAGGCTATATCCCGACATCAATCTCAAAGGAGGTGACGATAATGACCAGAGTCTGTGTGGTAATCGGTGTCGGGCCCGGCAATGGCGAGGCGCTGGTGCGGCGTTTTTCCCATGAGGGCTACCGGGTGGCCATGCTGGCGCGCAGCCGGGACTACCTGCAAAAACTGGCGGGGGAGATACCCAACACGGAAGCCTTCCCCTTCGACGCCACGGACATGGACACTGTGGAAACCACCTTCCAGCGCATTGAAGAACGCCTGGGGCCGGTGTCCGTCCTGCTCTACAACGCCGGTGGCGGGATGTTCAAGAGCGTGGAAGACGCCAGCCTGGAGGATTTCGAGGCCAACTGGCGCATCAACGTGAAGGGCCTGGTGGCGGCCACCAAGGCGGTTCTGCCCCAGTTACGCCAGCATGAGACAGCCAGCATCATTGTCACCAGCGCCTCGGCGGCCACCCGGGGCCGGGCCAATACCGCGCCCTTCGCCTCCGCCAAGGCGGCACAGCGCAGCCTGGCCCAGTCACTGGCCCGCCAGCTGGGCCCCGAGAAAATCCATGTGGCCAATGTGGTGATCGACGGTGTGGTGGATCTGCCCCGCACCCGCCAGATGCTGCCGGACAAACCGGACGACTTTTTCATCAGGCCCGCCGCCGTGGCGGACGCCATCTGGCACCTCACCCAACAGGACCCGTCCGCCTGGACCCATGAGCTGGATATCCGGCCTTTTGGTGAGAGCTGGTAACGCCGGCCAAACGGGGTCCTGGGTCAGAGCCATCCGAGCATAGGGGCCTGGCCGAATAATTCCGTGCCTGACAGTGCGGGCTGTCTTGCTCAATGCGCTCCCGGTTATTGCTGTGTGGGGCTTTCGAAGTAAGCGTTTGCTTTTTTGTGTGCAGGGCTGTCAGTTTGTTGTCCATTGAAACTTGTTGGTTCATGCAACGGGGGAGGACTCGCCATGAAGACCCTGACGAGCTTCGCCTTTGCCCTGTTCGGTGCCGCCCTGGTGGCCATCAGTTATGGTCTGGCGCGTTTCGCGTTCGGCCTTTTTGTACCGCCCATTCGTGCTGAGCTGGGTCTGACACCGAATGTGATCGGCATCATCGGTGCCCTGCCGCTGATCAGCTTTGTGCTGGCCATGCTGGTGGCGCCGTTGTCCGCCGACCGGATGGGGGCCCGTAACACCGCCGTGCTGTCCGGGGCTTTCGGTGTGGCCGGTCTGGCCATGATCAGTCAGGCCTCGGGGCCGTTGCTGCTCGGCGCCGGTGTCTTTGCCTGCGGCATCTGCACAGGGCTGATGATGCCCGCGCTCACTGCCGCCATGCAGGTGCTGGTGGATCGCTCCATGCACGGGCGTGTCAGCTCCGTGATGAACGCCGGCACCAGTATCGGCGTGGTGGTGGCGGTGCCCACGGTGCTGCTCCTGGCGGATGCCTGGCGCCTGGCTTACCTGTCCTTTGCCGTGCTGGCGGGGCTGGGTGTGATGGGGGCCTTTTACTTCCTGCCGTCCGTGTCCCGCATCATGCCCGCTAATGCCGCGCCGCCACCGCCCATCAGTGCGCTGCAGTGGTGGCGTCTGTTCCGGCTCTCTCTGTTTGCCTTTGCCATGGGTTTTGTCTCCGCCGCCTACTGGCTGTTTGCCCCGGACCTGGCGGTCAATCTCGGTGCCCTGCCACCCGGGGAAACCGGCTGGCTGTGGCTGGCGGTGGGCGTTGCCGGCCTTGGCGGCGCCGTGGTGAGTGATCTGGCCGACCGCAACAACCCGCCCATCACCCACGCACTGATGCTGGTGGTGATGGCCACCAGCCTGACACTGCTGGCCGCCAGCCCGGACCAGCTGATGCTGTCGGCGTTTTCCGCACTGGTCTTCGGCCTGGCCTACATGAGCCTGACCGGACTGTACCTGATGACCGGCATCCGCCTGCTGCCGGGCCGCCTTTCCATGGGGCCGGTGCTGCCGTTTATCGCCTGTGCCCTGGGGCAGGCGGCGGGCTCACCGCTGGTGGGTGTGCTGGTGGAGGAATTCGGTTACGCCGATGCCTTTGCCACCTTCTCTGCCATCGGCATCCTGGTGGCGGTTCTGTCGCCCTGGTACCCCCGCTACATCGACTTCGGCCCCGACAGCGAGGCAGAAAGCCCGGACGAAGAGGCCACCGGTCTCCAGGCGGCCTACGACCACCAGTTGCTGGATGATGAGGGCGGGCAGCTGGAACCCGCCACGGAAGAGACCCGCAAAGACTGACACTGACCATGACCGTTCAGCCGGTATGCACCAGAGCGGGGTGCCGCTCCCTCCTGCCCCGTTTGGATCGGCAGTCGGTCAGAGTGTCAGGTGGCCCTCTCCGGTACTGGCCAGTGCGGCGAACTGGTGGATTTCCCGGGCCAGGGCGTCATGATCCTTCAGCCCGGTCTTCCAGGACTCCGGTATCCCGTCACTGCCGGCCCCCAGCAACAGGCCCAGCACCATGCCCCGGTGCACGCTGTCACCACCGGCCTCCGCATTGGCCCTGAGGGCCGGAATCAGTGCCCCGTCATGGTTCCGACCCAGTGCCGCCATCAACGGCAGTGCCTGTTCGATATAGCAGGCGGTGGCAAAATAATCCGAGCTTTTCCGTTCCGAAGCTTCCTCCAGAAAGCGCATATGCAGCCGCCAGGTTTCATCTTCCGGAATGTTGCCCGGCCCGTTGTGCTCCCGGTAGGCCCGGAACAACGCCTCACCGGACACCGCCGGCGCCGGAATCCGCCCCGGCAGATCCCGGAACAGGGCCTGCGGCGACTTCCCGTTCACCCCCTCCAGCAGGGTGGGGACCAGCAGGGCAAGACCACTGCCCACCAGCTCCGAGCGATGGGTCAGCTGCTGGTGGGACAAGGCCATGCCCGTGGCCAGATAGGGGTTGTCCGGGTTCAGCAGTCCCAGCACCAGCGGGCGGATCAGGCCACCC
The DNA here is from genome assembly GCA_033721915.1 of Oleiphilaceae bacterium. Taxonomy (GTDB): domain Bacteria; phylum Pseudomonadota; class Gammaproteobacteria; order Pseudomonadales; family Oleiphilaceae; genus REBR01. Next base: position 63,543 of record JAWWAC010000010.1, read on the forward strand.
ACGCTGCCAATGGACCAGACACGGCGCTGATGCTCGGCACAGTTCTCCGGTGCCACCCCCTGGCTGTACTGCTCGAACCAGCGGCGCAGATAGATCTCCGTGTAAGGGTCACTGCGGTCACGGGGCCGGGTCATGAAGCGGATAAAATCCTCCAGGAACCCCGCCTGGCTGTAACCGCCCCGCTCAATCACCGAGCGCATCAGCACCCGGATCAGTCCGGCCCCCAGAGTGGACTCGCCGGCGCCCAGGCCATGGTGGTAATGCATCCTCTCGTCCATTCCGGCGGCGGCGTTGCCATGTTCACCGTCACGCTCGTCCAGTGAAAAGCCGAACTGACTGTAGGGGGTGCGGTAAAAGCGGGCATGGTCATGGAGGATGTCGTAAGGGCGTCCCAGTGAACGGGCCTTCTCCACATTTGGCCGATAGGCCATGCCCAGCATAAAGGCGTCCGGGTGGGGGTGAGGGGCCGGGTAATACCGGTCCAGCCCTTGGGGAAAGTGCTCACGGATGCGTTCGGCCGAATAGAACCAGTGCACCGGCATGGCCAGTGCATCGCCAATAAAGGCGCCCCAGAGGGCGTTCTCAATGCGCTGGGTGACCGGTTTGCTCATGGTGCCGCTCCTTTGCGGTGGCTGACTTCCTCACCAGTGTGACCTGTACGGAGCACCGAATCCAACCGGTTCTGCTCAGTGCGTGCGTGGCGGTCTGACGGTCGGGATCGGGCCATCCGGTCGTTCAGTTTTACTGTTGCACTGGATCGATATTCTTCGCTTTAAGAACCCCGCGCCCCCACGGATACTAACTATCAAACAGACACAGGAGGTAACGAATGAGCGACCTGATGCAGTCAGTCCATTTCCACAAGACAGAATTGCCGAACCGTTTTGCCCTGGCCCCCATGACGCGCACCAGCGCCGAGGCCGATGGCACACCCAACACCCTGATGGCGGACCACTACGAGGGGTATGCCAGGGGCGGTTTCGGCCTGGTGATTACCGAAGGCACCTACACCGACGACCAGGCCAGCCAGGGCTATGCCCACCAGCCGGGCCTGGTCAACTCCGCCCATGTGGAAGGCTGGAAGCGCATTGTGGATCGTGTCCATACCGCCGGCAGCCGGATCTATGTGCAGCTGATGCACGCCGGCGCCCAGTTCCAGGCCAACCATTACACCGACCAGCCAGTGGGGCCCAGTGACGTCATTCCCAAGGGTGCTCCCCTTGGCTTTTACGGCGACCAGACCGAATGGAAGACCCCAAGGGCCATGACGGAATCCGACATTCAGACCGCCATCGACGGCTTTGTCCGCTCCGCCACCAACGCCAAAGCCGCCGGCTTTGACGGCATTGAGCTCCATGGCGCCAATGGCTATCTGCTGAATCAGTTCCTGAGCACCCATTTCAACCAGCGGGATGACCAGTATGGCGGCCCTCTGGAAAACCGCCTGCGTCTGGTGGTGGCGGTCATCCGGGCCGTGCGCGAGGCCGTGGGCGAGGGGTACCCGGTGGGCATCCGCCTGTCACAGGGCACCGTGACCGATCCGGACTACCAGCTGCCGGAAGGCGAGGCAGGCTTTCGCCGGATTGTGGAAGCGGTACGGGACGCCGGTGCGGACTTTGTCCACACCACCGACGGCGATGTGAACCGACAGCCTTTCCCCCAGGGCAATCAGAGCCTGGCCGGCGTGGCCGCGCAAGTGCAGGGCCTTGGTCTGATCATCAACGGCGGTGTGGATGAAACCAACTGCCAGGACCTGGCCAACCAGTACCCCGACGCACTGCTGGCCGTGGGCAAGAAAGCACTGGCCAATCCGGACTTTGTCCAGCGCCTTAAGGACGGCAAGGAAATCGCCGACCTGGACTTCGCCATGCTGCAGCCCAAGGCCACTATCAGCAACGAGCTGGCCTGGCGCAGGCAACAAGCCGGATAAGGGGCGGTCGCCATGTCCTTCCATCGCTTTACGGGCATCCCGCTGCTGGGCCTGCTGCTGTTCGCAACGGTGCAGGCCCAGTCGGCTTCTGAGACCCTGGCCGACCTGCAATGGAAACACCGCATCATCCTGGTCAACGCGTCCGGCCCTTCTCAGGCAGAGACGGCCGTTGAGACGCTGCGCTCCGCACGGGGTGAGGTCGAAGACCGTGACATCCTGTGGTTTGTGGTGACCGACAATTCCCTGGCGTCCAACAGACCGGACCCGGGGAAGGCCATGGAGCGGAGTGTGCGGGAAACACTGACGTCCCGCTCCGGGGGTCAGAGCGTGATTCTGATCGGCAAGGACGGTGGCGTTAAGGATCGCAGCGAGTCCCTCGACCTGGAGCGGATCTTCTCGGTCATAGACCGCATGCCCATGCGCGTCAGGGAAATGCGCCAGAAACAGGAGGAGGGCGGGTAAGGAGAGACCAACCCGTCACCGTCCCGCCCGGGGCCACTGCTTTCACCCTGTAGCGCGCGCTGATGACACGAACTACTCAGGCCGCGCTCCTGCCATGGCGAAGCTGACACCATTGCCAGCCCCTGCCAGTGTCATATTTATCAGGCCGTTGGAATCGGTTGACTGCCAAGCTTTATCGGCTGGTTGTGGCTGAGTTGAGGTAGCGAAAGTAGCTTCATCTGATTAGACTAAGGCATGTAGACTAAGCCAGAGATTGGATATGGAATCAGTCAACATGCACGAAGCCAAGACCCGGCTTTCCCAGTTGGTGGCGAAAGCGGAAAAAGGGGAGCCCTTTATCATCGCGAAAGCGGGCAAACCCGCTGTTCGGGTATCCGCCATTGACGCGCCGGAATCCGGGCAACAGAAGCGACTGGGATTCCTGAAAGGGCAGTTCACCATACCGGAAGATTTTGACCGCATGGGGCAGGACGACATCGCGGATCTGCTCGGAGGCTGATGTGAATCTGCTTCTGGACACCCACATTCTTCTCTGGGCGGCCGCAGAGCCCGGGCGATTATCGGCTGAGGCAAGGGAGCTGATTGATGACCCCGGAAACAAGCTGTTCTTCAGCGCGGCCAGTGTGTGGGAAGTGGTGATCAAGAACGGTCTGAAACGGCCGGACTTTCATGTTGATCCACACCTCCTGCGCAGGGGCTTGATCGAGAATGGCTACCATGAGCTGGCAATCGCCTCACAGCACACCCTGACGGTTGCCCACCTGCCGGATATTCACAGACATCCTTTCGATCGGATTCTGGTTGCACAGGCGGAATTTGAAGGGTTTCTGCTGCTTACTGCAGATGATCTGGTGGCCCAGTATCCAGGCCCAGTCCGGCGTGTGTAAACTGCAATAAACGTGGGTTGTTCCCGATAATCCAACTGCTTAAGCCGCGCCCCGCCGATGGCGAAGCTGGAACAGATCGTAATTGGCCTGCATGGACAGCCAGAACTCGCCACTACCGGCCCCCACCTGCTCCAGGGACAGCGCCATTTCAGGCGTTACGGAGGCGCTGCCATTAATCACACGGTTCAAGGTATTGCGGTGACAACCCAATCGTTCCGCGACCAGGGCTACGCTGCCAATCTTGTGCCCGTCCTCGTCTTCAATCAGGCGCTGCCGGATAATCCGGCCAGGGTGCGAGGGGTTATGCATCGCCATGATGGGTCTCCTTTCAGTGGTAATCGCCATAGTCCAGCAGAGAAACATTCCCATCCCGGAACCTGAAATAAAGACGCCAGTTGCCGGACACCTTGATGGCATAATGGCCTCTCAGTTTTCCGGTCAGCGGGTGCAGCCCCCAGTTGCTGACGGCAATGTCATCCAGGCAGGTGGCCGCATCCAACACCGTCAGCCTGTCACGAAGGCGATCCACGTGGTCGGCGCGGATGCCTTTGGTGCTTCCTTTCGAAAAACTGTTTCAGCCCTTTGTGCCTGATGCTTTTAATCATCCAGGATTCCGAATCAAGTCCATTTGCTATGCCATACAGCGTATTTTGTCGCGCGACACGGTGCAAGTTGCTTAACGGAGACGCTGAATCAACTCAGCTCCATCATTGCCCGGCCTGTTCACAGCACTGGACACCGGCCAGCAATCCAGCCTTGCGCTATCAAACCGCTCAGCCACACGGCGTATGGCCTGCCGCTCAGTCACGGCCCTGTCCAGCCAGCGCGGCAGGCACTCTGTCCCCAACACCACCGGCTGACGGGGATGTATCCCCTCCAGATGCCCCGCCGCAGGCTCCGTCAGGATGGCAATGCCCGGCGCAGGCCGGTCGTCCATGATGGCGGCCAGGAACAACACTTCATCCCCGGAATGTTCCGGACAGGTGATGTAAAAAGGCTGCTTGCCGGACCCGGTTTTCTGCCACTCGAACCAGCCATTCACCGGCACCAGACAGCGCCTGTGGGCAAAGGCCTCCCGGAAGAACGGGCTCTGAGCCACCTTCTCGGCCCTGGCGTTAATGGGCGTGGGTGCCCCGTCCCCGGCACCGAAGGGCTGGTAGCCCCAATGCAGACGGCTGAACGCCACAGGTTCCCTGGCCTGACCGTGGATGACGGTGATGCTGACCCCCGGCGGGACATTGTAGTGAGGGCCCGGGTTATCGATACCGGCCCGCTCCAGTCCGAAGTAGCGCTGAGCCACCCGGTCGGGTGAGGCATGAAAATCGAAACGTCCGCACATGGTGTGCTACTGCTCTTTTTCGGATTCGATGAGGGTGCAGTATGGGAGGGGAATGGGGGCTGTGCAATCGGCTCATTGGCGCGCCTGGGCAAGAAAAAATCGGTGGCTACCAGCTGTTGGTAAGGGCGGAGGTCGGGCACTGCTATTTTTTTGTTGACCTGTTTCCTAATAGCCGCCGGGGTAATAGCCCTGCGAGGGAAAAGAGTGCCCTGAGAGCGCTGGTGAAGGAGTACCTGGCCATGAATCAACCGAACGGTCCGTTACGACTGGCTGGCGCAGTATTTGTTCGAAAACACTGAGGAAGTCCAGGATTATGCCACTCGCTGGCTCTGGCACCACAATCACGAACGACCGAATATGGCACCTGGGGGCATGAACCCACCACAGAAACTGGCCGCAGTGGCCTGAGCTCGACATTGGAAGCCCCCGGGACATGGGGGGTTACCGGAACGGGTTGGCTTTGATAAACACCTTTCACTCCCCTGCCTACGGCCGGCCTTTTCGGAGTTTTTCGCGGGACCTGGCCGTTGGCGATAATATTGCTTGGAGCGTTATTGGTTTTCTGCGACCCATCGACCCATGGAACGTAAGAGCCGGGCTTCATTGCTTTCATCCTCCTCAAACACCGCGGTGTGAAGCGAAAGGCGGGATACCCGATCTCCATTCAACGGCATGTCCACATACCCCTTCTTTAAGTCGCTGTCCGACACGGTAACAAGCTCTGAAAAGTGAATCCGGAAGACGTCCGACCGATCTGTATTCCAAATTTCTTTCGAGTCTCCTATGGAATTCTTTCCCTCGTGGTAAGGAATATCTTCTGGAGCGACTTTAACCCTTGCCTCTACCGCGACCCAGTAAACCTCGTGCTCGGGGCTTAGACCTGTGATTCTGAGATCATTATCCACAATCTCTGCCTTGAGTGCGTCAAACCGGCTGAGATGTCGGGCGTAATAGCTCTCCGTTGATTCATCTTCCGGCGTCCCGCTTTTAGCGGCTTTGATGTAGCCGGGCAAATTTTCAATTACATAGCCCCGAAGGACGCTCGCAGAGGTTAGCTCGGGGTTTTCCAGCCGCCGCCACGAATACTCTGACGTCACAAGAGGTACTTTCGGGTTAATGAGAGACTTGAGGCCAGCCCTGAGGTCAATATCAGCTGCCGGAATCGCAACCAGAGCCACCGCAAGCACTGCAGAGAAAGCCCAAAAACTCAGGATTGCCGCGGGCGATTTCCCCTTAGCCTTGAGAGAAACCAGAATGGCTCCCGCAATCAAGTCCTGCAGAATAATTGCGACCGTGATCGACCACATAGGTCCATTGCTATCAAGAATTCCCAGCCAAGCGGGTATGTAGAACGCCGCGAAAAATCCCATAAGTGGAACACCAAAAATCCACAAAAACAGCGGAAACCCGCCAGTGAAAGCCCAATAAGTGATCATCGAGAAACCCTTAGAAATTACTGGTTTTAGTGCAGTGTGCGTTTTAATCAACGAGAACGATGTGGGGGATCAGCAAACGTGCTAAAGACTGGGCCCGTTCAGATCTTGCACTGCCTGCCGCACGCGGTTCCACCCGAGCGATCCCGGTTCCGCGCCTTGAAAATGACAACACTGGGCTGGATGCGTTTCCTCCGAACCCATTTCCATCCCGACCGTCAAGGTCTCAACGCGGTGATTCGGTAATCCCCGCGAAAAACCCGAGTGCTCAGAAGTCGAATTTTCCGTAAGTTATCCGCAGGGGGATTCTGCATGAAAAATCACGTATTGGCGACAGTCAGATCATGGCCATCCACAAGCAGGCTGAGAGTGGCGTGTCCAATTCGGTTTGCTTGAGGGCGAAGGCAATCTGCTCTTCTGTAACCATCCCCTAAAATCAAGTCACGGTACAGCGAGTCACAGATCGTCAAGATCCTGAAGGAGGTCGAGGGTGGCCGCCTGGTCAA